>NZ_FLTX01000086.1 GCF_900092025.1 Xanthomonas bromi
TTTCATTTATGGATCCTCTTGGACGAGCCGAAAGGATGGCAGGTCAATGAGGGCCCGTGGTCACAGCTACGAAACGCTGTCGAAACACGAAGAATTCGGGGTTATCGGGTATTCAAACTATCGCGTCGGCGTGGCCTTTGCGCCCTTCCGCTTACGCACGTATATCTCCGTGGTCGTTACCGAGGCATGCCCCAACTGGGCCTGGCGGATATCGCCGGCCGAATCGGCCTTGTCCGTGCCAGCCTTGGCGCGAAGACCCCGGAACTGGAAGTCGCCCTTGTCCACGCCGGCGGCCTTGCGCGTGGTCGACCGCTGGCGCAATACAGCCCGGCCGATGGCAGCCCGTCCGCATCTACGATAAGTCGCGTGCTGTGCAGGGCCAGCCCTCGCTTGCGTGCTGCAATCCCATCCAGTAGCGCTGCTAGCTCACCAATGAGGGCAATCGTCAGCTTGGCTCCCTTCTCGGCCTGCCGCATCACTACCTCTCTGGGTAGCTCATCTTGGTCCCATGCAGCCGGCGATAGCCGATCGAGCGTTCCGCGAGTGCGCGTGTCGCCAGGCGCAGCGCATCGGCATCGTTCATTGCGCATTCGTTGCAGGCAGCGTGTCGCACTGCACAGTCCGCATCCGTGCTCAGCGACCAAGTGACGTTGCATGCGGAAGACATCCGCATCCGGCAGCAGCCCGATCATTGCTCCGGCCGAACATTTTCCAGCCAATCGTCAACCGCCATCCGCAACTGCAGGGCGCGCGCATCTGCATGCATGCCATCCGATGCACTGCCTGCTTCATTACGCGTATGGAAGACGCCTGAAACATGCACAAAGAGCGAGGGGATAAGGAGAGGCACCGTGGGTGGATTGGCCTACAGTGCCGGCCCCTGCGCTGGCATTGGTTGCTGGAGCAGATGTCAGGTTCGATGGAACGCTTGACCAGGCCGGCCAGCTGCAATGGCAACAAGGCAAGACACGCGGAGCGCGGTCTGCCGATCTAGAAAGGAAGTGGCGGTTGAGGTTGCTGAAACGTTGGGTTTTGTCGGTGCTGGTGGTTGCCGCTTTACCTGTAAGTGCTGCAGAACTGATCGGCCGTGCGACGGTGACGGGTGGTGACACCATCACTGTTGCGCAACAGCGCATCCGCCTGTGGGGAATCGATGCACCGGAGCGCGCGCAACAGGGTGCCGCACACGGTGGCAGCGTCTGGCTGTGCGGCCGTCGCGCTGCAGCGGCGTTGGACGGCTATCTGCGGGACAACACGGTTCGCTGCCAGCCAAAAGATACCGATCGCTATGGCCGCACGGTTGCCGAATGCTTCGCGCGAGGGCAGTCCGTCAATGCATGGAGGTGCGTTCCGGCTGGGCGGTCGCTTATCGTCAATACGCCATCGCGTTCAGTGCAGACGAGCGTATCGCGCAGCAGTACCGGCGTACTATCTGGCAAGGCGCGTTTCAGATGCCGGCAGACTATCGCCGCGACAAGAAGGCGCGGGCAGCGACGCTACGCCAGGCTGTGCCGGCCGCACCGAGCCATTGCAGGATCAAGGGCAATATTTCCGGTAACGGCAACAAGATCTTCCATGTGCCGGGCCAGCGCGATTACGCAAAGACGCGCGTCTCGCCACAGAAGGGCGAGCGCTTCTTTTGTTCGGTGAATGAAGCAACCGCTGCTGGATGGAGGCCGGCACAACGGTGAGGGCGTGCGGTGTGCCGTGGCCTGCCGGCACCCATGCTTCTGAATTTTCTTGCGTAGAGTCAGGGAGATCCCGATTGAGCCGGCTCTCGCGTCACCGCATAGTGCTGACATGACCACGCATTCACAACTCGTCGGCGCGCTGATCAAGGGCATGCGGCGTGCCGAGTCTGCGCGCGCGGCGTCGATCGGCTACCGCGCCGGGCTCGCCGAGCAGGTGACTATCGGCCACGTCACGCCGGAAAATGCGGGCAAGGTGCTGGACATGTTCGCGCTCGATTCCGGGCAGATCCGCGAACTCGGGCTGATTGGGGTGGAGGAGCTGGGCGAGGCGGTCTACCACGCTTGGTCCATCAATGCAGGCGAGCTGGAGCGGATGGTGCAGTGGTTTCGCGCGCCGCGGGTCGAGTTTGTCGGCAAGCACTGCAGCGAACTGATCCGCGCAGGGCGGATCGGTCCGGTCCTGACCATGGCCCGGGAGCAAGCCCTGCTGCGCCATCGCTGAGCGCCAGCAGACCCGCACGGACACTGGCGCTTTACGCTGGGCGACGTAGCGGCAATACTCGCTGGCTCGCCCATACCTTACGTTTCCAATGCGCCAGGATCCGCCCACTTCACCCGCCGCCGCCCGGGCCCAACTGCTGGAAGAGCTGCGCAAGCTCGAGCAGGAAGAAGCGCAGCTGAAATACGCCCAGACGCTGGAAGCCTTCGACCAGGTGATCGAGGTGCTCACCCAGTTTGGCAACCGTTTCAATGCCAAGCAGAAATCCCAGATCGCCTCGCTGGCGATGACCGGCAAGACCAAAGGGCCGCTGTCTTCCACCGGCGAAGTGGTCGCCAAGTACTGGATTCCGCATTCCGGCGAGACCTGGTCCGGGCGTGGCCGTACGCCGCGTGCCTTCAAGGCCTGGGAAGGCACCAGCTCTTACAAGGAATGGAAAGCCAATCATCCGGACAAGCGCTTTCCGCTCTACCCGGGTTGAGTTGTTCGACCAGTTGTCTCGAAGCCGTCGCAAGTGGCAAGTGGTTGCCTTGCGCCTTCGGTGGATGGGTGACTGTTTGAGGCGCTGGGCCATGGTGGCGCTCTGATTGCGCAAAGAAGCGCTCGACCAAGTGTCCATGGTCTGTGCGTTCACCTGGATTTTTGACGCTCTATCGTCGATCGATGTTGTGTGCGGTTGCAGGCTTTAAATCTTTGGCTGCAGGCTGCCTCGGGCAGCTGCCGGGTTTTGGCTGTGTAACGCACTATCGAGTGTTGCAAGCTGCTTGTCTTTAAGCATCGTATTTAATGCGGAACTTCAAGCAAAGCTGACTTTTCCAGCGATTATGCGGAGGGCATCCGTCATCTTTCTCGGTAAAATTTTCCGGGCGTGGATGTCCCCAACTTTCAGCACCGCATCCGGGCAGCAAGCAATCACTTGGTTCAAACTAAAAGCAGCGCCACGCCTTCGCTCGGGTGTTGCCACAGGCACCGTGGCGTAGCGCATGCAAGACAGTTCCATGATTCCAACGACCGAAATGAAGACGCTTGCTTCCCACCGGATACCGGCAGGCAGCAAGCGTCGCTCATCGTTTGCGCGTTGCGTGAAGAGCCTTATTGATCGCTTTTGCACTCGAATACAGACACGCTACGCGGTGGGGCCAGGAATTCGCTGGCACCGGCAGGCATCATGTCCACCTCCAGCGCTTCATCGGTCGACAGCACCAGCTTCCAGTTAATAGGCTCATCGGGAGAAGGCAGGGTAAAGGTCACACCTTCGTGATAAGCGTTGATGACGATGAGCAAGGTTTCGTCGTTGGCCAGTTCCTTGACGCCGGAATTCTGCGCCTTGCCTTCGAGCACCAGACCAACCGAGCGCGCGCTGGCATCGGTCCAGTGCGCATCGTCCATTTCGATGCCGCCCGGGTTGAGCCAGGTGAGATCGCGCACGCCGGCTTCTTCGTTGTACTGACCATTGAGAAAGCGGCCGCGCGACAAGATCGGGTAGCGCTTGCGTAGCCGGGTCAGCGCCTTGACGAACTCGGTCAGGCGGCCGTCGGTCGGATCGTTTTCCCAGTCCAGCCAGGTGATTTCATTGTCTTGGCAATAGGTGTTGTTGTTACCGCCCTGCGTTTGCGCACGCTCGTCGCCGCTGAGCATCATCGGCGTACCTTGCGAGAGCAGCAGCGTGGCAAGCAGGTTCTTCATCTGCCGCTCGCGGATCTGCAGCACTTCGGCGTTGTCGGTGTCGCCTTCTTCACCGTAGTTGCAGGAACCATCGTTGGACGAACCATCGCGGTTGTCTTCGCCGTTATCGATGTTGTGCTTTTCGTTGTAGCTGACCAGATCGTGCAGGGTGAAGCCATCGTGCGCAGTAATGAAGTTCACAGACGCCCACGGGCGACGGCCGCGACGATCGAATAGATCGGCCGAGCCGGTAAAACGTGTCGCAAATTCCGCCAGTTTGCCGTCTTCGCCTTTCCAGAATTCGCGTGCGTTGTCGCGGAACTTGTCGTTCCACTCCAGCCAGCCGGGCGGGAAATGGCCGACCTGATAACCACCCGGGCCGCAGTCCCATGGCTCGGCAATCAGCTTGACCTCCGACAGCAACGGGTCCTGATTGCAGGCGTCCAGGAAGCCGCCACGTTGATCGAAGCCGCTCGGCTCGCGCCCAAGAATGGTAGCCAGATCGAAGCGGAAGCCATCCACATGCATTTCGCCAGCCCAGTAGCGCAGCGAATCGTTGACGAACTGGATCACCCGCGAGTTGCTCAGGTTCAGCGTATTTCCGGTGCCGGTATCGTTGATGTAATAGCGCTTGTCGTCGGCCAACCGGTAATAGCTGGCGTTGTCGATGCCCTTGAACGACAGTGTCGGCCCCAACTCGCTGCCTTCTGCAGTGTGGTTGTAGACCACGTCCAGAATCACTTCCAGACCCTGCTTGTGCATGGCCTTGACCATGTCGCGGAATTCATCGCGATGACCGCTGGCGAGGTAGCGCGACTTCAACGCAAAAAAACCAATGGTGTTGTAGCCCCAGTAGTTGCGCAGCCCCTTGTCGAGCAGATGCTGATCGTCCAGATAGGCGTGCACTGGCAGCAGTTCCACTGCGGTAATACCAAGGTCCTTGATGTATTGCAGCACCTGCGGTTGCGCCAGGCCAGCAAAGGTACCGCGCACGGCCTCGGGCACCTGCGGGTTGCGCTTGGTGTAACCGCGCACGTGGGTCTCATAGATGACCGTTTCGTTCCACGGCTTGAGCGGGCGCGTGTCGTCGCCCCAGTCGTAGGTGTCTTCGACCACCACGCACTTGGGCATGAAGGGCGCGCTGTCGCGCTCGTCGAAGCTCAGGTCGCCCTCGGGGTGGCCCACGGTGTAACCGTAGAGTTCGTCGGACCAGATCAGCTCGCCTTCCAGTTCGCGGGCATACGGGTCCAGCAGCAGCTTGTTGTGATTGAACCGGTGGCCTTCGGTCGGCGCATAGGGGCCGTGCACGCGATAGCCATAGCGCTGGCCTGGCTTGGCATCGGCCAGATACCCGTGCCAGATTTCGTTGGTGTATTCGGGAAGATCGACGCGGGTTTCGTTGCCTTGTTCGTCGAACAGACACAGCTCCACGCGGGTGGCATGTGCAGAAAACAGCGCGAAATTGGTGCCCTTGCCATCGAAGACGGCGCCGCGGGGAAACGGTCGGCCCTGACGGATACGGGAAGGATTGGCATAAGCCGCGCTTGCTGGACGTCGCATGGAGAGTCTCGGGTGCGCCGGCATGCCGGCATTGAGGAGCCGCAAGCATTGCGTTTTCACGTGTGCAAAACGCGTTACGGCATCAGGGGGACGGCGTGAGGGCCGCTGACGGAGTGGTCACTTGGTGCGCTGTGGCGATGGCGTGCCGGGGTGCGCAAGCGCGCCGTGTTGCGGCACGCACGAGCACTGTGTCAAGGGCGCTCCATTGGCTGTGTTCATGATCAGGTGCGCGCGTCGCGTTTTGCGAACCAGACGCATAGGTTGCTTGAGCGCGGCGGCGGCGCACTGCTAGCATCGAGCCGGCTAAGGCCGTGCAGCGTCAGCGTTGTCCGGCATGTCGCGGTACCGTCGTCTTCCATTCTCGGGACCGTCGCGGTGGGGCCGATACAGCGTGCAACGCGGTCCTGCCGCACGCGCGCAACCGGCCTGCATTGTGCGGACTTGGGTCACTTCGTCATCAGACTCTGCCCATGTCCAAGCCGCGCCGTGTGCCTGCCGCGATGAAAATCGCCATCCTGTCCCGCAACAGCAAGCTGTATTCGACCCGGCGGCTTGTCGAAGCCGGACGCAAGCGTGGCCATACCGTGCGCATCCTCGACCCGCTGCGCTGCTACATGCGCATCGCTGCCGATGGCTTCAGCCTGCACTACAAGGGCAAACCGATCACCGGCTTCGACGCGGTGATTCCGCGCATCGGTGCCTCGGTCACGCGCTACGGCACCGCCGTGCTGCGCCAGCTCGAATTCATGGGCACCTACACCCCCAACCCTTCGGACGCCATCCTGCGCGCGCGCGACAAATTGCGCGCGCATCAGTTGCTGGCCGCGCAGGGTATCGATATGCCGATCACTGTGTTCGGAGACAATCCCGACGACACCCAGGATCTGCTCTCCATGCTTGGCCCACCGCCGCATGTGGTGAAGTTGAACGAAGGGGCGCAAGGCGCCGGGGTGATCCTGACCGAGAAGGCCAGCGCCTCGCGCGGTGTGGTTGAGGCGCTGCGCGGGTTGTACGCCAATTTCATCGTGCAGGAGTTCATCGGTGAGGCCGAGGGCGCGGACCTGCGCTGCTTCGTGGTCGGCGACACGGTGGTTGCGGCGATGCGCCGTCAGGCGACCGAGGGCGATTTCCGTTCCAATCTGCACCTGGGCGGCACTGCCGCCGTGGCCGAGGCGACCGAGCAGGAGCGGGAGGTCGCGGTGCGCTCGGCACGTGCACTGGGCTTGGCGGTGGCAGGGGTGGACCTGATCCGGTCCAAACGCGGCCCGTTGGTGCTGGAGGTCAACTCAACCCCCGGCCTGGAAGGGGTGGAAGGCGTGTGTGGCGTGGATGTGGCCGCGGCGATCGTCCAGCATCTGGAGCAGGCCATCCGCCGATCGGACGGATAATATTCTTATCGGAAAATTAACGTAAATCTAATTACTATCCCGCTAGCCTCTTCCGATCGTAGCTCCGCTCTCGGCAGTGACGGTGATCGGGATGAACTTTTGGCCCAAGTGCGATGTCGCACTTGGGCCTTTTTATGGATGGCTTGCCGCTGCTGAAGTTCGCGTCTACATTCGCAAATGTTAAATGAGCTGGCACAAGGAGGCGTCGCAGGGCAAAGCGGTGAAGCGTTGCGGGTTTGTTGTTCGCCACGGTGCTGGTAAGCGGAACTCCGCGACGAGTCAGGATGAGGCCGTTAAGGTGGGCGCGGCACTTGATCGGATCGAAGCAGTCGTCGAGACGCAACCAGCTAGCCAGACATTACCGCCAGATCAGCTGGCATCCGTCCGCAACGATCAGGAGCGCGTCACCCGAATTTTGACCAAGGCACGCGAAGATAGCCGGCTGATGTGTCGGCGCGCGCGCTCGGTTCGCAGATATGAGTACCAAGCAGGGTCCGACGGCCGCCCAGCGGCGCCGTCAGGCGACTGCGGTTCAAGACGACACTCTCGGCGGCAGCGCCAAAAACAGCTTAACGAATGAGGTTCCAGTGCGAATTCTAGTGATTGAAGACAACAGCGATATCGCCGCAAATCTTGGCGACTACCTCGAAGACCGAGGCCACACGGTGGATTTCGCCGCCGATGGTGTGACCGGTCTGCACCTTGCCGTGGTGCACGAGTTCGACGCCATCGTGCTCGATCTCAACCTGCCCGGTATGGACGGTATCGAAGTCTGCCGCAAGCTGCGCAACGAAGCGCGCAAGCAGACCCCGGTGCTGATGCTCACCGCACGCGACTCGCTGGACAACAAGCTGGCCGGCTTCGACTCGGGTGCCGACGACTACCTGATCAAGCCGTTCGCGCTGCAGGAAGTGGAAGTGCGGCTCAACGCGTTGTCGCGTCGCGGCAAGGGCGTGCACACCCGCGTGCTGGAAACCGGCGATCTGGAATACAACCTGGATACGCTGGAAGTGCGTCGTCGCGGCAAGCTGCTGCAGCTCAATCCGACTGCATTGAAGATCCTTCAGGCGCTGATGGAAGCCTCGCCGGCGGTGGTCACGCGCCAGGAACTGGAAACCCGCGTGTGGGGCGAAGAATTGCCCGATTCGGATTCGTTGCGCGTGCATATCCACGGCCTGCGCGCAGTGGTCGACAAGCCCTTCGATGTGCCGATGATCCAGACCCGCCACGGTATCGGCTACCGCATCGCCTCCCCCGATGCCTGAAAGCACGAGCGACGCGCGGCCGGCGCGCACGCGCGGCCGCTATCGGCGGCGCCTGCGTAGCCGCATCATCTTGTCGTTCGTGTTGTTGGGGTTTTGCCTGACGACCTTGTTCGCCTTCGCCACCAACTGGGCGCGCTCGCGCGTGGAAAACCAGTTGGTCGAAGACGTGATGAACCGCAACATCGATGCCTTCGCGCAGCGCTATTATTCCGACCCGCTGCGCAATCCCGATCTGCCTGTGCAGCAGATGCGTGGGCGCGTGGTCAAAAGCGACAAGTTCGAAGCGCTGCGCCGCGAGCAGCCGGATTGGTATCAGTTTCAGGATGGCATCCGGACAGTTTCGGGTGTGGACGAGAGCGGCAATCCCTACTCGTATAAATTAGCTGTACGTAAAACGCCGAGCGTTTGGTTTTTCCTGGCGTACGACATGACCCAGACGCTCAAGGGCGAGATCCAGCTCAAGCGCACCTTGATGCTATCGGTGTTGGTGTTCAGCGGCTTCTCGCTGTTGATCGGCTGGTGGTCCGCATCCAAGGTCATGCGCCCGGTGTCGGACCTGGCTGCGCGCTTGCGTGCGTATCGTGGCGGCACGAGCGAACCCAAGCCGCTGGCCGCGCATTTCCCGGACGACGAAGTCGGGCAGCTCGCCGAAGCGCTCGACGATTACTCGGCGCGTCTTACCGAAGTGGTGCAGCGCGACCGCGAGTTCAACGCCGACGTCAGCCATGAACTGCGCACCCCATTGGCAGTGATCCGCGGCGCGACCGAACTGCTGCTCACCAAACCCAATCTGGACGAAAAGGTGTTGCAGCGGCTGCAGCGCATCCAGCGCGCCGAGCAGCAATGCAGCGACCTGATCGGCTCGTTGCTGCTGCTCTCGCGCAACGAGCGCGGGCAGGGCAGCAGCAACGTCGCCAAGGTGGCCGAGCAACTGATCGACTCGCATCGCGCACAACTCGGCGGAAAGCCGCTGGAGCTGCTGCTGGAAGGCGAGCGCGACCTGGTCATCGACGCGCCCGAATCCGCCTTGTCGGTGGCGTTGGGCAACCTGATCGGCAATGCCGTCAAGTACACCCAGGACGGCCAGGTGCGCGTGCGTGTGCGTGGCGACTGCGTGGAAGTCATCGACTCCGGCCCCGGCTTGAGCGAAGAAGACGCGGCCAAACTGTTCCAGCGCGGCTACCGCGGCACCCACGCCGGCCACTCGCAAGGCGGCGGCATCGGCCTGTCGATCGTTAGCCGGCTCTGTGATTTGTATGGGTGGCGGGTGAGTGTGCGGCCAGGGCAGGAGCGCGGCGTCATCGCGACGTTGGCGTTTCATCGATAACCAACTACCGCTTGCGTAGGAGCGCATCCGGGCGCGACGGCCTTACCAATCATTCCCCCGGCAGCGCCTCCAGACAACAGCCGCACCCAAAACACCTCTCACCGCTCGACCACCGTCACCACCAACTCGCCCGCCCGCGCAGTGATCTGCAGCTTGCAGCCAACCGCAAACCCCAACTGTTCCAGCCACAGCCCGCGTAGGCGCACGCTGGGAATCCGCTGGCTGTGTGGCCGACCGGGTTCTGCATCGTAGAACGCATAGCCCACCGTGCAGCGCGAACGTGCCATCGCGGTCGCGGGGCGTCTCGATCTGCAGATCGCCCATCGCGCTCTGCACCCGCTTGCGGCTCTTGCCGTTGCGCGGATTGCCGCTGGTCTTGCCGTGCCGCTCATGCCCCAGGTGCGCCTGCATTTCGCCCTCCAGCGCACGGTTGGTCATGTGCTGGAGCATCTGCGAGTACAGCGTCTCAGTTCCTGCGGGGTCTTGTAGCCGGCTGTCAGTTCGTCCAGCATCGCTTTCGATAACTCCATGTCGCTACTCCTCGCGGACGTCGCCGCAGTGTCGCTCAAAGGGCAGTTACACAGTTCAATTTACAGACCCGATGTCCCGCCTAGGACATCCTGACATTGGGGAGCGTCTGTCGGCGTGGTGCATGCATCGGCGACAATACAGAATCCTGATTAGCCCCATCCCTCAGCCTCCAGTTGCAGGATTGCGACGCTGCGGTTGGACAATGGGTCCACCTGAAGGCAGCGGAGGTGGGACATGGGGATCAACATCGTGCAGTTTCAGCCGGGATTGTCGCTGACCGAGTTCGTGGATCGCTACGGAACCGAAGCCAAGTGTTACCGGGCGTTGTATCGGTGGCGCTGGCCGAAGGGATTTCGCTGTCCGCAGTGCGACGGCCGCGCGCGCGCTCGCTTTCGACGCGATGGGCAGGTGTACGACCAGTGCCGGGCGTGCCGCCATCAAACCACCTTGCGTGCCGGCACGCTGCTGCAATCGAGCAAGCTGCCTTTGCGCCTGTGGATGCAGGCGATTTACCTGTTGACCTCCAGCAAGACCAACTTGGCAGCACTGGAGTTGAAGCGGCATCTTGGAGTGACCTACAAGGCGGCTTGGCGCATGAAGCACAAGATCATGCAGGCGATGACCGAGCGCGAAGAACAGCGAAAACTCAAGGGGTTTGTGCAGATCGACGACGCTTACCTGGGCGGTGAACGCAACGGCGGCAAGCGCGGACGGGGCTCGGAGAACAAGCAGCCGTTCGTGATCGCGGTGCAAGTGGACCACAACCACGAGCATCCGGTCTTTGCGCTGATCGAGCCGGTGAAGGCCTTTGACAACACCTCGCTGAAGGACTGGATCGCGCGGCGTCTGGAGCCGGGATGCGAGGTCTATAGCGACGGCCTGGCGTGCTTTCGCCGTCTGGAGGAGGCTGGGCATGCGCATACCACCCTGGACACCGGAGGCGGTCGTGCCGCAACCGAAGCCCAGGGAGCACGTTGGTTGAATGTGGTGTTGGCCAATGTCAAACGTGCCATCAGCGGCACCTACCATGCGGTGGGTCAAGCCAAGTATGCGCGGCGCTACCTGGCCGAAGCGGCCTATCGCTTCAACCGTCGATTCGATCTGAAACAGATGCTGCCGCGGCTGGCGACGGCGCTGATGCGCTGTAAACCTTGTCCAGAGCGTTTTGCGTATGGCAAGCAACTTTCATGGCTGAGGGATAGAGCTAATCAGGTACAGAATTCAGGCATGTTTGCAATGCTTGGCTCGCGCACATGGCCTGCGATCCTCTTGGTTTGTTAACCGCGAAAATCGCGCCGTGCGCACACTTTTGCCAACTCAATCCGATGCAAATCGCTGATTGGAAAGAGCTGAAGCTGGGTAAATTTCAACCTCAGAGCCTGTGGCCGTTATTCAACGAAGAGTATTGATTCATCTTCCTCGCAGTAATAGAGCATTCCCAGATCAGATGTTTTTATAAGGACACCACTTTCCATGTGGCTGTCATCTGCCATTTGATCCTTCGTCAGCCAATCCTCGTAGCCTGGAAGGCAAGCCCATGTATCGAAGTCGCAAACCACGAGGCCTGAGACACCTCCTTCAACAACGACCGAGTCTCCCACAATTATTTTTTGGAAAGTCCCTGTGTATCTCATGTGTTCGTCCATTAGTTTGCGAAGGGCTCTACAGGTACCCACCCCGGCTGCAATTGATTTGGCTTAACTATATACTTCTGCTTTGCCCAAAAGCAGTCACATTTTGGGTGCGGATATTGATTGGCGACGAAAATGTTGTGGTGTGATCCATAAATGCCGTGCTGCATCACATTGTTTGGTATGACATCAAGCGGTCGATAGCCGATTGTTCCAACAGGAACAATCATGCCTGAAATGGTTTTGCAGGGAGGGCATGGCTTTTCATCTGAGCAAGCTATGCCAGCTGTTAATTCACCTAGTATTCCTCCTGCTGAAGCTCCTCCCATTCCACCTAGTTGTGATCCTGCCACAAATCCAGCTGCATTTCCTGCTATTGGAACTTCGGAGCCAGCCACACCCCCTAAAACACCACCGCCCCAGTATCCTACTCCACCGCCGATAACAGAGCATGCTGCGATCCAGCCAGCAGCGCATGCCGGATTAGGTGCCAATCCTAGAGGGTCAATAAGCGAGAGCGGATTGCCTAATGCATAACCATAAGCGCTAATTCCACCTTCGAATCCAATCGGATCACTCTGCCCATACCGCCCAGTAGCCGCTTCATAGTCCCGGAAGTAGTTCTGATTCAACCCACTCGCCGCATCAAACCGCTGCCCCGGGAACCGCATATCCAGCACCAGCGCCGCGCCATCCCCATCAGGGTCCTGGTTCGGCGCGGTGTTGCCAAAGGCCTCGCCCTTCAAGCTCCACGTCCAT
>NZ_FLTX01000008.1 GCF_900092025.1 Xanthomonas bromi
TCTACACCGCGCTGAGCCAGCTCAACACCTCCGACGTGAAAATCATCACCGTCGAAGACCCGGTGGAATACCAGATCGAAGGCATCAACCAGATCCAGGCCAAGCCGCAGATCGGGCTGGATTTCGCCAATGCATTGCGCAGCATCGTGCGTCAGGACCCGGACATCATCATGATCGGCGAAATGCGCGATCTGGAAACCGCACGCATCGCGATCCAGTCCGCGCTCACCGGTCACCTGGTGCTGTCCACGCTGCACACCAACAACGCGGCCGGCGGCATCACCCGTCTGCTCGACATGGGGGTGGAGGATTATCTGCTCACCTCCACCATCAACGGCATTCTGGCGCAGCGGCTCGTACGCAAACTCGACCTGGCCAACGCCGAACGCTATGCCGCATCTCCGGAGGAGATCGAACGCTTCAACCTGCGCCGCCTGCAGCCCGATGGCGAGATATTCCTGTATCGGCCGCGTCCCTCGGCTGCCGCACCCACCGGCTATCTCGGCCGCACCACCATCGTCGAATTCCTGGTGATGAACGACGAATTGCGGCGCGCGGTGATGCGCCGCGCCGGCATGGGCGAGATCGAACAACTGGCCCGCCAGGCCGGCATGCGCACCATGTACGAGGATGGGTTGTCCAAGGCCTTGCGTGGGGAAACCACCATCGAAGAAGTCCTGCGCGTCACGGAGGATGCGTGATCGGTAGGGCCGCAGCAACGCGCGCAGCGCGCATCGGACCAACGACACGCCAGCACAGCAACCCGCTTGCTTCGCTGTGTGTGGACCTTGGCGCGTGCGCGGTGCGGGCATCGCGCTGCGATGTGCTGCTTCCGATTCCCGACTCCCGATTCCCGATTCCCGGCCTTCCAGCCTGATGCCCCTCTACCGCTACAAGGCCCTGGACGCCCACGGCGAAATGCTCGATGGCCAGATGGAAGCGGCCAGCGATGCCGAGGTGGCGCTGCGCCTGCAGGAACAGGGCCATCTGCCGGTAGAAACGCGGCTGGCCACTGGCGAAAACGATTCGCCGTCGCTGCGCATGCTGCTGCGCAAGAAGCCGTTCGACAACGCGGCGCTGGTGCAATTCACCCAACAGCTGGCCACCTTGATCGGGGCCGGGCAACCGCTGGATCGCGCGTTGTCGATCCTGATGGATCTGCCCGAAGACGAAAAAAGCCGGCGTGTCATCGGCGACATCCGCGACACCGTCCGCGGCGGTGCGCCGCTGTCGTCTGCGTTGGAGCGCCAGCACGGACTGTTTTCCAAGCTGTACATCAACATGGTGCGCGCGGGCGAAGCCGGCGGCAGCATGCAGGACACGCTGCAACGGCTTGCCGATTATCTGGAACGCAGCCGCGCGCTCAGGGGCAAGGTGATCAATGCGTTGATCTACCCGGCGATCCTGCTGGCGGTGGTGGGGTGTGCGTTGCTGTTTTTGCTCGGCTACGTGGTGCCGCAATTCGCGCAGATGTACGAAAGCCTGGATGTGGCACTGCCGTGGTTTACCCAGGCGGTGTTGAGCGTGGGCCTGCTGGTGCGCGATTGGTGGATCGTGCTGGTGGTAGTGCCGGGCGTGCTGGGCTTGTGGCTGGATCGCAAGCGACGCAATGCCGCGTTTCGTGCATCCCTGGACGAATGGCTGCTGCGTCAGAAAGTGGTCGGCAGCCTGATCGCGCGGCTGGAAACCGCACGGCTGACGCGCACCCTGGGCACCTTGTTGCGCAACGGCGTGCCGCTGCTGGCGGCGATCGGCATCGCGCGGAATGTGATGTCCAATCTGGCCTTGGTGGAAGATGTCGCCAATGCGGCCGACGACGTCAAGAACGGCCATGGCCTGTCGATGTCGCTGGCACGCGGCAAGCGCTTTCCGCGGCTGGCGCTGCAGATGATTCAGGTGGGCGAAGAATCCGGCGCCCTGGACACGATGCTGCTCAAGACCGCCGACACCTTCGAACTGGAAACCGCGCAGGCCATCGACCGCGCACTGGCCGCGCTGGTGCCGTTCATCACGCTGGTGCTGGCCTCGGTGGTGGGGCTTGTCATCATTTCGGTCCTGGTACCGCTGTACGACCTCACCAATGCAATCGGCTGAGAGCAGAGATCGACGCACCTGCACCGCGGTCCGGCGCGCGCAGCCAGCGCTCGGAATCGGCATGCACCGCCCGTACACTGCGCTTTCTACGCGCGCGCGGTGGCCAACTGCCAACCTCGTGCAACGCCGTGCCAGCCACGCTTTCGACCGGGTAGCGTCTTCACAATTACTTTCCGGTGACCGCACACCCCCCATGCGGGAACCATTGCAATGCCCGCCGTGTCAGCTATTGGCGGCAGCATCCTTCATCGACGTGCAAGGAAATCGTTCATGATCAAGCGTTCCATCACCCGCAGTCCGTCGCGCGCAGGCCAGGCCGGCATGAGCTTGCTGGAAATCATCATCGTCATCGTGCTGATCGGTGCGGTGCTCACGCTGGTGGGCAGTCGCGTGCTCGGCGGCGCCGATCGCGGCAAGGCCAATCTGGCCAAATCGCAGATCCAGACCCTGGCCGGCAAGATCGAGAATTTCCAGCTCGACACCGGCAAATTGCCGAGCAAGCTCGATGACCTGGTCACCCAGCCCGGCGAAAGCAGCGGTTGGCTGGGGCCGTACGCCAAGCCGGCCGAACTCAACGACCCGTGGGGCCACACCATCGAATACCGCGTGCCCGGCGATGGTCAGCCGTTCGAGTTGATGAGTCTGGGCAAGGACGGCAAGCCCGGTGGCAGCAGTTACGACGCGGACATCAAGTACCAATAAGTCCTCGCCATGCGCGTTGCGTGTCAGCCGTTGCGTCACCCGCGTGGAGTGGTCGGTCCTGGTCGGGCACGCACGCGTGGCACCTCGTTGCTGGAGATGCTGCTGGTCATCGCGTTGATCGCCATTGCCGGCGTGCTCGCCGCCGCGGCATTGAACGGCGGCATCGACGGCATGCGCCTGCGCACCGCCGGCAAGGCGATCGCCTCGCAGCTGCGCTATACGCGGACCCAGGCGATTGCCACCGGCACGCCGCAGCGGTTTTTGATCGACCCGCAGCAGCGTCGCTGGGAAGCACCCGGCGGCCATCACGGCGATCTGCCGCCTTCGCTGGAAGTGCGCTTCACCGGCGCGCGCCAAGTGCAATCGCGGCAGGACCAGGGGGCGATCCAGTTCTTTCCGGATGGCGCCTCCACCGGCGGGCGCATCGATCTGCAGGTCAAGGACGCCAGATGGCGTGTGGACGTAGGCTGGATCACCGGCGAGGTGCGTTCGGGCCCCTTGCGGACGCCACCGCCATGAGGCGCCAGCGCGGTTACACCTTGATCGAAGTGATCGTCGCCTTCGCGTTGCTGGCGTTGGCGCTGAGCCTGTTGCTGGGGTCGTTGTCCGGCGCCGCACGCCAGGTGCGCGCGGCAGACGAAAGCACGCGCGCCACGCTGCACGCGCAATCGCTGCTGGCCGTGCAAGGTATCGACAAGCCGCTGGAGCCCGACCAGCAGCAGGGTCGCTTCGAAGACGGCCACTTTCGCTGGTCGATGGATATCCGTCCGTACGACGAACCGCGGCGCAACCCGCAGGCGCCGATGTCGCCCGGCGCGCACCGCCTGCTGCAATTGACCCTGGTCGTGCGCTGGGGCGAGCAGCCCAATCAGGTGCTGCAATGGCGCACGTTACGACTGGTGGCCGCCAACAAGCAGGGTAGCCCGCCATGAACCGGTCGCGCAGCGCGGGCTTTACCCTGATCGAAGTGTTGCTGGCCACGATGTTGCTGGTCGGCGGGCTGGCATTGGCGTTCGCCACCTTGCGCTCGGCCAGTGCCGTGAGTCAGCGCGGCGAAGCGATCGCACAACGCAGCGAGCGTGTGCGTGCGGTGGAAGAATTCCTGCGGCGGCGCTTGGCCGCAGCGTTACCGATCACCATGGGCATCGATCAGCAAAGTCAGCAGCCGATCCTGTTCATCGGTGAGCCGCAGCGCCTGCGCTTTGCCGCGGACGTGCCGGATTACCTGGGCCGCGGCGGGCCCTATCTGCACGACCTGTCGGTGACCGGCGATGGCGATCAACGCAACCTGCTGATTGCGTTAACCATGCTGCAATCCGGCAAGTCGATCGAAGAGAGCAGCCCGCTGCCGCCGGAGACACTTGCCGCAGGCGTGCAGCAGGTGAGTTTTCGTTATCGCGGCATGGATCCGCAAAACGGCCGGCTGAGCGCGTGGCTGCCGCAGTGGGAATGGCACGACCGCCTGCCGTTGATGGTGCGGATCGAGATCCGCAGCGACGATGCTGCATGGCCGCCGATGGTGGTGGCATTGCCGCAATCCAGCAACCCCGGGGCAGGGCAATGAGCCGCTCGCGCGGCGCCGCGCTGGTGTTGGTGTTGTGGTTGATCGCGCTCCTCACCGCGATGATCGGCGCGTTTGCGCTGACCGCGCACGTGGAGGCCTTGCAGGGCAGCATGTTGCGCAACGGTGCGCAGGCGCAGGAATACGCGCGCGCTGGTCTGGAATACGCAGTATTTCGCCTGCAAGACGCCGACACCCAGGCACGCTGGCGCGCAGACGGCCGGCGCTATCGCTGGCAGATGGACGATGCCAGCGTGGAGATTCGTATCACCGATGAAAGCGGCAAGGTGGATCTGAACATGGCCGAGCCCACCCTGCTGGCCGGTCTGGTGCGGGCGGTGGGGGGCGAGCAGGCCAGTGCCGGGCGCATCGCCGGTGCCATCGTCGATTGGCGCGATGGCGATTCGTTGAGCCAGCCGGGCGGTGGCGCGGAAGATCGCGATTACGCCGATGCCGGGCTGCCGTATGGCGCAAAAGACAGCCCATTCGAAACGCTGGGCGAACTGCGCCTGGTGCTGGGTATCGATAGCGAGCTGTATCGCAAGCTGTTGCCCAATGTCACGCTGTATAGCGGTCGTTCGCGGCCTGAAGCGCGTTTTGCGCCCGCTCCGGTGCTCACCGCGATGGGGCTGGATGCGCAGCAATTGCTGGCCCAGCGTGACGCGCCGCTGGGTTTGCCGGGCAGCGAGGCGACGGTTGGTGGCTCGGGCACTTATAGTATCGAGAGCCGAGCGCGACTGAGTCAGGGACGCGAGGCTGTGTTGCGGGCGGTGGTGTCGACCAGCGCGTCTGCATTACCAGGGGCGGCCTATACCGTGTTGCGTTGGGAAGAGGGAGCAGCAGTGCAATGACCGCATGGCGGGATACCTTGGGTCGTATCGGCGTACGCGCCATGCCGGGAGCCGGAGGCTTCTGGCGTTGGTGGCAACAATCGCTGCTGGCCTGGCTGCCGCAGCGCTGGCAATGGCAGCTGGGTCTGTCGCAGGCACGCCTCTTGTTGCAACAGGACGGCGACACGCTGCAGTTGCTGCGCCAGCGCGATCACAGCTGCGACAACGTCGCCAGCCTGCCGTGGCCGGTGCATCCGCAGGAAGTGAATGGCCTGTTGCCGACCGCGCTGGAGGGCCTGCCGCGGCATTGGCTATTGCCGGCCGCGCACGCGCTGCGTCGGCCATTGCGGCTGCCTGCAGCGGCGGCGGCGCGCCTGCAGGATGTGGCGCGGTTCGAGATCGATCGGCAAACCCCGTTCACCGCCGACCAGGTGTATTTCGATGCGCGGGTGCTCGACGTGCGCGAAGACGGCCAGCTCGATGCCGAACTGGTGGTGGTGCCGCGACGCATGATCGATGGCGCCGTCGGCGTGCCGGACGCATGGAATAGCGTGCTGTCGGGCATCGATGTGGCCGACGCCAACGGCCTGCCGTTGGGCGTCAACCTGCTGCCGCCGGCGCGCCGCCTGCGCCGCAGCGACCCGATGCAGCGCTGGAATCTGTTGCTCACCGCCGCCGCGCTGGTGTTGCTGGCCGTGGCCGGCTGGCTGCTGCTCGATAATCGTCGGCAGGCCGCCGACGATCTGCGCGCCAAGGTGCAGGCCAATGCCGCGCGCGCGCGCCAGGTCGCTGCCGAACGCCAGCAATTGCTGGATCTGGTCGAAGGCGCGCGGTTCTTCCAGCAGCAACGCGCCACCCGCCCGACCTCGGTGGAGATCTGGGATGAGTTGAGCCGGCGTCTGCCCGGTGGCACCTATCTGGAAAAATTCTCGGTCGAAGGCGGGCAGCTGCAGTTGATCGGCTTGAGCAACGAAGCCTCCTCGCTGGTACGCCGTCTGGAAGGCTCGCCGCTGTGGCGCACGCCCTCGCTGACCGGCGTGCTGCAGAGCGATGCCGGCCGCAATGTCGACCGCTTCACCATCACCGCCGAGCTTGCCGGCCCCGACGCGAAGGAGGCGGCCGATGCCACGCAGCGTTAAGCGCGATCGCTGGATCGCTTTGGGTCTGCTGTTGCTGGTGATCGGCGTGGCCTATCTGGTGTTGGTGCACCCGTGGTTCACCCAACCGATGATCGCGGTGCAGGACGACCTGCAAGCGCTGCGCGAGCGCGAACTGCGCGTGCGCGTGCAATTGCAGCAGGCGCCGGAAGTCAGCAAACGGCTGCGGCAGGCGCGACAGACGCTGGAAAGCCGCCCGGGCTTCCTGCCGGAAACCTCGGCCGAACTCGCCTCTGCCGGCCTCGTGCAGCGGCTGGAGCGCGCGGTGGTGGAAGCCAGCCCCGGCAACCGCAGCTGCGCCATCAGCAACCGTTCGCCGTTGCAGCCGGAGAGCAAGAACCGCTTCACCCGCGTGGCGGTGCAGGTGCGCCTGCGCTGCGGCACGCCGGAGCTCGCCTCGGTGTTGTACAGCCTGGAAAACGGCACCCCGCGGCTGTTCGTGGACAACCTCAACGTGATGGCGCAGCGCTACCAGCTCTCGCCCACCGAGAGCGGCAACGGCCTGGATATCGCCTTCGAACTGGCCGGCTATCTGCGCCCGGGCGCCAGCGCCGCGCCGCTGAACACCGAGGCCGCACCTGCCGCCCCCAACGCCGCGGGGGCCAGCAATGCGCCTTGACATGATCGGCCTGCGCACCTGGTTGCTGGCCACCGTCGTCGGTTGGGCACTGCTGGTGTGCGTGCTGGCCATCGCCGGGTTGGGCAAGCGCGTCGAGCTGCTGCCCGACGACCCGGCGCTGGTGCAGCGCCTGCCCACATTGCCGGCACCGGCACCGGAGCGTCTGGGCGCGTTCGAAAAATATTCGGAAATTGCCGCGCATCCCGCATTTGCCGAAGACCGCCTGCCGCATCCGTTCTTCCTGTCCGGCAACGATGGCGGCAGCGCCGCTTCCACGGTGCGCCTGACCGGTGTGCTGCTGACCGATACCTTCAAGATGGCCACGCTGACCCTGGACCCGCAGGATTCGGTACGCGTGCAGCTGGGCGGCGACGCGGTCAAGGGCTGGCGCCTGCTCGCCTTGCAGCCGCGCAGCGCAACCATCGAAGGCCCCAGCGGCACGCAAACGCTGGAATTGCGCGTGTTCAACGGCCAGGGCGGGCAGCCGCCGACGGCCAATACCGCTGCGCGCGGTACGGCGGGCGCGCTCCCGTCAATGCCGTCGACCGATGCCGCGGCGGGCACGCAACCACAGCAACAGCAGCAACCTCAACCTCAACCGCAGCAACCGCAGCAACCACAAGTCGCCACGCCTGCGCAGCAATCCAGTGGACAAACCCCGCCGACGGTGGCACCGCAGCGCAGCGACGGCGCGCAGGAAGCCCCACGCCCCTCCGACGATCAGATGCGTGCCATCCGCGAACGCATCGAAGCCCGACGCCGCCAGCTGCAACAGCAGCGCCAGAGCGGCTCTACCCCCGGTCAGACCCAATGAGTGAACGCATGACGCCGCGCCTGTTCCCCGTTTCCCTGCTGATTGGCCTGCTGGCCGGTTGCGCCACCACTCCGCCACCGGACGTGCGCCGCGACGCGCGCCTGGATCCGCAAGTCGGCGCTGCCGGCGCCACCCAGACCACCGCCGAGCAACCCGCCGACGGCACTGCCAACGCCAAGCCCAGCCCGGTGATCCGCCGCGGCAGCGGCACCATGATCAACCAGAGCGCCGCGTCCGCGCCGGCGCCCACGCTAGGCATGGCCAGCAGCGGCAGCGCCACCTTCAACTTCGAAGGCGAATCGGTGCAGGCGGTGGTCAAGGCGATCCTGGGCGACATGCTCGGCCAGAACTACGTGATCGCGCCCGGCGTGCAGGGCACCGTGACCCTGGCCACGCCCAATCCGGTCTCGCCGGCGCAGGCCTTGAACCTGCTGGAAATGGTGCTGGGCTGGAACAACGCCCGCATGGTGTTCAGCGGTGGCCGCTACAACATCGTGCCGGCCGACCAGGCGCTGGCCGGCACCGTCGCGCCCAGCACGGCATCGCCGTCGGCTGCGCGTGGTTTCGAAGTGCGCGTGGTGCCCTTGAAGTACATCTCGGCCAGCGAGATGAAGAAGGTGCTCGAGCCCTACGCGCGCCCGAACGCTATCGTCGGCACCGACCCGGCGCGTAATGTCATCACCCTGGGCGGCACCCGTGCCGAGCTGGAAAACTACCTGCGCACCGTGCAGATCTTCGACGTGGACTGGTTGTCGGGCATGTCGGTGGGCGTGTTCCCGATCCAGTCCGGCAAGGCCGAAAAAGTCAGCGCGGACCTGGAAAAGGTGTTCGGCGAACAGAGCAAGACGCCCAGCGCCGGCATGTTCCGCTTCATGCCGCTGGAAAACGCCAACGCGGTGCTGGTGATCACCCCGCAGCCGCGCTATCTGGACCAGATCCAGCAGTGGCTGGACCGCATCGACAGCGCCGGCGGCGGCGTACGGCTGTTCTCGTACGAGTTGAAGTACATCAAGGCCAAGGACCTGGCTGACCGTCTTTCGGAAGTGTTCGGTGGCCGTAGCAACGGCGGCGATTCCAATGCCTCGCTGGCGCCGGGTTCGGAAACCACCGTGCTTGGGGGTACGATCGGCAATCGCGACAGCAGCATGGGCGGCAGCACCGGCATGACCGGCGGCAGCATCGGCGAAAGCGGCGATGGCAGTTCGTCGGGCAGCAGTTTCGGTGGCAGCAGTGGCAGCAGCAGTGGTGGCCTGGGGAATGGCAGCTTGCAACTGTCGCCGCGCAGCAATGGCAACGGCGCCGTGACGCTGGAAGTGGAAGGCGACAAGGTTGGCGTGTCGGCGGTGGCCGAAACCAACACCTTGCTGGTGCGTTCCACCCCGCAATCCTGGGCCTCGATCCGCGACGTCATCGAAAAGCTCGACGTGATGCCGATGCAGGTGCATATCGAGGCGCAGGTGGCTGAGGTGAATTTGACGGGCAAGCTGAGCTATGGTGTGAATTGGTATTTTGAGAATGCAGTAAATGCGGCTTCCGATTCGACCACCAATGGTTTCGGCGGCGCAGGGCTTCCCAGTGCAGCAGGGCGGAACATTTGGGGTGACATCGCTGGCAAAGTCGGCGAGGGCGGGCTTTCCTGGAGCTTCCTGGGCAAAAATGCAGCAGCCATCATCACCGCACTTGATGAAGTGACGAATGTTCGCTTGCTGCAGACTCCGTCTGTCTTCGTGCGAAACAATGCCGAAGCCACCTTGAATGTCGGCTCGCGCATCGCAATAAATTCCACGTCCATCAACACAGGCTTGGGAAGCGACAGCAGCTTCTCATCCGTGCAATACATCGATACCGGCGTGATCCTGAAAGTACGTCCACGCGTGACCAAGGACGGCATGGTGTTCTTGGATATCGTGCAGGAGGTCAGCAGTCCCGGCGACCGGCCGGCCGCATGTACATCGGCAACCGCAACGGTCAATGCCGCTGCATGTAACGTGGACATCAATACGCGTCGCGTCAAAACCGAAGCTGCTGTGCAAAGTGGCGACACCATCATGCTGGCCGGTCTGATCGACGACAACAGCAGCGATGGCAGTGCAGGCTTGCCATTTTTGAGCAAGTTGCCTGTCGTCGGCGCGCTCTTTGGCAGGAAAAGCCAAAACAACACCCGCCGCGAAGTCATCGTGCTGATCACTCCATCGATCGTGCGCAACCCGCAGGAAGCGCGCAATCTCACCGACGAATACGGCCAGAAGTTCAAGGCCATGGAGCCGCTGAAACCCACCCAGAAGCCGCAATGAGTTCAGCGCTGCCGGTCGTGCTGGTGCCGGTCGGCACCGACGACGAGGCGCTGGATGCGTGTCTGGGCGCGCTGGATGCCGCCACGCCGGCCGGCACGCGAGTGTGGCTGGCGGACGATGCGCAGGCTGGCCCGCGCGGGCAGGCGGTGATCGAACACTGGCTGGCGCGCACGCAGCTGCAGGCCCACCACACCCGCCGCCAGCGCATGCTCGGCGAGGTGGCGCATCTGGATGAAATGCTCAGCGCTTGCGGCGATGCGGACGTGGTGGTGCTGGGCGTGGATGCCTGCCCGTTGCCCGGGTGGTTGCGTCAACTCACCGCGTGTTTCGCGCGCGATGCCGCAATTGCCACCGCCACCCCATGGAGCAACGTGGGCGAAGCCTGTAGCTGGCCGCGGCTGGGCGAACTCAACCCGATGCCGGATGCACCCGAGCGGCTTGCGGCTGCCTGCGCCACCATGCCGCCGCTGCATCCGGAACTGCCATCGGCGATCGGGCATGCGGTGCTGTTGCGTGGTGTTGCGCGACGCAAGGCCGGTGGCCTGGATGCCAGCAGTTACGGCTCGTGGTACGCCGCGCTGGTGGATCTGAGCCTGCGCATGGGCGGCCTGGGCTGGCGCAATGTGTTGTGCGATACCGCCTTCGTCGCCTCCCCGCACGAGGGCCGGCCGGCCGGCGGCGACATGGATGCCTTGGCCACCCGCTGGCCGGCATGGCACGCGCGCCTGGCCAACTTCCTGATGCACGACCCGCTACGTGCGCAACGCGAACAATTGAGTCGGCTGCTGGCCGAACTGCCGCCACCCGATCCGCAACGCATGCTGTTCGACGCCTAGCCGACCGCAAACAGGCCGTCCACGCATGCCGGCGGTGGCGCAGCGACGTCGCGATGACGGAAGAAGATCCAAGGGCAAAACCATCGCGCAGTGGTCAACGCATGCTGCTGCTGCCCGTTACAGCAGACGGCGCAGCGATCCGCATTTGCGCCGCTCGCCGCGTGGTGTCAGCTGCAAGACCACAATGACCAAGACACATGCGACACCGCCGATAGCAGCGCATGCTTTTCCCGATTCCCGATTCCCGATTCCCGATTCCCGATTCCCGATTCCCGATTCCCGATTCCCGGCACTACTCCCCAGTGTGCGTCGGTGCCTCGGTCCGCACCACCACATCCAGTGCGTCGTGACGCCAGGATTCGATATCCAGTTCCACCGCGCGGCCGTCTTCGTCGAAGCTGATCCGCTGCAGCCGGAAACACGGCGTGCCGGGAGTGGACTGCAGCAGCATCGCCTGTGCCGCGTCCAAGCCGGCGGGATGCATCGAGAGTTGCGCACGACCGAGAAACAGGCCAAGCCGCTGGTTGAACATGCTCGACAGCGATCCGGCCAGATCGTGTTCGAGCAGGCCCGGCGCCCAGGCTGCGAGCACCACGTTGGTTTCCAGCAGCACGGCGCGGCGGTCGATCCAGCGCCGACGTTGCAGCACGAATACCTCGTCGTACGGGCTATCCAATCGCAATGCCGCAGCGTAGGCCGTGCCCGCGACCTGCCGGGTGGCGCTCAATAATTCGGTGCGCGGCTTGCGCCCTTGCGCTGCCACGTACTGCATGAAACCGGCGATGCTGGTGGGGTCGTAGCGCACGCGCGGTGCGCTGACGAACCAGCCGCGGCGGTTTTCGCGGTAGATGCGGCCTTCCGCTTCAAGCTGTTGCAACGCTTCGCGCAGCGTGATGCGGGTGCAGGCAAACCGCTCGGCCAGCGCGCGCTCCACTGGCAGGCGCTGGTCCGGGCCCCATTCGCCGGCGGCAATCTGTGCGGAGATCGCTTCGGTGATGGTGTGCTGGCGCGACACGCTCATGCGGCGAACCGTCGATGAAAGGCACAGGGTACAGGCAAGGCGATGAGGTGGAAGGCGCGCATGCTGCGATGGTAAAGAAGAACGCGCGCGCGAACTGCGCCTGGCTCAGCGTGCGCCAGCCAGGTTCGGGTCCTGTTGGGTTTTCCAGCTGTGCCAGCCGTACACCGCAAGCGCCACGAAGCCGGCGTAGAGCATGGCGGTGGGGTACAGGCCCTTGCTGATGAAGACGCCGACATAGATGCAGTCGAGCACGATCCACAACACCCAGTTTGCGATGCGCTTGCGCGCGGCCCACAGGGTGGCCACCAGGCTGAAACTGGCCAGCGCCGCATCCAGCCACGGCAGCGCCGCATCGGTGCGGTATTGCATGTAAGCGCCGAGTGCCGCAGCGAATGCCGCGCCGATGCACAGCGAGAGCCAGAGCTCCGCGGACGGCATCGGCAGCGGGCGGATGCGCGTGTCTGCAGCGAGTCCGCGCTGCCAGTGCCACCATCCGTACAGTTGAGTCAGGACATAGACGCCTTGCAACAGCATGTCCGAGTACAGCTTCCACTGATAGAACAGCAACGCGTATAACGCCACCGCCACGATGCCGACCGGCCAGCACCAGCGAATGCGCCGCGAAGTCAGCCACACGCCCAGCAGGTTGATCACGACAGCGATGGATTCGAGCAGCGACATGCGGTACCTGATGCGATGTGGATCAACGTGGAGGTGCGTAAGACACGTTAGGGCAGCCGGGATGCGCAGGGTGCAACGCAGCGTCGTCGACGGCGACACGCGGCTGGGCAGCACGTCCTGCGGGTAGGTTGGCTCTCGACGCCGCCAAGCACCGCATTCCGATTTCCTTCTGCTGCACTAGAGTGTGCGCACTGTCTGCCTGCAAGCAGGTTAGAAATCCACCTGCACGGTCAGCCGTGCTGTGCGTGGTGCGCCGGGGAATAGATACGCATCGCCCTGGTATTCGCCGGAATCGCGCCAGTCGCGTTTGTCGAACACGTTGTCTACGTTCAAACGCCAGGTGGTCGCCAGGCTGCCCAGCACAGTGGTGTAGCGCGCGCCCAGGTTCGCCACGGTGTAGGCCGGCACGCTGGCATTGCCGAGCCGGTCGGCGAACTTGCGCCCGCTGTATTGCACGCCTGCGAGCAGCGCCAAGCCATCGACGCCGGGTACGCGGTAGTCGGCCTGCACGCTGGCTCGCAGCTTTGGCACATTGATCGCCTGATGGCCTTCGTAGTCCGCAATGTCGGTGTCTTCGGCGTGCGCGCGGATGGCCACGACGCTGGCGAACAGGCGCAGTTGCCGTGTCGCTGCGCCGTCGGCAGACAGCTCCAGGCCACGATTGTGCAGGCGGCCCTGCTGCACATAGCGCAGGCCACCATCGGCCTGCGGTTGGGTGAACTGATAGGCCTGGCGGATGTCGAACAGTGCCGCCCCCAGGCGCACGCCCTGCAGGTCGATCTTTGCGCCGGTTTCCAGCTGGTACGCGTGGGTGGGCGGCAATATCTCGTCGGCGTTATCGGCAAACCACGGCGCAGTGCCGCCCGCCGCCAGACTCTTGGCGTAGCTGGCATACAGCGACACATTCTGCTGCGGCTTGAACAGCAGCGCGGCCTGCGGCAATACCGTGTCCTTGCGGGTGCGCCGTTCCAGCAAGCCGTCGCGGTCGAAGGCGCGCTCGTCCAGCCGCACGGCGCGTGCGCCCAGCGACAGTTCCCACCGTGCGCCCAGGCCGATGCGATCGGCCAGCACCAAGGCGCGTTGGCGGCTGTCCAGGCGGCGTTGCTTGGGGGCCAGTGCAACATCGGTCTGCGCGAAGACGTCCGGATCGCGATCGATGCTGCCGCTGCCGACGAATTCGTTGACCGAGCCAAAGCGGTCGATGGTGCGGCGCAGCCAGTCGCCACCGATGCTCAGGTGATGCTCCAGCGTGCCGGTGACCACATGGCCTTCGAGCATGGCGCGCAGTTGATCGTGCACGCGGATGTCGTCGGGGCTGCGGTAGTCGTAGACGTCGTACTCGCCCTGCGCGCTGAAGAAGTTCGGTGTGGCGATGTCGGCACAGCTTGCCGCGCCGTAGCAGCCCCAGGCGAACGCGGAGAAGTCGTTGATGGTCGAACGGCTGCGCGAGGCCTCGGCAGTGGCACGCCAATCGTCGTTGAACTGATAGGCATAACGCAGCTGGGCATTGAGCGAGTCCATTTCCACCGGCCGCGACCACGGCTGGTAGCCGAGCAGGCGGTGCACATCGATATCGCGCGGCACCTGCGTGCCACCGAGCAATTGGTAGCCGGGCACCGAGCGCTGTTGCCGATGCTGATATTCCACATCCAGCTCCAGCAGCGCCTGCGGGGTGATCTTCCAGTCGCCGGCCAGCGACAGGAAATTGCGGTAGCCGTTCGCGTGATCGACATAGCTGTTGATGTCTTCGCGCGCGGCATTCACCCGCAGGCCCAGCGTGCGTTCGGCACCGAACCAGTCGCCCAGGTCGGCGGCGGCATAACGCGAGCCTTGCTCATCGGTGCCCAGGGTCACGCTGCGCACGTGCTCGGGCCGCTTGGTGCGGTAGTCGATCAGCCCGGCGGGCTCGTTGACGCCCGATTGCAGCCCGGCCAGACCCTTGAGGAGTTGCACCTGCTGTTTGTTTTCCAGCGCGATCGATTGTTCGCCCACCGCGCTCATGCCATTGATGCGGTAGCTGTTGGCGGCATTGAGCGAATAGCCGCGCACCACGAAGTTTTCGTAATAGCCGATCGGCGCGTACGCATCGCCAGCGGAGGCATCGGCGCGCAATACCTCACTGAGCACGCGCGCCTGACGATCGAGCAATTGCTGACGATCGATGACCGCGATCGAGGCTGGCGTGTCCAGCAGCCGGGTTGCGCCGAATCCGCTCAATGCCGTGCTGGTCTCCATGCGCTCGCTACGCACGTTGACCGCATCCAGTTCGACTGCATCGGCGTCGGGTCGCTGCTGCGCCAGGGCAGGGCTGCAGCACAACGCCAGTGCGAGCGCGAGCGGACAGCGGGAGATCAAAGGGAAGGTCACAGGCATTGGCAAGACTCGACAAAAATTAAGAAAGGCGCTCACGGCAGCCGGCGCGCACGTGCGTGCAGATGCTCAAGCAGTTGCTGGCCGTCGGCGCTGGCAAACCAGTCCGCATGGCCGAGCAGATAGCGGTGATAGGCGATGTCGGCATTGGCAGACGACCGCGTGATGCCGGCGAAATATTCGATTTCGCTCAAGGCGAAGTCGGCATGCACGATCGGCAGCAGTGCGGCCAGGCGGTGCATGTCGTTGGCATCCAGTGGACGATGCTGCGCGTAGCCATCCAGCAGCGCGTCGAGCTGAGCCAGCTCGGCCTTGGCACGTGCGCCGGTATCCAGCCCCAGCCATGGGATGAGGTTGCGTTCGATGGCGGTTGCGAGGTCGAACAGCGCGCTGCTGCAATCGCTCAACCCGAAATCGAAGATGGCACTGACGCGGGTAGATCCGTCCTTGCTGTCCCACAGCAGGTTGGACGCGTGCCAGTCGCCATGCGTCCACAGCGGCCGCAGCGCGCCCGGTGCCGACAGCAGCGGCCACGCTTGCGCATGCCAGGGCAGCAGATGGGTGGCGAAATCGTGTTGCCAGGGGCGGTACTGCAGGGCTGCTGCCAGGTGCGGCCGCGTTGGCAAGGCAGCGCGCAACGCCTGCACGGGGTCTGCCTGCGCAAAGAGCCGCAGATTGGCAACCAGCAGGTTGGTGGAGCGCGCCGGCGCATCGAAGCCGTATGCTGCGCTGTGCAGTTGCGCCAACGCAGCGCCGGCAGCCTGTGCATGCGCAATGTCGGTGAATGGTGTCCACGACAATGCATCACGGTAGAGGTCGTCCCCGGCGCCGACACGCTGCACTTCGTACACCCAATCGTCGTGTGCCAGCGCGGTGCGGCCCTGCGCGTCGTGCAGCACCTCCACCACCGGCGCACCGGCCCAACGCAGGTGCGCCATGAAGCTATGTTCTTCGCGTAACGCGGCGACACTGCGCACGTTGCGGTGGTGGCGTTTGACGATGACCGGGCCGCTTGCCGTGTCCACACAGGCCGCCGCCGAGAACGGGCGCGCGCTATGCCAACGCACCGCAGCGAGGCGGCCCACGGCCGCAAACTGTTCCAGCACGCGTTGGATTTCATCGGCGGCCAGCACTGGCCAGTCCGGCAGCGCCAATTCCAGGCTCATGCCATGCACTTGGTGCGGCACGTTCATGGCCTGACTCCCGGCACGCGCAGGAGCCGTGCTGCGTCGATGAGTGGTATAGACCAGGAAATCGGGAGTGAGGCGGCGGATACGGCGCGCGCGCCGTCAAGGACAAGAACGGCGCTGCCAGGCCGTCGTCGCATCGCATCGGCCATCAGGCAGTCGCGATGCAGGTAATGAAAAGGCAGCGCGAAACCGCAAGGTCGCTAACCGTCATCTCAACAATCAGGTGTGGGAGTGCACCAAAAGCGACCGGCGAACGTCTGGCTGTCAGATGGACGCAGGCGGCGCGCGCTGTACCCGTGGTCCATGCATCGAGTACTGCCCGTGCTCGCCTGGTGGCTGCAGTCGTTTTGCTGGTCGCTCAAAAAGTAACAAACGGAGAACGCAGGGCGGCTCCGGGCCGGCAGTATGCGCTTTGCGACGATGGCTCGCCATGGCTGCAAGGCGCGTTTCGCGCGAGTGACTGCTGGCAAGTGGGGGGGCGTGGTGCAATTCCCACGCGGCGCGCGAACATCGAGGCAATGCAATCGCAACAGCGCCCGGCGTGCGGCGGCGAACCCGAGATGGCGCTGCGCCGCTCCGGCACCGGATAATGGCCGGATGACTCCCGTCCAGATCGCCGCCGTCGTCGTCACCTATCAGAGCAGCAGCACCATCGATGCGTGCCTGTCGCGATTGCGCGCGGCCGAGGGCATCAGCGAGATCCGGGTGGTCGACAACGCCTCCAGCGACGACACCCTGGAAGTGGTGCAACGCCATGCACTCGCCGATGTACGACTGCATTTCATCGCCAACCCCGATAACCCCGGTTTTGCCACCGCCTGCAATCAGGGCGCGCGCGACTCGCAGGCGCCCTGGCTGGTGTTCATCAACCCGGATCTGATGGTCGAACGCGACACCTTGCTGCAGCTGTGCGACCGCGCAGCGGGACATCCGGCGGTGCTGCTGGGAGTGGAACAGGTGGATGAGCAGGGGCGTCCGGATGCGGCAGTGCGCCGCCGCGACCCGGCATTTGCCGCGATGCTGCGCGCGCCGCGTGCCGCCGCCAATCTGGCGGTGCCGGCCGATCCGTCGCAGGCCTTGCAGCCGGTGGATGCCATCTCCGGGGCGTTGATGCTGATGCAGCGCAGCCTGTTCGACCGGCTGGACGGCTGGGACGGCAGTTACCGGCTGCATGCTGAAGACCTGGACCTGTGTCGGCGTGCCCGCCAGGCCGGCGCCCTGGTGGCGGTGGCCAACGACCTGCACGTGCTGCACGTGCGCGGCGTCTCCAGCCGCGCGCGGCCGTTCTTCGTGGAATGGCATAAACATCGCGGATTGTGGCGCTATTTTTGCAAGTTCGAGGCCGGCCAGCGTGGGCTGTTCACCCGGCTTGGTGTGTGGCTTGCGATCTGGGTCCACGCCGTTGCACAGGTGCCGCGTCTGTTGCAAAAGAAATGACCTCGCTTGCGTTAAATTTGTGATAAATCAGTGATGAGCCGCGGGCTGAAACTGTGATACGTTTTGCTCCGAAGTGTGATCAACCCTAGCTTCCTGTCCCTTCCGGGTCCCCCATCAGGAATCGTGCAATGTCTTTACAGAACGACCCGCAATCGCGGGTACGTCAGTCGTGCGCCAACCCGCTGCAGTCCAGCTTGGTTGGCTCGCCGTGTCACTCCGATCCAAGGCCACAGCGTGCGCCGTCCGTGCTCGCAGCGGCGCTTGCGCTGAGCTGCCTGCTGGCTGCGTTGCCGGGCACCGCCCTGGCCGGTGCCTGGACCCAGCCGCAGGGCGACACCTTGGTCATCGTCAAGGCGTTGCATAGCGATGGCCGTGGGTGGTTCGACGACAGTCATCACCGCACGACCTTTGGCGATGGCCAGCAGTTCGACGGCAACGGTCGCAGCCGTCAGGATCAGCTCAACGTATACGTCGAGCATGGTGTGACCGAGAAGCTCAGCTTCATCGGCAATTTCTATTTCAACGACGTGGGTTTCAGCAACCACGATGCGGTCAACGGCCGTCAGCAAACCACGACGACCGGTTTTGCCGATCAGGAAATTGGCTTGCGCTATGCGCTGCCGAGCGCGCAGAACGATGTGTGGCGCAGTTCAGTCCAGGCGCTGGTGAGCATCCCCGCGTATGGGCGTAGCAAGACCTACCACCCGAACAATCCTTCCGCCAATTCCGACCCTGCGCTCGGCCTCGGTGACTATGGTCTTGAGTTGCGCTACAGCCGCGGCCGCGGTTACACGCTGGGCGACCATAACGGTTACGTCGATCTGGGCGGGGCGGTCCGCCTGCGCGGCAGTGCGGCCTCGGACGAAGTGCGTGTGGACGCGTCTACAGGTCTGAGCCTGACCCCGAGTTGGTTGCTCTTGGGCGAACTGAACGTGATCCAAGGGTTGGGTAACGGGCGTGGCAACTTCGACGTTGCCGGTAGTGCTGGCGGCGTGGGCTTCGTCGCCACCGGCACCAACTACGACCTCACCAAGTTGCAGCTGTCCACGCTGTACACGGCGCCGGGTGGCAGCCAGTGGCAAGTGGGGTATCAGCAGCCGGTGATGGGCCGCAATACCGGTGCTGCGGGCGGGCCATTCGTGGCCGCCTGGTGGCGTTTCTGAGGACTCCCCCACATGACGGTCACCTGCGAAATGGAAGCGCTGGGACGCGCGCCGGACATCGGCCGCGAACGCGGTCTGCTGGGTCGTGCGCTGGTTTCGGCAGGCGTCATCACCGATGAACAGCTGCGCTCGGCGTTGGCCTTGCAGCAACGCTGGAACTCGCGCCTGGGGGATGTGATCCTGGCCCAGCGCGGCGTGCCGGCGCAGCGGTTCTACGCCATCGTTGCGGCGCACTTCGGGCTGCAATTCATCGATCTGATACAGCAGCCACCGGATCCCGCGTTGCTGACCCCCGGCGATCTGGATAGCTACGCGCAACGCCTGGTGTTGCCGTGGCGGGACGAGGGCGGCGTGCTGGTGCTGGCGGTGGCCGACCCGGATCCGGCGTTGTTCGCCTGGGCGCGGGCACATTACGGCGAAAACGTGCGCTTTGTCGGTACCGCCAAGTTCGACATCATCTGGAGCCTGCAGCGCTACGCCGAAGAGCAGCTCACCGACAATGCGCTGAACTTGCTTGCGGCACATGCGCCGACGTACTCGGCACGCCAGGTCGTCACGCGTGGGCAGAAGTACACGCTGTGGGCGATCGCCGCGCTGCTGCTGATTGCGCTGGTGCTGTTTCCGGTGCCGGCATTGATCGTCGTCAATGTGCTGGTGGCGCTGGGCTTTCTTGCCACCTTTGGGTTGAAGTTGCTGTTGGTGTGGTTCGGCTCGCGCCACCGCATCGACATCAAGGTCAACGAAGACGAAGTGGCTGCCTTGAACGACGACGACCTGCCGGTCTATACCGTGCTGGTGCCGATGTACAAGGAGCCGGAAGTCCTGCCGATCCTCGCCAATGCGCTGCGCAAGCTGGATTACCCGATCAGCAAGCTGGACGTAAAGCTGGTGCTGGAAGCCGACGACTTCGAAACCATCGAGGCGGCCAAGAAACTCGGCCTGGAAGCCTTCTTCGAAATCATCCGGGTGCCGCCGTCGCAGCCCAAGACCAAACCCAAGGCCTGCAATTACGCGTTGCACTTTGCGCGCGGCGAACTGCTCACCATCTACGACGCCGAAGACAAACCCGAGCCGGATCAGCTCAAGCGCGTGGTGGCGGCATTCCAGAAGGCCGAGAAGGATGTGGTGTGCATCCAGGCGCGGCTGAACTACTACAACGCCGACGAAAACTGGCTGACGCGGATGTTCACGCTGGAGTACACGCTCTGGTTCGACTTCTACCTGCCTGCGCTGGAATACCTGCGTATTCCCATTCCGTTGGGCGGCACCTCCAACCACTTCCGTCTGGATGTGTTGCGCCAGGTGCGCGCGTGGGACCCGTACAACGTCACCGAAGACGCCGACCTGGGCGTGCGGCTGATCCAGAACGGCTACCGCGTCAACGTGGTCAATTCCACCACATTCGAAGAAGCCAACGTCAGCGTTCCCAACTGGATCCGGCAGCGTTCGCGCTGGCTCAAGGGGTATATGCAGACCTGGCTGGTGCATATGCGCGACCCGGTGCATCTGTACCGCAGTACCGGGTTCAAGGGGTTCTGGGGTTTCCAGTTCTTCATCGGCGGCGGTTTCTTTACTGCACTGGGGGTGCCGGTGTTGTGGACGCTGTACGCCGTGTGGGCGCTCACCGGCACCGCGATGTTCGAACGCTTCTTCCCGCCGTGGCTTGCGGCGGTCTCGCTGGTCAATCTTCTGCTGGCCAATGGGTTCTTCATCTACATCACGTTGGTCGCGGCGTTCAAACGCGACTACTTCAAGCTGGCGCCGTACGCGCTGACGGTGCCGTTCTACTGGGCGTTGCAATCGATCGCCGCCTACAAGGGTCTCTGGCAGCTGATCCACAATCCGTTCTATTGGGAGAAGACCACGCATGGCATCAGCAAGCATTCGGAAAACGAGCGCCGCGCCGCACTCGAAGAGTGAGCCGGTTGCGCAGCGTCGCGAGAGCGGGCTATCGGCGTTCCTGGTGGCCGTGGTGGCGCTGTCGCTGCTGAGTCAGCCGTTGCTGGTGCAGTCGGTGGGCACGGGGGCGCCAGCGCTTGCGCCGGGTCTCGGGGTGCCGGCGGCCGGGTTGTTGGCGTGGGCAGTCGATCTTACCTTGCACAGCTGGAATCTGCCGGTCCAGGTCTGGCCGTGCGTGGCGGTGGCTGCGAATGCGCTGTTCCTGTCGCTGCTGTGGCGCGATCTGGCGGGTGTGTTCGGGCGTGGCTGGGCCAGCGGTCTGACGCTGCTGGTGGGCTGCAATCCGCTGTTTCTGCTGCCGATCGCTGCAGGCGGTAGCCAGGCGGTGGGGTTGCTGGCCTTCTACGGTCTGTGCCGCACCTTGCGCCGGCTGCAGGCGCCGGTGGAAGCCTTCACCTATCTGCGCATTGCCGGCTGGTTATGCATTCTGCTGTGCCTGGACCTGCAGACGCTGGCGCTGTCGACGATGGTCGCGCCGTGGCTGCTGCTGGTCATGCCGCCGCAGATGCTGCGCAAGGCGCCGTGTTCGTTTTACCTGGTGTGCTATCTGCCGGTCGTGTTCCTGGTCGGCATGTGGGCGTATGTGAATCTGGTCGTGTTCAATGCGCCGTGGCCGACGCTGTCCAGCGTTGCGCAGGTCTCACACCCGCTGCCGTTGCCGCTGGCCGCTCATGCCGAGGGCTGGTTGCCGGCGGTACGTTGGGGCGTCGCGGCAGTGGTGTGCTTCCCGATATTGGCGCTGGTGACGCGCGCGCGCAGCGGTGCGTTGACGCGTGGCGTGGTGGCCAGTGCCGGCACCGTGATCTGCGCGGCAGCGTTGTCGTTCGCGTTCGGCTGGGCCGGCTTCGATGCCCTGCTGCTGTTGTGGGTGCCGGCGGCGCTGTTGTTGCGCGCGTTACGCGCCGACCAACGCGGCCAGGCGGCCGGATTGTTGCTGCTGGGCCTGCTCGGCGCGGTCTGGATGCAGCCGCAGGGCTGGGGTGGCTGGATGCGTGCCGTAGCGACCGACGAACAATCCTCGATGCAAGACGGGGCCGTTGCCGTGACCTCGCCGGTGTCGCTGCCGGTGCGTGCATCGGTCGCGTCTGCTGCGCAGGATGCTGGTGGGGTGCAGCAGCCGGCGATGGCCGAGAACGGCGCCGTCGCGCCAACTGCCTCGGCGCCTGCCGACAGTGCCGAGGCGGTCAACCCGGCGGCCACGGTGGTGCCGTCTGACAAGAACAATGCATCCTTGCGTGCGAAGGCGTGCGCCCGACACGCGGTGCGGCCAACTGCCGAGGTGTCTGCTGCATGTTCAAGCGCGTTGTAGGCATCGCAGCATTGATCGGCGTGTGTCTGCTGGCAAATGGCTGCAATGTCGCCGCGCCCACCTGGATGGGCGCCAACGTCAAGGTGTCCGCGAACGCACCATGGGAAAGCCCGGCTGCAACGCAGTCGCTGGATGCATTAGCCAAGACCGGCGCCAGTAAGGCGCTGCTGGTCGCCTTCGTGTGGCAGGCCAACCCGCAGTCCAACGACCCGGTATTGGGCAGCGACAGCAGTGTGGAGGCCATGCGCGCTGGGTTGGCTGCAAGCCGCCAGGCCGGCTTGCAGCCGACGCTCAAGGTGCATCTCTGGATTCCGGGGCACTGGGCTGGCGATGCCGCGCCCACCGACCCGTCTGCCTGGTTCGCGGCGTACCAGACAGCATTGCTGCCGTTGGCCAAGTTGGCCCAGGACGAACACGCCGAAGCGCTGGTGATCGGTACCGAGTTACGCAAGTTGCAGGATGCGCCGCAATGGCCGGCACTGGTCGCGGCAGTGCGCAAGGTCTATACCGGCAAGCTCTTGTATGTGGCCGATGGCATGGAGCACGCAGAGAGTTTTCGCTACTGGTCGTTGTTCGACGCAGTGGGCACCAGTCTGTATCCGCGCCTGTCCGAAGCTGCCGATGCGCGTGCCGCCGAAATGACCGCTGCCGCGCAACGCCTGCAGCAACTGGGTCAGCGCGTGGGCAAGCCGGTGTGGGTGGCCGAGCTGGGACTGCGTTCGGCGCGTGGCAGTCTGGCGGCGCCGTGGGAAAGCCCGGAACAACGCACGGCCGCGGTCGATACGCGCCTGCAGCTGCAGGTGCTGCAGCAGTGGCGCAAGGTGCTGCAGGCGCACGGCGTGGAGGGTATCGCGCTGTGGTGCTGGTACACCGACCCCAAGGCCGGCGGCCCGGGCGACAGCGATTTCACCGTACAGGGCAAGCCGGCGGAGCAGGTGCTGGCCCGCTGATAGCGGCTAATGAAGTGACCGCGCTCGCCGCCACACTTAGGCGGGCGGTGCGCGGTATCGGCACGCATGACGCGCACATTGCGTTTGCCGGGCGCCGTCTCCATGCGCTGACGACTGCCCGCTACGGTGGTCCGCAACGTTAGATTCCGATGCACATCGCGCTGAGCTGAGCTGCGCGGCAGACGCGCAGCGGCGGCTGCGCGCTGGGATCGCACTGCACGCATCCCGTGTTGGATGCACCACTCGCAATTGTTGGAGCATCACTGGCGCCTCTGGCGAGCACCGCCGTTAGGCATCAGGCGTAACGGCGGTGCAGAGCGCTGTCACTTGGGTCATCAACAGTGCACGTGCGGTCATCGCTGCAGCGGGCATAATCGGGCGGCATGATCATCCATTCGCTGCTCGACACCGATCTGTACAAATTCACCATGATGCAGGCGGTGCTGCACCAGCATCCTGCAGCGCAGGTGGATTACCGCTTCAAATGCCGCACTCCCGGCGTGGACTTGGCGCAGTTCATCGATGAGATCTCACGCGAGATCGATGCGCTGTGCCTGTTGCGGCTGCGCGAAGACGAAGTGGATTACCTGCGTGGCCTGCGCTTCATCAAGCCGGATTTTGCTGACTTCCTGGCGCTGTTCCATCTGGATCGCAAGTATCTGAGCTTGACCGCATCGCAGACCCATCCCGGCGAGATCGAGCTGACCATCCGCGGCCCGTGGCTGCACACCATCCTGTTCGAGGTGCCGCTGCTGGCGATCATCAACGAGGTCTGGTTCCGCACTAACTCCGAACCGGATTTCGAAGAAGGCCGCAACCGCCTGCGCGAGAAGGTGCGCAGCCTGCGCAGCATGCCGGCCGGCTGCAAGATTGCCGATTACGGCACCCGGCGGCGTTACTCGCGGCAGTGGCATGGCGAGCTGCTGCCGCTGTTGCGCGATGGTCTGGGCGAGCAGTTCGTCGGCACCAGCAACGTGTATTTCGCCAAGCGGTATGGGCTGACCCCGCTGGGCACGATGGCGCACGAGTATCTGCAGGCGTTCCAGGCATTGGGGCCGCGGCTGCGCGATTCGCAGGTGGCTGCGCTGGAATCGTGGGCGCGCGAATACCGTGGCGACCTGGGCATTGCATTGTCGGACGTGGTCGGGCTGGATGCGTTCCTGCGCGACTTCGACCTGTATTTCTGCAAGCTGTTCGATGGCATGCGCCACGATTCGGGCGATCCGTTCGAATGGGGCGAGCGCGTTATCGCGCACCTGCAAGCGCACCGCATCGATCCACGCACCAAGGTGCTGGTGTTCAGCGACGGGCTCAATATCGACAAGGTGATGCGCCTGTACGCGCATTTCCACACCCGCTGCCGGCTGGCCTTCGGGGTGGGCACCAGCCTGACCAACGATCTGGGACCGACGCCGCTGCAGATCGTCATCAAGATGGTCCGCTGCAATGGCCAGCCGGTGGCCAAGCTCAGCGATTCGCCCGGCAAGAGCATGTGCGATGACAGTGGGTATCTGCGCTATCTGCGTGACGTGTTCGGGCTGCCGCCCGGTGCAGAGACGTAGCAGGACGGCGTCGTCACATGCGGCAGTTGTATGCAGTGGGGCGCGAGGCAGATGGCGGCATCGAGCATGGCGCTCTCGCGCTTATGGCTTGTGTTTTCTGAGGTGTTGCAACGCTGTATCGATCGGCTGGCATGCACTGAACAGCACGAGTACGGATAAACGAACGGCGCCTTTCGGCGCCGTTCGCATCACACCACGGCAGACATCACGGGTGTCGCTTACGGACGTACCTTGGTGGCGCAGACAAAGACCGCCGCCTGTTGCGCGCGGCTGATCACGCCCTGGCTCTGTAGCTCACGCACGTGCTCGTCCATGCAGGTCAGGTAACCCAGGCGGTTGCCGACGTTCTGCGTTTTGCACAGGCTGCTTTCGGCAGAGACGTTCGCACCCGGAATCAGGCCGCCGGTCTCCAGCGTCGGCACCTGCGTGCTGCAGCTGCCCAACTTGGCCGGCCCGCTGTTCAATGTCCACCCGATATCGGCAAACAGCGCCGGGGTGAGGTCGACGTTGACGTGCGCCTGCACTTCCGGTGTGTCGAACGGTTCCATCAACGCATTCGGCTGCAGATCGGTATCGAAGTGCGAGAACGTCGAGCCGCCGGCCACGACGCTGGGCGAATACAGCCGCGTGCGGCCGGCGCTGTCGGTGCCCTGTAGCAACTCCGGATCTTCGTACAGCGCTGCGACCACGGAGACGGTCTTCAGGCGGGCGCCATCGGCCTGCGAGACCATGATGGCGGGGATGGTGATGTCGGTGATCGGCGGTGCAGCATTGCCCATCGTCTGCACACCGGCCGCGTTGTTGGCGACGATCACGCCCACTGCGCCATTGAGCTGCGCGTTCTTCACCTTGATCGCGAACGCGCAGGTGCCGCGGTCGATCAGTGCGACCTTGCCAGCCACATCGGCAGCATTGACGAACGGTGTTTCGCAGCCATCGCTGGCCGATGCAGCTGCCACGCCATCGTTGACCGTCACCACCGCGCGTGCCGGGAAATTCGCTGCCGTGGCCAGCGGTCCGAAGCTGGCAAAGCCCACTTCGAATTTACCGGCAGCGCTGGCCGGTGCGGTCACGCGCAGCAGCGTGCGCGGATCCAGAATCAACGCCGCCTCGCGGTTCACGCGCGTCCCGGCCCATACCGTGCGACCGGGCGTGCGCATCGCTTCGGCGCGCAGGGCGTTGGTCATTGTCGGATCGTCGAAGCGCTTGTTCTGGACGTTGTCGTAGGCCTGCGAGGTGTAGACGTCGGTCAAGCCGCTGCCCGAACCCAGCACGCCGGTAGTCTTGTTGAGGAAGCCGGTCGCGCCCAGACCGTGGCCGAGCTCGTGCATCACCACGTTGAGGAAGTTGATCTGGCCTGCGGGCGTCTTGCCGTCCAGACCCAGATACCAGCCCGAACCGGCCAGGCAATCGTCCTTGCCCAGGTCGCCGTTGAACTGCGAAAACACGTCGGCCGGATCGGCCGGATCCGGCACCAGATCCTGCCCGGCGATCGCATCGCCCAGCGCGGACGGGTACAGCGTATTGGCCTTGGCGCCGGGGAAGTTGTTGACGATCCAGTTCGGGCCGGCCTGGCCCAGCGTGCCGCCGGTGGCGGTACAGGTGAGCCGTGCGAACGAGGCATAGACCTTGATCTCGACATTGCTCTGCAGCACCGCGCCCCACAGGTCCATGGCGTACTGGTACGCGATGCGGCGTTGCTCACCGATCGAGCGCCCCGGATTGCCGCCCAGCGGGGCAGCAGGGGTCGGGTCATTCAAACCGACCACAGTGCCGGCATCGCCATTGATCAGCGTGACAGTGGCCGCCGCTGCATGCAGCGGTGCCAATGCGGCGGCTAACGCCAGGGACAACAGCAACAAGGGCTTATTCATGCGGCAGCGCTCCGTGCTCGGCGTGGGCGGGTTGGGTGGCAGCGGCGTCATCGCTGTGTTCGATGACGATGCGTCCGTCGGCCTGGCGGGTTGCCGTCAGGGAACTCATCTGGGTGGCCGGCAGCTTGCGCGCCATGGTGCCGTTGGGCAGGCGACGCTCGGTAGCGCGTGCGGCCGCCTCGGTCTGCGGAACCGACGTGCGCGCGGCGCTGCTACGGGCTGCGGAGGTGGCCGCGGTGGCCTGCTGATCCAGCGCCGCGCTCTCGGCGTCGGTCAGCGGGCGCAACTTGCCGGTGGTGGGATCGATACCGACCTTGGAACTGCTGGCGGCTGTTTCCTGCGCTGCGGCGATCGCCGGCAGGCACACGAGACACAACACACCGGACAGCATCCATCCGGACTTGCGAAAGCTCATCATCGTTGGGGTTTCCTTGGGTCCAACAGGTAAAAAAACGCCGTGCTGCCACCGGCGCTCGGGAGAATCCTTGCATTTCAGTGTGTTCATGACTGAATCATGAATCCGTGACTGGCGTCAATCTTTTGGCACGGTTTTCGCCGAAGGCAAAACAGCACTTAAAAAGCGACCGATCGGCCTGTGGCCTGGGACTTTTTGGGAAGCAAGAGCGACACGTGACCTGGAGGCAGTCGGATTCTTGGCGCGGGAGAAGGTACAGACGCAGACACGTTCGTGGGCACTGTGCATTGCCGGCCGCACGCCTGCGCCGTTGCCGCGCGGAAAATCCAGGTCCTCGTAGAAGTAGGCTGCAACCCCATCTCCCGCTGGTAGATGGGGACTCGAAGGGGCGCATGAGCGACGCGCCGCCTCTCGAGGCGTGTGCGCCAGCCAGCTTTGCCGGGTGCCATCACCCACTCGCTAACGCACACATGCGCTCAGCGCTCGGCATACCGATATGCCTCTCCTACACTGGCCGCTCGGCGTTGTCGGACAGCAGTTGCCCGCAGCCCATCAACCATCAACCAACCCTGCGCCAGGCCACCCATGCACGCCGTCATCTACCACAATCCCGGCTGCGGAACCTCCCGCAACACCCTTGCGCTGATTCGCCACACCGGCGTCGAACCGCAGATTGTCGACTACCTGCAACACCCGCCAAGCCGCGAGACGCTGCAGTCGCTGATTGCCGCTGCCGGCATCACGGTTCGCGACGCCATTCGCCAGAAAGGCACGCCGTATCTGGAACTGGGACTCGACGATCCCACTCTGGACGACGCGGCATTGTTGAATGCAATGCTCGCGCATCCAATCCTGATCAACCGCCCATTCGTACAGACCCCGCGCGGCACGCGCTTGTGCCGCCCTTGCGAAGTGGTGCTCGACCTGTTGCCGCCAGCCACGCACGGCTTCGTCAAGGAAGACGGCGAGCGTCTGCTGGACGAGGCCGGTCAATGCATCCGCCGCTGACATGTTCAACCGGCGCGCAACACCGGCGTCGCGTGGCCACCTTGGCTGCAACGTTGACGATCAAACGCAGCACACTCATCCACAGTGTCACGATGAACAAGCTGCTGCACACGTACTCCGCTAAGCAACTTCAGGAGCGGTAACAGAACGACTGCGCTGATCGTCAGCCCGGGCGGTCGTGCCCGGTGCAGCACGTATCGCTGGTAAGCGACGGTTTCTGTGCTCCGCTCACACCAGTCGGAAGACAGCTCGCGAGCGGCTGTCAGCCGCTCTAAAATCCACGCCACGATCTTCAGGAGCACACGCATGATTCGAGACATTATCCGCATGGGCGACAAGCGCTTGTTGCGTGTGGCGCCGCCGGTCACCCACCTGGGCAGCGCCGAGTTGCACACGCTGGTGGCCGATATGTTCGACACCATGGACGATGCGCGTGGCGTCGGTCTGGCAGCGCCACAGATCGCGGTGGATCTGCAATTGATGGTGTTCGGTTTCGAAGCCAGCGAACGCTATCCGGAAGCACCCGCAGTCCCGCGTACGGCGTTGGCCAACGTGCAGATCGAACCGCTGTCGGAAGAGATGGAAAATGGCTGGGAAGGCTGCCTGTCGATCCCCGGCCTGCGCGCCGTCATTCCACGCTATCGCTACATTCGTTACCGCGGCGTTGCACCCGACGGCAGCCCGATCGAGCGCGAGGCCGAAGGCTTCCATGCACGCGTGGTGCAACACGAATACGATCACCTGGTCGGTCGCCTGTATCCCTCGCGCATCGAAAATTTCGACACATTCGGTTTCGAAGACGTGCTGTCTTACGATCTCTAGTACGTCGCCCACTCCATCGATTCGACGCGTTGCCGCCGCAATGGAAGGTGGCCGTCTGCCCGTGAGTCCGCTCCGTTTTCAAGACGACCAGCAGCAAGCTGCCTGATGCGGTGCCTTAGCCGATTGCGGGGTTGTTGGCTGCGTGGGGGCCGTCATCGAGCCCCCCACAAATGCGTGCGCCGCGTGCTCCGCGTGCGGCGAGGGCATCCGCGCCCTTGACCATGTGTCAGGCCGAAAACCTGTGTGGCTCGGCAGCAAATGCGACCGCCAGAGCGCCTTTGCCGACATTGACCATGCCGGTCAGGCTCATCACGCTTTCGAACACTTCCACGCCATGGGTTTGGCAGGCATTCTGCAGTGCGGCGTAGCCGGGCAGGGCATGCAGCTCGGCGATCTCGCCGCCGTAACCCACGCACACCGTCGGTGTCATCAGGCCTTCGCGGATCTTGCGCACGGTGAAGCCGAACAGCTTCTCCGCTGAGGACTCGAACCCCTTGAGCTTGGCCACCGGCTCGGTGACGCCGCGGTAGGCGCGCAGTACCGGTTTGATGTCCAGCGCGCTACCCAGCGCGGTGCCGATCAGGCCGACGCTGCGATCGCCCTTGGTGCGCGCGCGTGCGCGCAGGTAGTAGAGATCGCGTGGGATCATGTAGCCATAGGTATGCTCGGCCAGATGTTCCAGGCGCGTGCGGATGGCTGCCACGCCCTGGCCCTGATCGCGCAGGCGCACTGCTTCGACGGCGGTGATGCCCTGGCCGGCGAACAGGTTGAGCGTGTCGATCACCCGTAGCGCGAACGGCGAGGTGTGGCCTGCAGTCTGTCGGATCGGCTTGTAGTCGTTGAGGATCGCGAAGCTGGCCTGCATCGCGTTGTCGAAGATCTGGCTGCCCAAGGCGTTGGAGAGTCACTGCTTGAGCAGGTGATGCCGTGTCGGCATGCCAGGGCGGGGTCGATGCATGTGGCTGTGCACCATTTGCCGCCTGGACGCCCCGGAGTCTTGGTGCAAGACCTGTCGCTGCCCATCTATCCTGGTACCCAAGTGCTAGCCAGCGCACGCTCGGAGTGCAAGGCCGCTATAGCGCTTGGATGGCTAGGGCTGCCGGAATCGCTATAGCTCCCCGCGCAACGCTACTGCTAGGGTCCAACCCCGAGCGTCGCATCGCGAATCTCGACCCACAAGATGAAGGTGATCGTATGCGTGGCGCCTGCAGCGTCGGCGTCGCACATCGGATGAGGCTACGATGACCTCGGTGACCGGTCTGCAGGGATGGCCGCGTCTGCGCCCCGTCAGTGCGCAGACATCTGGTCGGTGACGCGCAGGCGCCATTGCGCCGGATGCGCAAGGTTCGTTCGCCCCCGCCTCGGCGTCATGCCGAGACCGGTCGGCGTGGTTGGTCCATCCATTTGCGGAGTACACACATGCACATGCACACCCGTTCCTCTTCGCTACTGTTTGCCCGTTGTGGTCGGTTGCCGCGCGCCGTTGCGCTGGCGTTGGTGCTGGTCGCTACCGGTGCCAGTGCCTACACCGGCCAGACCAAGGTCTATGGCACGCAGTACGCATTCAACAACAATTTCAACGACAGCAGTAACAACATCCAGGCCACCTTCGGCACCGGCCGCACGCCGAGCCTGACCATCTCCTACAACCTGCCTGGCGGCAACTTGTATGGCTACCCGGCGATCTGCCGCGGTTGGCATTACACGATGAATCCTGCCCCCGATAGTTACTTTCCACATCAGGTATCCAAGATCGCCCGCCTCGGCGGTGCGTTGGCATTCGCCACCAAGGGCAGCGGGCAGACTGGCGATTTTGCCTACGACCTGTTCTTTCGTAAGGACGCCAGCAAAGGCAACCCGCAGCTGGAAGTGATGATCTGGGGCGCCAACAATTCGTATCCGCTGGGTACCTTGGGCACCGCCAACGCCATCACCTCGGGCGGCGTCACCTACGATTTGTGGGAGGGCAATAATTCGGCTGCCGGCTACTACGTGTACACCTTCATTCCGCATGGCACTGCGGGCAATAGCAATGCGCTGCCGGCCAAGGGAAATGTCAATGTCGACCTCAAAGCTTTCTTGACCAGGTTGCAGGCGTTGCGCAGTGGCGATGGCCGCTACAGCAGCGATCTGTATCTGCAGGTGGTGGAGGGTGGCTTCGAAATCACAGGTGGTATGGGCACGGTGTCGCTGACCGGGTCGATCGCAGCCAATTGAGAGCGGCCTTGGTCATCTCGTCAGTGGCGAGCGGTCGTGTTGTCGGTCGCTGTTACAAGGCCACCAGCTGGATGCTATCGAACACGATTGCCGGGCTGAGGTAGCCGTTGTCCGGTGAGCCGGAGGCGATTCCGATCTCGATGCGGTTGTTGCCGGCCTGCAAGGCAGCGGCGGGAATGTCCACCTCGTACACGGTGTTGTTGCCGCGCGCGGTGCCCCGCGTCATGCCGCGTGTCTTCGGTTGCGTGGGAGCGGCAGGCACCGGGCCGTTCCAGCGCGCATTCACGCTGATCTGCGGGCGTGCGCTGCCCTGTGCTAACGGCACGAAGATGCGCAGGCGATAACCGCGTACCTCCTTGGGGGCCAGGCTGAAGTCGATCCGGCTTGGGGTGTTGATGCCGCGCCACTGCACTGCGGGAAAGCTGCTCAGGCTGCTCGACCCGACGGTGTAGGTCGTCGCAGACCAGCGCATGCGCGCATCGGAAGGGTGCGCATGCGGTAATAGATCCGCATATCCAAACCCAGCCGGCGTGCCGTCGGCAATGCCGATCTGCCACTTCAGCGTGCCCGGTAAGGAAGCCGCCTGCAGTGTGGCGTGCGCGGTGGCGTTGGCGGAAACCTCGATGTCGCGTTGTGCCACTTCCAGTTCGTTCTGGTAGAGCGTCATGCGATAGCGCCCCGGACGCACACCGGCAACCTGATAATCGCCGCTGCCGTCGGCGGCAGCCCAGTATTGCGCCTGCGCGTTGTGCAAACCGATGACGGCTGGCTGGCCGGGCAGTACGCCACTGACGTGCCCGCTCAGCTCGCCGCGCCCGCTCACCGGCAGATAGCCGCTCAGCCCCAGCGTGGCATCGACGAACTCGGTGTTGCATTGCGCACTGGACGGCGCGCCGCCATCGGTGAACAACAGCCCGTACACACCATGAAGGCCGCCGCGAAACGCTTCGGTCTGGGTGTGATCGGAATACATGTAGTTGTAGAGCTCATGCGTTTCGCGCGTCTTTTGCGTGGCGATGTCCTTGAAGAAGGGACCGCCCGCGCTGCGCTCGCGGTTGCCCATCAGCATGAACACTGCAACCCCGGAGCCGCTAACGCCATGCATCTGGTCGTCCATCATGCGACGGGCGGAATAGAACTTGGAACTGGTGCGCCCATCCGGCAGGAGAAATACATCCTTGCCTTCGATCGGCGTGCCGACATTGGAATCGGGCTCCTGCTGCGCATTCGGCAACCTGGACACATTCAAGCGGGCGACGAAGCGCAATTCGCCCACGGGTAGCAAGGTTGGCGCATAGGTGGCCATGTAGATCGCGTTGCGGCCCTTGCGCGCGATGTAGTACTGGATCAGATCGCCGGCCTTGGCCGACACCACGATCGTCTCATCCACGACGCGTGCATCCACGCTGGCGCTGCCTAGTCCCGAAGCGATGTGCGAGCCCTTCGATTCGGTGGTCTGCAGTTCGGTGTCGCGGTAGCGCATCGACACGATATCGCCGTTGTGTGCATCGACCGAAAACACCAGCTCGGCGCCACTGTCGACGATGACGCGGTCGCCGCTGCGGCTGACACCGAATTCGGCCAGCGCAGGTGCGCTGACGCCGGCATAGAGCAACAGCGCGCAGGCGAAGGTGGTCAGGCAATTGCGGGGCATGGTGGTTACCTTGCGGATGTAGAGCGCGATGCTAGGCGAGCGCCGGAGACGAAAGAACGTGCGCACGCTTCGTTATTCCAGCAATCAAGCTTGGAGTGGGTAATGCGAGGCATCGCAGACCGTCGGCACAGTGGGCAACTGCAATCGATAGTAATTGGCAGGAAGGGCGCGCGCATCCACACAGGCCAGCAAAACGTAGCGAGCCGTTATCAGGTGGGCGTGCACAGCGCATATCAACCGCAGTGCACGAGCGGTGCATGCCGCACCGATCACCGGCCGCTGCCTGCTGGCGGCGGGCGCAGTCGCGTTGCTAGCTGCTCTATGGCTGAGCGGCTTCATTGCAGGGGCTCAGCGCAACGCATCCCGTGTCGAGGCGATGTCGGCCATCCATTGTTCGCGCTTGCCGATCATGAAGCGATGTTCGTTTCCGTCGCTCGACCGTAGCGCCAGCGATGTGGGTGCGATCGGCAGCAGGCCGAACAGGCGCGTCCAGCAGGGCTGAATCGCCATGATTTTCCGAAGAGGCACGCTCAGCGACCGGGTCTGCACATTGAACGCATGCGGCTGGAACAGCAGCGCATCGGCGGTGAGAATCAGGGGCCCGCCCACCGCTTCCATCCCGCGTTGAAGATTGGCGGGTGCCTGACGCAACACGTCGCGCTCGATCGAACGCCAGCCGCCACCTTGGAAGAGCGTACTCACGGTCGTGCAGCGCCAATGCAGGCACGTGGCATCGGCCAGGGCGAAACGCCAAGGTTGCCGGGCATTTCCAGGAACGAAACCGAAAACATGCGATAGGCCTGATGGGCTGCATCACTGCAGCGAACGCCGCCGGCAAGACGCGGCAGCACGCTATGACAGCACATCGCCCTTATACGCCAGACCACCGCCGATCAAGTACATCGGCAGATCGTGCAGCGTGGCGATATGCCCAGCGTGATGTAGGCGGCGCTGCCAGGCCGCAGCCCCAGGCGATCGGCCAGGTGGATCGCCGCAGGCCTTCGATCAAGTACCCGGTACCGACGGCCAGCACGCAGGCTCAGCGTGGCGCGAGTGTAAGCATGCCACGCAGCCCGCAGTAGACCAGAATCACCGCCAGCACATCGCCCAGGCTGCCGCGCCGAAATGATCCACTTCGTTGAAGTGCGGCATGGTGTCGCTGTGCGTGTTCCACGTTGCCGCCCAGCCGCATCGGAGGTCAGCAGCCGGCTGGCGCCGAGGTCCTGAACCATCTTGCGGCTGGGCGAATCAGGAATTAGCTTGCCCTGCCGGTCGATTCATCCCGATTGGGCCAAGGCCGACAGCGGCAGCAACAGCAGAGATAACGCGAACAGCGATGCCAGCAAGGCACCTGTCCGGCGCGTGCGCCATCCTTGGCGAGCGCATTGCGCCTGCAGAGCAGCGGAGCGGTAAAGCAGTGCGCCGGCACACGCTGCCCCGACACACCGGTGTGAGCAAAGATGCTGCTCACGCAGCGCTTCAACGAAACACGGCGCGCTTACTTCAGATAGGCACGCGGCAGCGGGCCGGCCTGCTTGCATGTAGCGGTCGCGCAGCTCGCTCTGGCGTGATCGCATCGGCATATCGCGGCCGCCCAGCCAGACCTGCTCGGCATAGTGCGCAACATCCAGCGGGTCGCCTTCCCACAGCACCAAGTCGGCTTGCTTGCCCACCGCAATGCTGCCGATGCGATCGCCCACGCCAAAGATTTCCGCCGGCACCCGGGTCAGGCCGGCCAGGCCGGATTCCCATGGCAGGCCATTGGCGGGTCAGCTGGCGCAGCTTGCGTGCGTTATGCGAGGCGTCGCCGTTCTGGGTAAAGCTGACCTCCACACCGGCAGCGCGCAGCCGTGCGGCATTTTCCAGCGTCGCGCCGATCTGATCGAAGGTCGATGGCAGATCCGCCAATGCGTCCACCAGCACCGGTACCTTGGCCTGCGCCAGTTGCGGCGCGAGCTTCCATGCTTCGGCACCGCCGGCAATGGCAATGCGCACCTTCTCGCGCTGCGCCCAGCGCAACAGCTGGCGGATGTCGGCTGCCCGTTCTACCTGCACCACGATACGGCCCTGGCCGGCCAGATAGTTGGCCAGCACGCCGCGTCCAACCGGGGTCAGCAAGGCATGCGGCGAATCGGCCGGGATGCGTCCGCGCGCTTCGGCAACCAGTTGATCGAGCAACATCCATTGCGCCGCGCGCGAGCTGCCGGTGAGATCGGACGCCGCTGCACCAATCCGCAGAAACAGCGCATGTGGGCCTAGCGGATCCGGGCTGCCATCCAGCCGCACGATGCCGCCCTGGCCTGCGATGAAGGCGCCGCTGGTGGTCGCCCCCAACGCGGTGAAGCCGATGCCTTCCACGCGCGCGACCGGCACCAGCACCGAGTCCGGGTTATAGGCCAGGGTGACGTCGAATTCCGGGCGCATCGGCTGGTCGGCCAGCTTGACCCCGCTGTCCACCGTACTCTCTTCGCCGGACACTTCTTCGATGCCGATTTCGGTGATGCCGCCGAACAAGGCCGGCGTCAACGGCCGGCCTTTCGCCTCGACCACGCGGCCATCGCTAGGTGCCGCCAGATTGCGGCCGATGGCGCGGATCACGCCGCCCTGCACCAGCACGTCGGTGTTCTGCAGCGTGCCTTGCGCGGTGGCGGTGTGCACGGTGGCGCCGCGAATCAACACCTGCTGGGCGGCGGCCTGCAATGCAAGCATGGCCATGGCTAGCGCCGCGATCGCGCGCAAACACGGGCGCACCACGGTGGCGCGGCTCATCGTGCCACCTCCTGGCCAAGCATGAAGTCCGACACCGGCTGCAGGGCGCGGTTGTGCCGGTCGTAAACCTGCGCACCGTCGATGTACACCTGTTCTGCCAGCGCATACGAACTGAAAGGATTGCCGTTCCACACCACGACATCGCCCATCTTGCCCGGCTCCAATGCACCGGTCTGCTGCTCGATGCCGAGCGCTTTGGCGGCATTGCTGGTGAGCCAGCGGATGGCGCGTTCGGGCGGAATTTCCATGCCGCTGCGGCGTGCGTTGGCGATCACCTTGGCGGCCTCCTGGTTGAGCCGCTGAATGCCTTCTTCCGAATCCGAATGCACGATGGCGCAACTGTTGGCCGGGCGATCGACCAGTGCGATGTTTTCCTGGATGCCGTCGAAAGCCTCCATCTTGAAGCCCCACCAATCGGCCCATAGCGCGCCGCAGACGTTTTCCTGCGCCAGGCGGTCGGCCAGCTTGTAGGCCTCCACGCCGTGATGGAACGCGGCGATGTGGAAGCCGAATTCTTTTGACAGATCCAGCATGGTGGCCATTTCATCGGCGCGATAGCAGTGGATGTGCACGCGGATATCGCCGTTGATGGCGCCGGCCAGCGTGTCGAGCTTCAGGTCACGCTTGCCGCCGGCATCGCCGCTGCTGTCGTTGTCGCCGCCGCTGCTCCACCAATGGCGCTTCTTGGCTGTCTTCTTTTTGGTGCATTTTTCTGCAGGTACTCCGCGGCGTCGATGAACGCAGCGCGGTAACCGGCCACGTTGCCCATGCGTGTGCCGGGACCACCTTTCTGGCCGTACACGCGTTTTGGGTTTTCGCCACAGGCCATCTTCAGGCCCCAAGGCGCACCGGGAAACTTCATTCCCTGATAGGTGGTGGAGGCCACATTCTTGAGCGTGACGCCACGCCCGCCGATCAGGTTGGCCGAGCCCGGCAGAATCTGCAGCGAGGTGATGCCGCCAGCCAGCGCGGTGCCGAAGCCGGGGTCCTGCGGCCAGATCGAATGCTCGGCCCACACGTTGGGCGTGACCGGTGCGGTCATCTCGTTGCCATCGCTGTGCGCGCTGACCCCGGGGCTGGGATACACGCCCAGATGCGAGTGCACATCGATGATGCCGGGCGTGACCCACTTGCCGGTGCCGTCGATGCGGCGCGCATCTGCGGGCGCCTCGAGTGCCTTGCCCACCGCAGCCACCTTGCCGTCGCGCAGCAGTACGTCGGCATCGTCCAACCGCTGACCTGTGCCGGTGAGCACGGTGGCGTGCTGGATCAGGACCGGACCGGACGCAAGCGCTCGGTAGGTGCTGGGGTAGGGGTCTTGCACGAAACGCGATGCCGTCGATGCCGCAGATGCAGGCCCGCACAGCATCGCCGCGCCTAGCGCGGCGAACAGGACGGAACGCATGGATTTCCCCGATAAAACGAAAGCCTCAGCCGCAAACCTAGCCGTCGGCGGCGTGCTTGCCAAGTGCTGGCGGCCGGGAGCGGCGGCCTCATCACACGTGCCAGTGCATGCTATGCCGCATTCGTCAGGGGAGATGTCGGTGATTGCCAAGACAGAGCGCAACAAGCAGGCCGATGTGGTGTTGGCTTTTTGGGAACTGGCCGGCTCGCCCCGCTGGTTCACGCACAACGATGCGTTCGATGCCAATTTTCGCCAGCATTTCAGCGAGCAGCATTTCGCCGCCGCGCGTGGCGACTACACGCAGTGGAAGGCGCGCGCCGAAGATGCGCTGGCCTTGCTGATCCTGCTCGATCAATTTCCGCGCAATGCCTTTCGCGGCAGCGCGCATGCCTATGCCACCGACGGCTTGGCACTGCGGCACGCCAAGCAGGCGCTTGTCAGTGGATTCGATCAACAGGTGTCGGCGCAACTGCGCCTGTTTTTCTATTTGCCGTTCGGGCATGCCGAAGATGCCGATGAGCAGGCGCGTGCGGTGCAGCTGATCACTGCACTGGACGATGCGGAGAGTACCAATTCTGCGCTGGAGCATCAGCGCATCATTCAGCGCTTTGGCCGGTTCCCGCACCGTAATGCAGTGCTGGGACGTGAGACCACGGCAGAAGAACAGCTGTTTCTGGATGAAGGCGGGTTTGCTGGTTGATCTTGAGCATCAGTGAGCGGCATGACGCTGGTTGACCTCTGCCGTACAGCGGCTGCAACGCATGCGTCAGCGCTGAACTGATGCCGGTTTGCAGAGCGTGGAGGCATACCATGCGCGATGCCGCATCAGGCATCGCGCATGCAATAAGATCGATCAGCCGTCGCCCGGCAATGCCTCCGAACGCCACGTGGTGCCTTCGCCCGGCAGTCAATAGAGCCCGTAACTTTCGTAGCCGCTTTCCGACAGCACCAAATCGAGCGTGCCGTTGCCGTCGATATCGCCGAACTGCAGCAGATGCGTGCGCAGCGGCAAGTCTTCGCAATCGTCGCAGCCGCTGGCGGCCTGGCCCTTGCGGAACTGCCAGCGGCGGCCGTCATGTTCGAAGATCGCACGCAGAACGAGCACGCAGGTGGGGTTCTCCGCGTTGCCGGTGTTGATCGGGTGGTTGGAGGTCAACACGGCCACGCGCCGCTGCGGCTGTTGCGTATCGGTGACGATCTGCAGCGTCGCCAGATCCTGCGCGCGGTCGGTCTTGAACGCGGCCAGCGCCCGCAACAGGGCCGCCGGCGTGACGTGCTGGCGCAACTGCGCGGTCTCGCCCACCTGGCGAAACGGGTCGGCCTGTTCGCTGGCGGTCGCCGCCCGGCCGGCGAAGCGCTTGCCGGGGTTTATATCCATTGTCGACAGCAGCGGTGAATCGGACAGCGTGGGGTTGCCCTTGAGACACAGCTTCGCAGTGCCGCCGCACATGCTGTTGTCGTCCAAGCCGCACGTTGCCGGTCGATACGCCTGCATTGAAGACCTGCAGCGGCTGGCTGAGCAGCGCCTTGGGCTGGGTCGATTCCTTCGCCACGCCCTTGCCGAGCCACACCGGGATGTACTCCAGCGGATCTGCGGTCGGCTGGCTGTCGTAGGTCTGGACCAGCAGCACGGCACGCGACGGCTCGGCGGCATGGCTGACCAGCGGCAGCAGCGCGGACAGGGCGAGAGAGCGGCGGGTGTGTATTACAGCGCTGTCCTTGTGCAGGTTGATCCATGAAAAAACGGACGCTCCAAGGAGCGCCCGTTTCGGTGTGCGGTGTGCCGAAGCAGCCTGCATCTGTGCAAGCCGTGGACACACGGGTAAGGCGAGCGCCGCACTCTACAGGTGCGACATGACGCCTGCGCGGCAGCCGCGACCGGGTGGCGACCGCTCGCTGTCGCTCAGTATTTCGCTACCCCGTTGTCCACCTCGTCCGACCACGCATCGATGCCGCCGGTGACGTTGTAGACGTTGGTGAAGCCCAGGCCACGGAAATGTTCGGCCGCCTGCAGGCTGCGGCCGCCACGGTGGCACAGGAATGCCAGCGGAGTGTCCTTGGGCAGCTGTTCGATGGCGGCGCGCTCGTGCGCGTCCAGCGTGCGGAACGATGCGGCGATGGTGGCCAACGCACGCTCGTCGGCCGGGCGCACGTCCACCAGGGCCAGGCTGCCGGCCTTGAGGCGGTCGTCGGCATCGCGCACCGACAGCTCCTGCACCGGCTTGGGCGCGTTGGGATTGTCGATGGCCAGGCCGCGGCCACGGATGTCGTCCACCCAGTCGATGGTGATGCCATCGGCGCGGCGTGCGCTGGCCAGGTCGAACTGCACGCGCAGGCCGTTGGATTCGGCTGCGATCGCGTTCGGGTTGGTCGGGGCCAGCTGGAAGTTGGGCTGGAAATGCGCATCGATGGACAGCGTCAGCGAGGCATCCGGTGCATCGGCCAACGCGCCCTTGAGCATCTCCACCGCGGCCGGGGTGATGGTGATCTTCGGCGGGCTACGATCCGGTGCCTGCAGGCCGAGCATGGTGCTCAGCTCGCCGCTGTCGGCCATCTGCACGATGATGTCGCTACCGCCGATCAGCTCGCCATCCACGTAGAGCTGCGGAATGGTCGGCCAGTCGCCGTAGGCCTTGATGCCCTCGCGGATGTCCTGGTCGGCCAGCACGTTGACGTGGGCATAGTCGATGCCCAGCCCGTCCAGCACGCCGACCGCCTTGGCCGAAAAACCGCACTGCGGCATGCCGGGCTGGCCTTTCATGAAGAGCACCACGCGGCTGGATTGCAGCAGCGTATCGATACGGGAACGCAGGGCGGGATCGAGGGACATGGCAGCACTTCGGTGAGAGCGTGGAGACCGGTGATTCTACGCCGCGTGGCATCATGCGGCATGACCACGCCGGAAACGCTATATCGCATCCCCTCCCACCCCTACCGCTGGGTGGGGTTGTTCGCCCTCTCGCAGGGCGCGGTGGCGGTGCTGTGGTGGCATCTGGGCTGGGCCTGGGGCCTGCCGGCGCTGCTGGTCTCGCATGCGTTGTTCGTGGTGCCGGTGTTCCTGCCGCGCGCACGCCTGTATGCGCCGGTGCTGGCGCGGTTGCCCGGTCGCGCGCCGCAGGTCTGGCTGACCATCGACGATGGCCCCTCCGATGACACCCCGGCCATTCTCGAACTGCTCGATGCCTACGACGCCAAGGCCACCTTCTTTGTGGTCGGTGCGCGTGCCGAACAGCGGCCGGAGCTGGTGCGCGAGATCGTGCGGCGCGGGCATGGCATCGGCAACCACAGCCATACCCATCCGCAGGCATGGTTCTGGGCGTTGGGGCCGCGCCGCATGGCGCAGGAAATCGGCTTGGCGCAGCGCACCCTGGCCAGCATCACCGGGCGGGCGCCGCGGCTTTACCGCTCGGTGGTCGGCATGACAAACCCCTTCGTTGCCTCGCCGCTGCGCGCCCACGGACTCACCCGCGTGGCCTGGAGCGCGCGCGGCTTCGACGGCGTGCGCTGCGAACCGGACACCACCGTGGCACGCATCGTGCGCGACCTGCGCCCCGGCGCGATCGTGCTGCTGCACGAAGGCGCCGCGCACGGCCATAACCTCACGATCCTGCGCGGCGTGCTTGAAGCGATGCAGGCGCGCGGATTGGTGGGGCAACGGCCGGATTGAGCGCGACCAACAGCACGACTGCGCTCACCGCCAGGCGGGCGCAGCAGTGCTCGGTACGGCATGTGCGCCCGTGCACGTCGGTTCCCTCGCGCCTTCTATGTCCATTCCACGACTGCGCGTTACGTGTGGCTCGTCGTTTGTCGTGCAGTGCTCAGCGCGGCTCGGCCACGATCAACCAGTTGTTGAACGGCGTGTTGCCGTACAGGGGCGCAAAGCTCGCGCGCAGACCGGCCGCATCCAGATGCGCCTGCAGGCTGTCGCGGGTGGGGTAGCTGCATGGCATGCGCTGCATCCAGCCGCTCAGATGCGCCAGCACGTCGGTGACGCGGCTGGTACGGCCACGGCCGCTGGCATCGCCCAATGCGCTGCGAATCACCAGTTTTGCGCCAGGGGTGAGCATCTGCGCCACGCTGCGCAACAGGCTGGCCTGCATGTCCGACTGCAGATACTGCAGCACGTCCAGAATGGTGACGCTGCCCTGATGCTGCGGCCACGCGATGCTCAGGTCGACCACGTCGAACTTGGTAGTGCCCAACTGCGAGCGTTGCGCGATGTGCTGCGCGCGGCGGATCTTGGATGCATCCACATCCACGCCGTGATATGCCAGTGCCTGGCCATCGGCGCGTAATGCATGTGCCAGCAAGCCTAGCCCGCAGCCCAGATCCAGGACCGGCGCAGTGGTGCTGCGCAGCTCGGCCAGTACACCGGGATACAGCGGATCGGTGCGCAGCTTGGCCTGCGTGTAGTAGTAATCGTAGCGGTTGCCGAGCGGATGCTTGGGTAAAAAAGCGCGTGCGATCGCCATCGCCTGTGCGCGGCTCATCGGTTGGGTGGCGGTGCTGTGCAATGTCGTTCCTTGGCAATCAGGCCTGCTGCGCGGCTAGCTTAGAGCCACTCGCACCGATTGCGGTAGGACTGGTTGGCGTTTTCGCGATGCATGGCCAAGGCGAGTGGCGCTTGCTGTTGGAATTGCGCTTGCGAAGTGCGGCGCGTCATGCCCTTACGATGCGAGAGCGCGGCTCGCAGCGGCACATCAAAATATGCAAGCAAAGAGCACACGGTAGCCGGCTTGCGCAGCTGCGGCAGAGCCACGGCACACACGACGCGAGCAACGAGGAGCAAAACAGCACGCCCGCGGTTTAGAGCGCCTCAAAAACCGTAGCGAACACTCGTCAAGTGTGTGTGGACGGCGTTCTGGGAACAGAAGTGTACGACTGTGCCATGCCGTACCGAGTACCGGCCGCGATCGCCACGCAATGAGCGCTGTCGTGGTGTTAGCCGCGTCTAGGCAATCGTGTCCACAGACCCGGCAGCGCCCAGTGCATCGCGCGCAGCAGGCAGCGCGGCAGCTGTCCAACGTGCGTACATCGCACCTGAGGGGTGCAGGCCATCATCGATCAGCATGTCGACGGCGTCACCGCCATCGCGGCTGATGGCAGTAATGTCGACAAACCGCACGGCGCGCGCTGTGCAACGGTCTCCCGCCACGCTGTTGAAGGCGTCGATCTGTGCAGCGATCTGCGCTGCATCGCCATCTTGCGCGCGCGCAAATGGTGTCAGCCCCCAATCCGGAATCGACAGCGCCAGCACGCACGCGGCATGACCGCCGGCAAACGCGATCGCGCGCTGCAACACCGTATCGAACTGGGCGCCGTACTCGTCCAGCGAGCGCCCGCGGTACTGGTTGTTGACGCCGATCAGCAGGCTCACCAGCGCGAACGGGCCCTGCGGTGCGGCCGTGTCGATACCGGCCTGCAATTCGTCGGTCGTCCAGCCAGTGGTGGCGATGATCTGCGGCGGCGCCACGTTCCAACCGTGGGCACGCAGTCCATCGACCAACTGCATCGGCCAGCGCTGCTCTGGGGCAACGCCTTCGCCGATGGTGTAGGAATCACCGAGCGCCAGATAGCGCAGCGGCGTGCCGGGCGCCGCCATCAAGCGACGCTGCGCGACTTGAGTGGCACCACCTTGGTCACGGCTTCCGCACGACGTGCCAGTGCGCGGTCGATGCGCGCGAACACATCGCGCATGACGTCCTCCTCCGGCATCAGGGTCACGCGGAAGTGGTGGCGATACGGCACGTTGAAGCTGGAACCGGGCACCACCAGCACCCCTTCTTCGTTCATCAGATCCAGCGCGAACGCGTGATCGTCGAAATTGCGCGCGGCCGCACCCACCACCGCCGGGAATGCGTACAGCGCCCCGGCCGGTGCCACCAGTTGCAGATGCTCGCTGGCCGCACACGCCTCGATCACCGCACGCCGGGTTTCGTACAGACGGCCACCGGGCGCGCACAACGCGGAAATGGTGTCCGGCCCATTGACTGCCGCATCGATGGCGTACTGGCCCGGCACGTTGGCGCACAGGCGCAGCGCGCCCAGCAGGTCCATCGCGTTACGCAGGTCGTTGATGCGCGATTGCTCACCGGACAGCAGCGCCCAGCCTACCCGCCAGCCGCAGGCGCGATGCACCTTGCTCAGGCCGCTGAAGGTGATGCACGGCTGCGCACCGGCCAGCGGTGCGACCGGCACGAACGCCGCGCCGTCGTACAGCACCTGGTCGTAGATTTCATCGACCATCAGCAACAGGTTGTGCTTGGTCGCAATCGCCACGATGCGCTCCAGCAGCTCGCGCGAATAACTGGCGCCGCTGGGATTGTTCGGATTGATCAGCACGATGGCGCGGGTGCGCGAGGAGACCAGTGTCTCGATCTCCACCGGGTCCGGCTGGAAGCCGTTTTCCGGCGCGCAGCGGTAATACACCGGGCGTCCGTCGTTGAGGATGGTCGCCGCCGACCACAGCGGGTAGTCGGGCGAGGGCACCAGCACTTCGTCGCCGGGATTGAGCAGCGCACGCAGCGACAGATCGATCAACTCGCTGACGCCGTTGCCGATGAAGATCCGGTCCGGATGCGCGTCCGGATGGTGGCGCCGCGAATACGCCTTGGCGACCGCTTCGCGCGCTTCCGGCAGGCCTTGCTGATGGGTGTACGGATCGGTGCGGCCCATGTCGTCGGCGATGGCGCGCTGCAGATGTTCCGGCGCACGGAACCCGAACGCCCCGGGGTTGCCGATGTTGAGTTTGATCAGTTTGCGGCCCTGCGCCTCCAACTCCCGCGCTCGCCGCGCGAGTTCGCCCCGGATTTCGTAGCGGACTTCGGACAGACGCTCACGAATCGCGAGCGGCTTTTGCGGGGCAGTGGACATGCGACGGGCCGGTTGTAGGCGTGAGGCTTGGCATGGTATCGAAAATATGAAAAGCGGACATGCTTGCATCGGTAACGATGTCAAGGGGCACGTGAGCCGCCCGGCAGGACCCCATTGCACAAGCCGCTGCGGCCAGCCAGCTAGAATCGCCCCATGAGCGACATCACCCCCGATTACCCCACCCTCCAATCCATCGGCTGGCCCTGGCCTGGGCCGCCGGAAGAGGCGGCCTGGCAGGCGATCTTCGCCGCGCATCCGCAGGCGTTGCCGGCGCGGGTGGTGGAGCAGCATCGCACCGGCTATGTGGTGGCCGATACGCCGGAGGCCAGTCTCAAGGCCGAGTCGTTGCCGGAGTGGCAGCGGCCGCGCTTTCCCAGCCATGAGCGGGCTGCGGTGGGCGATTGGGTGTTGATGGAGGGCAAGCGCATTGTGGCGCTGCTGCCACGGCGCACCTCGATCAAGCGCGGAGCGGCCGGCGAGCATTACCACCAGCAGGTGATCGCGGCCAATATCGATACGGTGTTCATCGTGTGCGGGCTGGATGCGGACTTCAATCCGCGTCGCATCGAGCGCTATCTATTGCTGGTCGGTGGCGGCGGTGCGCAGCCGGTGGTGGTGTTGACCAAGGCCGATCAGACCGAATACGCCGAGGATGCATTGGCGGTGCTGGAAGAGCTGGAGGCGCAGAACATTCCGTTGCGCGCGGTCAACGCCAAGGATCCGGCCAGCGTGGCCGCGCTGCGGCCGTGGCTGGGCGATGGCCGCACGGCGGTGCTGGTGGGATCGTCCGGTGCGGGCAAATCGACGCTGACCAATACGCTGCTCGGTACGCAGAAGATGAAGACCAATGCGGTGCGCGAAAACGATTCGCGCGGTCGCCACACCACCACGCATCGCGCGTTGATCCCGTTGCCGTCCGGTGCGTGTCTGATCGACACGCCCGGCATGCGCGAGCTCAAGCCCACCGGCGAAGAGGATCTGGCCGAAGGCGGTTTTTCGGATGTGGAAGCTTTGGCGGCACAGTGTCGCTTCAACGATTGCGCGCATCTCGCCGAGCCGGGATGCGCGGTGCGGGCGGCAATCGAGGCCGACACGCTGGACCCGGAGCGGGTAGCCAACTACATGAAGCTGAGGGTGGAAGTGGCAAGTGCTGCCGAAAAGCTTGCCACCCGTGTTGCGCAGAACAATCGCGGAAAGGGCTCGGGCAAGCGTCCGGCCAGCGTCGATCGTCCCGGACGGCGCTGATGCCATCGCGCAAGGGGCTGCCGGACATCGTCCATCACTCGGCGCTGGATGCGCGTCTGGTCAAGGCCGTGCGCGGGGTACGCTTGCTCGCCCTGGCGAGCTGGCCGCGCTCGCTGCAGGAGCCGTTTCTGCAGAGCGTGGCGCGCGGGCAGCCGGAGCTGCCGCAGGTGGACTACCCGGTGCTGGATTTTGGCGACACTCGGCGCGAGCTGGCGGCGATTGCGAAGGCCGCCGACCCGCATCATCCGCTGGGCGCGTACCTGATCGATTCGGCGCATAGCTGGAGTCTGGCGGCCGGCTTGCTGGAATCGCTGGGCACAAGCGCGGTCAGCGACTACTCGGCGCAGTTGTTCGGCGTGCCCGACGACCCGATGCCGGGCAATGGCCCGACGACACGCGAAGCCGCGCGCCATTTCATCCAGATTGCGCAGGAGCTGGATCGCGAACTGATGGCGCCGGAAGAGCAGGTGCCTGTCTCGGCGACGGCGTTGCGCATGCAATTGCAGAACGACCTCGACGCGTTTTTCGAAGGGCGCGTCATCACCGTCACGCTCGACCCGGATCTGCTCGCCAAGGCGGCCGCCGGCGCGCACCGCATTCGTTTGCGCACCGGTGCCACGTTCAGCGATTACGACCGCGCGCAGCTGTTCCATCATGAAGCGCTGGTGCATTCGCTGACGGCGCTCAACGGGCGCGCGCAGGTGCATTTGCCCAGCCTGGGTATTTCTTCCCCGCGCACGACCGCTACGCAAGAAGGCCTGGCTACGTTCGCCGAGCAGATCACCGGCAGCATCGATATCGAACGCATGAAGCGCATCAGCCTGCGCATCGAAGCGATTGCGAGGGCGCGCTCGGGCGCGGATTTCATCGAGGTCTTTCGTTACTTCACCGCAGGCGGGCAGAGCGCTGCGGAAAGCTTTTCGTCGGCGCAGCGCGTGTTTCGCGGCGTGCCCACGAGTGGGGGCGGTGCCTTCACCAAGGACACCGTGTATCTGCGTGGCCTGGTGGCGGTGCACACCTTCTTCCGCCATTCGTTGCAGCGCGACCAGCTGCAACTCTGCCGCTACCTGTTCGCCGGCAAGATGGCGCTTGGCGATGTAGCGCGCTTTGCGCCATTGTTCGACAGCGGGGTGCTGGTCGCTCCACGCTGGCTACCGCCGTGGGTGAGCCGCGTCAGCGGGCTGGCCGGCATGTTGGCGTTCTCGTTGTTCGCCAACCGCATCCGCATGGATCAGCTGCAGCCGCCTGCAATGAATGTGTGAGGCAAGACGCAGCCCGCAGCTGGGGCGCACTGCAATGCAATCAATACATGTATGAATAAATTCAGTGCATGCCACGCGCTCTACACGAGGCTGCAACGGGCTGAATTGCACACTGGCTGCCTTGCCCGATTGGGCCATGACACGAGGCAATGCGATGAAAATCTTGATGGTGCTCACGTCCCACGACCAGCTCGGCGACACCGGCAAGAAGACCGGCTTTTGGCTGGAAGAATTCGCCGCGCCGTATTACGTGTTCAAGGATGCGGGTGAAGAAATCACGCTGATTTCGCCCAAGGGTGGACAGCCGCCGTTGGACCCGAAGAGCGACGAGCCCGATGCGCAAACCGAGGCGACCAAGCGCTTCAAGCAGGATCCCGAGGCGCAGAAGGCGCTGGCAAGCACACATCGTCTGGCTGACATCAAGGCCGATGACTTCGATGTGTTGTTCTACCCGGGTGGCCACGGCCCGTTGTGGGATCTGGCTGAAGATGCCGATTCCATCGCGCTGATCGAAGCATTCGCCAAGGCCAACAAGCCGCACGGTCTGGTCTGTCATGCGCCGGGCGCCCTGCGTCGGGTCAAGGGCGGCGACGGCAAGCCGCTGGTCAATGGACGCCGCGTCACCGGCTTCACTAATGGCGAGGAAGAGGGCGTGGGCCTGACCAAGATCGTGCCGTTCCTGGTCGAAGACGTACTGACCGAACTCGGTGGCAAGTACGAAAAGGGCGCGGATTGGGGCGTGCATGTGGTCATCGATGGCACCCTGGTCACCGGCCAGAACCCGGCGTCGTCGGAGAAGACCGCAGAGACCTTGCTTGGATTGGCGAAGCGCTGATCTTGCCGGTTTCTGATCCTGCAAAACGCTTTTCCCGCTAGGGAACAAGCCAGGCACGCACGTCACTGGCGCGCGCGCCTGGGAGCGGAGCGGGGATTGGGATAAGGCTGCGATTGTCCCGAAACCCCGCAAAATCAGCGCTCACCCATCACCACCTGCACGCGTTAGGCACCGCGCTGCAGCCAACGCACGCCGTAAGCCGGAAGCACAAGCGATACGCTCTCGCTCGGCGCGGCAGCATCTGCATCGTCGCCAATTGCCAACAGCTTCCAGCCATCATTACCGATCGCCGCAAGCTCCACCTCCAGCGACTGATCGCTGAAGTTATGCAATGCGAGAAAGCTGTCGCCACGCGTCAACGCGAACACGCGAGGATCAGTCAGCGCGATGCTGTCCAGTGCCTGGTCTGCTGCCAACGCGCCTAACCTGGCACGCTGCTGGATCAATCCACGCAAACGGCGGTACACCGTGCCGCTCAGGCTCTGTGCATCGTGCCGCTGCGCGGCAAGCTGCCAATCCATCGCCGGCCGATGCAGCCAACGGCCTTCATGCCGGCGCTGCGGGTCGTCGCGGTAGCCGGGGTCATTGACCATTGCCAATTCGTCGCCCATGTAGATCAACGGTACACCTGGCATGGCAAGCGCAATGGCATACAGCAGCAGCAGCCGATCCACTGCAACCGTCAACGCAGCAGCATCGCCTGCCTCCTGAGCGGCTTGGATGCCTGCCAACGCAGCTGCCATGCCGTTGGTGCCATGCACGCCGTCGCCGCTGCTCTGGAAACTCTCGCCGCGCGCATAACTGCCCGGCACGTCGTTGGCATAGAAGCGAGCGACATCGCGCAGCGAAAACGGCGGTTGCGCCACACTGCCTGCCGCTTCGTGCTGCAATACGTTCCAACCGATATCGTCGTGACAACGCACATAACTCAGCCACGCGCAGTTGGCCGGCAGCGGTGGGCTGTTGCTGATGACGTGATGCAGGATATCGCCGCGTTGCAGTGCCAACGCCGACCAGCCGGCGGCCATCAGCGTGCTGTGGTACGCCAGATGGCATTCGTAGCCCTGGTCCACGCCGCTGCCGAAATACGGCGGCAGTTGCGTCATCGGCACGATGGCTTCGGCCTTCATCACCACGGCCGGCGCGACGATATCGGTGGCCGCGCGCAAGGCCACGAGCAAGGTGTGCGCCTCGGGCTGGTTCATGCAATCGGTGCCGGTGCGTTTCCACAGATAGGCGGTGGAATCCAGGCGAAATGCTTCCACGCCCAGATTGGCCAGCCGCAGCATCGCCAACGCCATGTCGCCGAACACGGCAGGATTGCTCCAGTTCAAATCCCATTGATACGGATAGAAGGTGGTCCACATCCAGTGCGCGGTGTCGTCCACCCAGGTGAAGTTGCCAGGTGCAGTGTGCGGAAACACCTGCCCTAATGTGCTTTCGTACTGGTCGGGCAGGGTGCGGTCGGCAAAGTGATGGTAGTAACCCAGATAGCGTGCATCGCCGGCGCGCGCGGCCTGGGCCCAGGCATGATCGTCGGCGGTGTGGTTGAGGACGAAGTCCGCGCACAGGCTGATGTCAGCCTCGCGCAGGCGGTTGGTGAGTGCGACCAGATCGTCGTTGGTGCCGAGACTGGGCTCCACCTGGCCGTAATCGCTGACCGCAAAACCGCCATCGTTATCGCCACTACGTGCGCGCAGGAAGGGCAGCAGGTGCAGGTAACGCACACCCAGCTCCTGCAGGTACGGCACGCGTTCGGCCACGCCCTGCAGTGTGCCGGCAAAGCGGTCTGCGTAAGCGCTGTAGCCTAGCATGCGCTGTTCGCCGAACCAGCCGGCGTGCCGCGTGCTGTCGAGGGTTTGCAACGCTTGCGAACGCTGCCGGGCGATGTTGCCCAGTTCGCCCAGCCACTGCGTCACCCACATCGCATAGTCGGCACGCTGTCCGTATAGCGTCTGCAAGGCATCCAGCAAACGCGGTGCGTGCGTGTCGTAGCGCGACATCAGAATGGCGGCGCGTTGCGGATCCAGCGGCGCGGCGAAGGCCGCGCGCAGTGCAGTGGAATCGATCGGGGAGGTGCTCATTAGAAGCCGCCGGGCAGGACCCGGCGCGGGGTCCTTAAAAGTCGTAACGCAGGCTGATGCTGGTGGTGCGGCCGGCAATCGAGCGCGCGCGGATGATGCCATTGGCCGGAATGGTCGCTTCTTCGGCTTCGGTCAGGCCAAAGGTGTTGAACAGGTTGTTGACGTTGAGCGCCACGGTGAGCGCATCGGTCACGCGGTAGTCGCCGAACAGGTTCACCTGCGTGTAGCCGGGCATCTTCAACTGATTGGAGTCCTGCGTGTAGGCATCGGTGGTGCCGATCAGGTTCACCCCAAACTGGTAGTTATCGCCGCGGTAGCTGGGTGTGAGCTGCCACACCACGTCGGCCTGGCGACGCGGCACATGACCGGTATTTTCCGGGGTGATCTGGTCACGCGAGATTTCCGCATCGGTCCAGGTCAGGCCGCCGTTGACGGTGAAGCCCTCGTAGCGGTAGCTGGCTTCCAGCTCCACGCCGTGCGCTGCGTAGCTGCGGTTGAAGAAGCGTTGGCTGGTGACTTCGAAGTTCTGTTCCTGGGTGCGTGCGGAGAACGCCGTGGCGAACAGGCTCAGCCCGTCGCGACGCCACTTCAGGCCGGCTTCTGCCTGGCGCACCACGTTGACGCCTTCATCGGACGACACCGAGCCGTCGTCGCGCACCACGCCAAACAACAAGCGATCTGCGTTGGCGCGTGCGCCGCGGCTGATGCGTGCAAACGCGCCCAGGTCGTCGTTGATCAGGTAATTGGTGCCCAACGAATACGACAGGTAGTTCCAGTCGTAATCCACCGGGCGCGCGTTGGCGGTGTCCACGGTGGCCACGCGTTGTTCCACCGGTTGGATCACGCCGTCGCCGTTGACGTCCAGGTTCTGCGCAATCGCGGTGCCATTGTAGCTGCCGCGCGCATCGCCCATGTCGTAACGCAGGCTGCCGTCGATGCTGAACTTGCCGCTGTCGAAGGTGAGCGCCACGTAAGGTGCATTGACGTCGTAGCGCACGTCGTAGCTGCGGGTGATGCAGCAATCGCCCCAGAACGGCGTGCCATAGGCGTACAGGCCGTTCTGCGAGCGCGACACGCCAGTGGCGTCGATTACGTTGAGCAGGCGCGAGTCGCGGCCCAGGCTCTGCACATAGGAGTTCCAGGTCCAGTCCATGTCGATGGTCTGGCGCGAGGTGTAGTAGCCCATACGCAGGTTGAGGGTGCGGCCGTCGCCACCGAACTCGCGCGAGACGCTGAGGTCGTTGGTGACATTGCCCAGATCGTTGACGGCGACATTGAACAGATGGGTGCGGATGGCATTGCCGGTGTAGGCCTGTCCAGCATTCGGGCCGTCGGCCTGCACCAGCTGCGCGCCGGCACCGCCGATGGACGAGGCCAGCGAGGCGGCATCGGTGACTTCGGCCGGGAACGGGCTGACGAAGCGCCCGCTGTTGTCGGCGACGCGGAATTTATCGCTCAGGTTCCAGCCGTTGCCCAGGTCGAACCAGGCTTCGGCACCGATGGTGCGCGAGATCGGGTGCATGCCGTCCCCCAGGTCGGTGCGGCGCGGCTGGTTGTTGCCGTCCAGGCCGACATCGGTGCGGAAATTGCGGCTGTACAAGGTGTCGTTGCCGGGATCGAAACCGGGGAAGCCGCCCAGGTCCGGCGAGCCATCGCGGCCACGCACGGAGGTGGGGACCGGCAGATAGCCGGCGGCGCGGTCGTTGAGGTATTTGCCGTATACCCGCACGTAGCCGTTCTCGAACAGGCGGGTGAGGTTGGCCTTGAGTTGGCCGCCCTTGTCGGTGGTGTAGCCGGCATCGCGCACGCCATCGCCCTGGCGGAAGAAGCCGCCGATGTTGAACTGCCAGTGCTCGGCAAACGGCGCGCCGTAGTTGAAGTCGATGCGGGTGTTGTCGTAGTCCAGGCCGCGACTGACGCCGACGCTGCCGCCTTCAGTGTCGCCGGTCTTGCTGATGAAGTTGATGATGCCGCCCGGCGCGTTGCTGGTAAACGTCGAGGCGGAGCCGCCGCGGATCGCTTCGATGCGATCCATCGTGAAATCCGAGCGCAGGAAGATATCGGCGTTGCCGAAGGCGATATCGCCGAACTCCATCACCGGCAAGCCGTCTTCCTGCAGCTGCAGGAACTTGGCGCCACCGGAGGCCACTGGCAGACCGCGCACGGCGATGTTGGCGTTGCCTTCGCCGCCGCTGGATTCGGAGCGGATGCCGGGGATGTTGCGGAAGATTTCCGCAGTGCTGCGCGGCGCCGACTGCTCGATCGCCTCGGCACCGACGGTGCTGACCGACACGCTGGATTTCAACTTGGTGGTGGCGGTGGAGGTGCCGGTGACGAACACCGAATCCAGATTGACCGCGGCGCTGTCGGCAGCCGGCGGAGTGGCGGGTGCGGCGGCGGTGTCCTGGGCCAGCGCGGCGGGCGCGCACAGGCAGGAAACGACCGCACAGGCCAGGGCATGCAGGCGCAGGGTGTGCAAGGTGGACATTGCGATTCTCTCTCTCTCACGGATGATGGTGTGCCGACGCCTGCATCGTCCCCTCCCAGGGAATGGCCGTATGGCCTGCAGTGCGAGTGCAGTAATACGCGGCAATGCAATCGATTGCAATCTTGCGGTGCAGCATCAATGTGCTAATTTTTCTCGCTCGGAATTCCCTGTAAAATCTGTTGCAGCGCAGCGTTACAATCGATTGTATCGATGGCAGGGTACACTGCGCTGCGGCCACTGGGAGCCGCGCCGATGCCCAGGGCCCTGCATGTCGTCGACCGCTCCTCCGCTCTCTTTCGCGCGCATCCTGGCGCTCAACGCCGGTTTCTTCGGTGTGCAGTACAGCTTCGGGTTGCAGCAGAGCAACATGAGCCCGATCTACAACTACCTGGGCGCCGACCACGCCAGCCTGCCGTATCTGTGGCTGGCCGGGCCGATCACCGGGCTGGTGCTGCAGCCATTCGTGGGTGCGTGGAGCGACCGCTCGGTGACCCGCTGGGGCCGCCGCATGCCGTACATGGTGCTGGGCGCGCTGGTGTGCAGTCTGTGCCTGCTGGCGATGCCATTCAGCACCGCGCTGTGGATGGCGGTGTGCCTGCTGTGGGTGCTGGATGCGGCCAATAACGTGGCGATGGAACCGTACCGTGCGTTGGTCAGCGATGTGCTGGCGCCGCCGCAGCGGCCGTTGGGCTATCTCACCCAGAGTGCGTTCACCGGTTTGGCGCAGACACTGGCCTATCTCACTCCGCCGTTGCTGGTGTGGTTCGGCATGAATCAGGATGCCGCCAATGCGCACCATATTCCGTACGTCACCATCGCTGCGTTCGTGATTGGCGCAGGCTTTTCTGCAGCATCCATTCTGCTCACTGCGCGCAGTGTGCGCGAGCCGGTGATCGGGCCGGAAGAGATCGCGCGCATGCGCCAGCGCGGTGCCGGCCTGGGCGCAGTGGTGCGCGAGATCGGCGGCGCGTTGCGCGACATGCCGCCGACCATGCGCCAGCTGGCGCCGGTGATGCTGTTTCAGTGGTATGGAATCTTCTGCTACTGGCAATACATCGTGCTGTCGCTGTCGACCACCTTGTTCGGCACCACCGACGCTACCTCGCACGGGTTTCGTGAGGCGGGCCTGGTCAACGGGCAGATCGGCGGCTTCTACAATTTCATCGCGTTTCTGGCGGCTTTTGCGATGGTGCCGGTGGTCCGCCGCTTCGGCCCCAAATACACGCATGCGGCCTGCCTGCTGGCGGCCGGCGTCGGCATGTGGGTATTGCCGGGCATCGAGAACCGCTGGTTGCTGCTGTTGCCGATGATCGGGATTGGACTGGCCTGGGCCAGCATGATGGGCAACCCGTATCTGATGCTCGCCGACAGCATTCCACCCGAACGCACCGGCGTGTACATGGGGCTGTTCAATCTGTTTATCGTGCTGCCGATGCTGATCCAGATCGTCACCCTGCCGCTCTACTACGAGCGATGGCTGCACGGCGATCCGCGCAACGTGATCCAACTGGCCGGCGCGCTGATGCTCGCTGCGGCAGTGGCGATGCTGTGCGTGCGTGTCCGCAAGCCGACGCCGGTTACCGCGTAATCACAACCAGCGGAGGCGCATCACGACACAAGACGCACAGCCTCCGCGCGATAGATCTGCAAGCAAAAAACATGCGCGTTTGCCACCGCTAAGAGCGCGCCGCGTGCACGCTCTTCCGATTCCCGATTCCCGATTCCCGATTCCCGATTCCCGATTCCCGATTCCGGGCCTCACGCCTCACGCCGACTCGCGCACCACCAGCTTCACCGGCATTTCAACCGATTCCACGGTTTCGCCCGCGATCAGTGCCAGCAGCCGGTCCACCAGCAAACGCGCGGCCAGCCCTAGATCCTGCCGCACCGTGGTCAGCGGCGGCTGGCTGTAGGCGGCCAGCGGGATATCGTCGAAGCCCACCAGCGAGATGTCCTGCGGCACCCGGTGGCCGGCCTCGACCAGGGCGCGGATCGCGCCCACGGCAATCACGTCGGAAGCGGCGAACAGACCATCCGGAGGATCGGTCTTCTTGAGCATGGCGCGGGTGAGGCGATAAGCATCTTCGCTGACGAAATGGCTGCGTGCATGCAGCCGGGTGTCGAACTCCAGCCCGTGCTGTTCGAGCGCATGACGGTAGCCGGCAAACCGCGGCGCCACCTCGGGAAGCTGGTCATCGCCGAGGAAGGCGATGCGCTGGCGGCCGCTGGCGATCAGGTGTTCGGTGGCAAGCGCGCCGCCCTGGAAATTGTCGCTGCCCACGCTGATGTACGACTGTCCGTCGATGCGGCTGCCCCATACCGCCATCGGCAGGCCGTCGCGTGCGGCCTGGTCCAGCGCGGCGTGTTCGGAACTTTGCCCCAGCACGATCACCCCGTCGGAGCGGCTGCCGCGTGCGAGCTGTTCCACCCAGCCATCCTGATGCCGGTTCAGCTTGGACAGCAGCATGCTGTAGCCACGGCCGGTGAGTTCTTCGGCCAGCAGCGCCAGCATGGTCATCAGGAACGGGTCGGACAGCGGTTGATCCAGCGCATGCATCATCGGCACCGCCACGCTCACCGTGTTGGAGCGTTTGGCGCGCAGGCTGCGCGCGACCGGGTCGACCTGGTAGCCGGCATCGGCGGCGATCTGCTTGATGTAGGCGCGGGTACGTTCGGCAACCAACGGGCTTCCGGCCAATGCGCGCGACACGGTGGACTCGGACACACCCGCCATGCGGGCGATGTCGGCCATCTGCGGGCGGGCATTAGGCGGGGTGCGTTCTGAAGGTTTGGCCATGGCAGCGCACTGCGGAAAAGACCAGAGTGTAATCAGTTCGCATTGCAGGCGGGTCGTTCGCGCAGTGGCGGCTGCTTGTGCACGCGGGCAGGGCGCACACGCGTACGGATCTCCTAGCCTTGTGGGCGCTCCCGCAGATCGAGCGCCGGGCGTACAGAGCAGGCGGGCAGCGGGACATGCAGCGGTGCGCCCGCTCAACCCATGTAGAGGCCGCCGTTCACCGCGTAGTCGGCACCGGTGACGTAGGCGGCATCGTCAGACGCTAGCCAGGCGCACAGGCCGGCCACTTCCGAGGGCTTGCCCAGGCGGCGTACCGGCACCGAGGTGGCCAGGCGGTCGAGCACATCCGGTGGAAAGCTGCTGATCGAGGCGCTGGCGATATAGCCGGGCGAAATGGTGTTGACGGTGACCCCGCGCGAGGCGACTTCTTGCGCCAGTGCACGGCTGAAGCCATGCATCGCAGCCTTGGCGGTGGCAAAATTGATCTGCCCGATCTGGCCCTTGTGCGCGCTGACCGAACCGATGTTGACGATGCGCCCCCAGCCGCGCGAGGTCATGCCATCGACCACCTGCTTGGTGATGTTGAACAACGAATGCAGGTTGCTGGCGATCACCGCATTCCAATCGTCGCGGCTCATCTGCCGAAACAAGGTGTCGCGGCTGCCGCCGGCGTTATTGACCAGCACATCGATCTCGCCGACTTCGGCCTTGACCTTGGCGAACGCCGCCACGGTGGAATCCCAGTCGGCGGCATTGCCTTCGGAGGCGACGAAATCGAAGCCTTGCTCGCGCTGCTCACGCAGCCAGGCCGACTTGCGCGGCGAATTGGGGCCGCAGCCGGCCACCACGGTATGCCCGCTACGTGCCAGCTTCTGGCAAATCGCGGTACCGACACTGCCCATGCCGCTGGTGACGTATGCAATGCGGAGAGTCATTGGGTGAACTCCTTCGGAGTTGGGGAATGGGGAATCGGGAGTGGGGAATCGGTAGGGCAGGAGCCACTATTGCGGTTTCTGTCTTTGCACGTGGAAGTCAAGAATCGAAACGGCCGCACGGCGCAGTTCTTACGATTCCCGATTCCCGACTCCGCATTCCCGGCGGCGATCAGCGCGCCAACGGAAACAAGCCAAACAACAACCCGCCGCCCAGCATCAGTAGCGAGATCAGCACTGCCCACTTCAGCGTGAAGCGTTGGTGGTCGGCGAAGTCGACCTTGGCCAGGCCCACCAGCAGGTAGGTCGAGGGCACCAGGGGACTGAGCAGATGCACCGGCTGGCCGGCCAGCGAGGCGCGCGCCATTTCCACCGGGGTGATGCCGTAGTGGCCGGCCGCTTCGGACAGGATCGGCAGCACGCCGAAATAGAACGCGTCGTTGGACATGAAAAATGTAAACGGCATGCTGACGATGCCCGTGATCACCGCAAGGTATGGGCCCCAGCTGTCGGGAATGATGGCGAGAAAACTGCGCGACATCGCTTCGACCATGCCGGTGTTGGACAGAATGCCGGTGAAGATGCCCGCGGCAAAGATCAGCGACACCACCGACAACACATTGCCGGCGTGGTTGACCAGACGGCGGCGCTGCTCGGCCAGATTCGGGTAGTTGATCATCAGCGCCAGCGCGAAGCCGATCATGAACAACACCGGCATCGGCATCACGCCCACCACCAGTGCGCCCATCAAGGCCAGGGTCAGCACCAGGTTCACCCACAGCAGCTTGGGACGCTTCATGTCCTCGGTGTCTTCCACGCGCGGCAGGGCGTCGTTGTCGTCGGGAATGCTGGTGTCCAGCCAGTTGCCGTCGGCCGGCAGGCGCACCACGCCCAGGCGGCGGCGCTCGCGCATGCCCAGGTACCATGCCAGCGCGATGATGCCGGCAATCGCCAGCAGCATCGCCGGCACCAGCGGCACGAACACATCGGCCGGATCCACATGCAAGGCGGTGGCGGCGCGTGCGGTCGGGCCGCCCCACGGGGTCAGGTTCATCACGCCGCTGGCCAGGATGGTGACGCAGGTGAGGTTGAGCGCGTTCATGCCCAGGCGCTGGTACAGCGGCAGCATTGCCGACACGGCAATCATGTAGGTGGTGGAGCCGTCGCCATCGAGCGAGATCAGCATCGCCAGGATCGCGGTGCCCATGACGATCTTCAGCGGGTCGCCCTTGACCAGCCGCAGGATGCGCCCGACCAGCGGATCGAACAGGCCGGCATCAATCATCACCCCGAAGTAGAGGATGGCGAACATCAGCATCACGCCGGTGGGCGCGATCTTCTTGATGCCCTCGAGCATCATGTCGTTGATGCCGGTGCCGAAGCCGCCCAGCAACGCGAACACGATCGGCACCGTGATCAGAGCCACCAGCGGCGACAGCCGCTTGCTCATGATCAGGTACATGAAGGTGATCACCATTCCGAAACCGAGCGCGGTCAGCATGCGGGCAAATCCTTTGAGGCGTACAGCAGGGGGAGAGTGGAGCACAGCGCCGCGCAGGGCATGCAGCGATGACGAGGCAGGCGTACGGATGCGGCTGCGCGCATGGCACGCAGCGCAAACAAGGCATTGCGCTTGGAAGTACCGACCTTGCGGCGCGTTGCACCAACGCGCACGCACGACCTGCGCACTTCAATCTTGCCGAGTGCCGGCGCACTGCAGCGACGCATCAGAAGTCGTATTGAAAGCGGCCGGTCACTGCCATCGTGTGGTCGACTAATGCATCGGCGATGCGGTTCCGATTGTGGCTGTCGATCACGTTGAGCATCACGCGCAGATTCGGCTTGAAATACCAGTTGCCGCCCAGCGTCCACGATTGCGTGCTGGCATTGATGAAGTCCGGTTGCCCGTCCAGATGCTGGTCGCCACGCATGTAGTCGTAACGCAATGCCAGCTCGAACGCACCGGATGGGCGATTGGGCGTGGCGATACGGCTGAAACGGCCGGTCTTACGGTCGTAACCGCGCGACTCGCCGGTCACGAACCAGCTGACCAGCCCGTAGCTGGCCAGCACCTTGGCTTGCTGCCCGCCATCGTCGAGCAGGCCGCCACTGAATTCGCTCTGCCACGACCATGGACCGAGCACTTCGGCATATTCCAGCGACCACTTATCGAAATCGGTATCGCGACCATCGGCAAACCGCGCCAGCGTGATGCGGCTGTTGTTGGCCAGATCGTTTTCCGGGCGTGGGCGGATCAGCAGCGGTGAGGCGCCGCCACTGCCGGGATGCGAATAGCGTTCGTGCGCCAGCGAGATGCCGAGGTGACGCAGGCGCGCCTCGCCCATTTCCGGTGCGTAGGTCAGGCGCGTGCCGAGCGCACCTCCCTTTGTCGACGAATTGTCGATGCTTTCCAGGCTATAGGCGGACGTGGACCAGGTCGCGTCCGGGCGATTGGCCTGCCACGAAATGGCCTTGCGGTAGATCGGCGCCAGCGTGGTCGAGGCGTAGCCGCGTTCCAGAAACGGGCCGTAGTTCGAACCGGTACGATCGTCGAGCGAGAAGTACTGCTTGAACTGGCCAACGGTCAAGGTGCCGGCGGAAAATTTCTTGGCGATGTAGACATCGCGCGCCAGGATGCCGCGGCTGCCGGCTTCGTACTGCAGGCCGGCAAACTCGGCCTCGGCCTTGTAGTTGAACCCGTAGAACTTGCCGGCAACATCCAGCCAGATGCGGCGGAACTGGGTGTCGTTGCGCTCGGGCGCACCACGGTCGTCGTTGTTGAATACGGTGAAGTCCCAATGCACACGCCCGCCCAATTCGGCAGTGACCGGACCGGCTTCGTCGGCTGCATGCGCGGCCGGTGCCAGGCAAATCGCCGCACAGGCGCTCAATGCACGCAGACGCAAAGTGTTGTTGCTCACAGACCCTCCCAGGTACATGCGTGAATCACGTTCAGCGATGCACCGCAAAAACCGCCGCGGCGCGTTGGCAGCAGCCTAGTCCCGGGAAGCTGTCATGGACCTGTCGTTGGGGCGGGAATGGGGAATCGGGAATCGGGAATCGCAAGAGCGGGATTGCGGCAGCGGAATTGTCGAGGCGTAGAAGCTTTTGTTCGCCTGGCCTGTTACCTTCCGGCCGCGGCCCATCGCCGTTCCGATTCCCCATTCTCGATTCCCCATTCATGCGCCTGCTCCTAGTCGAAGACAACGCCGATCTCGCCGATGCCATCGTGCGGCGCATGCGCCGTAGCGGGCATGCGGTGGATTGGCAGGCCGATGGATTGGCGGCGGCCAGCGTGTTGCGGTATCAGAGTTTCGATCTGGTGGTGCTGGATATCGGGCTGCCCAAGCTCGACGGATTGCGGGTGTTGGCCGGGATGCGCGAACGTGGCGATACCACGCCGGTGTTGATGCTGACCGCACGCGATGGCATCGAAGACCGTGTGCAGGCGCTGGATGTCGGTGCGGACGATTATCTGGGCAAGCCATTCGACTTTCGCGAGTTCGAGGCGCGTTGTCGCGTACTGCTGCGGCGGAATCGCGGCCAAGCGTGCGAGGTGGTACAGATCGGTGGCTTCGTGTTCGACAACGCCGCGCATACGCTGGTGCTGGACGGCGTGCCGATCGAGTTACCCAATCGCGAATATCGCCTGTTCGAAATCCTGATCGGCCGGCTCGGGCAGGTGGTCGGCAAGGACGAGATCGGCAACGGCTTGTTCGGGTTCGACGATGACGCCGGCCCCAATGCGATCGAGCTGTACGTCGGGCGGCTGCGGCGCAAACTGGCCGCAGCGCCATTGCGCATCGTGACCGTGCGCGGCGCCGGCTACAAACTGGAGGAAGCCGACCCGCATGCGCCGGTGGAGCCGGGCGTCGATGGCTGAACCGTTGACGGTAGCGCCGTCGATCCGGCGCACCTTGCTGCTGTATCTGGGCAGCCTGTCGCTGTTGGGCGCCGTGGTGCTGTTCTTTGCCGCGCGCGATTATGGCGCGCGCGCGGCCAATCGGTCTTACGATCATCTGCTGGTGTCATCGGCCTTGTCGATCATCGACAGCGTGGCGCTGGTCGGTGGCGATTGGCAGGTGGATCTGCCGTATGCCTCGCTGGATCTGCTCGGCATGGCACCGGAAGACCGCGTGTTCTATCGCGTCTTCGATGCACAGGGGCGCACCATTACCGGTGAAGACACGCTGCCGCTGCCGCCGCGCTCGCCCCGCGACGAGCAGCCACTGTTGTTCGATGCGCAGTACAGCGGCGAGCCGGTACGCTTTGTGGTGGTGATGCACCGGGTGGCCTCGGCCTCCGAACAGGGCGAGGTGCGCGTGCAGGTCGGCCAGACCCGGCGCGCGCGCGATGCGGTGGCGCGCGACGTGATACTCAACGCGTTGGTCGCGATCGGGGTGCTGTCGCTGCTGGCGCTGGGCTTGGTGTGGCTGGGTGTGTACCGCGCGTTGCGGCCATTGCAGCGGATCGAACGCGATCTGTCGCGGCGCGAGCCATCCGACCTCAAGCCCTTGAGTGTGCCAGCGCCGCAGGAAATGCAGCTGATGGTGGCTGCGCTCAACCGCTTCATGGCGCGGCTGTCGTCCAGCAATGAAACCCTGCGCGCGTTCATGGCCGAAGCCGCGCACCAGATGCGCACGCCGCTGGCCGCGTTGCGTGCGCAGGCGCAGCTGTCCATGGACGACGACGACCCGCGCGAGATGCAACGCAGCCTGGTGGCGATCGAGCGCAACGCCAGCCATATGAGCCGGCTGCTCAACCAGTTGCTCAGCGATGCCAGCGTGATCCATCGCTCGAACCTGCAGCGGTTTGCCACGGTGAATCTGGCCGAGCTACTGCACCAGGCGCTGCACGAAGCCTTGCCGCGCAGCGAGGGCGCACCGCGCGTGCAACTGGCTATCGACCCGCAACCTGCACTGCTGCAAGGCGATGCCTTGCTGCTGCGCGAAGCGCTCAAGAACCTGATCGACAATGCCTGCAAATACGGCGGTGGCGCGCCGCTACAGGTGGCCCTGACCAGCGACGGCCACCATCACGTGGTGACCATTGCCGATCACGGCCCCGGCATTCCGGCTGCCGAAGCCGAGCGCGTGTTCGAGCGTTTCGTGCGCGGGCCGGACGCGCCGGCCGGCGGCGCCGGGCTGGGGTTGGCCATCGTCAAGCGTGTGGTGGAAGCGCACGGCGGGAGTGTCGACCTGACCAATCGCATCGGCGGCGGCTTGATTGCCTCGCTGCATTTTCCCGGAGGAACCGCGTGATGCGGCGGATGTGGATGCTGGTGTTCCTGCTGGCTTATGGCCTCGCCTGTGCCGCCCCCGGCGATGTGCGCCGATTTCCTGCGCAGGGCCCGGTACGTGTGCAGTTGCGCGTGCAGGGCTCCACCGATCTGGAAGTGTTCGGCGCAGTCATCCAGGATTACCAACGCCTGCATCCGGGCACCGAGGTGATCTATGAGGACGTCATTGCCTGGGACATCTACGACCGGTATCTGCACCCAGGCCATGGCGCATCCGCTGCAGACATGCTGATCAGCGCCAGTATGGATCTGCAGACCAAGCTGGTGAACGATGGTCACGCGCTGGCGCATCGCTCCGCACAAACCGAAGCATTGCCTGCGTGGGCGCAATGGCGTCATGAAGTCTTCGGCATCAGTTACGAGCCGGTGGCCATCGTCTACAACACGCGCAAGCTGGATGCCGCGCGCGTACCGCGCACACGTCGGCAACTGCTGGCCCTGTTGCGCGAGCCGGATGCGCCATTGCGCGGCAAGGTAGGAACCTACGATGTCGAACGCAGCGGTGTGGGCTATTTGTTCGCCACCCAGGACGGCCAGGTGGGCAGCATCGCCGGTGCGCTGCTGGCGGCGCTGGGGGCCAACCGGGTGGCGCTGGAAGAGCGCACCGGTACCTTGCTCGACCGCGTCAGCCGTGGCGAGTTGTTGCTGGCCTACAACGTACTCGGCTCCTATGCGCAGGCCCGCATCGACGCGGGCGCGCCGCTGGGCATCGTGCAGCCCCAGGACTACACGCTGGTGGCGTTGCGCACTGCGGTGATTCCCAAAACGGCGCCGCACGCAGCGGAGGCGCGCAGATTTCTCGACTATCTGCTCTCGCCGCGCGGCCAGCAGGTCCTCTCGCGCGAAGCGCGGCTGATGCCCATCCTGCCGGCCGCCGGCGGCCGCGGCGGTCCGGCGCAGCCGCCGTTCCGCCCGATCCCACTCGGCCCCGGCCTGCTGGTGTATCTGGACAAGCTCAAACGCCGCCAGTTTCTGGACGCCTGGCGTGCGAGCACGCAGCCGCCGCGCTAGGGCAGGCCATCGGCGGCGGCCCTGTGCCAGACTTGGCGGATGGCCGATCTCACCATTCTCGTCGCCGACGACCACCCGCTCTTCCGCGCCGCCGTGATCCACGTGCTGCAGCAGACCCTGCCGCAGGCCAACGTGGTGGAAGCCTCCAGCGCCGCCACCTTGAGCGCGATGCTGCGTTCGCACCCGCAGGCCGAGCTGGTGCTGCTGGATCTGGCCATGCCCGGCGCACGGGGTTTTTCGGCGCTGTTGCATGTGCGTGGCGAGCATCCGGACATCCCGGTGGTGGTGATCTCCTCCAACGATCATCCGCGGGTGATCCGGCGTGCGCAACAGTTCGGCGCGGCCGGTTTCATTCCCAAATCCACGCCGGCCGAATCGATCGGCACCGCGGTGGCGAGTGTTCTGGAGGGCGGTACCTGGTTCCCGCCGATGACCGCCGAGCGCTCGGAGGCCGATGCGCAACTGGCCTCCAAACTGGCCCAACTCACGCCGCAACAGTTTCGCGTATTGCTGAGCCTGGCCGACGGTCTGCTCAACAAGCAGATCGCGCACGAACTGGGCCTGGCCGAGAACACCGTCAAGGTGCACGTCACCGCGATCCTGAAAAAGCTCGACTGTTACAGCCGCACCCAGGCCGCGGTATTGGTCAAGGCGCTGGAGCCGGAAGGCGAGGGTTGATCCAGCGTTGAGCGATTGGCTGCTGCGCATTGGGGGCTGCAGCCCGCGCAATTCACAACGGATGCAAGGAGTGCGGCAGCGCCTGAAGCGCGGCGATCAACCCTGGCGAGCAGTCCTCTTCGTCGCTCTAAGCCGGCGGCTGTCGATAGAACGCCATGCCACCATGATGCAGCTCGTCGTCGGTGACGAAGCGACCATCGGCGGTAAATGCGGTGTCGTCCCAGTAATCGATGTGATTGCCGGTGATCTCGTAACGGCCCTGGTAGGCGCTTTGGCGTGCACCGCGGGCTTCGTCGTAGCGGCCGTTCGGCAGTAATTCCTGCCGGAGGCGTCCGTCGTCGGTGACCCACATGCCGAGATAGGAGTGTGCGTGCATGGGATGTCCTGGTTGCTGTGCCGACACTGTGGTGGCGGTCCTGGGTGACTGCGCGTTAGCGACCAACGGACAGGCGAGCGCCGAGCCGGCGCCCAGCGCCACCGCGATGGCGGCTTTCATCTGCCTGTCGCTCATTGGCTGGCCCTGCGTTGTCGCTCTGGCTGCGACCGCGCTGCAGCACGGCGTCGTAGGCGGGCAGGTCCAGAAACGCGTTGACCTCGACTGCCTTGCCATCGCGCATCCGCATGATCCATGCATAGCGATTGCGATAGCTGCTGCCATCCCGCAGCGTGGCCGCGTCCTCCCACTGCACGATGACGTGCTCGCCATCGGCCCAAATGCGTTGTTGTACCGGTCGCAATGGTGAGGCCAGGCGCTCGGTCAGCGGCCGTACCGCGGCGTCGACCAACACGTCGCGACCACGCAAGGTGCCTGCGCTCGGGCCGGAACCTCCGATGGTCCATACCACTTCGGGCGACAGCAGCGTCTCGAAGATGCCGCTGCCGCCGGCCTGCCACTGCGCAAAGGCCGCTTCGACGATACGCTTGTTGCAGACCTGCACCGGTTGTCCTGCACAGGTGTCTGCGGATGCAGCGTCATTCGATGCGGCGTCGGCGTTGCTAGCGCACGATGCGGCGACAAGCAGCGCTGCTGCCGCGATGGTCGATGGTCCTGTCATGTGTGCTTCGTGATGGTCAGGTGCGCAGCTGCACCTGATGGCTGCCGTAGATCAGCTGCTGCGCCATCGGCCTGCCGATGAAGCGTTCGGGGAAAATTGGCGGCACTGCGCTGACGGCATCCAGGCGTGCGATCTGGTCGTCGCTGAGCACGATGTCCAGCGCACCGAAATTGTCTTCGGCCTGCTGCAACGTGCGTGCGCCCATCACCGGCGACACCACGGCCGGGTTGCGCAAGGTCCAGGCCAGCGCCACTTGCGCGCGCGACGCGCCCAGTTCGTCGGCGACCGCACCGACCACCTCGGCGATCTCCAGCGCGCGCGCGTTGAGATGCCCGGTCGACGCGATCACGCCCTTGCGGCTGCTCGACACGTGTGCCGCATTGTCGTCGGAGAGATCGGCATGGCTGTAGTTGCCGGTCAGAATGCCGCCGCCCAGCGGCGACCACGGCAACACGCCCAGGCCGAGTTCGTGCGCCATCGGCAGCAGCTCATGTTCGACGCTGCGTTCGACCAGGCTGTACTCGATCTGCAGCGCCACCAACGGCGACCAGCCGCGCAGATCGGCCAGGGTCTGCAATTGCGCCACGCGCCAGGCCGGCGTATTGCAGATGCCCAGGTAGAGCGCCTTGCCCGATTGCACCAGGTGCTCCAGGCCGCGCATCACCTCGTCCGGAGCGGTGGTGAAATCCCAGGCGTGCAGGTACAGCAGATCGATCCGGTCGGTGGCCAGTTGCCGCAGGCTGGCTTCGACGGAGCGGACCAGGTTCAGGCGATGATTCCCGCCGGAATTGATGTTGCCCGCATCGCGCGCCATGGTGAATTTGGTGGCCAGCACGACGCATTCGCGACGGTGCTTGAGCAACTCGCCGAGGATGCGTTCGGAGCCGCCGTTGGTGTAGTTCACCGCTGTGTCGATGCAGTTGCCGCCGCGATCGGCATAGGCATCGAAGATGCGTTTGGCTTCGCCTGCGTCTGCGCCCCCGCCCCATGCGTCGCCCAAGGTCATGGTGCCCAGCGCCAGCGGCGAGACGCGCAGGCCGGAGCGGCCGAGCAGGCGATAGTGGTCCAGTGAGCGTGACTGATGCATGCGTGATGTCTCCCGGTGGTGGCGCGTTGCGCGTTGCCATGCACTGTGCCGCGGCGCGGGGAGCGAGCGTGAGCCTGGTGATCCGGCATCCTTGCCTGATCGTCCGAATGCACCAGGCGGCGCCAGTGCGCAAGGCAGTGCCTTGCATGTCGTGGTGCAGCGTCCGGCTGGAGCTGAGTGACGGCTCTTGCCAACGTGCACTGTGCGAGGCACTGGAATGCAGCGACTCACTCAGCGCAGCAGGCAAGCGTCTATGCTATGGCGACCGCCATCGCACACTGAAGCCGCGGCATCGTGACCATCAAATTCGACCTCAACGATCTGCAGGCATTCCGTGCCGTTGCCGAGAACGGTAGTTTTCGCCGGGCTGCCGAACGTATCCGCATCACGCAGCCGGCGCTCAGTCGCAGGATCGACAAGCTCGAGTCTGCGTTGAACGTCAAGCTTTTCGAGCGCACCACGCGCAAGGTCGCGCTTACCACCGTTGGCCAGGCGTTCATGCCGCAGGTCGAGCGCATGCTCGACGATCTGGATATGGCGCTGATGAGCATCGGCGATGCGGGATCCAGCAGGATGGGCACGGTGACCGTGGCGTGCGTGCCATCGGCGGCGTACTACTTCATGCCGCAGGCGATCCACGGGCTGCACCAGCTGTTTCCGAAGATCCGCATCAGGTTGTTCGACGGCAGCGCCAGCCACGTCAGTGCGGCGGTGGCCTCCGGCGAAGCGGATTTCGGTGTCAGCTTCAGTGGCAACCTGGCCCCGGAGGTCGAGTTCGAACCGTTGCTGCAGGAACGCTATGTGATTGCCTGTCGCCAGGACCATCCCCTGGCCGGGCGCACACAGGTCAGCTGGCAGGAAGCTTACGGGTACGACTACATCACGCTCGACAAGACATCGGGCAATCGGCTGGTGCTGGATCGGGCGCTGTCTGCATTCACGCCGGACAAGCCGAGCATCTGCGAGACCCGGCATGTGACCACGTTGCTGGGCTTGGTGGAGGCTGGTGTCGGCATTGCCGCCGTTCCGTCGATCGCGATGCCGTCCGGCCCGCATCCGGTGCTGGCGGCGGTATCGCTGGTCGACCCGGAGGTGGCGCGCAACGTGGGAATCCTCAAGCGTCGCGGACGCACGCTGGCACCGACCGCACTCGAACTGGCGGAATTGGTGCGACGGATGCCCGCACGCTCACGGTGAGACCGGATCCAGGCCGGTCTGGCGCGCAACCGCCTGCGCATCACCCGATTGCAGGTACGCAAGCAGACGCTTGGCCGCCTCGGGATGCTCTGCGTTGACCGGCACACCCGCCGCATAGCGCGTGATCGACTGCAGCGTTTCGGGAATCTTGCCGACAAACTCCACGCCTGCCACCGGCAGCAGTTCGGCCACCTGCTGAAAGCCGAGCTGATAGCTGCCGTCGGCCACCACCGAGCCCACCGGGATGCGTGGGATCTTCTTGCTCTTGGCCATCATCGGGCCTTCGATGTGCAACTGCTTGAACAGCGTGGTCTCGATGTAGACGCCGCTGGCGCTGTCCGAATAGGCAACCGAATCGGCGTGCAACAGCGCCTGCTTGAAGTGGTCGACGCTGTCGATCTTCGGTTTGGGTGCCCCGCTGCGCACCACCATGCCAATCCTGGAATCGGCCAGCTCCACCCGCGATGCCGGGTCTACCAGGCCTGCGTCGATCAGCTTCTGCAGCGCGCTACCCACCATGATCACCACATCGGCATGCTCGCCGCGTGCGAGCCGGTTGGGAATGGCTTGAGGCGTTTCGCCCATCGAAGGGCCGCGCAGCGTGGTGACCTTCACCCCGGCCTGCTTGCTGTATTGCGGCGCGAGACGCTCGAAGGCGGCAGTGAAACCGCCGGAGGTCATCACGGTCAACTCCTGCGCGCTTGCCGCTGTCGACAGCAGCGCGGTTGCGACAATCGCACCCAGCAATGTGTTCCACAGGGTCCGCATCATTTCGTGGCTCCCGCAGCCGCATCCAGGCTGTTCGCCGTCGCTACGTTGCCCTGGCGGCGATACAGAAACAGCGTCGCCACCAGCGCGCACACCGACGCGAACACCAGCCAATATCCCGGAGCCGCCTTGTCGCCGGTGACATGGATCAGCCAGGTGGAAATCACCGGCGTGAAACCGCCGAATACGGCGGTCGCCAGGCTGTAGGCGAGCGAGAATCCCGCTACCCGCACATGCGCCGGCATGCGTTCGGTCAGCGCGGGAATCATGGCGCCGTTGTAGATGCCGTAGATGAAGGACAGCCACAGCAGCGCCTGCAACATATGCGCAAAGCTCGGTGCGGCGGCCAGAAACGCGAGCACCGGATAGGCGGTCAGGATGCACACCACCGACATGGCCACCAGCAGCGGCTTGCGGCCGAACCGGTCGCTGAGCGCGCCGCCGATCGGGAGCCAAATGAAATTGGACACGCCTACCAGCAACGTCACAATCAATGCATCACCGGTACTGAGTTTGAGCACGCTCTTGCCGAAGGTCGGTGCGTAGACGGTGATCAGATAGAACGCGGTCGTCGTCAGCGCGACCATCAAGCCGCCGGCAATCACGATGCTGGCATTGTCCGCCAGCCCGCGCATCACCTGCTTCATCGTGACCCGCTGCCTGCGCTGCGCGAACTCCGCGGTCTCTTCCAGGCTTCGCCGCAGCAAGAAGATGAAAGGGATGATGACGCAACCGATGGCGAAGGGGATCCGCCAGCCCCATTGCGCCAGATCCTGCGGCGTCATGAGTTGGTTGAGCGCATACCCGATGGCGGCCGCAGCGACGATGGCGATCTGCTGGCTGGCCGATTGCCAACTGGCATAGAGGCCGCGCCGGCCCGGCGTCGCCATCTCGGCCAGATACACCGACACCCCGCCCATTTCGGCACCCGCCGAGAAGCCCTGCAGCAACCGCCCGAGCAGCACCAGCGCCGGCGCCCACAAACCGATGCTGGCATAGCCCGGCACCAGCACGATCAGCACCGTGCCGCTGGCCATGATCGCCAAGGTGACGATCAAGCCTTTGCGACGTCCGACATCGTCGATGTAGGCGCCCAGGATCACCGCACCCAGCGGCCGCATCAAAAAGCCTGCGCCAAACACGGCGAACGTCATCATCAGCGAAGCGAATTCGTTGCTCGCCGGGAAGAACGCCGCAGCGATCTGCGTTGCGTAGAAACCGAACAGGAAAAAGTCGAACTGCTCAAGGAAGTTGCCCGAGGTCACCCTCAGCACCATCCCGAGTTTCGACTGCCGCTTTGCCTCACTGCTGGAAGCCTGCATAGATCGCCCTCCACGATAGGTATGCATATACGTATACATCTGAGGCACCCGATTCTGGTGGAGATGGTCGATGTTGATAATTGCTGCTTTCTCATCGACTGATGCGTGTTGGGCATTAGTCGCGCTGCGATAGAGCTTGACGCTCAGTCGCTTTGCGACGACAGGCACGACGCAGACGCCGGCTGCGGCCGGCTGGCATGGGGGCGGTCTACGCGATGGCGGCAAGCGCCCGTGCTTGCTTGCGCTGGTCAACCGCTGCCGGTCTCGATCACCTGCGATACGTCACGCAACGCTGACAGCCGAGGGCCTATCCGCGCCGCATCAACATCTGCGTCACCAGCGCACGCAGGGCAGGCGGGCGGAGCGGTTTGGACAGCAATCCCCAGCCCAGTTCCAGCGCCTGCTCGCGCAGGGCGGGGTCGGGTTCTGCGGTGACCAGGATCACGCGCGGTTCGCGTTGCCAACGTTCCACCAGCTGCGGCAACAGCATGGGGCCGTAGTGCGCGCCCATGCGTACATCCAGCAGCAGCAATTCCGGGACCTCGTCGGCATTGGCAGCGCTCAATGCCTCATCCGGGCCGCCGGCAAAATCCACACGGCATTCCCAGCGTTCCAGCAGCGTGCGGGTGGCCTCGCACACCAGGGGTTCATCGTCCACGCACCACACCCGGCAGCCGTACAGGATGGGGTCGTTGCCGGTTTCGGCGGTACGGGCAGGCGCTGGCAGTTGCCGAGCGATGGCGGCACGTTCGCCCAGCGGCACAGTCACCGAAAAAACGCTGCCAGCGCCCAGGGTGGAATGCAGCCCGATGCGATGGCCGAGCAGGCGGCCGATGCGCTCGACGATGGCTAGGCCCAGCCCCGCACCGCGATCGTTGGCCACGCCGTCGTCCAGGCGGCGGAATTCTTCGAAGATTTCGTGCTGCAAGGCCTCGGGAATGCCTGGGCCCTGGTCGTGCACTTCGATACGCAGCCAGCCGCCGCGGCGACGGCAGCCGATCAGCACGCGCCCCCGCGGCGTGTAGCGGATGGCGTTGGAGAGAAAGTTCTGCAGGATGCGGCGCAGCAGGTTTTCATCGCTCAACACCACCGCCGAGGTGGGCACCGATTCCAGCACCAGCCCACGGTCTTCGGCCAGGATGCCGAATTCGCGCGCCAGGGTGTCCAGCAAGGGCGCCAGCGCAAAGTCGCGCACCTGGGTCTTCAGGCTGCCGGCTTCCAGGCGCGAGATGTCGAGCAAACTGTTGAGGATGGCGTCCTGCGCAGCCAGCGCACCGTCGATGTTGTCGACCACGCGCGCGCTGCCGGACTCGCGCACCTGTCCGCGCAGGACCGAGACGAACATGCGCGCGGCATTCAGCGGTTGCAGCAGGTCGTGCACCGCCGAGGCGACGAAGCGGGTCTTGTAGCGGTTGGCGCTTTCGGCCTCGCGCTTGGCCGCCGCCAGATCGCGGGTGCGCTCGGCCACGCGGTGTTCCAGCGCGTCGGCCAGCGAGCGCAGTTCGCGCGCGGCGTTCTTGTAGCTGGTGATGTCGGCGTAACTGGTGACGAAGCCGCCATCGGGCAGCGGGTTGCCGCGAATTTCCAGCACGGTGCCATCTTCTTTTTCGCTCTCGCGCATATGCGGTTTGCCGCTGCGCAAGTGATTCAGGCGCCGCTCGATCGCCGCTTCGATCGGCCCCGGCCCCAGCAGACCGCGGCGGGCGTTGAAGCGGAACAGGTCTTTGATCGGACGGCCGATCTTGAGCAGCTCCGGCGGGAAGCGGAACAGTTCCACGTAGCGCGAATTCCAGGCCACCAGGTTGAGCGCCTCGTCGATCACCACCACGCCTTGCGACAGATGTTCCAGGCTGCGGCTCAGGCCGGCATTGGCCTGCTGCGCGGCGGTGACCACGCCGTCCTGCGCGGTGCGCAGTTCTTCGGCGTGTTGCTGCAGCAGGGTTTCCAGTTCGTGTCGGCTGCGTTGGCGCAGCGCCGACAGCCGTCGCCGTTGCTGCACGAACAACCACAGCAAGGCCAACGCCAGCCATGCGCCGGCGGCGGCAATGGCCGCGGCGCGGCCGGCAGCGGCGCTGGCGCGGGTGTCGTGCAGCAAGTGCAGGCGCCAGCCGCTTTCGGGTATTTCCAGGGTCTGCCACAGCACCTGCGCGCCGAGCGGCGGGTCGCGGATGTCGGTCAGCAGACCGCCGTAGCCGGTCTGCTCGATCAGCCGGCGCCGCAGCGGCAGCAACTCCTGATCGGCGTACTGGCGGGTGCGCTGCAGTTCGCGGCGATCGCGGTCGCTGAGCGGGGCCAGTACGCGATAGCGCCATTCCGGTCGGCTGGCCAGAAACACCACATCGTGCGCGTCCGACGCCAGCACGATATCCGGGGTCTGCAGCCACTCGCGTTCCAGCGCGGCCAGCGCGATCTTGATCACCACCACGCCCTGCACCTTGCCGGCGCCGTCGACAATGGCCTGCGACAGGAAATAGCCTGGCTCGCTGGTGGTCATGCCGATGCCGTAGAAGCTGCCGCTGCCGGTGGCCAGCGCCTGCTGGTAATACGGGCGAAAGGCGTAATCCACGCCGACGTTGCTGCGCGGCGCCTGCCAGTTGCTGGACGCCAGTGCCACGCCATCGCGGTTGATCAAGGTCAGCGTGGACGACTGGGTGACATTGTTGGCGCGTTCGAGTTTGCGATTGAGCGCATCCACCTGTGTCGGTGACAGCGGGCCGGACACGGCCGCGCGCAGCTCCGGGTCCAACGCCAGGATCTGCGGCAACGTGCGATAGCGGTCGATACGCTGCTGCAGCGCCTGCGCGTACAGACGCAGCTGTCGGCGCACGGTGGCGCTTTCATCGTGCAGCGCGTTTTGTTCGACGAAGTGCCCGGCCGCGACCATGGCCACCACCATGCCACCCAGCACCATGGACAGGGTGAGCAGCAGGCGGCGGCGTTGCGATGCGTACATGCCGCAAGTATGGCGGTCTGCTGCCGGATCGCGCAGCCATCGCTTTCAGGCAGCGCACAAACCGGCTGCGCTGCCGCCAGGCGGGCGTGGCCGGTGCTCGGTGCAGCATGTGCCACGCGCATACTGCGGTTACTCGCGCCGCCCGTACCCACCTTGCGACTGCTCGCTACGCAGCGTTGGCCGCTCTTCCCGCGCGATGGGCAAGCGCCTAAAACGACAACGGCCGCATCCGTGATGGATGCGGCCGTGTTCAATGCCTGTTGCAGGACGCGGTGCCGGCGGCGCATCGGCGACCGGTACGCGGCCGGCATCGCTGCAGTTGGCGCCTGATCGCTGTGCCGGCGCGCTGCAGAGCCTCAAGGCTGCTTAGAACTGCACCTGCGCACGCAATTCCATCACGTGCGGGGTTACATGCACGCCGTTGCGCGAGGAATCGACCCAGCTGTAGTTGGCCTGGAACTTGAAGTGGCTGGTGAGGTACCAGTTGGCGCCGATGGTGGTGTCGTGCTGACGGCCGCCGTGGACGTTGTTGTCTTCCAGGTTCAGGCGGCTGTAGCGGGCGGTCAGCTCGACCGCACCGTAGTCGTGCGCCGGCTTGATGTTGCCCGGGACGCCACCGGTATAGCTGCGCGACTCGCCGGTCAGCGACCAGGTGCCGTACACGTACTGGCCCTGGGCGATGAAGTGCGGCTGGCCGGCATTACGCGCCACTTCGGCACGCAGCGCTTCGCTCTGCAGCGAGAACGGGCCGTGGATCCACAGCGCTTCCACGCCGGTGCGGATCACGTGGTCCACATCGAGAATGGTGCCGGTGTCGATCAGGCGCACGTCGGTCAGGCCGGCTTCCGGGCGGGCACGCAGACGCACGCGCGGGCTGAAGGACACCCCGCGGCCGTCGCTGAAACCACGCGGGTTCTCCACCGAACCGGCAATGCCCAGATGCAGCACGTCGCCTTCGGCCTTGAACGGGGTCCATGCGGCATGCACGGCCTGGGTGGTGCCCGGGTTGTCGCCCTGCAGATCCTGGCCGCCGTACGCGCCGGCCTGCAGCAGGTACTGCTGACGTTCCAGGGTCCATTCCACGCCGGTCCGACGGCCCTGGAACACCGCCTGCACCGGCAGGCCCAGTTCCATGAAGCTGCCCGCACGCGAGCTCTGCACCGCTTCCAGACCCACCGGCACCTTCATGTAGCCCAGCCGCACGCGGCCGTAGTCCTGGCCCAGCAGCGCCTTGGTCTCGAAGCGGTAGAACACGTCCAGCCACAGCTTGGCTTCGAAGTCGAAATACACCATGGCGTCGTAGACGCCCTTCTTCTTGATGGTGGCGCCGAATTCCTTGCGGCGGAAATCGTTGCGGTCTTCCAGGCGATCGTCGCCGGAGAAGTTGTTGTCGTCGTAGGCGTAGTTGCCGGTCAGGCCCAACTCGGTGCCATCACCGAAGGTGTACTTGGTCGGCCAGTTTTCGATCGAGGTGGCTGCATTGGCAGCGGTGGGGACGATGGCAGCGGCCACCGCCAGGACAAGTAGATTCAGGCGCATAGGTATGGTCTTCGGCAATGAGAAGGGGCCGGGCGTCCTGCCCTGGCGGTCGCAATGACTGTCTTCAGCAAGCGCGCAGGGTCCGGACGACGGCAGCACAGAAACGGTGTCTGCGTTAAACGCAATTAACGGCCGGCAGCGGCGCCGCTGAAGTGTAAGCCGACGTTCAGCCGTTGGACATGGAGTAGTACCAATGGGCTATCGGCCACGGCTGTGACGTACGGCCAGAATGCGTGCAACGGGTACCTGCTCAGGCACCCCCTCTCGTCCCCCGGAGTGGTGTCATGCACATCAGTAAGCCTGCCGGCCCCCTGCCGGCGTCCGTTCCCTTCTACCGCCAGTTGTATTTCCAGGTGGTGGTGGCGATCGTTCTGGGTGCCCTGCTGGGCCATTTCGAACCCGCCTTCGCCGAAAGCCTCAAGCCGCTGGGCGATGCCTTCATCAAACTGGTGAAGATGATCATCGCCCCGGTGATCTTCCTGACCATCGTCACCGGCATCGCCGGCATGACCCACCTCAAGACGGTGGGTCGGGTGTTCGGCAAGGCGATGGCCTACTTCCTGTTCTTCTCCACCCTGGCCCTGGTGGTCGGTCTGGTGGTGGCGCACGTGGTGCAGCCCGGCGCCGGCATGAACATCAATCCGGCCGATCTGGATCAGAGCGCGGTCAAGAGCTATGTCGAGAAGTCGCACGACCTGACCCTGGTCGGCTTCCTGATGGACATCATTCCCAACTCGCTGATCGGCGCTTTCACCGGCGACCAGGTGGTCAACGGCAAGCTGACCGGGCCGAACATCCTGCAGGTGCTGTTCGTGGCGGTGTTGTTCGGTGTGTCGCTGGCGCTGGTGGGCGAACGCGGCAAGCCGGTGCTGAACCTGCTGGAAGCGCTGATCGCGCCAGTGTTCAAGCTGGTGCACATCTTGATGCGTGCCGCACCGATCGGTGCCTTCGGTGCGATCGCCTTCACCATCGGCAAATACGGCGTCGAGTCGCTGGTCAACCTTGCCTGGCTGGTGGGCTCGTTTTACCTGACCTCGTTGCTGTTCGTGCTGGTGATCCTGGGCGTGGTGTGTCGGCTGTGCGGGTTTTCGGTGCTCAAGCTCATTCGCTATTTGAAGGCCGAATTGCTGCTGGTGCTGGGCACGTCTTCGTCGGAGTCGGCGCTGCCGTCGCTGATGGAGAAGATGGAGAAGGCCGGCTGCGAGAAGTCGGTGGTGGGCCTGGTGGTCCCGACCGGTTATTCGTTCAACCTGGACGGCACCAACATCTACATGACCCTGGCCGCGCTGTTCATCGCCCAGGCGACCAATACCGAGCTGACCCTGGGCCACCAGATCGCACTGCTGGCGGTGGCCATGCTCAGCTCCAAGGGCGCTGCGGGCGTGACCGGTGCCGGCTTCATCACCCTGGCCGCGACGCTGGCCGTGGTGCCGGAAGTGCCGGTGGCCGGCATGGCGCTGATCCTGGGCGTGGACCGTTTCATGAGCGAATGCCGCTCGCTGACCAACTTCATCGGCAATGCGGTCGCCACCGTCGTGGTCTCGCGCTGGGAAAATGCGTTGGACCGCGACCGCCTCAAGCTGGTCCTGGACGGTGGCGAACCGCCGCTGCTGGCCCCGGTCGGCCAACCCGGCGTGGCACCTGCCAGCCTGCGTTGATGCTTCCTGCGGCCCTGTCTTCCGTCGGTGTTGCCGGCGGGATGCAGGGCCGTTCTGCATTGCGCTGCACGCCGGCTGCGCCGCCCGTCGCGCTGCAGCATGCGATCTTCCCTGCCGCGCTGACAGCTGCGCGACAGGCCCTTGTTCAGGCAGGAGGGTAGAATTCAGCCCTTCTGCGCCCTTGAGACCCACACAGCCGATGTCCACCGACGACTTCAAACAGGCCGCCCTCGACTATCACCGTCAGCAGCCGGCCGGCAAGATCAGGGTCACCGCGACCAAGCCGATGCTGACCCAGCGCGATCTGTCGCTGGCGTATTCGCCGGGCGTGGCCTTCGCCTGCGAGGCGATCGTCGAAGAACCCACCCAGGCCAGCGAGCTCACCGCGCGCGGTAATCTGGTGGCGGTCATCACCAACGGCACCGCGGTGCTGGGCCTGGGCAACATCGGTCCGCTGGCCTCCAAGCCGGTGATGGAAGGCAAGGGCGTGCTGTTCCAGAAGTTCGCCGGCATCGACGTGTTCGATATCGAAATCAACGAGAACGACCCGGACAAGCTGGTGGACATCATCGCCAGCCTGGAGCCGACCTTCGGCGGCATCAATCTGGAAGACATCAAGGCGCCTGAGTGCTTCATCGTCGAGCGCAAGCTGCGCGAGCGCATGAACATCCCGGTGTTCCATGACGACCAGCACGGCACCGCGATCATCGTCGGCGCGGCAGTGCTCAATGCGCTGGTGGTCACCGGCAAGAAGATCGAAGAGGTCAAGCTGGCCACCACCGGCATGGGCGCGGCGGGCATTTCCTGCGTCAACATGCTGGTCTCGCTTGGCCTGAAGCCGGAGAACATCCTGGCCCTGGACCGCGACGGGGTGATCCACACCGGCCGTACCGATCTGGACCCGGACAAGCAGCGCTACGCGCGCGACACAGACAAGCGCACCCTGGCCGAAATCGTCGAAGGCGCCGACATCTTCCTGGGCCTGTCGGCCGCCGGCATCCTCAAGCCGGAAATGGTCGCCACGATGGCGCGCCAGCCGGTGATCTTCGCGCTGGCCAATCCCAACCCGGAAATCACCCCGGAAACGGCCAAGGCGGTGCGTCCGGATTGCATCATCGGCACCGGCCGGTCGGACTATCCGAACCAGATCAACAACGTGCTGTGCTTTCCGTACTTGTTCCGCGGCGCGCTGGACGTGGGCGCCACCGGCATCAACGAGGAAATGAAGATCGCCTGCGTCAAGGCGATCGCGGCGATGGCGCGGCGCGAGGCCTCCGACCTGGGCGCGGCCTATGGAGGCGAAACCCCGAGTTTCGGCCCGGACTACCTGATTCCGCGTCCGCTGGACCCGCGTCTGCTGGTAGAGCTTTCTTCGGCCGTTGCGCAGGCGGCGATGGATTCGGGCGTGGCCACGCGCCCCATCACCGACATGGAGGCCTACCGCGACAAGCTCGGCCAGTTCGTCTACCGCACCAGCCTGATGATGAAGCCGGTCTACGACCGCGCCCGCGCCGACAAGCAGCGCGTGGTGTATGCCGAAGGCGAAGAAGAAGTGGTGCTGCGCGCGGTGCAGAGCGTGGTCGACGAAGGCCTGGCGTTCCCGATCCTGATCGGCCGCCCGGACGTCATCGAAACGCGTATCGAACGCATGGGCCTGCGCCTGACCGCCGGTGTGGATTTCGAGATCACCAACATTCTCGACGACCCCCGCTTCAACGATTACTGGCAGTACTACCATGCGCTCACCGAGCGCCGCGGCGTAACCGTGACCGCGGCCAAGGAGCTGATGCGCTCGCGTCCGACCCTGATCGCGGCGGTGATGGTGGCGCGCGGCGAAGCCGATGCGATGCTGTCCGGCGTGGTGGGGCGCTTCCACAAGAAGCTGGGCTACGCCCGCAGCGTGATTCCGCTGGAACCGCGCGTGAGTTCCACCTCGGCAATGACGGGCGTGATCAACCAGCTGGGCGTGTTCTTCTTCCTGGATACCCACGTGCAGGAAGACCCCACCGTCGAACAGGTGGTCGAAGCCACGTTGCAGGCCGCCTATCGCCTCAAGCTGTTCGGCATCGAGCCCAATATCGCGCTGTTGTCGCACTCCAACTTCGGCAGCCACGACTCGCGCGACGCGCTGAAGATGCGCCAGGTGCGCGAGGCGCTGCTCAAGCGCAAGCCCGAGCTCAACATCGACGGCGAAATGCAGGGCGACACCGCCTGGGACGAAGCGCTGCGCAAGCAGATCATGCCCAACAGCACGCTCAAGGGCCGCGCCAACCTGTTCGTGCTGCCGAACCTGGAAGCGGCCAACATCGCCTACAACTTGGTACGCGTGTTCACCGACGGCGTGGCGATCGGCCCGATCCTGATGGGCATCTCCAAGCCGGTGCACATCCTCACCACCAGCGCCACCTCGCGCCGGGTGATGAACATGACCGCCATCGCTGCGGTGGATGCGCAGATCCGCAGGCAGCGCGATGCGGAGAAAGCGGCAGCTGAAAAGGGTAACGAGTGAGTTGATGCGGTAACGATTGGATTGTGCTGGCGAGCATTCGATCAACAGCGTGGTGGTTGATCGAAGTGCCGGCAGTCGGCCGACAACGCGCCGGTTGCTCGACGTGTTGGTAGTCGGTTGACACGGGGCAGTTGATGCGAAGTAGCACGCACTCGATCGACAAGGAGCAGTTTGATCCGGAGTAGCACCCACTCGATCAACAGGGCACTGCGGGCGCTTCGAGAACCGTGCTGCAACGTAAGAACCGCGTTGCCACCAGCCATCGAGCAGCGCAGCCCCCAGTGCGTAGTCACGGCCTGAAAGCCCCTCTCCCCCGGGAGAGGGGTGAGGGGTGAGGGTACGGTGCACACTCAGCAGCGAATCAGCGTAGCGACCCCGAAGCGACGATCAACAACGCAAGCGACAACGCTCGCGCTCCGTCATCAATCAACGCGATCGCACCAACAAGCGTCCCGCTCACCGTGCATCCGGCGCAGCCACTAACAGCTCGATTTCCGCCAATTGCATGCGCGCAGGCAGCGTCAGCCGCAGCCGATACTCCGCATACGCGCCAGGCGTCGCAATCCGAAACGGGCGCGTCTGCAACGGCCACTGAAAACGTTCGTCGCTGCGCCGATCGACAACACGCCACGCGCCGCCTGTGCTGCGTGCTTCCAGCGTCCAGCCAGTGGCAGCAATCGCCGCACTGCCATTGGTCAACGTATACAGCGTCGCCGTGCCAGGTTCCAGTTCACTCAGCATCAATGTCGCCCCGGCTGACACCGTGCAATGCAACGCCATGCCGGTCGCGCGCCGCGCTGGCATAAACGCGTGTGCCGTCGTCCAGCAGCAGGTCCAGCGAGACATACGTGGATGCCACAGCGTCGTTGCCGACACTTTCCGGCAAGACCATCCACGACAGCGTTGTCTGCATATCGATCAGAAGATCGGGAGTAAACAACGTGCACCGCCCAGCCGCACCGCTGCTCGCGTAACGCAATGCATGCGCTCCGCTGTAGCCGGCGTTTGGCTTGGCCGCATACGGCGCTGCGGGGCCGGCGCCGATGGCAACCCGCACGGCAGTGTTCGTCACCCGCATCGGCACCGGCTCGCCGCCCTCGAAACCGCTCGCGAAGTGCGTGGCTGCCATGGCCAGCAACGCGCAGAGCAACGGCGATGGCGCGCGCCAGACCACGCGGGTACAGCAGGACAACAGGCAAGGTCACCGGGTGGCGTCTCCTTGGGCACACGTCGCGGCACGTGTGTTGGGCCGATGTTGCGCCCGGTGCGGTTCACTTCGCCGCCGATTGGCAAACGCTGACTCCCGATCATAGGCGGCATGCGCGGTACGGTGTCGTTGCGCCGCAGCGCCGCCGATGGGCGTGCGCTGCATATCGCTGCATCCACAGCGGCCTCGGCGATTGGATTGGCAACCGTTGCAACTATCGCCCACACGGCCCGGCGCTGTCCGGTCAATGGGCTGATCACCACGCAGGCTGTTAGAATCCGCGCTCTGCCTTTGCCTTCCGATCGCACCGCCATGAGCCAGACCGCCACCGCGCCCGCCAATGCCGAAAAGCGTTACACCGTGCACCGCGGCGACCTGCCGCTGAGCTGCCCGACGCCCGCGATGGCGCTGTGGAACTCGCATCCGCGCGTGTACCTGCCGATCGAGGACGAGCCCAACTGCGAAGCCAAGTGCCCGTATTGCGGCGCGCTATTCGTCCTCGCCGACTGATCCTGGCCGGATGCACCGCCTGACCGTGGTGCAACTGCTGCCGGCGCTGCAGTCCGGCGGCGTCGAGCGCTCCACGCTGGAAATCGCCGCCGCGCTGGTGCGCGCCGGTCATCGCGCTGTGGTCGTGTCGGCTGGTGGGCGCTTGGTCCAGCCGCTGCTGGATGCCGGCGGTGAACATCTGACCTTGGATATCGGCCGCAAATCGCTGCTGACGTTGCGGCATGTGGTCGGCCTGCGCCGCTTGTTTGCCGAACGCGGGGCCGACATCGTGCATGCGCGTTCGCGGCTGCCGGCCTGGCTGGGCTGGTACGCGCTGCGCGCGATGCCAGAGGCGACGCGGCCGCGCTTCGTCACCACCGTGCACGGGCTTAATTCGCCCAGTCGCTACAGCGCGGTGATGACCTATGGCGAGCGGGTGGTTTGCGTGTCGCAGACGGTCCGCGATTACGTGTGCACGCACTACCCGCAGACCGATCCGACCCGCCTGCGCACCATTCCGCGCGGGGTGGACATCGCGCAGTTTCCGCGCCGGCTGCAGCCCGACCGCCGCGCACGGGCGTGGGTGCAGACACTGCTGCCTGGTCTCCTCGACGACGCGCCGCTGCTGCTGCTGCCGGGCCGTGGCACGCGCCTGAAGGGGCACGTGGACGGTCTGCAACTGCTCGCCGAGGTCCGTGCGGCCGGTGTCCCGGCGTTCTTGTGGTTGCCCGGTGCGCGCGAGCCAGGGCGCGAGGCTTATGTGCGCGAGCTGGAAGCCGACGCCGCGAGGCTGGGCGTGGCCGACGCAGTCGCCTTCACCGAGCCCACTGCCCGCATTGCCGAGGCGTATGCCGCCAGCAACCTGGTGCTGCAGCTCTCGCGCAAGCCGGAGGCATTCGGACGCACGGTGGTCGAAGCCCTGGCCATTGGGCGGCCGGTGCTGGGCTGGGCGCACGGCGGCGTCGGCGAATTGCTGGCCGAGTTGCAGCCTGGCGGCGCGGTGGCACCCTTCGATGCCCAGGCGCTGCGCACGCAGGCGCTGGCCTTGCTGCAGCAGGCGCCGACACCGCTCGCGGTACTCCCCTATACGTTGCAGGCCATGCAAACGGCCACCTTGAAGGTTTATGACGAACTCCGCCGCTGAGGTCCTTCCGAAGGCACCCGTGTTGACGCCCGATGCCGGCCGCTGGGCGCCGCTGTGGGTGATTCTGTTCGTGGCGCTATGGCCCACGCCCGGCCTGGCCGAAACCGTGCTCTCGCTGGGCGCTTTGTTCGCGGCCTACAGCTTGCTGCACGCGCGCTTTCGCGGCGGTACGCGGCTGCTCAGCGGCGCCGCGTGGGCGCTGACGAGCGTATTGTTCCTGGCCTACTGGTTGCCGCAGATGCTGTCGGCCTTCGACGCGGTGGATGCCGGTCGCGCACTACGCAAATCGGCCACCGATCTGCGCTATCTGCCTTTCATGTGGTTATGCGCCATCGCCGTGGCCAATGCGCAGCGTCGTCGTCGCACCTTCACGGGGCTGGCGGTGATCGCCGGGGTCTGGGCGCTGGACGCGCTGTTGCAGGCCGCGTTCGGCACCAGTCCGTTGTTCTTCGGCATCGATCAGATCAAACAGTTGATCAGCGGCCATGGCCTGTGCACGGCCCAAGAACTGGCGCTGGTGGACCGACTGAGCGGCGTGCTGGGCCCCTGCAATCTGAAATTCGGGCAGACCCTGGCCAGCCTGTCGCCGTTCCTGTTGCTGGCGCTGGGGCGGCGCACTGCCTGGGCCTGGGCCGGCGCTGCGGCGGCGGTCGGCATCGTGCTGGTCTTGGCAGGTTCGCGCGCATCGTGGATCACTTACGCGCTGATCGTGTTGCTGTCCGGTTGGCAACGGCTGGGCGGGCGTCGCGTGCTGGCCGTGGCAGCGGTTGGCGCCTTGTTGGCCGCGGCGGTGGTGGCGGTGGCGCCACAGGCGCGCGAGCGCATCCAGCGCACGACGCTTGCATTCGGCAATGGCGAACAAGGCGTGGATCAGGCCTTGTCCGGGCGTGCCCAGATCTGGGGCGCGGCGCTGTGCATGATCCGAGAGCATCCGCTCAACGGCGTGGGCGCGCGCGGGTTCCGGCAGGCCTATCCGGCCTGCAATCCGGCACCCGATCAGGCGCCGGCGTGGGGCGACGGGCCGGCCTTCCATGCGCATCAGATCGTGCTCGAAATCCTGGCCGAAACCGGCGTGATCGGCTTGCTGCTGTGGCTGGCCGGCGCGGCGCAGGCATGGCGCGCGTGGCGCTACTCAAGCGAGGCGGCGCGCGAGCAGGCGCGTCCGGCAATGATTGCGCTGGTGGCCACGGTATTCCCCATCAACACGCATCTGGCGTTTTATTCCAGCTTCTGGGGCGGCCTGAGCCTGATGCTGGCGGGGCTGTATGCCGGCGCCTTGCTCAACGACGATGTCGGGCCGCTACTGCCAAAGCCATCGCAGACAAGACCCAGCAAGGCAGCGTAAGCAGAGAACCGAACAGGCAAAACAACAGCAGTTCGTAGGTGGATATCGCTGCGGCGTTAAAAGCGGATATTCAGTTCGCTCGGGCACCGGCGGCAGCTACCTGCGCAGCGGCTGGGTGTAATGCCGATGGCGTGTTGCGGGTCGCCGCAACCACCAGCACCTAGAAGATCCGCAGTGCGGTAGAGCAGACCCAGGCACGTTCCCTGAAGCAGGCTAACGCGCACGAAGGCGCCACTGGAACATGCCGCACCCGCGCGGGCCTCATCACCAGATACGACACTACGCTCCGGCGACCGCGGTGCCGAGGTACTGGCGCTGCAGGCCAGCCTGATCCAGTTGGGCATCAATGCGCGGATCAAGACGCCGCTCCCGATCAATGGCCTCTACGATCGATCTTCTCAACGTCATTGGTCGCCAATGAAACCACCACGACGTGTCAGCATCCCGGTCGAATCGATGCGCTAAAATCCATAGCGGCCGCTACCCGCGCGACATCTGCACAAGCAAACGCATATGAGCGATTCCCCCAAATCCCGTTACGCCGCCTTTGCGCGTCGTGTTGTCGAGGCGCACGCAGCGCAGTTGCTACGCGATCTACAGATCATCAATGAGCGCACGGTGCGCGAGCTTGGCCCGCTGCCGCATGGCGGGCTGCCCGTGCAGCCCAAGCGCAAGCCCAAGCCGGCACCGTGGGTGCAGCCGGTGCAGGAACTGGCTGCACGTGATGCCGATGCGCCTTTGGCGCCGCAATTACCTCACACAGAGACAGGTGGTTCCGAGATGGTTAAGTTAGGCGATTCAGTTAACGAACAACCATTGCCTCCAGTACCAGTCCCGCAGAAATTGCGGGAAATACTCAATGAATATCCTGAATATATTCAAAGACTTCAGTGTGCATTGGATCGCTACGCTAGAAATCCAGATTCTCTTATGCCATTTGATGCGGCGATCTGGATACTTGAGGCGCATTTGGATTCGTTTTTATCCGAAGCCCGTGAGGAACTCGAGCGGGCGCAGGCTAGCGGTGATGCTAACGCCGTAAAAATGGCTGAAGAAAAAGAACGTTCGACCCGCCATGCAAGATCGAGAAATCGCGGAATGTCGGATCTAGATCAGCTGTGGAATTACATCGAAACGCACAAGGAGTCTTTGACATGAACGAAAAGGAATCCCGTCTCGATGATGCCGAACATCGCAGATTATTTGAGCAGAAGATTCTTGATGATGCTGCACTGGAGACAAAATCATCCTTCGAACACCCCAAGGCGATCATCCTCGCTGGGCAACCCGGCTCCGGAAAAGGAAGTCTTGCAAGAGCTGCAGACGTCGAGTTGGGCAGAGATGTCGTCCTGATCGATCCTGATGAATTGCGTAACGCTCATCCCGAAGTCTCCGTCCTGCGTAACGCTCACCCCTACACCTGGTCCGGCTACACCCACCCCGATGCCAGCCAGTGGGCCGACGAACTGCTGCAAGCCACCATCGAAGGCAGGAAGAACCTGATCTTCGACACCACGCTCAGCAATGGCCAGTGGAGCGCGGAACTGATCAAGGATCTGCAATCGCGTGGCTACGATATCGAGGTGCGTACCATGGCGGCGCACAAGCTGGAAAGCGAGCTTGGGGTAGATAACAGATTTTCTCGTCAGTTAGACGAGGTCGGCCACGGCCGCTACGTCCCCGAAGGTGCGCGCGAGGCCATCTACACCAAGCTACCGATTAGCCTTGACACCGTGCACGCGCAGACCACGGCACCCATCCGTATCTTCAACCGCCAGGGTACTGAGGTTTACGATAGCCGCACTGATGCACGTCCACCCGGGCAGGCACTGGAAGAGGCGCGCAACGCGTGGTTCAAAGATCCTACCGTGACACAGGAGCTCCGCGAGAGGTGGCAACAACAGGTCGATTGGCACCGCGATCTGCCGGCGCATGTGCAGGATCTCCCCAACGCCACCCCCGCCGTTCAGGAGCAAGTGCTCGCTGAGCACGCCGAGCTGCACGTCAGTGATGGCGTGAACAGCCGGCTGGAAGGCATCGCCACCATCGACGAACTTGTGCGGCCAGGTGCGCCGCCTGCACGCGTGCCCGTGCCGGAGCCTGAAATCCCAGGCTTGCGTCGCGCCGGGATGACGGCAGGGCTTGCGGGTTTGGGCGTCGCCGCGACCGCCTACGATGCATCACAAGCCGGGGAGCGTGTTGGCACGCTGTTGGCACAAGACAACCTCACCGCTGCGCGCTCGGAGGCGCTGCACTTTGCTGCCCGAGGCGCGGGCGGCTGGGCGGGAGGCGCCGCCACCGCTGCCGTTGTTGGCACAACCGGCGCCGGTCCCGTCGCGCTGGTGGTGGCCGATGGTTATCTGTTCAGTGCCGCTGCCGACAAGGCCGCCACGCTCTGGGACAACCGCCAGATCTATGCACAGACCGACAAGCAGGGCGTGCGCTGGGAGTTCAACGGCAGCCAGTGGCTGCGCCAAGCAAAAGCCGACCTGCCAAACGATGGCGTGGATACGCCACAGAAGCAGGGCATGTTCGCACTGCCAGAAAAAGCGCGCGAGCTGAACTATCACGCAAGCAGCGAAGCGATCGAGCAGGCGCTGGGCAAGGTGCAACCCAGCAATCCCTATGTGCAGCCATCCAGTGAGGCAGATGCTGCGCATCTCTACGCACGGGACTGGCGGCATGATCCGGCAAGTGGCCAATGGTCACGGATGATCGCCGACCAAGTCGATCGGAACGATCGGCCCATCTGGACGGTGGATGCAGCAAGCCCCGAGCGCACTGCGGCATTGGACCAGCAAGCAGCACAGGTGGTGGACGCCAACATTGCCCGTGGCCCAGCTGCGATTGCAGCGACCTATGAAGCTGCCTATCAGCGCAATGGCTGGGAGGACGTCGGCCCCGTGCAAGCGGCCTTGAACCCGGACGCGTTGCAGGCCTCGGACGGCAGGCAGTATCAGCGCGATGCGCAAGGTCAGTGGCGGCACGATGGCGTTGCTGCCGAAGGCAATGTTCCGCTGGAACTCAATGCGACACGCGAGCGCCTGCAACCGGCCTTGACGCAGCATGCGCAGGCGATGGCACAGATGCCCGCGCGGCAAACGCCAACGCTGCAACAGCAGGATCAGGCCAATACCGAAGCGACCTACGCGGCCTATGGCGTTGCGCCCAATGCGCAGACCGCAGGCGCGATCCAGCGTGCGGTGCAACGCACACGTGAGGAAAACGGGATCGATGCGGCCACCAGTGCTTTGGCATTGGAGCGTGATGCGAGCGGCCACTATTCGGTGGACAGCCCCATCCAGCATCTGAGCCGCACTGCCGATGGTGTGGTCCGCGTTGCGGCAATCACCAGCACCGACGACATCCGTCAGGCACGTGGCCAGTTGCAGGCGCACCATCAGGAACACCCCCCATTGCGCGTAACGCCAACCGAGCCGACAGCGTCTGCGCAGACGCAAGCCACCGCCCTGCAACCCGGCGACCGCGGCACCGAGGTACTGGCGCTGCAGGCCAGCCTGATCCAGTTGGGCATCAATGCGCGGGTCAAGACGCCGGTGGAGATCACCGGCATCTACGACCAGCCCACCCAACGCGGGGTGCAGGCGTTTCAGCTGATGCACGGCATGAACGAGGTCAACGGCATTGCAGACCGCAGCACCCTGGCGGCGGTGCAGCAGCAGGCAGGCAGTGCCATCGCCCAGCGCGCGGTGGCGTCGCAACAGGCCGGCACCACGCTGCAGGATGTACCGAAAGGCATGATGGCCGCGCCTGCTGCGCCCACAGCCGCCTCCCCTGACCGCAGCCAACCCGACCTGCACACGCAGCAACAGCACCAAGCGCTGGACCAGCAACGTCAATGGCAGCTCCAGCAGGAGCAAACGCTGCAGCAAGAGCGCGGGCGGCTGAAAGAGCAGAAGAAAGCCGAAGAGCAACGCGACCAGGCACCGGTGGCAAGCGCCATCGACAACCCTGAGCGCGGCCAGCCTTCATCCACACTGCGCCCCATGAGCGATCCCGCGCACCCCGGCCATGCCCTGTATGCAGAGGTGAAAGATCGCCTGGAGGCCAAGGGCACGCCGCTGCCGGAAGATCGCCTGCACCAGGTCACCAGCGAGATGTACATCATCGGCTTCAAGCCCGACTGGCGCGGGCGCGTGGATGTGGTCAACGACACTTTCTATGCGCAACACGCCGCCGATCCCACCAGGCGCATGAGCCAATCCCTCGCCGAGCCCACCCCGTCGATCCAGGAATCGATGCAACAGGTAAAGACCACAGCACGGCAGCAAGAAGCGGCAGCACAAGCCAAACGGGACCAGCCGACGCCGTCAGGGCCGGTGCTTGGATAGGCGGGTGATGTTGACTCCAACAAGTGCATTGCTGCCGAGCATGGATGCTGGTTGCGCGATCGATGTGGCACAGCAAGCGCGCGGTACGCGCCTCATCGGCATACAGATGCGACCGAGCATGCGCGTTGAACGATGGGTATGGAGCAATCGGCTAGTCGCGGATTGCAATGCTGGCAAGAAAAGAGGCTGCAGCAATGGCTGACAGCACATCTTGGATGCGACCGGAATTATCGGAACTGGGTCCTGAATTTTCCGCTCTGGAATGAATCGATTGGCACAGCCTCCAAAAAGGGCCGGTGCTGGTCTATCTATTGGCTCATGCACGAAGCGAAACGTTCAACATCGATGTGGCAGACAGCATGGATGCGATCGGCGCGATCACCAAGCGTTTTGCGCGGGAACAGGATCGGGTTGTGCCGCAGGACAGCTTGAGACGGTGCTGGTGGTGTGGTCACAAGCGTGTGCCGACATGGCAACGGCACAGGCGCAGGCCAAGCAAATCCGCAGCTGGCCACACGCCTGGCAGCGACGACTCGTCGCAATGCTGAATCCTGGTTGGATCGAGCTCTATGCGGACGCCTGCGGATTTCCGATCTATATTTTGCCGGTGCTCGGCGAACACCGCGCCTCTCTGCACTACATGCACGTCTCCATGCCTACGTATCCGTTTTGAACGCCGCATCGATACGCGCCCATCTCTGGAGTTTTTCAGCGGCCCAAGTCGCATGGCCACTTGAAGCTGCGCCCTGCGGATGGGTTACTAGCATGCTTCCGACCAACCGACATCACCGATAGAAGTCGCTACGTCCGCTCGGCTGGCGCTTGAAGCGCCGGTGGATCCACAGATATTGGTCCGGCGCCTCGCGCACCATGTCTTCGATCGCGGCGTTGACCTGCGTGGTATCGGCGATCACATCATCGGATGGAATGCCGGCCAGTGGCGGTGCGATCTTGAGGATGTAGCGGCCACCTTCGCGGCGATGGAAGTACGGCACCACCGCGCAGCCGGTCAGCCGCGCCAGCTGATGGGTGGCGGTGATGGTGGAGGCCGGGTGCCCGAAAAACGGCACGAACACGGTGTCCTTGCCGCGCATGTCCTGATCCGGCGCGTACCACAGAAAGCCGCCGCGCTTGAGATGCTTGATGGTGGCGCGCAGGTCTTCGTTGGCGAACATGTGCGTGGCGTAGCGCAGCCGTCCACGCTTGACGGCCCACTCGAACACCGGGTTGCGATGCTTGCGGTACATGCCCGCCAGCGGCACGTGGTCGCACAACAGCCGGCCGCACATTTCCAGCGTCATGAAGTGGCCGGACACCAGCAATACGCCGCGCTTTTGCTCCTGCAGCTGCTGCAGATGTTCCAGACCTTCGATCTGCACGTCCGGGCGAATGGCATCGATGCTGCCCCACCATGCGCGCGCGAATTCGAACAGGCCCACGCCCAGCGCGTCGAAACTGTCGCGCAACAGCCGTGCTCTCCACGCATCGTCCTGCTCGGGGAAGCACAGTTTGAGGTTGACCTCGGCGGCGCGCCGACGCGTGCCCGCCAGGCGCATCGCAATCCAGCCCACTCCGCGGCCCACCGCACGCTGCAGCGTCCAGGGCAGGCGCCCGGCCACCACCATCACCGCAAGGCCCAGATACATCGGCCAATGCTTGGGGTTGCGCAGGGAAGGGCGGACGGCGACGTTGGCGGACTCGGACATGCGCCAATTCTAAGGGATTGCGCCCATCGGGCAGCGTACACATGCGCACGCGCGAACGCTCCCGTATCCTGCACCGATGCGGAAAGACCCGATCGAATGGCTGTTGCGCGGGCTGTACTCGGCGCTGCTCTACCTGTTGTTGCCGGTGACGGTGTACCACTTGGTGTGGCGCGGTTTCCGTGTGCGCGAATACTTCAATCGCTGGAACGAGCGCTACGCGTCCTACACGCATGCGTGCGGGCGCCCGCGCGTGTGGGTGCATGCGGTGTCGGTGGGCGAGGTCAACGCGGCCGCGCCACTGGTCAACGCCCTGCGTGCGCAGCGCCCGGATATCCGCTGGGTCATCACCACCATCACCCCGACCGGCTCGGAGCGGGTACGCGCGGTGTGGGGCGATGCGGTGGACCATGTGTATCTGCCGTACGACGTGCCGGGCAGCGTGGGGCGGTTTCTCGAACACTTCCGCCCGCGCCTGGCCTTGATTCTGGAAACCGAGCTGTGGCCGAACATGTTGTTCGGCTGTCGCAATCGCCAGATTCCGGTCTACATCCTCAATGCGCGGTTGTCGGCGCGTTCGCTGCGTGGCTATCGGCTGCTGGCGCCGTTGATCAGTCGTGCGCTGCAAACTGTCACCTGCGTGGCGGCGCAGTCGCGGGACGATGCCGAGCGGTTCATCGCGCTGGGCGCGCGCCCGGATCAGGTGGTCGCGCTGGGCAATCTCAAATTCGATATCGCCGCGCCAGCGCAGTTGCAGGCGCTGGTCGCACAGTTTCGGACGCACGTGCCGGCCACGCGTCCGGTGTGGATCGCCGCCAGTACGCACGAAGGCGAAGAGGCCGCCGTTGCCGATACCCACGCACGGTTACTGTTGCAATTCCCTGATTTGCTGCTGTTGTGGGCACCGCGTCATCCCGAGCGCTTTTCCAAGGTCGAGGCATTGGCACGCGAGCGCGGTTGGCGGGTTGCCACGCGCAAGGCGCAGCAATGGCCGCAGGCAAGCGACAAGGTGTTTGTCATCGATACCCTGGGCGAGTTGATGAGCTTTTATGCGTGCGCGCAGGTGGCCTTCGTCGGCGGCAGCCTGCAGCCGATCGGAGGACATAATCTGCTCGAGCCGGCCGCTGTCGGAACACCCGCGGTCACCGGCCCGCATCTGCATAATTTCTCGGAGATTTCGCGGCGCATGCGCGAAGCCGATGCCGTCGCCATCTGCGAGGATGCCGATGGCGTGTATCAGGCGTTGGCAAGCCTGCTCGCCGACCCTGCCCAACGCGAGGCAATGGCCACGGCAGGCCTGGCACTGGTCGCCAATGGCAAGGGTGCGGTGGCCCGCACGTTGGTACAGATCGCATCGGATCTGCCGCCACTGGCGAGCGATGGCATTGCCACGTAAGGCTTGTTGCTTGTTGCTTGCTGCGTGCATGGACACACCGCGATCTCGCTAACGGACTTGCAGTGGTCGCCACCAAAGACGCGCATGCGACTGCATTGCACACAAAAAAAGCGGGCCTAGGCCCGCTTTTTTTGTGTGCATCCAGCTGGTCTTACTGCAACGAACCGCTGCCCTGCAGCTTGGACTCGGCATCCTGCGATAGCAGGCGATTGACGTCCTGCAGATCGGTGATGTCGAGCTTGCCGATGGCCTGGCCGAGCAGCAGACGGTTCTGCAGGAAGTTGTAACGCGACTGCGCGTAGTTCAGCTGCGCCTGGAACAGCGTGCGCTGGTTCTGCACCACGTCCAGCACGGTGCGCGTGCCGACTTCCAGACCCACCTGCGAGGCGTCGTAGGCGGCCTGCGCGGAGACCACGGCCAAGCGGCGTGCTTCCACTTCGCTGATGCCGGCAACGACGGTCTGGTAGGCATTGCGCGTGTTGCGGTCCAGCGCGCGCTTCTGCTGCTCGTAGGTGTCCTGCTGGATATCGCGCTGCGACAGTGCCTGACGCACGGCCGACTGGGTCGCACCCCCGGCGAAGATCGGGATCGACAGTGTGATGCCGATCGAGTCGGTATCGATATTGCGATTGTTGGTTGTGAAGTTACCGGCAGCTGTATCGACATCGCTGCCGCCGCCCCAGCTGTTGGTGCGCCCCACGCTGCCGGAAAGATTGAGCGTCGGAAGATGGCCGGCACGCGCAGCACTGATCTGCGCCTCGGCCGCACTCACCTGCAACTGTTGCGCCTTCAGCGACGGATTATCGGCAATGGCGGCGGCGACTAACTGATCCACATTGCTGTAAGCGGCCGGTACTTCCGGGCGGAATTCTTCCGGCAGTGCGCGCAAGCCAACCACGGGCTGGCCGGTCAGCTCGGTCAGTGCCTGGTAGTAATCCTTGAGCGTGTTGCGGGCGTTGATGGTGTCGGCACGCGCCTGGTCGTACTGAGCGCGGGCTTCGTGCACGTCGGTGATCGGTGCCAGGCCTACTTCCAGACGCTTGTCGGCATAATCGAACTGTTTCTTGGCAGCCGCTTCGTTGGTCTCGGCTGCCGCCAGCGACTCGATACCCACCAGCACCTGGAAATATGCCGCCGAGGTGCGGGTGATCAGGTCGTTGTTAGCCGATGCCAGGGTGAAATCCGCAGCCTTTGCCACTTCGCGCTGCGCACGCAGATTGGAGAACTGGGCCCAGTTGAAGATGGTCTGGCTACCCTGGATCCCGTACTGACGCTGCTTGGTGGTGGAGCGACCGGGCAGACCCTCGAGTTCACGATGCGATTGGGTGAAACCGGCGCTACCGTCCAGCTGCGGCAACAACGCCGCACGCGCCTGTACCTGACCTTCCCGATTCACCAGCCGGGTGGACTCGGCCACGGCCAGCTGCGGATCGCCGTTGCGGGCCATTTCGTAGACCTGCAGCAGGTCAGTGGCGTGCGCAGCCATCGGAGACAGGGCGGCGGCCAGGGCCAGGACGAGGGATCGGCGGATCATCGGGGAAGCTTCCTTGGGAATCAGAATTGGAATCGGGGCGTCGGTGCGGCGCCCTGGAGATAGGCGAGGTCGGTTTCGAACAACGACTCGATGCGCGGGGCGTTGACGTCGCCACGCACCAGGACCGCTTCCATCACCGGTTCGTGACCGCGCACGACGAACAGCCGGCCGTTCGGGCGCAACCACTGCAGCCACTGGGTCGGCAGCGTGTCGACCGCGCCAGTCACGCAGACGGCATCGAAGCGACGCTCGCTCTGCCAGCCGAACACGTCGGCGGTTTCGAGACGGACATTGCTGCCCAGGCCGGTGCGATCCAGATTGGCGCGCGCGGCGGCGGCCAGCGCCGGGTCGATCTCCAGGCTGACGACTTCGCGCGCGAGCGCGGCCAGGCAGGCGGTGGCGAACCCGCTACCGGTGCCCACTTCCAGCACCTCTTCGCCCGGCTGCAGATCCAGCGCCTGCAGCATGCGGCCTTCGACGACCGGCTTCATCATCTTGTGACCGGCCGACAGTGGAATTTCCACGTCGACATAGGCCAGCGTCTTGTAAGCGTCCGGCACGAAGGCTTCGCGCGGCAGGCGCGCCAGCACGTCGAGCACGCGCAGGTCCAGCACGTCCCACGGCCGGATCTGCTGCTCGACCATCTTTTCGCGGGCCTGGGTGAAATCGATCGTCATGGTGCGGGTATCCAACGCGGTGGGGCATATATTTTACCGGTGCGAGAGGCACCTGGCGCATCTAGCATCGCTGCGCACTGCGATCGGGCGCAGTGCCGGAAGTCATCGCCACCACAGGCCGGGGGCGCTCAGCGCGGCGCATATGCCCTCAAGAAGAAGTCCACGCTGGTGTCGATGTGCGCATTCACCTGTGCCCGGGTCGGTTGCCCGTGCAGGCCGCACATCATCAACGCGTAGAGCTCGCCCTTGAGCAGGCAGAAGAATTGCGATGCGGCGCGCGCGACGTCCGCAATGTCCAGCTGGCCGTCAGCTACCCGCGCGGACAGGAAATCCGCCAGCGCCTGCTGGGTACGCTTGGGGCCTGCATCCCAGAACATCTCGCGGATATGCGCGTCGCCGGTACCGGGCGCCATCATCATGCGGTGGGTGGAGATGGCCGACTCGGTACTGACCATGGCGAAGAACGCATGGGCGATCTCGGTGAGCTGGTCGCGCAAGGCGCCCTTGGGGGCGTGGTCGAACAAGTCGTCCGGCATCATGCGCTGACATTGTGCGCGGATCGCCTCGGAAAACAGGCTCTCCTTGTCGCCGAAGTGGCTATACACGGTCAATTTGGAGACGCCGGCCTGCGCGGCGATCCCATCCATGCTGACCCCTGCATAGCCCTGCTCCATGAACATGGTGCGGGCGGCATCCAGGATGGCGGCACGCTTCCCAAGGTCCTTGGGACGGCCAGGGCCGTTGCTCTTGGCCTTGGAATGGAGGGGGGGCGAGCTGGACATGCCGCCAATACTAGACCATCGGGTTCTATATTTATACTCGACGCCCACTGGCGACGTTAACGATTCCGTCTGTCCTGTCGTCGGGCGTGCTGGTGGTGCACAGCGGCCCGAACCACCCCGACGAGCAGATCGCCATTTCTGGCGTCGCCAACCCTGCGCTGCTGGAAGACGCCGAAGGTCTGATCTGGGTTGGCGGCACGCACGGGCTGTTCCGGGTTGCCGAGGGCGCCGCACACGGCGTCACCCACGCCGAAAGCCTGAGTTCGGACTATGTGCGCTGCGTGCTCCAGACCGGCGACGGCCCAATCCGGGTGGGCAACGCCGCCGGCCGGGATCGCTGCCGCATGTCGCTGTCGCCCAGCGAAGCAGGGCAGGTGCTCGATCCATCGGTATTGGCGCTGGCCGATGCCATGAATCGCCGGCGTCAGCGCCAGCTCAAGACCGTCATCGACCGGCGTACGCGCGAGCTGAGGGACAAATCTGACGCTGCAGCAGGCCAGCCAGGAACGCGAAGCCTTGATGCGCCAGCTGGACTACCGCGCCGGCCACGACGTGCTGCCGGCCCTGCCGAACCGACGCGAAGCCGAGCGTGTGCTGCAGCACTGGTTCGATGACGCATATGCGGGTGGCGCTGCACTGGCGTCGGCGTTGCTGGATATCGACCACTTCAAGCGTCTCAACGACGAATACGGCCACGCAGTCGGCGATGCGGTGCGGCCGAGATCGAATGACTGGCGTCATCCTGCGCCACCACGTGCAACACGCTGCACATAGAGCGCCCACGGCTTACTGCTGCGCTCGATCCGCCTGCGCGTGCAACAACGCGACAAACGCCTTTGCCGCACGCGACAAGGTGCGCCCGCCATGCGTGACGTAACCCAGTTCGCGCGATAACGCCACATCGGCCAGTGGCAGCGCCACGATCTGATGGTCGATCATGCGCTCCGGCAACACGCTCCACGCCAGGCCCACCGACACCAGCATCTTGATCGTTTCCAGGTAATTGGTGGTCATGCGCAGGCTGGGCACCAGTCCGCGATCTGCGAACAGATTGGCGACGATGCGATGGGTGAAGGTGCCCGGATCCGGCAACACCGCCGGGTGCGCCACCACATCGTCCAGCGACACCGCGCGCAGCCCTGCCAACGGGTGATCTGGCGCAACCACGAACTGCAGACGGTCGTGCCAGATCGGCTGCGCGCGCAGCGGGGGGCGCGTGTCGGGCGCCAGGGTGGTCACCGCCAATTCCACCTCGCCGCGCAGCACCGCCGCGTACGCCAGTTCCGAATCCAGAAATTGGATGTCCAGCGCCGCCTGCGGATGTTGCGTCGCGAAACCGCGCAACAAGGCTGGCAGGCGATGCAGGCCCACATGATGGCTGGTGGCCAGACTCAAACGACCGCCAACCGCTGCACCCAGATGCTCCAGCACGCGGCGGGTGTCCTGCAGCTCGGCCAGAATGCGTTGTGCGCGCGGTAGCAGTGCATGGCCGGCTTCGGTCAGCACCACTTGCCGGCCAAGGCGGTCGAACAACCGTGCCGACAGTTGCGCTTCCAGCAGGGCGATGCGTTTGCTCACTGCCGGCTGGGTCAGGTGCAAGGCCTCGCCGGCCGCCGAGAAGCTACCGCTTTCGGCGATCGCCACAAACGCATTGAGACTCGCCAGGTCCATTGCTATTCCTAAAATTCATTTCTTGAATAAACAATATGAATTTGCGTTATCCAAGGCAAGCTTCTAGCATCGATCTCAGCCAGGTGGGCGCACCCACCATCCGCCACTCGGATTGCCGCGATGACTGCCAAGACCCTGTACGACAAGCTGTGGGACCTGCATGAAGTCACACGCCGTGACGATGGTTCGTCGCTGATCTATATCGACCGCCACATCCTGCACGAAGTGACTTCGCCGCAGGCCTTCGAAGGTCTGCGCCTGGCCGGGCGCAAGCCGTGGCGCATCGACGCCAATATCGCCACCCCCGATCACAACGTGCCGACCACGCGTGCCGAGCGTCAGGGTGGACTGGAATCGATCTCCGATGAAGTCTCCCGCCTGCAGGTGCAGACGCTGGACGAGAATTGCGACGACTTCGGCATCCTCGAGTTCAAGATGAACGATGCGCGCCAGGGCATCGTGCATGTGGTCGGCCCAGAGCAGGGCGCCACCTTGCCGGGCATGACCGTGGTCTGCGGCGATTCGCACACCTCCACGCATGGCGCATTCGGCGCGTTGGCGCATGGCATCGGCACCTCCGAGGTCGAGCATGTGCTGGCCACGCAGTGCCTGATCACCAAGAAGATGAAGAACATGCAGGTGCGCGTAGAAGGCACGCTGCCGTTCGGGGTGACCGCCAAGGACATCGTGCTGGCAGTGATCGGCAAGATCGGCACTGCCGGCGGCAATGGGCATGCGCTGGAATTTGCCGGCAGCGCCATCCGCGCGCTGTCGATGGAAGGCCGCATGACCATCTGCAACATGTCCATCGAAGCCGGTGCGCGCGTGGGTATGGTGGCGGTGGACGAGAAGACGATTGCCTACGTCAAAGGTCGCCCGTTCGCACCCAAGGGTGCCGACTGGGATGCGGCAGTGGCGCTGTGGAACACGCTGGTGTCCGATCCGGACGCGCACTTCGATACCGTGGTGGAGCTGCGCGCCGAAGACATCAAGCCGCAGGTCAGCTGGGGCACCTCGCCGGAGATGGTGCTGGCGATCGATCAGCAGGTGCCGGACCCGGCCGCCGAGCAGGACCCGACCAAGCGCGATTCGATCGAGCGCGCGCTGAAATACATGGGTTTGAAGGCCAACCAGCCGATCACCGAGATCCGCCTGGATCGCGTGTTCATCGGCTCGTGCACCAATTCGCGCATCGAAGACCTGCGTGCCGCCGCAGCGGTGGCCAAGGGGCGCAAGGTCGCTTCCACCATCAAACAGGCGCTGGTGGTGCCGGGTTCTGGCCTGGTCAAGGCGCAGGCCGAAGCCGAAGGCCTGGACAAGGTGTTTCTGGACGCCGGTTTCGAATGGCGCGAGCCCGGCTGTTCGATGTGCCTGGCCATGAACCCGGACAAGCTCGGCAGCGGCGAGCATTGCGCGTCCACCTCCAACCGCAATTTCGAGGGCCGCCAGGGCGCCGGCGGACGCACCCATCTGGTCAGCCCGGCGATGGCTGCCGCGGCGGCGGTGAGCGGGCATTTTGTCGATGTGCGTGACCTCCAGGGAATCGAGAATCGGGAATAGGGAATCGCAAAGTCCTGCTTCCCGCTCTGTCCATTCCCGACTCCCCATTCCCCATTCCCGGCCTCTCTCAATGACTCCTTTTACCCAACACACCGGACTGGTGGCGCCGCTGGATCGCGCCAATGTCGATACCGACCAGATCATTCCCAAGCAATTCCTCAAGTCGATCAAGCGCACCGGCTTCGGGCCGAACCTGTTCGACGAATGGCGCTACCTGGATATCGGCGAGCCGGGGCGCGACAACAGCACCCGCCCGCTCAATCCAGAGTTCGTGCTCAATTTCCCGCGTTACCAGGGCGCCAGCGTGCTGCTGGCACGCGAGAACTTTGGCTGCGGCTCCTCGCGTGAACATGCGCCGTGGGCGCTGGAGGAGTACGGGTTCCGCGCCGTGATCGCGCCGAGTTTTGCCGACATCTTCTACAACAACAGCTTCAAGAACGGCCTGCTGCCGATCGTGCTGGCAGAAGCGGAAGTGGATGCGCTGTTCGAGCAGTGCCTGGCCACCGACGGCTATCAGCTCACCGTGGATCTGGACGCGCAGCGCGTGCGCCGGCCCGATGGCGTGGAGTATGCCTTCGAGGTCGACGCGTTCCGTAAACACTGCCTGCTCAACGGCCTGGACGACATCGGCCTGACCTTGCAGGACGCCGACGCGATCGGCCGGTTCGAACATACCCATCGCGCACGCCAACCCTGGCTGTTCAACGCGATGCAGTAAACGCCTGCGACAAGCACGACTGCCATCGACACCCTGGCGCTGCAGCGTCAACCCACGAGGATTGCATGAGCAAGCAGATTCTGATTCTTCCCGGTGACGGCATCGGCCCGGAAATCATGGCCGAAGCAGTCAAGGTGCTGACGCGGATCGACGCGCAGCACGGTCTCGGCTACAGCCTGTCATACGACGAACTGGGTGGTGCGGCCTACGACAAGTACGGCAGCCCGCTAGCCGATGAAACGTTGGAGCGCGCGCGCGCGGCCGATGCAGTGCTGCTGGGCGCAGTCGGTGGACCGCAGTGGGACACCATCGACCCGGCACTGCGCCCGGAGCGCGGCCTGCTCAAGATCCGCTCGCAGCTGGGCCTGTTCGCCAACCTGCGCCCGGCCTTGCTGTATCCGCAATTGGCCGAGGCATCCACGCTCAAGCCGGAGGTGGTGTCGGGGTTGGATCTGCTGATCCTGCGCGAGCTCACTGGCGGCATCTACTTCGGCCAGCCGCGTGGCAACCGCACGCTGGACAACGGCGAGCGCCAGGCTTACGACACCTTGCCGTACAGCGAGAGCGAGATCCGCCGCATCGCCAAGGCGGGCTTCGAAATGGCACGCTTGCGCAGCAAGAAGTTATGTTCGGTCGACAAGGCCAACGTGCTGGCATCGAGCCAGTTGTGGCGCGCGGTGGTGGAAGAGGTGGCCAAGGACTACCCGGACATCGCGCTATCGCATATGTACGTCGACAACGCCGCGATGCAGTTGGTGCGCGCGCCCAAGCAGTTCGACGTGATCGTGACCGACAATATGTTCGGTGACATTTTGTCCGACCAAGCGTCCATGCTCACGGGCTCGATCGGCATGCTGCCCTCCGCTTCGCTGGATGCCAACAGCAAGGGCATGTACGAGCCATGTCATGGTTCAGCGCCGGACATCGCTGGCAAGGGCATCGCCAATCCCCTGGCGACGATCCTGTCGGTGGCGATGATGCTACGCTACACCTTCGCGCAGGCCGATGCAGCGGATGCCATCGAGCGCGCAGTCGGCAAGGTGCTCGACAAGGGTCTGCGGACTGCCGACATCTGGTCCGAAGGCACCACCAAGGTCGGCACCGTGGCGATGGGCGATGCGGTGGTGGCTGCGCTGTAGGTCCCACGTTGTGGTTGTGATTGTCGCGTGCCGGAGGCGTGCTCGCACGCTTCCGGGTGTCGGCTCGTATGCGGTATGCATGCCGCATGCGTGTCCCCTACATAGATGTACTTGTGCGTGTCCCACACCAGTACGCGTGGAAGCGCCCGCGGTAGACTGAAGTCATCTTGAAGATGCCACGCATTCAAGCGCCTGCAGCGCGGGAGCATTCGGGCAAAGCGCGCAGATGCCCACTGCATGGTCGGCCAGTGGCACGGCGTCTGCCTTGACACGCGCGCGTAAGCGCTGGCGGTGAACCGACGCACTCGTAAAGGGATCAACCACCAAAATCAAAACGGCCAGCAGATCACCCTGCTGGCCGTCAGGCATCCATCAATTTAACGAGTGACCAGTGCTTATGCCACTGCAGCCGTCCTGCCGGCAATCACGCCACGCTCGCGATGGCGCAGCAACCGGTTCGCAACATCCAGCCATGCAAGCGCGCTGGCTTCGATGATGTCCCTGCTGGTGCCGGTGCCTTCGTATTCCACGCCGTCGTGGCGCACGCTCAGGCTGGCTTCGCCGCGTGCGTCTGCGCCGATGCCTACGCTGTGCACCTGATAGCTGTCCAGTTCCAGCTTTACACCGGTGGCCGAGGCCAACGCGCCGAAGAGCGCGTCCACCGGCCCGTTGCCCTGCGCGGTTTCAGCCACACGGTTGCCTTCCGGATCGGACAACTCCACCAACGCGTTCGCGCGGCTGCCCACATCGCTGATGGTCATCGATGCCAGGCGATAGCCTTCCTGCACGGTGGCGTCTTGCATCAACGCCTGCAGATCCGCGTCGGTCACAACGCGCTGCTTCTCGCACAGCGCCTTGAACTGTTCGAAGACCAGCTTGATCTCTTCTTCTTCCAGTAGATAACCCAACGCGCGCAGGCGCTGCTCGACCGCGGCGCGGCCGCTGTGGCGGCCCAGCACCATCTGCGAAGACTCCCAACCCACGTCTTCCGGGCGCATGATTTCGTAGGTGCCGCGATGGCGCAACATGCCGTGCTGATGGATGCCGGACTCGTGCGCGAACGCGTTGCCGCCAACGACTGCCTTGTTACGCTGCACCGGCATGCCGACCAGACGTTGCAACAATTGCGAGGTGGACACGATACGCGGCGTATTGATCCCCGAATCGATGTTGTAGAAGGCACCGCGCACTTTCAGCGCCATGGTGATTTCTTCCAGCGCGCAATTGCCGGCGCGCTCGCCGATGCCGTTGATGGTGCATTCCACTTGGCGCGCACCGCCTTCGATGGCGGCCAGCGTGTTGGCCACCGCCAGGCCCAGATCGTTGTGGCAGTGCGCACTGAAGATCACCTTGTCGGCCCCTTCCACGCTAGCGATCAGGCGCGAGAACATGCCGCGGATCTCTTCCGGCGTGGTGAAGCCCACCGTGTCGGGCAGATTGATCGTGGTGGCGCCGGCGGCGATCGCCACGCGGGTGACCTCGGCCAGGAAATCCTCTTCGGTCCGGGTTGCATCTTCGGCGGAAAATTCCACATCGTCGATGTAGCCGCGCGCCAGCGAGACATGCCTGTGCACCGATTCCAGCACCTGCTCGCGGGTCATGCGCAGCTTGTGCTCGCGGTGAAGCGGGCTGGTGGACAAAAACACATGCAAGCGCGGGTTCGCCGCCGCTTCCAGTGCACGTGCGGAGGTTTCGATATCGGCCTGCAGGCACCGCGACAGCACCGCCAGGGTGGGACGGCGCAGTTCGCGGCCCATCATCGCCACCGCTTCGCGGTCGGAATGCGAGCTGGCGGGAAACCCGGTTTCGATGATGTCCACGCCGAGCTCATCCAGCGCGCGCGCCATCACCAGTTTCTGCTGGGGCGTCATGCTGCAGCCGGGGGATTGCTCGCCGTCGCGCAGGGTGGTGTCGAAAATTCGGATGTACGGGGTCTGGTTGGATACGGTCGTGTTCACCATGAAGACTCCTCTACGGCGATGGCGGTGACAGGCGTTGAAGCGACTGCGGATGGGCGGGAAAGAATGGGTGTATCGGATGGTGGCTTGCCGCTGCGTTCGTTGCGAAGTCGCTCGGTATTGCGACGGCGCGGCTTGCGTGGCGGGCGCGGCCGCACCTCGGACAAGAGTGTGGCCAGAACGGTTGCGTCGATATTACCGCCAGAGACCACTGCACATTTGCGTTTACCGGACACGCGGCGACCGGCGGCCAGGGCCAGCGCGCCGGCGCCTTCGGCGATGACGTGTTCTTCCAGTGCCAGGCGCACCAATGTCTCGCGTAATTCGGCCTCGCGCACGATGACCACATCGTCGAGCAGGCTCGAGCACAGGCGGCGGGTCAGGAAGCCGGGAATCTTGACTTTCACGCCGTCGGCCAGGGTGGGGACCGGGGCGATTTCACGCAGATCGCCGCGCACGGCGCGGGCCATCGAATCCACCCCTTCCACCTGCGCGCCGACGATGCGCACGCCTTGCGATTTCAGTGCCAGCGCCACCCCAGAGGCCAGCCCGCCGCCGCCGATCGGCACAATCACCACGTCCGGCGCATGCGCAGCCAGTTCGATGCCGACAGTGCCCTGCCCGGCGATCACATCCGGGTCGTCGAAGGCGGACAGAAAACGGTAGCCGTTCTGGTCGGCCAACTCGCGCGCGAATGCAAACGCCTCGTCGTAACTGTGGCCGTGCTGGCGGACGGTGGCGCCCCAATGTGCAACACCGGCGATCTTGGTCTGCGGTGCGCCGTAGGGCATCACCGTGATGGCCTGCACGCCCAGCCGGTACGCCGACCACGCCACACCTTGCGCATGGTTGCCGGCAGATGCGCAGATCACCGGTCGCTCGTCGCCGCGTTCCAGTCCCGCCAGTAATGCGTTCAATGCACCGCGCACCTTGTAGGAGCCGGTGCGCTGCAGGTTTTCCAACTTCAACCACACACCGAAGCGTTCGGCGTAATGCAGCGGCGTGGGGGACAGGTACTTGCGCAGACGTGCCTGTGCGGCCAGCACGTCGGCCACGCTGACGGCCACGTCGCTTACCTCTGGCTCCTTTGCGGAAGGGTGGCCGGAATCAGGCATTGCGGCACACGCGTGGCCGATCTGGAGGAAGATACCTCCGAACGGCGCTCTGATGGTCGCGCGAGGTGCGCATGCTCATGCCGCCGCCTCGACCGATGCCAGTGCAGTGATCGCCACCGATTCGCAGTCGTAGACCTTTTCCAGCTGCAGGCGCAGCGTTTCCGGCGGGCGGTTGCTGTCTACATCCAGCTGCAGATGCCAGCGCCCGGCATCGTCCGGTGCTGCCGCGCCCTGGATCGCGCACGGGCGGAAGCCGCGGCGCTCGGTCATGCCGATCACCCGCACCAGCGCACCTTCGGCCGGCTTCAGCACCAGATCAAGCCGGTAACGCATGCGTCGTCTCCTTGACCGCGTGTGCGGGATTGCTGTCCAGCATGGTGCTGTTGGCGTTGTTGGGCGGCACCAGCGGCCACACATTGGCGCGCGCATCGATCGCGACATGCAGCAGGCCGGGGCCGGGCTGGGCCAGCAGCTCGGCCAGTGCTGTGTCCACGTCGCCGCGCGCGATGATGCGTTTGGCCGGGATCCCGAACACCTGCGCCAACGCTGCGAAATCCGGGTTGTCGGACAGATCGATTTCGCTGTAGCGCTCGGCAAAGAACAACTCCTGCCACTGCCGGACCATGCCCAGCGAGCTGTTGTCCAGCAGCACGATCTTCACCGGCAGCTTGCAGCGCGCGATCGTCACCAGCTCCTGCACATTCATCATGAAGCTGCCATCGCCGGAGACCAGCACCACGGTGCGATCAGGGCAGGCGAACTGCGCGCCCATCGCGGCCGGCAGGCCGAAACCCATGGTGCCGAGCGCGCCGCTGGTGAGGTGATTGCGCGGATCGTTGAAGCGGCAGTGCTGGGCCACCCACATCTGATGCTGGCCCACATCGCAGGCGATGATGGTGTCGGCCGGGGCCACTTCGCTCAGGCGCTTCAACAGCGCCGGTGCGTAGATATCGGTACCGGGCGCGTCGTAACGCGCGCCGAATTTTTCACGGTTTGCAAAGCAGCGTGTGCGCCAGCCCTGGCAGTTGGCCCGCGCTGCGCTCAGTGCCTTGAGGCTGGTGGCCACATCGCCGGGCACCGCGATATCGGCGGTGCGCAGCTTGGAGATTTCATAGGCATCGGCGTCCAGATGGATGACGCGCGCGAATGGTGCGAACTCGCTCAGTTTGCCGGTGGCACGGTCGTCGAAACGCGCACCGACGACCACCAGCAGGTCGCATTCCTGAATGGCCATGTTGGCGGCACGTGTGCCGTGCATGCCCAGCATGCCCAGGTAATCCGGATGCGCATGCGGCAACGCACCCAGGCCGCGCAAGGTCAGCGCGGTCGGGATGCCGGTGGCTTCGACGAAGCGCCGAAAGGCCTCCACCGCATCGGCCAACGCGATCCCGCCACCGCCGTACACCACCGGGCGTTCGGCACTGGCGATCGCCGCCAGTGCGTCGGCCAGCTTCGCATCGGCCGGTGCCCGCGGGGGCATGACAGCCGCCGGCACGTGGTCTGGCAGATGCGCCGCGTTGGCGATCTGCACGTCCTTGGGCAGGTCGATCAGCACCGGCCCGGGACGTCCTTCGCGCGCAATCCGAAACGCCTCGCGCACCATCTCCGGAAGATCCTCCACACGCCGCACCAGGAAGCTGTGCTTGACGATCGGCATGGTCATGCCGAATACGTCCAGTTCCTGGAATGCGTCGGTGCCAAGCAACGGTGTGGCGACCTGGCCGGTCAGGCACACCATCGGCACCGAGTCGAGCATCGCGTCGGCGATGCCGGTGACCAGGTTGGATGCGCCCGGGCCGGAGGTGGCCACACACACGCCGACCCGGCCGCTGGCACGGGCGTAGCCGTTGGCGGCCAGGGCGGCGCCCTGTTCGTGACGAACAAGGATGTGCTTGAGCCTGGAATCCACCAGGGCGTCGTAGAACGGCATGATGGTGCCGCCCGGATAGCCGAACAGCGTTTCCACGCCCTCGGCTTCCAGGGCCTGCGTCAGCCAGCGCGCGCCGTTGCGGGGCGTGCTGTGTGCGGAGGTGTTCATGCGTTGCGGACCTTCGGTTTAAGCGGTGGGGGAGACGGCGGCCTTATGCCGCCTGTTGATTCGCAGGCGTGGCGGCGGCTTGCTGTTCGCCGTTGAGCCACACCATCTTGGCGCGCAGCTTCTTGCCCACTTCCTCGATCGGGTGCTCCAGATCGGCCTGCTTGAACTTGGTGTAGTTCGGCAGGCCGGCGTCGTATTCGGCCACCCAGTTTTTGGTGAAGGTACCGTTCTGGATGTCGGTCAGCACGTCCTTCATGCGCGCCTTGGTGCTGGCGTCGATCACGCGCGGGCCGCTCACATAGTCGCCGTATTGCGCGGTTTCGGAAACGAATTCCAGCATGCGGGTGATGCCGCCTTCGTAGAACAGGTCCACGATCAGCTTCAATTCGTGCAGCACTTCGTAGTATGCGATCTCAGGCTGATAGCCCGCTTCCACCAATACTTCGAAACCGGCCTGTACCAGCGAAGAAGCGCCGCCGCACAGCACCGCCTGCTCGCCGAATAGATCGGTCTCGGTCTCTTCCTTGAAGGTGGTTTTGATGATGTTGGCGCGCGCGCCGCCCAGGCCGCCGGCATAGGTCAGCGCGAACTGCTCGGCCTTGCCGCTGGTGTCCTGGTACACCGCGTAGATGCACGGCACGCCGCGGCCGATTTCGTACTCGCGACGTACCAGTGCGCCCGGGCCCTTGGGCGCGACCAGCACCACGTCCAGATCGGCGCGCGGCTTGATCATGTCGAAATGCACGTTCAAGCCGTGCGCGAACAGCAGGCAGGCGCCCTGCTTCATGTTCGGGGCGATGACGTCTTCATAGAGCTTCTTCTGCACCATGTCCGGGGTCAGGATGGCGACTAGGTCAGCCGTCTTCACTGCGTCGGACGGCGCCACGACGGTGAAGCCATCTGCTTGCGCCTTGGATTCGGTCGGGCCGCCGGGCCGCAGGCCGACAGTGACGTCGAAGCCGGAATCGCGCAGGTTCAGCGCATGTGCGCGGCCCTGGCTGCCGTAGCCGATGATCGCGATTTTCGGTTGGGTGTCGTTGCTCATGGAATGTCCTTAGCGGGGTTGGCAGTGAAGATGGGAGGTGAATAAACGGCTCAGCCGGCAGTGCGGACACTGGCAGACTGAGCAAAGCGGAGAAGAGCGATGGCACTGCGCAGTCAACCAGCGGCACCCACGCGTGGCTGGGCCTTGCTGGGGTGTTTGGCGGACGTGGCAGTGATGTCGTTCATGTCATTCGAAACTTTTGGTGATCCCTGAAACGCGAAACCCCGCGCCGTTGCCGGTGCGGGGTCTGATCGAAGCCTGCTGTGTTTGTTGCCTACACAAAGCCTCGTCCCGCACCGGTTGGCGAGGTAATAAGTACGAGCACGAGAAGCGACGTTGCCGGCGCGCCGACCGGCGCGGACATCAGGACGTTCGAGGTGGTGTGTTGGTGCGGCATGGATTGGAGATAACCATCGCGGCAACCAGGGTGTCAACCCTTGCGCATGAAATCGCCGCGTCGATGTCCAGACGCGCGTGCGAAGCCGCGTGGCAGCAGCATGGTTACCGCTGAAACCGGATTGGTTCGGCCCAATCATGGCGGGCGTCGGTCACCATCTGCGCGGCATCAGGGCAGGCTTCCATGCGTCGGCCGAACGGCATGGCTCGGCCCGCTGGTATGGTTGGCACTTCATTCTTCGTGTCATGGAGACCACCTCTCATGCGTTGCGTACCTGTGTTGTTGGTGTCTGCTCTGGCGCTGCTTGCGCCGCCCCTCGGCGCCGCCGACCGCGTCACCGGGCAGCCGTTTGCCACCCGCTCGGAAGTCATCGCGCCGCATGCCATGGCCGCCACCTCGCAGCCGCTGGCCACGCAGATCGCGTTGGATGTGATGAAGGACGGCGGCTCGGCGGTGGACGCGGCGATCGCCGCCAATGCGGCGCTGGGCTTGATGGAGCCAACCGGCAACGGCGTGGGTGGAGACCTGTTCGCCATCGTCTGGGATCCCAAGACCCACAAGCTCTACGGCTACAACGGCTCGGGCCGTTCGCCCAAATCGCTGACCCTGGCCGAGTTCCAGCGCCGCGGGCTGAAGGACATTCCGCCGACCGGCCCGCTGCCGGTGTCGGTGCCGGGCGCGGTGGACGGCTGGTTTGCCCTGCACGAGCGCTTCGGCCGCAAGCCGATGGCGCAGAACCTGGCGCCGGCCATCCGCTACGCCCGCGAAGGCCATCCGGTGGCCGAAACCATTGCCTATTATTGGGACCGCTCGGTGCCGCGGCTGTCGCAGTACCCCGGCTTCAAGGAACAGTTCACCATCGACGGGCACGCCCCGCGCAAGGGCGAGCTGTGGAAGAACCCGAACCTGGCCAACACGCTGCAGCAGATCGCCGACGGCGGCCGCGATGCGTTCTACAAGGGGCAGATCGCACGCACCATTGGCGCCTATTTCAAGGCCAACGGCGGCTACCTGAGCTATGGAGACATGGCCAGCCACCAGGGCGAATGGGTGGAGCCGGTCAGCACCAATTACCGCGGCGTTGATGTGTGGGAGTTGCCGCCCAACAGCCAGGGCATCGCGGCGCTGCAGATGCTCAACATCCTGGAAGGCTACGATTTCTCCAAGATTCCGTTTGGCTCGCCCGAGCACGTGCACCTGTTCACCGAGGCCAAGAAGCTGGCGTTTGCCGACCGTGCGCGTTTCTATGCCGACCCGGCTTTCCAGCCCGCGCCGTTGACCAAACTGGTGTCCAAGGAGTATGCGGCCCAGCGCCGGTCGCTGATCTCGATGGACAAGGCCTTGAAGGAAGTGCAGCCCGGCACGCCCAAGCAACTGGAAGAGGGCGACACCATCTACATGACCGTGGCCGACGCCGACGGCATGATGGTCTCGCTGATCCAGTCCAATTACCGCGGCATGGGGAGCGGCATGGCGCCGCCGGGGCTGGGCTTCATCCTGCAGGACCGCGGCGAGATGTTCGTGCTGAAGAAGGACCACCCCAACGGCTATGCGCCGGGCAAGCGGCCGTTCCAGACCATCATCCCCGCATTCGTCACCAAGGAAGGCAAGCCGTGGCTGAGCTTCGGCGTGATGGGCGGGGCGATGCAACCGCAGGGCCACGTGCAGATCGTGATGAACCTGGTGGATTTCCACATGAACCTGCAGGAAGCCGGCGACGCGCCGCGCATCCAGCACGAGGGCTCCACCGAGCCCACCGGCCAGGCCACCGCGATGAGCGATGGCGGCGAGCTCAATCTGGAAACCGGCTTTTCCTACGACACCATCCGCGCGCTGATGCGCAAAGGCCACCGGGTGATCTTTGCCGACGGCCCGTATGGTGGTTACCAGGCCATTGCGCGCGACCCGGTCAACGGGGTGTATTACGGTGCGTCGGAAAGCCGCAAGGACGGGCAGGCTGCCGGTTATTGAGCCAGCCGCCACGGATGAGTCCGCCTCAACTCTGCCTGCCGCGCGCCGCTAACCAAAGTGATGGATTAGGAATCCCCATGAGCTCGATGCAATCGCCTGACATGCCGTCGCAAGCGCGCGCGACCCTGCTGCCCGACGCACCGGTCGCCTTGCTGCAGTTATCGGCCGAGGCGTGTGTGGTGGCGTGCAACCGCGCCGGCCTGGATGTGCTGGGCAAGACGGCGGCCGAACTGCAGGGGGCGCCGGCCTCGGTGGTGTGGGGATTGAGTGCCACCGACCTGGTTGGCGACGAAGGGGTATGGGCGGCACCGGGCGACGACCCGGCCCGGCGCGTGCGTTACATGCGCGACCGCGAGCACGGCGGCTGGATGCTGTCGCTGCCGCATGTGGAGACCGCAATCTTGTTGCGTGAAGCCACGCGTCTGGCCGACGGTAGCCGCCCGGTGCCGATCTCGCCGCTGCTGCAACCGCTGGTCGCGCGCCTGCAGGCCGAGCACGAAGACCGTACGGTGCTGGAGCGCACCGCGCAGGCGCTGGCCGGCTGCGAGCTGGATCTGCTGCTCCCGCCGGGCCTGGCGGATTCCGACATGGGCCGCCGGTTGCAGGCCGGCTTCGGCAATCTGGCCGAAGCGATCCGCCAGGCGGTCGCGCTGTCGGTGCAGATCGCCGCCGAAGTGCCGCCGTTGGTGGCCGAAAACGACGAGATGGTGCGCCAGTCGCAAGCGCAGACCGCGGCACTGGACGGTGCACGCACTGCAGTAGTGCGGCTGTCGTCGAGCCTGCAGGACGTCAACACCGAGCTGGCGCAAGTGATCGCGCTGGCCGCCAGCGCCGATGACAGCGCGCGGCAAGGCGTCGCTGCGGCGCATGCGCTGGGTCAAGCCATGCACGAGGTGGAACGCCGCGCGGCACGCGCGGGCGAAGTCATCGATTCGGTGGCGTTCCAGACCAATATCCTGTCGATCAACGCCAGCATCGAAGCCGCGCACGCCGGCGATGCCGGGCGAGGCTTTGCGGTGGTCGCCACCGAGATCCGCCGCCTGGCCGAACGTGCCGCTGCGGCGGCGCGCGATGTGCGCGCGATCCTGGCCGAAACCAGCGCCGCGGTGGGCGAGGGCGCGGCTTCCGCGCGCGGTACCGAGGCGGTGCTCGATGGCATCACCCGTGTGCTCGGGCAGGCCAGTGGCGCAATGACCACGGTGGCCGGGCGCATCCAGGCCCAGGACGGCGAAATTCGCGGCATTGAGCGTGCGGTGGATGGCGTAGTGGCGCTGGGGCGCAGCAATCTGCAGCACGCCGCGCACGTGGCCGAACGCAGCGAAGCGCTGGAACGCGGGACCGAAACCCTGCGCGATTGCGTGGGCCTGTTCCGCCTGCCGCCCGATCCGCTGCAGGTGCCCAGACATGCGCGCGTCAAGGAACTCGCCGTCGCCACGGCGGGCAAGATCGGCACTGCACTGGCGCAAGCCATTGCGCGCGGGCAGATCGAGGAAGCGGCGCTATTCGCGCGGACCTACATGCCGATCGTGGGCGTGGAGCCACCCAAGTTCAGCACCGACTTCGATGCGCTCTGCGACCAGCTACTGCCCGCATTGCAAGAGCCGCTGCTGGACGCGCACCCGTGGATCGTCTTCGCGATCTGCGCCAATCCCGATGGCTACGTGCCCACCCACAATCTGCGTTTCACCCAGCCGCTGACCGGCGATGCCAAACGCGATCTGGTCGGCAACCGCACCAAGCACAAATTCACCGACCGCGTCGGCCGCAGCGTCGGCGCGCACACCGACCCGTACCGCCTGCAGGTCTACCGCCGCGATACCGGCCAGATCATGTTCGATCTGTCTGCACCGATCTTCGTCGGCCGCAAGCATTGGGGCGGTCTGCGGGTGGGCTATACGCTGGAGTGAGGTCGACCGGCGTTACTGCGGCGTGGCCGGCGGGGTGCTGCCCGCCGATGCGGTTGTCGGGCTGCTTGGCTGCTTGGCCAGGATGCGGTCGAGGGTGCGATAGAAGGCGATCTGGTTGGCGTCTTTGTAAAACCCGTGACCTTGGCGCCAGTCCCATTGCAGATCATCCACGTCGTAACGGGTCTGACGCCAACACGCTGTGCTGCTGGCCGTGCGGGTCGCTGGACACCAATACCGCCGGGCCGCAGGAGACGCGGTACCAGCCATAGACACGTGCGGGCTGGTCGGCAAGGCAAGCGGGTGCCAATTGGCCTGCACCTGCGTCAGCGCTGTCCAGCCGTTGCCGTTGCGGCGCAACGGCAGCGAATTGTCGTCGTCATCGGTGCCGTACGCGTACTTCGCCACACCATCATTGTCGAGCACGAACCTCAGGCGCGGGACGTCGATGTCGGCCATCAGCCGGTGGGTGGCGGTGCTGGCATCCACGTCGTACCGCTGCAAGGGGGCGATAAAAATTGCCGCCGGACTGCGGCGGCACGGAAAGAGAGCAGGTGTTTGGTTGTTGCGTGGCCACGCTGGCCAGCCGATGTGACGCGAACATGTCTGGGCATGCCAGCTGCACCGCTGCGTTCATCCAACAGCTTCCGCTTGGCCGGGCAGTGCGCCACACGCCATGCGCGCATGCGCCCGCTAGCGGCGATGTGGTTTAATCGCCGCCGAAGTGGGGGTACCGCAGCGTGCTGCGGTTGAGATAGTCCCTTCGAACCTGATCCGGCTGATACCGGCGTAGGGAAGCTTCGTCGGATGCGATGACCCGTGCTTGCACGGGAACACCGTATCCAGCGCCGCCGCTTCGTCCGCACTGCGACTCCTTCGCAGAGCCAGCGCCAATGGTGCTGGTTTTCCAGCACACAGGACGAACGTCATGAATGCCGCGCCCACCGTTTTGCAGCAACAAGCCCAATCGTTGTCCGAGGCTGTCACTCAGCCGATTCCCGGTTCGCGCAAGATCTTCGTGCAAGGCTCGCGCGCGGATCTGCAGGTGCCGATGCGCGAAATCGCATTGACCCGCACGCCCACGTTGTTCGGTGGCGAAGAGAATCCGCCGCTCAGCGTCTACGACACCTCCGGGCCCTACACCGATCCGCAGGCGGCCATCGATCTGGCCGCCGGTCTGGCGCCGCTGCGTGCGCAATGGATTGCCGAGCGTGGCGACACCATGGCGCTGGACGGGTTGAGCTCAAGCTTCGGACGTGGCCGCGAGCACGATGCGCGCCTGGATGCAGTGCGCTTTCCGGCGCGGCGCTTGCCGCGGGTCGCGCGCGAGGGCGCCAACGTCACCCAGATGCACTATGCGCGCCGCGGCATCGTCACGCCGGAAATGGAGTATGTGGCGATCCGCGAAAATCAGCGCCTGGAGGCGGTGACCGATGCGAGCTTGCGCAAGCAGCATCCGGGTGAGGCGTTCGGCGCCGCGATCCAGCAGCGCATCACACCGGAGTTCGTGCGCGAGGAGATCGCACGCGGGCGCGCGATCCTGCCCAACAACATCAATCACCCGGAGAGCGAGCCGATGATCATCGGCCGCAATTTCCTGACCAAGATCAACGCCAACATCGGCAACAGCGCGGTGTCGTCGGGCATCGCCGAAGAAGTGGAAAAACTGGTGTGGTCGATCCGCTGGGGCGGCGATACGGTGATGGATCTGTCCACCGGCAAGCACATCCACGAAACGCGCGAATGGATCATCCGCAACTCGCCGGTGCCGATCGGCACGGTGCCGATCTATCAAGCGCTGGAAAAAGTCGATGGGCGTGCGGAAGCGCTGACCTGGGAGATCTTTCGCGACACGCTGATCGAGCAGGCTGAGCAGGGCGTGGATTACTTCACCATCCATGCCGGCGTGCTGCTGCGTTATGTGCCGCTCACTGCCAAGCGGGTTACCGGCATTGTGTCGCGCGGTGGCTCGATTATGGCCAAGTGGTGTCTGGCGCACCACAAGGAAAATTTTCTCTACACGCACTTCGAAGACATCTGCCAGATCATGAAGGCCTACGATGTGGCGTTCTCGTTGGGCGATGGGTTGCGCCCGGGCTGCATCGCCGACGCCAACGACGCGGCGCAATTCGGCGAACTGGAAACGCTGGGCGAGCTAACGAAACTCGCCTGGAAGCACGATGTGCAAACCATGATCGAGGGACCCGGCCATGTGCCGATGCAGCTGATCAAGGAGAACATGGACAAGCAGCTGCGCGAATGTGGCGAGGCGCCGTTCTACACCTTGGGACCGCTGACCACCGACATCGCGCCAGGCTATGACCACATCACCAGCGCGATTGGTGCGGCGATGATCGGCTGGTTCGGCACCGCAATGCTCTGCTACGTCACCCCGAAAGAGCACCTGGGCCTGCCCAATCGGCAAGACGTGCGCGACGGCATCATGGCCTACAAGATCGCTGCGCATGCGGCCGACCTCGCCAAGGGGCATCCGGGCGCGCAGGTGCGCGACAACGCCCTGAGCAAGGCACGCTTCGAGTTCCGTTGGGACGATCAGTTTCATCTTGGCCTGGATCCGGAAAAGGCCAAGGAGTTTCACGACGAAACCCTGCCCAAGGACGCGCACAAGCTGGCGCACTTCTGTTCGATGTGCGGACCGCACTTCTGTTCGATGAAGATCACCCAGGACGTCCGTGATTACGCGGCCGCGCACGGCGTGGGGGACGAGCATGCGTTGGCAGCGGGAATGCAGGAAAAATCGGCGCAGTTTCTGGCGCAGGGCGCGCAGGTCTATCGCGCCACGTGACGTTACATCGAGCCGTTTCAGATACCCCGCGCGACACCCGCTTAGGAAAAATTCAGCTTGGCGGTGCCTAGACCGTATCGCGGTGCGCAAGTGCCGCGCTGCGATGAGCTGCAAGCGATGACAGCGGATAAGGGTTTCGGCCGATTTAGCTGAATCGCGGTTAAAAAAATCGCGCCAGAAGGCGCGAAGGCTACGTCATAATTATTTGAATTCGTCGGCGAGAGAGAGAGCCTGAGGCTGCCGCCTGTCATAGGAAGCAACGGGGGATAGCGTAAAATCTGCACCACGGGGATGCATGACACAGTCGGTCGTGCTCCTTTGCTGAATTTGGCGTTTCGCGGTAGGCGTTGCGTTCTTTTGTAGTCCTTTTGCATGGCGATGCGTTTTTTTGCCGATGAGTGTTCCTCGCGTTACTGCAATGCCATCGGGCCGGCTACGTGTCGGTCAGTGCGTGGTCGACGTCGCCTCGCGCGAGGTGCACGCACCGGCTGCAAAGCGGCCGCTGCGTCTGGCGCCGAAATCCCTGGCTGTATTGCTGACCCTGGCACGACAGCCGGGCCAGGTGGTCACGCGCGAGCAGCTGCTCGCCGAGGTCTGGCCCGATACCTTGCCGACCAACGATGTGGTGACCCAGGCGGTCACGCAGCTGCGCAAGGCGTTTGCCACTCACGGCGGGCAGCGCTCGGAGCACATCGAGACGATTGCCAAAACCGGCTATCGCTTGATGGCGGCGGTCGTGTGGGAAGCGCATGCACCTGGATCGACAACGCTGCCGCATGAGGCGCCTGGCGTGCACGCGCCCGAGCCGGCGCAACCGGACGAGGGCGCGGCGTCCGTCTCCGACCAGTTCGGCACTGCTGTGCAACGCATCCCTACCTCGCCCGCCCAGCCAGCAGCGCCACGGCAGTGGCGCTGGATGGCGCTGGCAGTTGCCAGCGTGGCCTTGCTGATCGTACTGGGTCTCGCAGTGCGGACCTTGTGGCGACGGGTCCCGGTAACTGAGGCTGTGCACGCGTCTGCCGTGTTGGGCAGTCCCAAACGGCCGTACCAGGTGATTACCGCAGGCGGCGGATTCGATCTCACACCGAGCCTGTCGCCGGATGGCGCGATTGTGGCGTACGCGTCACTGATCAGCGGCCGCGTCGGCACCTCGATCCTGGTCAAGACCACCGACAACGCCTATCCGCGGGTGTTGGAGACGCCCGCGCCAGGCGTTTCGGATCGTTTGCCGGCATGGTCGCCGGATGGCGGCGAGATCGCCTTTTCCAGGCAGGCGCCCGATGGCAGCTGCCGGATCATGATTGCCGCCGCCACCGGGCCTGCGGCGTCACGCGAAGTAGTGCGGTGCGACGGTACGGACATGCTGAGTTTCAGCTGGTCGCCGGATGGGCGCGCACTGGTGTTCGGCAGCATGACCGGCACCTACGGCGCAGCACGCATGCGTCGCCTGGATCTGAAAACCAGGCAGTGGCAAACGCTGGACTATCCTGCGCAAGCGGGTGATTTCGATTACGCACCGCGTTACTCGCCCGATGGGCATTGGATCGTGTTTCTGCGTAATCCGCAGCTTGGGGATCTGTGGCGGATTCCGGCCGAAGGCGGCGCTGCCGAACGGCTCACTCACGACAACGCCGATATCCGTGGCTGGAGCTGGTTACCCGATGGCTGCGGTTTGATCTTCGGGCGTCGCGTGGACAGCGAAGCGCGGCTGTATCGCCTGGATCTGCTCGACCGCAGTCTGCACGACCTGGGCGTGGACGATGCGCAGGCGCCGGACGTGGCGCACGGCCACTTGGTGTTCGTGCAACGCAAACCGCAGTTCGGCGTGTATCAGGTCATTCGCGACACCATGAATGGTGGCTACATTCGCCGTCGCCTGTTTCCTTCCAGCGGGCGCGATGATCAGCCCATGATCGCGCCGGACGGGCGTCAGTTGATCTTTGCCTCCAATCGGTCCGGCGCATACGGGCTGTGGTGGGGCGATGTCGGCAAGCCCGGCTCGGTGCGCTTGATCGAAGGGCTACGCCCGGACTCGCGTCAGGCCGCGGACTGGTCAGCCGATTCGCAGCGCGTGCTGGTCAGCGGCAGCGATGCAGCCGGGCATGCTGCGCTATTCGAAGTGACTCCCGCTAGCGGCCAGGTGGTGCGCCTACCTGTGCCGCAGCCGCGCCCGTTGCAGGCGATCCACGTTCCCAATCCCGATCACTTGCTGGTAGTTGCTGCTGCAGAGGACGGGCATACGTTCGCAACGCTGTACGACCGGCGCAGCAGCCCCTGGCGCGCGCTGGCAACGCTGGCGGACGTCTCGCAGTTACGACTGGATCGCGTCAGCGGACAGGTGTTGCTGACTCGTCTCAGCGGCGGCGGCGTCTGGCAGATCGCCCCGTCGCTTGCCGCCGATACCTTGCAAGCGATCGATCTGAAACAGCCATCGCGCTGGCGTTATCGCAGTTGGGCGCCGGGCATGAAGGGCAGTTTGCATTACCTGTCTTCGAACAGCAGCTGTGCCACCTATGATGGCGAGCTACGCAGCGGTCGCGGGCAATGTCTGGACGTGGTTAAGTTCATCACGATCAACGGTTTCAGCCTGGACCAGCGTGACGGAACGCTTTACCTGGCACTGGCAGAAGAAGATGGCAGTTCGATCGCCTACATGGCGCTGCCGCAGCCTTCTGCGGCACCCGTTGGTGTAATCGCTAACTTGTTGTCAGTGTTGAGAAACATTGCCTCGTAAGTTCTTCGGAAAGGTTTCGTAGCGATTTCGGCACAGTTTCGTTAGAATCTCCTGACTGACGCCCGATTCAGCAAAACACTACGCACTCTCGTGTATTGGGGGCTGCCAACATGCAACAGGTCATCACCGCAGATAGGGGGCTTGCGCTCGCGCTGGATACCGCCAGTGAGTCGACATCGACCACCTGTCTGGCAGTCTCGCGGCTCGGCAGCATCCGCACCAGCGCAGCAACATTCACCTTGTGGTTACAGCTTCGCGGGCGCGCCTGGGTGGAATCCAAGGAAGGCCGTTTTCGTCTGCGCGCCGGAGACTGGATCGCTTTCGACAAGGATTCCCACCCCACCGTGCAGGCAGACCGCAGCGCGCTCTGCGTGGGGGTCGCGCTGGATAGCGACAGCCTGCAATCGCTTGCTGAACTGACCGACGCGACGCTGTATCCCGGCCGCGCTCGATTGTCGCGCGGCGATCTGCGGATCGCCTTGCGCTTGTGGCGCAATGCCGCCGCACAGAGCGGCAGCGCGTTGGCGCGGCCGTTGTTGTTGCACCTGGCCGGGATGCAGCGCGATTTCATCGAGCAGGAACAGCGGTGCCCGGGGCGTTCCCGCAGCCGCCGACGCCAGGTATTCGGTCGCATGCAGCGCGCCCGGCTGTATTTGGAAGGCAATAGCGACCGCGTGGTGCGGATCAGCGAACTGGCGCAACTGACCAACTTCTCCAGTTGGTATGTGTCCAAGACGTTTCAGAGCCTGTACGAAGAAAGCCCGCAGGCGTTGTCGGCACGCTTGCGACTGGAGCGGGCCTCGGACTTGCTGCGCGATACCTCGATGATGATCGGTGAGGTTGCAGCCGCCAGTGGGTTCGATAATTGCTGCAGCTTCGCACGCGCATTCCGTGCGCGTTTCGGCGTCTCCGCATCGCGTTATCGCGACCAGACGACCAATCCGCCAGATTCGGCAAAGCCACGGAACGTGACGCGCAAAGCGATGGCGTTCACGCAAACGTAATTTGCACGGGGGCGCTTAACGCGCCACTAACGAACCCTGGAGAGATTGATGAACCTTCGCACTTCCGCAGTGCGGCTGGGCCTGTTGCCCGCCGGTATTGCGATCGCGTTGACGCCGGCTTTCGCCGCCAATGCACAAGAGCAGTCCGCCCCGTCGACCACGACGCTGGACCGCATCGAAATCACCGGCTCGCGCATCCGCTCGGTCGACGTCGAAACCGCACAGCCGGTGTTCACCGTCACTCAGCAGGACATTCAGAAGTCGGGCCTGGTCAGCGTTGGCGACATCCTCCAGAACCTGTCGATTGCCGGTACCCAGACCTATAGCAAGGCTGCAGTGCTGACCTCGAATCCGGAACAGGGCGGACAGTACGTCAACCTCTACAACCTGGGCGAGAACCGTACCCTGGTGCTGGTGAACGGCAAGCGTTGGACCAGCAGTCTGGCTGGCCTGAGCGACATGTCCACCATCCCGAGCTCGCTGATCGAGCGCATCGAAGTGTTGAAGGATGGCGCCTCGGCGATCTACGGCTCCGACGCCGTGGCCGGTGTGGTCAACATCATCCTGCGCAAGAACTACGACGGTGCAGAGGCCTCGGCGTACTTCGGCCAGAACGGCCGTGGCGACGGCTCCAAGGAGCAGTACTCCTTCACCGCCGGCACCACCACCGACCGCGCCTCGCTGGTGTTTGGCGTCAACTACACCAACGAAGATCCGGTGTGGGCCAAGGCTCGCCCGCTGACCCGTTATTCGTCTGGTCCGAATCACATCAAAGACGGCCTGAGCCCAACCGGTCCGTGGGGCCGTTTCAACGATCCGCGCGCAGTGGGTACGCCGGGCGCGGGCAACTATCTCGACACTGACGGCAATATCGTCGGTTCCGGCCAGGGCACCTGGTCCCCCAATCAATGGGTGCTTAACCATACCGGTTCGTTTGACGGAAAGGGCGTCGGCGCCGATTCGCGCGACCTGTCCAACTATCACGTTGGTGTAGGTCTAGATGACTACTACAACTCGATCGATCAGATGATGTTGCAGCAGTCCAGCAAGAATAAGTCGGTCTTTACGACCGGCAGCTACAACCTGACCGACAGCCTGACCTTCAAGTCGACCGCGATGTACTCCGAGCGCGACTCGAACCGTCAGATCGCCGGCTATCCGCTGCAGGCCGCATCGCAGCCGCAGTTCCCGGTCGCCATCAGTGGCACCAGCTACTACAACCCGGTTGGCCAGGACATCAACAGCTGGTTCCGCCGTACGGTTGAACTGCCGCGCACCACCGAAAGCAACGTCAAGACCCTGCACTTCGATGCCGCGCTGGAAGGCGTGTTCGACGTCGGCAGCCACGGCTGGAACTGGGACGTCGGCTTCAACTACAACAAGTACGATGTGACGCAGGTTTCGCGCGGCAACATCAACCTGCTGGCGTTGCAGAAGGCATTGGGCCCGTCGTTCCTCAATGCACAGGGTCAGGTGCAGTGCGGTACCGCAGCGGCTCCGATCGCGCTGGGTACCAGCAATGCGCTGGGCCAGTGCACCCCGTTCAATATCCTGGGCGGCCCGTCCGCGTCCACGCCGAACGCGCTGCAGTACTTGAATGCATTGGGTCAGGCCACGCAGCAGAGCCTGAGCAAGCAGTGGACCGCCAACGTCACCGGCGGCCTGTTCGACCTGCCGGCCGGCGAGCTGGGCTTCGCTGCAGGCGTCGAGCACCGCGAAATCAGCGGCTACGATTATCCGGACCAGCTGTCCAGCGCCGGTTACACCACCGACCTGGCGGCACAGGCCACCGAAGGTCGCTACCAGACCAACGAAGCCTACCTGGAGCTGTTGATCCCGGTGCTGAAGGATCTGCCGGGCGCCAAGGAGCTGTCGTTCGACGTGGCTGCGCGCTACAGCAACTACAGCCGTTTCGGCGACACCACCAACAGCAAGTTCAGCTTCACCTGGAAGCCGATCGACGACCTGCTGGTGCGTGGCACCTACGGCACGGGTTTCCGTGCGCCTACCTTGGATGACACCTTCGGTGGCGGCTCGCAGAGCTTCGATGCCTTCACCGATCCGTGCGATGCGACCTTCGGTTCTCTGGGCAATGCCGGTGTGGCAGCGCGTTGTTCCGCCGAGGGTTTGGCGAGCAACTTCCGTCAGACCGACACTGCGAACAATCCGGTCGCCAAGCGCGACGTGCAGGGCAACTCCCCGTTCAATGCTGGCGTCGGTAACGCCGAACTTGAGCCCGAGCGCAGCATCACCCGTACCGTGGGCATGGTGTACAGCCCGCATTGGGTGCAGGGCCTGGACTTCTCGCTGGATTGGTACCGCATTTCGATCTCCAACATCATCACCGCGCTGACGGCCAATGATGTGTTGAACAACTGCTATCTCAACAATCTGGCCAGCTACTGTGCCGACTACGGTCGCGACGCGGTCACCGGCCAGGTCACTACGCTGAGCCGCGGCAACGTCAACCTGGGCCGTCTGGAAACCGAAGGCTATAACTTTGGCGTGCGTTACCGCATGCCGGAAACCGCCTACGGCAAGTTCGCCGTCAACCTGGACACCAACTACCTGACGACCTACAAGTCGCAGGCCGAAGCCGGTGCCGATTGGTCCAACGCGGCTGGCTACTGGAACTTCCCGCGCGTGCGCGCCACCTTGGGTCTGGACTGGTCGCTGGGTGCGTTGTCGGCCAACTGGAACCTGCGCTACTACGGCGGCTTCCGCGATTACTGCTGGGATGCAGCGGCAGGCATCGAGTGCAACGACCCGAACTACCAGACGCCGAACCCGGGTTGGGGCGGTGGCACCGGTTCCAACAAGAAGGGCTCGATTTCCTATCAGGACGTCTCGGTCACTTGGCAGGCTCCGTGGGACGGCAGCGTGACGGTTGGTGCCCGTAACATCTGGAACAAGCAGCCGCCGATCACCTATTCGATCACCAACAGCAGCACCGCTGCGATCGATCCGATGCTCGACTACGACCGCTTCCTGTTCGTGCAGTACAACCAGCGCTTCTGATCACCGAGGTGTTGTAAGTAGAAAAAGCGGGCCGAAAGGCCCGCTTTTTTTGTGCTTGTGACTGGCCGTGCCGAGTGTGCTGCGTGCCTGAAAGGCGCGGCGATTGCCAGGTGGTGGGTAGACAATGGAGCGCTGCCGGATGACGCGACCTACCTCCGATGTTCGGTTGAAGGTTCATAGCGCAAACCACTCGATGCGCGGGCGCGATTGAAGATCATTCGAGTGGCAGGTCGAGGTCGATCAGAGCAGCACGGGTATCGATCTGGAGAGCGGGTATTGCATGCGCTTTATGTCAACTTGGCTTGCCGATTGCCCGCTCCCGGCGTGGTGGCTCTGCAAGCCGCAACGCCCGTCGTGTAGCCTGCAGATGCTAATCCCGAGTGCGTCGTGCAGCAAAGGCCAAAAAAAAGGCGCGATGTCATCGCGCCTCTGGTGACTTCAATCGCTGCCATCCACCGCTGCCGCTTACGCCTCGGCAAGCCCCAGCAACGTGTCGGCCTGTTCGCGCCAGCTCGGCAGGCGAGCGATGACGCCGACCTTGGTCAAATATTCTTCATCCACGCTTTCGCCACTGGCCAGTGCCGTGGCCACATGCACGGCGCCGGTGACCCAGAAGCTGCGCAGGCTGGAGCGCTGCGGATGGCGATGGAAGGCCACCGCTTCGATGATCGGCATCGGCAAGCCCCACAAGCCGAGCAGATAGGCGCCGGCTTCGGTGTGGCCCAGACGGTCGTCGCCAGCCTCGGCCGGCGGTTCGCGCTCGTCGCGCACGCCGGGCAGCAACAGGCCGATATCGGCCAGCAGCGCGGCGGTGGAGCCGAGTTCGGCACTGGTCGGTGGCAATACCTTGGCTGCCAGGCGCGAGGAGAGCAGGGCGCGGCGCTGCATCGCGCTGCGCTCGGCCGGGGTGAGCGTCTGGACCGAGAACACTTCGCTGGCCAGCACCAGATCGCGCAGCGTCGCCACACCCAGGCGGGTCACGGCCGTGCGTAGGTCGGTGATGCTGCGACCACCGGAGAAGAACGCCGAATTGCAAAGTTGCAGTACTTTCGCCGCAATCGCCGGGTCGCCGGCGATCAGCTTGGCGATATCGGCCGCATCGGCGCCGTCGTCTTCTTCCAGCGCATGCATCAAGCTCAGGTACAAGTGCGGCGGCGAGGGCAGTTTTTCGATGCGCCCGATTGCCGCGCGCAGGCGCGGATTGCTCAGCAGGTCGCGCAGCTCTTCCAGGCTGGTCACGGCTTCGAGCAGCACTTCCGGTGCCAGCGGCATCGGCAAGAAGCGATGTGCCACGCCGATGATGCGGGCCGGCGGCGTACGTTGGCCGTCCTGCGTATCGATCAGCGCAATACGAATGGTGTCTGGGCGCAGCGTGCGGATCTGCCCCAGCAAGGTGGCGGCAGTCAGGTCCGGCAATAGTGGTGCAACGATGACCGCATCGAATGGCGACAGCGCGGCAGCTTCGATTGCCGAGTTGCCGTCGGCCACCTGCTGCGCCTGCCATTGGTCGCCGAGATCGGTAACGTAATCGACAAGGTCGGACGGAAGACTGGCTTCGTCCCCAACAAACAGAATACGCAAGACACTTCCCCAGAAGTCACCGGTGACGGACACCGGCCAAACGCTATCGGCAATGTACCCAATCTGCCGGCTGCGGTCACCGGGATCACGCGTGAAGCGTGATCTCGATCGCCCCGCATGGGCGGGGTAGCAGCACGGTCACTGGATCAGGGTGCGTCGGAATTGTAGCGTTCCACCGACTCCACCAGGATGCGCTTGGCCTCGGCCGCGCCGCCCCAACCGTCCAGCTTGACCCACTTGCCCTTCTCCAAGTCCTTGTAATGCTCGAAGAAGTGGCCGATGCGCTCCATCCAATGGCTGGAGACCTGGTTGATGTCTTCGATATGCGCGTAGCCGGAGAAGATCTTCTCGACCGGCACGGCCAGGATCTTTTCATCGCTTCCTGCCTCGTCGCTCATGCGCAGCACGCCGACCGGACGGCAACGCACCACCGAGCCCGGGACCAGCGGCAGCGGCAGCACCACCAGTACGTCGGCCGGATCGCCGTCGCCGCACAGGGTGTTGGGAACGTAGCCGTAGTTGCAGGGGTAGCGCATCGGGGTCGACAGGATCCGGTCGACGAAGATCGCGCCACTGGCCTTGTCCACTTCGTACTTGACCGGCTCGGAATCCTTGGGGATTTCGATGACGACGTTGATTTCTTCCGGCAGATTCTTGCCAGAGGTGACCAGTTCAAGACCCATGCGCGTAGCTCCGAGGCGTCAGCAGTGTGTGGAGCGCGATTCTACGCGTTCGGCTGTTGCGCTGCAGCGACACTGAATAGGCAACGTTCTGATAGCCGAATGCGGCATAGCCTGCATTCATCACAGGCAACGGCCCGATCCCGGCGGGCCGGCCCCGGAGCGCACGCTGCAGGCTCATCCACCGTTAGGGAACCGTTATGTCCAGGCTCACGCGCTTGCTCGTTGTCTTGCTGCTTTCGCTCACCGCACATGCCGCTGCCGCGGCAACGCCACCACCGACCTATATAGATGCCGTGGACTGGCCCGCCGATGGCGAAGGCTGGGAAGCGTTCATCGACCTGGAGCAGCGGCTGGATCGCGATTTCGACAATATCTGCGGCGACACCTTCTGCGCTGGCGAATTCAGTGACTACCAGCCGCTGCGCTTTCGCTGCTCGGTGCACCGCGTCACCGGGGTGGTGCGTAGCTGCATCTGGACCTTCGGCGCCAGCGAGGCGAGCGTCGACCCGCGCAGCGGCTACCTGCGCTCGGACAGCCGTGTCTGGCGCTGCACGGCGCCGTTGAAGTCCGGCACCCGCCTGGACGAGATGTATCGCGCGCTTGCCGTCACCAATCCGCTGTTCGAGCCACTGCCGGGCGGCGCACCGCCGATCTATGACGGCTTGATCGGCTGCCTGTGATCGATTGCCGAAGAGGGGCCTTGCCAGAGCTGGCGGGCCTCCTCTGCGTCGGTCTCCTGCTTCCCGTCGGCATGGCCGCAGGTCTGGCGACCTGCGGCCATGCCCCATTACAACAATGGCACCAGCAACAAGGCCACGATATTGATGATCTTGATCAGGGGGTTGATCGCTGGCCCCGCGGTGTCCTTGTACGGGTCGCCGACCGTGTCGCCGGTGATCGCGGCCTTGTGCGCCTCGCTGCCCTTGCCGCCGAAGTGGCCGTCTTCGATGTATTTCTTGGCGTTGTCCCAGGCGCCGCCGCCAGTCGTCATCGAAATCGCCAGGAACACGCCCGTGACAATCGTGCCGATCAACACGCCGCCCAAGGCCCGCGGCCCGAGCAGCAGCCCGACCACGATGGGAACCACCACCGGCAACAGCGAAGGCACGATCATTTCGCGGATCGCCGAGCGGGTCAGCATGTCCACCGCACGGTCGTATTGCGGCTTGGCAGTGCCGGCCATGATGCCCGGGAGTTCGCGGAACTGGCGTCGCACTTCTTCCACCACCGCGCCTGCCGCGCGGCCCACCGCCTCCATCGCCATCGCACCGAACAGGTACGGAATCAGCCCGCCAATCAGCAGCCCGATGATCACCGTGTGGTCGGACAGATCGAAGGCGAACACCTCGCCGGGATTGGCCGCCTGCAGGTTGTGCGTGTAGTCGGCGAACAGCACCAATGCGGCCAGCGCCGCAGAGCCGATCGCGTAGCCCTTGGTCACTGCCTTGGTGGTATTGCCCACCGCATCCAGCGGGTCGGTGATGTCGCGGACTTCCGGCGGCAACTCGGCCATCTCGGCAATGCCGCCGGCGTTGTCGGTGATGGGTCCATAGGCATCCAGCGCCACGATCATGCCGGCCATCGACAGCATTGCCGTGGCGGCGATGGCAATGCCGTAAAGACCACCGAAATGGAACGCGCCCCAGATCGCTGCGCACACCGCGATCACCGGTAGCGCGGTGGATTTCATCGAGATGCCCAGGCCGGCGATGATGTTGGTGCCGTGACCGGTGGTGCTGGCCGATGCAACGTGCTGCACCGGTTTGTATTGCGTGCCGGTGTAGTACTCGGTGATCCATACGATCAGGCCGGTGAGCACCAGGCCGATCAGTGCACAGGCATACAACGCCGTTGCACCATGGGTGTTGTCGCGCATCAGCGATTGGGTGATAGGCCAGTAGGCCAACGCCGCCAGTACGCCGGACACGATAACGCCTTTATAGAGCGCTCCCATGATCGAGCCGCCGGCTTTGACCTTGACGAAGGCCGCGCCCACGATCGAGGCGATGATCGAGACACCGCCCAACACCAGCGGATACAGCACCGCATGCGGCCCAGTCTCGGCCAGGGTGAGGCTACCGAGCAGCATCGTGGCGATCACGGTGACGGCATAGGTTTCGAACAGATCCGCCGCCATGCCTGCGCAGTCGCCGACATTGTCGCCAACGTTGTCCGCAATCACCGCCGGGTTGCGCGGGTCGTCCTCGGGAATGCCGGCCTCGACCTTGCCGACCAGGTCCGCCCCCACGTCGGCTCCCTTGGTGAAAATGCCGCCACCCAGGCGCGCGAAAATCGAGATCAACGACGACCCGAACGCCAACCCGACCAACGCATGCAGATTCCGCTCCAGCGGCAGGCCCATCGCTTTCAGCACCGCAAAGTAGCCGGCCACGCCAAGCAGCCCGAGGCCGACCACCAACATACCGGTGATCGCGCCGCCACGGAACGCCACATCCATCGCACGGCTGATGCCGTGCCGCGCCGCTTCAGCGGTACGTACATTGGCACGCACCGACACGTTCATGCCGATATAGCCGGCCAACCCCGACAACACCGCACCAAGCGCAAACCCGATCGCTGTGTACCAACTCAGAAACAGTCCGACCAAGACGAACAACACGCCGCCGGCAATCGAAATGGTGAGGTATTGCCGGTTGAGGTAGGCACGTGCGCCTTCCTGGATCGCGGCGGCAATCTCCTGCATGCGCGCATTGCCGCTCGGCTGCGCGACCACCCAGCGTGCCGACACGATGCCATAGACGATTGCCAAAACCGCACAACCTAGCGCGAGCAACAACCCGTAGTGTTCCAGCATGACCCCTCTCCCACAAGAATGGATGTCGTCCGGTCGGGACGAACCAAGGGCGATGCACACAACGAGTGGACTGACGAATACGGACTCGACGGCCGCATGGGCCGTAATGCGCGTCGCGAATGTTCAGGTGGCCGGATCGCGACCGAGTATGCGCCGCAGCTTGCGTAGCTGCCAGCGCCCAGGCTTTGGCGCGTCGTTCAGTTGAATCATGACAGCCTGCGGCCAACGTGATCCGGCCGACCCCAGGAGTCTCCATGTCCACTCATGTCGCACAAAAATCTGCCGCGATGCTTGCAGCGTTGCTACTGACGAGCCAAGCGTTTGCGGTCGAACCCACGCCCGAACTCAAGCAGCGCCCGCCAGGCACCGCACAAGCGGTTGGTGCCGTGCACACCTTGCGCCAGATCCCGGAAGCCTGCGCGCGCCTGGAAGGCGCGTTCACCGGCAATGCTGCACAGCCGTACACCTTGTCGGTGGTACGCAGTAGTCCCACCTGCCAGCCCCGCGCACGCTTTGTGGATTTCGCCAAGGCCGCGCCCAGCGTTGCCTCGGGGTGGATCTTCAATGATGTGATCCGCGTGCCGAGTGCGGCGTGCCCGGCGCAACAGGCGGTTGTCCGTGTATGGCGCAAGCCGGTGGATGCCAAACCGCAGCTCGACGGACAAGGCCAGTCACGTATCTATCTGGAAGATGCCAAGCAACAAGCCGCCGCCGGTAAGCTCCCGCAGGTACCGATGTTCGCTGCGCAGATGACGGTGGAAGGCCAGGCGTGTCAGTGATGAGGTCGTGTCCGCACCGGGCTCGATCCCGATGCGGACATCTCCTTTATTCGGCGCGTTCCAGCTTGGAAGCCATGCCATCGAATGTCGCTTGATCTGACGGCGACAGGTTCGGACGGCCGGAGAGAATACCCATGGTGATGCCGCCCTGGACGTAATAGGTCTCGCCTGCGTCGACTTCAATATTCAGCACATCTTTTTTTTCCGAGTGCACCGTGTACTGATGGGCGCCCGGTGCAACAAGCGACACAAAGTATTTGCCGCTGCGCAGTTTCCCCAATTCGGTTTCGCCCTCGCGCACCTTGAATCCGACGGCTCCGCCCGCGAATTTGGACGGCCGAAAAAACACGATTTGTGCCTTATCTGCCGGTGCAGGGCCGATCACATTGGTTCCAACCAAAGCCGTGGCCTCTGCGGAAGCGGTATTTCCTCCACTGATTGGCACTGCCAGCGCTTGAGCGGTCGTCAACAACAAGGCAAGCGAGGTGATACTCAACAGTTTACGTATGGTTACGCCAGTGGATTAGTGGAAGGAAATACGTGAATTGCGCAGATTGCGCGAGGTATTGCGACTGCAATTTTCCCGGTACCACGAGTGCCAGGCGGAATTTCGATCTGTCCGCCACGGACAAACAGTCCCAACGGCCCACCCAGGGTGGCAACGCCAATTGCGGACGCGCTGTGGTCTTTTCCGGTTGCGCCTAAGTTGAAGCTGCGTAATGCGACGGTTTGCGCGTTGCATTGGAGGCTGCGCGCTGCAAGCAGAAGTTCGCCCGCTGCACCGCCTCCGCGAGCTGCTGCGGCATGCACCACTTTTCCTGTGCCCGGCACTCCTGCTGCAAGCAGCTGCTGTCCATCAATGACCAAAGGCTCCGCCAGCCGCAGCCGGAAACGATCGCCGCATCGATGCGTCGCCGAAGACACTGCTTCGGCGAGCTCTATGGTGACAAGCGTGCCTTCCGGAAAAATGAGGGCGGACGATTGCGCACCGTCAGCTGCCGCCCCGGTATCGGAAGATAATTGCAACAAAGATGGTTGCGACCGGTGCTGCATCGCATCTGCGGAATGAGCTGCCTGTTCTGCGTGTGTGTTTCCAATCACTAACTGCAACGCGAGCAATCACATCGCGCCCGCCGTTGCCGACCGGGATGGCGTTCCTTGCACTGGTGGTTCCCCTAAACGCAGCGACGACCGGCGTGGTCGTCGTGCAAGCGAAGCCTAGTGCAACTTCTGCATCGCGCCAATGTCAACGTGGGATCGTTCTTTGACTTGGTCATGCTCTGGGACGCGTGTCAGATCAGTCGTATAGCTCGTCGCCAGTCATAAGCGTGGTTACAAGCTATCCCTCCCACACCGGCAGTTTCTTCGCCACCGCCACATTCTTCAGCGTCACATACTTCGGCAGTCCGTCGTTGCCGTAGGCCAGCGGGGCTTCGCCCTTGATCAATGGGGCGAAGTAGCGGCGCGCACGTTCGGTGATGCCGAAGCCGTCCTTGCGCAGAAAGCTGGGCGGCATTTTCTTTTCGTGGTTCGCCACCTTGTGCAGCGGGGCGGGCACGATCTTCCAGCGGTACGGCGCGTCGCTGACGCGTTCGATCACCGGGATCACCGCGTTCATGCCCTTGAGCGCGTATTGCACGGCGGCCTTGCCCACGGCTTGCGCCTGTTCCCAGTCGGTCTTCGATGCGAGGTGGCGTGCGGAGCGCTGCAGGTAATCCGGCAGGGTCCAGTGCACCTTGTAGCCGAGTTCCTGCTTGACCTGCGCGGCCAGGAACGAGGCCACGCCGCCGAGTTGTGCGTGGCCGAACGAGTCGGCCGCGCCGCCGGCGTCGGCGACGAAGTGGCCGTGTGCGTCCTGGATGCCTTCGCTGGCGACCACCACGCACCAGCCGACCTTGTCCACCACCTGTTTCACCTTGGCCAGGAAGGCGGTCTGGTCGTACGCGCGCTCGGGCAGCAGGATGATTTGCGGTGCGTCGTCGGGGCCTTGACCGGCCAGGCCTGACGCTGCGGCGAGCCAACCGGCATTGCGGCCCATCGCTTCATAGATGAAGACCTTGGTGGAAGTGTCGGCCATTGCGGCGACATCCAGGGCAGCCTCGCGCACCGACACGGCGGTGTACTTGGCCGCCGAGCCGAAGCCGGGACAGGTGTCGGTGACTGCCAGATCGTTGTCGATGGTCTTGGGCACGCCGATGCAGTGCAGCGGGTAGCCGTAGGCCTTTGCGAGTTGCGAGACCTTCCACGCGGTGTCGGCCGAATCGTTGCCGCCGTTGTAGAGGAACCAGCGCACATCGTGCGCGCGCAGCACGTCGAGCAGACGCTCGTACTTGGCGCTGTCTTCTTCCAGCGACTTGAGCTTGTAGCGGCACGAGCCGAATGCGCCGCCGGGCGTCTGCGCCAATGCGGCAATGGCGGTGGCGGATTCTCTTGAGGTGTCGATCAGCTCCTCGCGCAAGGCACCCAGGATGCCGTTGCGTGCGGCCAGCACCTTGATCTTGCGTGCGCGCGCTTCGGCGATGACGCCCGCAGCGGTGGCGTTGATGACGGCGGTGACGCCGCCGGATTGGGCATACAACAGGTTGCCAGTGGACATAGGGGGACGGGCTCCTCACATGGAAACATGGCGCAGGGGACAGTGCCGGGACATTCCCCGGATGGGGTAAGCTGCACGACCATACGGTCAGCGTCGGCGAAGGCTTGAGTCTAACGCCGCCAACCGCAACGCGTTTTTATTCGAAAGTGGAGTCCACTGATGCGACTGGTTCTGTTGGGACCGCCCGGTTCGGGCAAGGGCACCCAGGCGACACGTCTTAAAGACACGTTTGAGATCCCGCATATTTCTACTGGTGACCTGTTGCGCGCCGAAGTGGCCGCCGGCTCGCCGCTGGGTCTGAAGGCCAAGGAAGTGATGGCACGGGGCGATCTGGTGTCCGACGACATCCTGCTCGGCATGCTCGAGGCGCGCCTCGGTCAAGCCGATGTGGCGAAGGGGTTCATCCTGGATGGCTACCCCCGCAACGTGGCACAGGCCAATGCGCTGGATGCGCTGCTCAGCAAGATCGGGCAGCCGCTCGATGCGGTGGTGCAGTTGGATGTGGCCAGCGAATTGCTGGTCGAGCGCATCGCCGGTCGCGCCAAGGCCGAAGGCCGCGAAGACGACAACCCGGAATCGGTGCGCAAGCGTCTGCAGGTCTATACCGATTCCACCGCTCCGGTGATTGGGTTCTACGAGCAGCGTGGCAAGTTGGCGCGCGTGGATGGCGTTGGGTCGTTGGACGAAGTGCTGGAGCGCATCCGCAAGGCGCTCGGCCACTGAGCCGGCAGGGACCGGGCGTAAGGCCCGGTCCGTCGCAGTCGCGGCTACGGGGCGCGTTGCTGTTTCAGCGTGGGCTCGCCCACAGGCGCGACCGCCCAAAAGAAAAACCCCCGACGTACAAAACGCCAGGGGCAGAATAACGCCAGTAATAGACTTGCTCAGAGCCCCAACAGCATGAGCTCCCTGGGGATGTGGCCTCTTGGGGAGTAGGACCAAAGGGATACTGCGACTTGCGTTCAGTAGAGTGATGTATGTGATGAAGTTCGCATATCGGGAGATTCCCGACAGTACGCTAGGAATTTTCTGACACGCCGCGCTGCGGCGGATTGGAATGTCCCGCAACTCCGGCGATCGGCGACAATGTGCAACATGAGCAAACTCCACATCCTCGGCATCGCCGGAACTTTCATGGGCGGTGTGGCCGCCCTGGCGTGTGAGCTGGGCTGGCAGGTGGAAGGCAGCGACCAGGCCATCTATCCGCCGATGTCCACACAGCTGGAAACGCTGGGCATTGCGCTGAAGCAGGGCTACGCGCCGTCCAATATTTCGCCGGACGCGACCGACATGGTGATCGGCAATGCCTTGTCGCGCGGCAATCCGGCAGTGGAAGCGGTGCTGGATGCGGGCCGCCGCTATACCTCGGGCGCGCAATGGTTGGCCGAGCAGGTGCTGCCTGGCCGCGACACGCTGGCGGTCGCCGGCACCCACGGCAAGACCACCACCACCACCATCCTGAGCTACCTGCTGGAGGCCGCCGGTCGTGCGCCGGGGTTTTTGATCGGTGGCGTGGCCGAAAACTTCGGCGTGTCGGCGCGGCTGGGCCAGGGGCGCGAATTCGTGGTGGAAGCCGACGAGTACGACACCGCGTTCTTCGACAAGCGCAGCAAGTTCGTGCACTACCGGCCGCTGGTGGCGATCCTCAACAACCTGGAATACGACCACGCCGATATCTTCCCGGACGTGGCGGCGATCCAGCGCCAGTTCCATCATCTGGTGCGCACAGTGCCTGCGCGCGGGCGGCTGATCGTCAATGGTGAAGACGCGCGCCTGGCCGAGGTGCTGGCGATGGGCTGCTGGACGCCTGTGGAGCGCTTCGGGTTCGATGCGTCGCTGGACTGGAGCGCGCGCTTGATCGCGGCCGATGGCAGCGCCTTCGCGGTGCTGCACCGTGGCGTGGAAATCGGCCAGGTGCAGTGGCCGCTAGTTGGGCGGCACAACGTACTGAATGGATTGGCGGCGCTGGCGGCGGTACATGCCGTGGGCGTGGATCCGGCAACGGTGATGCCGGCGTTGGCGCGCTTCCAGAGCGTCAAACGGCGTCTGGAAGTCATCGGCAACGCGCGCGCGATTACCGTGTACGACGACTTCGCACACCATCCCACCGCGATCGCGACCACGTTGCAAGGCTTGCGTGCGAAGGTCGGTGCAGCGCGTGTGGTGGTCGCGATGGAACCGCGCAGCAATTCGATGCGGCTGGGCGCGCATGCGCAGGCATTGGCACCGTCGCTGCACGATGCCGACGCAGTGGTGTTTCTGCATCGGCCGGAACTGGCCTGGGATGCGGTACCGATCATCGCGCAGGTGCGCGGGCAGGCGCACGTAGCGCAAGACGTGGAAACCTTGTTGCGTACGCTGGGCGACATCGCGCAGCCGGGCGACCACGTGGTGTTCATGTCCAATGGCGGATTCGACGGCGCGCCGCGTCGCTTCCTGGAGCAGCTGTCGTGATGGCATCGATCCCCGACACTGCCGACACCAGCGCATTGCCGCTGTTTCCGCTGCACAGCGTGTTGTTGCCGGGCGCGGCGATGGGGCTGCGTGTGTTCGAGCGCCGCTATCTGGATCTGGTGCGCGAGTGCGGGCGCAACGGCACCAGCTTCGGCGTGTGTCTGATCCTGGAGGGCAACGAGGTTGGCGTACCGGCCACACCGGCCGCATTTGGTACCGAAGTGCGCATCGAGGATTTCGATGTGGGCGCTGATGGTGTGCTGGTGCTGCGCTTGCGCGGTACGCGCCGCTTTCATGTGCAACGCTCGCGTATCCGCGACAACGGCCTGGTGGTTGGCGAGGTGAGCTGGTGCGAGCCCGACAGCGATGACGAATTGCGCCCCGAACATAGCCTGCTGTCCACGGTGCTGGAACGCATGCTGGAGCAGGTGGGCGGGGAGTTCGCCTCGGTGGGTCCGGGATTGCTGGATCAGGCCGCTTGGGTCGGTTGGCGGCTGGCCGAGTTGCTGCAGCTGGACGAACAGCAGCGCCTGTCGTTGTTGCAGCAGGACGATCCGCATCGGCGCCTGGATCAGTTGCTGGCCTGGATGCGCTGAGAGCGACCCGCAGACGACTGCGCAGCTGCCAGGCGGGTGCGACAGGTGCTCGAACGTGCATCTGCCGCCCGCCGTACAGTCCGGTTACTGCGCGCGGTTTACACCCACCTGAGCACTGCTCGCCACGTTTTTTTTAGCACTTCAAACAGGCGAGCCAATCGTTTCGATCGACCCCATCACCACGCTTGCACCGCGGCGACGGCAAAGTTTGCGTGCTTGAGTGCGCTACCGATGGCATCCATGCACTGGATGCGCGCCATGGCGACACTCGTTCCTTCACTAGGGAGTGTGCCTTTGATTGTCGATGCAAAGCCACGTGTGGCCGAAATGATCAGCCAGGTCTGGCGGACCCTGGCGGTGTTATTCGTATGGGACGTGTTGATCACCATCAACTACTACGTGCTGCCGTTCCGTGCGCCCGCATTGCCGTTGACCATCTTCGGTTCGGCGCTGGCGTTGTTCCTCGGCTTCCGCGCCAATTCCACCTATCAACGCTGGTGGGAGGGGCGCGTGTTGTGGGGCCAGATGATCAATGCATCGCGCAATCTCGTGCGTTTGAGCGTGAGCATTCTTTCCGCGCCGGACGCCGCAGCGCTGGGACGCACGATTGCGCTACGTCAGATCGCCTACGTCAATGTATTGCGCTGCCAGCTGCGTCGCTTACCAGTGGCAATGGCGTTGCAGCCGCGGCTGGACGCCGACGAAGTCGCAGCGGTGATCACCCGCACGAATGTGGCCAATGGCCTGCTCGACACGACAGGCCGCGCAGTCGAACAGGCGCGCCGCGATGGCTGGATCGACAGCATCCAGCAGGCCAGCATCGAGCGCATCCTGGTGGACATCGCCAACGCGCAAGGCGGCATGGAGCGACTGAAGAACACGCCGCTGCCGTATCAGTACCGTTTCTATCCCAACCTGTTTACGCGCGTGTTCTGCCTGCTGCTGCCGATCGGTCTGGTGGAGACGCTGCAGTACGCCACGCCGGTTGGTTCGACCGTGGCCGGGTTGATGTTTCTGGCGGTGCTCAAGATCGGCGACGAGCTGGTCGACCCGTTCGCCAACACCATCCACGACCTGCCGCTGGAAGCCATGTGCCGCACGGTGGAGATCGATGCCTTGCAGGCCATCGGCGAACCTGCGCCGGAGCCGATGCAGCCGGTAGATGGCGTGTTGTGGTGAAGCATCGTGTGTCAGGCCAATGCGGCCTTTGCATCGCCGGACTGCGCTGAGTCGCAATCTCCCGTTCGCTTTGAGAAACGATTGAACGGTGCGAGCAGGTGTAGAGCGGCCAACCTGCTTGTTTTCTGCAGGGCCCTTGCCCGCCCACCATCGCGGGACACGCTGCAAGTACGTCCTTGTAAGCCTTTACACGGGATCCATGCCGTGTCAGGTCCCGCGACGGTGGTCGGGTAAGGACCCGTCGAGTTGGCCGGTGCGCAGAGTTTTCAACAGAGCAGCTAACAGCCAGCGGCACGGTATTTCTCGCTCTTCAACAAACCACCGACAAACGTTCTGGTGCGGTGTCCTCGCCGCTTGCGGGACTGTTGGCGGCATGGATGCCGCCATCAAGCCCCCAGGGACGGGTTCACGGCGTGTCCCGCAAGTGGCGAGGGCAACGCGCGCTCGACCAGCGAAGCTTTCACCCGGAAAGTTCAGCTGCTTCTATCAGCTGCTTCTACATGACGCCAGCACGTGACTGCCATCGATACAGCGTTCAAGATGCGTTGCTGGCACCCCATATCGACACGACTGCGCGATCGCCGACCGATCGCCTGTTGCCCGATCGATCAACGGCGTTGGTGTAGCGGACCCGATGCAGCGGAATCGGACGCAGTGGCTTGGGTCTGCGGTGCAACCTTGTCGTTGTCCTCACTGCGCACCGCACTACCCGAGGTGCTGTCGATCAAGATCACCGGCACCTGCGAGCGGCGACGCTGCCCCACGCGATGCGGCAGCGGGCCGAGCGCGTCGCGCAATGCGCTCAATGCAGGGTCTACGCCGCGCAACGGATACCACAGGCCGATCAAGCTGAAATGGCGGCTGTAACGCAAGGTCTGGGTGCTGCCCACCCACAGCGGCTGCGCATCCGGTTGAAGGCGTGCGGCTGCCGGCCACAGGCGCAGCACATGCACGTGGCCGGGCGCAGCGTGGCGCACCATCAACAGCGCTTCGACCTGGGTGTCCAGCGTCGCCGGCAGGATCGGCACCTCGTCGGGACGGCCGCTGACGTCGAGCAGATGCAGCGCCTGTTCCCAGCCGGCCTGCGGTTGCGCCCGCCAGCCATGCGCTTCGAGCTGGCGCTGCAGTGGGGCAAGCGGACCGGCCAGCTGCACATCCAGCGGCCAGCGCTGGTCGTCGTCGAATTCGTTGCGGCGTGCCGGCAGCAAACGCCATTGGCCTTCCCACCACGCGTTTGCCGGCAACTCCATCAGCAACGGCGGCGGCGGTTCGAACTTTGCCAGCTTGGCATCGAGGTTGCGCGGAGCAAAGAAGATCGCGCAGCTCACGAACACGCCGTAGAAGATCCACGACACCGGCTTGACCCAGAACGCGCGCGTGGCGCGGCGGCGATACGCAATGCCCAGCACCAGCAGCCAGAAGATGCCGAACAACATGCCGCCGACCACGTCGCTAAGCCAATGCGCGCCCAGGTACAGGCGTGCGAAACCGATCAGCGAGACGATGGCGCCGCTGACCAGGTACGGCCACACGCGGCGGCGGCCGGGCAACTCGCGCGCGATCAGCAGCGCGAAAAAACCAAAACCAATCGTGGCCATGGTGACCGCGACCGATGGAAACCCGAAGCCGCTGCTGGCTGCCGGCGGGCGCACCACCTGCACGGTGGCGCCGAGCAATTGGGTGAGCGCAAGGCCGAACGCCAGCGCGATCACCCAATGGGCCACGGCCATCCAGCGGCGGCGCCAGGCCAGGTAGCCCATCGCTGCGGCAATGGCCGGCAACAACACTTGCCAATCGCCCAACGAGGCCAGCGCGACCATCGGGTAGTCGGCCAAGGGATTGCGCAGCGCCAGCATCAGGTCGTGTACGGCCAGGTCCACGCGCAGCGGCTCGCCGTGCGCCAGCACCACCATCAGCAGCACGAACCAGCCCCAGCCCAGCAGCAGCAACATCAAGGCCATCATCGCCAGCGGCACCGATTCGCGGCGCCGCGGGTCGAACACGCTGACCGACCAGTTGCCCAGCACCGGATGCCGGTGCGACCACTCCAGCAGCCGGGCCAGCAGGGCATCCAGATGGCCGGCGGACCAGCGATAGGAATACAGCACCACGGCCCAGGCCAGGCCGATCACCGCGGCCATCAAGGCGACCACCACGAACAGGCGCCCGGCCACCGCAGCCACCGCGTCGTAGGCGGTGCCCAGCACCCAGCCCGGCACCAGGAACAGCAATGCCCAGGAAATGCAGGCCAGCCCGCTGGCGGTCAGATAACGCTTGAACGGCATGTGGGACATGCCGGCGATGGCCGGCACGAACGGCCGCACCGCGCCCACATAGCGGGCGATCAGGATGCTCTTGAAGGCATTGCGCCGGAACAGCAGCTCACCACGTTCGAGCAGTTGCGGATAGCGCCGGAACGGCCAATAGGTGTGCAGCTGGTGGCCCCAGCGATGGCCCACCCAGAAACTCAGCATGTCGCCGACGAAGGCGCCGAAGGTAGCGCACACCATCGCATAGGGCCCGTTGATCTGGCCGAGCCCGATCAGCACGCCGATGGCGAACAGCAACGGCAGCGCGGGCACGATGGCGCCGAGCACGATCACCGCATCGCAGAATGCGATGGCAAAGATCGCCACGCCAGCCAGGGTAGGGTGGTGTCCGATCCACTCCAGCGTGGCGTCGATCCATGAGTTCATTTCCGAATTATAGGTGGGCACGGTGATGGCTGACTTGTGCCCTGCTCACATCGGGCGGTTTGCTTCACATCAGGTTGCAACCGGCCCGGCGTTGCCTGCTCTTGGCACAGCGGCGGCGTTGGCGATGTGGCGATGCGGACCGCCCGTCTACAATGGGCGATGAGCGACGATCCCGCCGGCAACCTGCCGCTGAAGTCCGATACCTTCGGGCGCATTTTGTTGATCCGCGATGGCGAGCGCGTCTTCGTGCGCCGCGACCTGAGCGTGGCGCCGTGGCTGCTGCGGGGCGTGGCGTGGTGGCTGGCGCGGCGCGAAGCGCTGGCGCTGCGCCAGCTGGATGGCTTGCCGCGCACACCGCGTCTGCTGCACTGGGACGGACGCCATCTGGACCGCAGCTACCTGGCCGGCGATGCAATGTATCAGCGCCCGCCGCGCGGCGACCTGGCCTATTTCCGCAACGCGCGCAGGCTGTTGCAGCAGTTGCATCGGCGCGGTGTGGCGCACAACGATCTGGCCAAGGAAGCCAACTGGCTGGTACAGGACGACGGCAGCCCGGCGGTGATCGATTTCCAGCTGGCGGTGCGCGGCCACCCGCGCGCGCGCTGGATGCGTCTGCTTGCCCGCGAGGATCTGCGCCACCTGCTCAAGCACAAGCGCATGTACTGCCCGGCCGCACTCACTCCGGTAGAACGCCGCGTGCTCAAGCGCACCTCCTGGGTGCGCGAGCTGTGGTTCGCCACCGGCAAACCGGTCTACCGCTTCGTGACCCGTCGCGTGCTGCATTGGGAAGACAACGAAGGGCAGGGGCCGAAGCCGTGAGGGCGGGGAATTGGGAGTGGGGAATCGGGAATGGGCAAGGCAGCATCGCGAGAACTTAGAGTCTGTCGCGCGATCAAGGCGCTAAGCTCTTCCCGATTCCCGATTCCCGATTCCCGATTCCCCAATCCCATGACGTTAAATGGCAAAACCCTCTTCATCACCGGTGCCTCGCGCGGGATCGGGCTGGCGATTGCGGTGCGGGCGGCGCGCGATGGGGCGAATGTGGCGATTGCGGCCAAATCGGCGGTGGCCAACCCCAAACTGCCCGGCACCATCCATAGCGCGGCTGCGGCGGTGACTGCGGCCGGCGGGCAGGCGCTGGCGCTCAAGTGCGATATCCGCGAAGAAGATCAGGTGCGTGCGGCCGTGGCGGCGACGGTCGATGCGTTTGGCGGGATCGACATCCTGGTCAACAACGCCAGCGCGATCTGGCTGCGCGGCACGCTGCAGACGCCGATGAAGCGCTTCGATCTGATGCAGCAGGTCAACGCGCGTGGCAGCTTTCTGTGCGCGCAGGCGTGCCTGCCGCATCTGCTGCAGGCGGCCAATCCACATCTCCTCACCCTGGCCCCGCCACCAGCGTTGAACCCTGCATGGTGGGGGGCGCACACCGGTTACACGCTCGCCAAAATGGGCATGAGCCTGGTCACCCTGGGGCTGGCAGCGGAATTCGGCCCGCAAGGCGTGGCGATCAATGCGTTGTGGCCGCGCACCGTGATCGCCACCGATGCGATCAACATGCTTCCCGGCGTGGACGCAGCGGCCTGCCGTCGGCCGGAGATCATGGCCGACGCCGCGCACGCAGTGCTGACGCGCACAGCAGCAGGGTTTCATGGGCAGTTCCTGATCGATGACGCGGTGCTCGCCCAGGCCGGCATCACCGACTTGAGCGGCTATGCGGTGGACCCGTCGCGTGCGTTGTTGCCGGACCTGTTTCTGGACTGACGACGAACACGTAGCCGCTGGCTGCCAGCAGCGCAGTCCCTGCCGGCGAGGAAGTCACGCACCGCAGGTGCATGGCGGCCGGCATGAATGCCGCCTGCAGCCTTCGAGCATTGAGACACTGCACATTCTCGTCTCGGGTTCTCGTCTCGGGCACGCTGCGGCACGCACGAAAAGTTCACAGCCCGGTCTGCTACCGTGCGCGTCTGAAAACGCTTCCAACAAGGATGTTTCGCCATGACTCTCGACGTCTTGCGGGCAATGCGCCGCACGCTGGTCGCTGATGCCACGCGCCAGGATGACAACGACGACCGATACGCAAGGGCACACCGCTGTCCTCGTCCCTGATGGTCGCGCTTGCGGTGAATCCGCAGGCCATTCCCAGACACTCCCCATGGAAACCCACATGACTCATCGCCTTCGTTATGCGCCGCTGACCGCGGCGATCGCCCTCGCCGCACTGCTTGCCGGCTGCCAGAAACACGCGCCCGCCGCCGCCGTGGAGGGCGCCGACAAGATCAATGCCTACATCGCGTGCTTCAACGGCGTCGAGCAGCCGATCCATGAGAGTTATCAGACCTACATCGCTTGGATGCAGGACCCGCAGGCCGGCCCCACCGGCAAAGAGCGCGGTATTCGTGCGCCGGGGACGGTGCTGTCGCATCGGGTCGAGGCATGCGGTGCGCCGATGACTGCGGCGTTGGCACAGCAACCGGCCAATCCCGAGCTCGATCCGGTGGCCAAGACCTATCAGGATCGTTTCACCGCGCTCAACGAGCGGATCGGCGAAGCGGTGCGCTACTACGACCGCGAGGATTATCTGCGCGACGACGGCAAGGGCATGAAGGCGCTGCACGCGCCGCTGATGCAGGCCTATCACGCGTTCTTCGAAGCCGGCGAAGCCATGAATACCGTGCTTGAACGCAATGAAGACATGCGTCGCCAGGCGCAGATCGATGCGATCGAAAAGGAGGAAGGCCGCAGCGCCTCCTGGTATCACTTGAAGATCATCGGCGAGGGCAAGCAGCTGGTGACGGTGCTCGACAACGACACGCCGGATCTTGCCGCAGCGCAATCCCAGCTCGCGCGCTACCAGGGCATTCTGGAAGAGGCGCAGAAGGCCAAGGTCGGCCAGGGCGATGCGATGTGGGGCCATATGGAACGCTCTGCCGACAAGCTGGCGCGTGAGTCGGGGCGACTGGTGGAGCGTATCCGCACCAAGACCCCGTTGAACAAGAGCGAGCAGATGCTGCTGGAAAGCGGTTCGATGCCGCCGGGGGGCACCCGCCAGGCCGTGTTGGCCAGCTACAACGATCTGATCGACATGAGCAACCGCATGTCGCAGTGATGCTGTGCACGCATCTGTTGCCCTGTGGAAGCGCATCGAGCAGGTGATTGTGCAAGCTTCAAAGATGCTGCTATCTCGACCTTCGGCGCCGTGGGATGTTTCCCAGCAGAACTGGTTGAGGGCGTGGTGCCCTCACCGCTTGCAACACACGCGGCGAATCCGTCCCTGGACGCCGCGTGGCAGCATCCATGCCCGCACGCGGCACGCAATCGGCAAGGACACCATACCTGCCAGTGTGTTCGTGCGCTGATGGGAGCCGCAAAGCCGGCTGTGGCCACGTATCGGTGGGTGCAGTCGTCGCTTTACGCCCGCGGCACCGGGTCAGCCGGTGGAGATTTCCGGAAGCGGCTCGGCGCATTGCCGGCAATAGCGTGCGTCGGCTGCGTGGCCTTCCAGCCCGCAGCGCGCGCAGTTGCGCACATCGCGTTTGCCGGTGTGGCCGCCTTCGCGCAATGAGCTGGCGAGTTCGGCGGTATAGATGCCGGTGGGCACGGCGATGATGCTGTAGCCGATCAGGATCAAGGCCGAGGTGACGAAGCGGCCCAGCGTGGTCTGCGGCACCAGATCGCCGAAGCCCACCGTGGCCATGGTGACGATGGCCCAGTACATGCTGGTCGGGATGCTGGTGAAGCCGTGCTGCGGACCTTCGATGATGTACATCGTGGCGCCGGCGATCACGGTGATGGTGATGACGGTGAACAGGAACACCAACACCTTGCGACGGCTACGCCAGAGCGCGTCCAGCAGTTGCCCGCTTTCTTCGATGTAGCGGGTGAGTTTGAGAATGCGGAACAGCCGCAGGATGCGCAGCACGCGCACCACCAGTAGCGTCTGCGTGCCGGGGACGAAGAAGGAGAGATAGCTGGGCAGGATCGACAGCAGATCGATCACGCCCCACACGCTGAGCGTGTAGTGCAGCGGGCGCCGCACCACCGCCAGACGCAGCGCGTATTCGATGGTGAAGATCACCGTGAACGCCCATTCCAGTGGCACCAGCCAGTGCGCCGCGTGCGAATGAATGCGCGGCACGCTGTCGATCATGATCACCACCACGCTCGCCAGGATCGCGACCACCAGCATCAGGTCGAAATTACGCGAGGGGCGAGTGTCGTGGCGGTAGATGATGTCGAACCACTGCCGGCGCCAGCCGTCGTTGCTGGCAGGAGTGAGTTGCGGATCGGAGAAGGGGCGCATGCGCGCATTGTGCCGCAGGCCGGCGAATGCGCGAGAATGCCGGCTCTCCCTCCGTTTCTGCGACCCATCCTCATGAGCACCGCTGCCGATTCGCCCCTGTCCCTCGCGCATTACTACCTGCCGGTGTATCGCCCGCGCCAGGTGGTGCTGGAGCGCGGACAGGGCAGTCGCGTGTGGGACGACCAGGGGCGTGAGTATCTGGATCTGTCGTCGGGTATCGCGGTCAGCGGGCTCGGCCATAGCGATCCCGATCTGATGGCGGCACTGACCGAGCAGGCGGGCAAGCTGTGGCATACCAGCAACGTGTTTTTCAGCGCACCGCCGCTGAAACTGGCCGAAGAACTGGTGACCGCCTCGCGGTTTGCGCACAAGGTGTTCCTGTGCAATTCCGGCACCGAGGCCAACGAGGCGGCGATCAAACTGGTGCGCAAGTGGGCCAGCAGCCAGGGCCGGCCGGCCGACAAGCGCGTCATCGTCACCTTTCGCGGCAGTTTCCATGGCCGCACGCTGGCATCGGTGACCGCCACCGCGCAGCCCAAGTATCAGGACGGCTACGAACCGCTGCCCGGCGGATTTCGCTATGTGGATTTCAACGACGTTGCGGCGTTGGAAGCGGCGATGGCCAGCGGCGATGTAGCCGCGGTGATGGTGGAGCCGATCCAGGGCGAGGGTGGGGTGATGCCGGCCGCGCCCGGCTTCCTGGGCAAAGTACGCGCGCTGTGCGATCAGCACGATGCGCTGTTGGTGCTGGACGAAATTCAATGCGGCATGGGCCGCACCGGCACCTTGTTCGCGCATTGGCAGGAGCAGGTGACGCCGGACATCGTAACCCTGGCCAAGGCGCTGGGCGGCGGGTTCCCGATCGGCGCGATGCTGGCCGGGCCCAAGGTTGCGCAGACCATGCAGTTCGGCGCGCACGGCACCACCTTCGGCGGCAATCCATTGGCTGCGGCGGTGGCGCGCGTGGCGTTGCGCAAGCTGGCCTCGCCGCAGATTGCCGATAACGTGGTGCGGCAATCTGCGGCGCTGCGCGCCGGTCTGGAAGCGCTCGATGCCGACTTCGGCCTGTTTGCACAGATTCGTGGACGTGGCTTGATGCTGGGCGCGGTGCTGGCTCCTGCACACGCCGGGCAGGCGGGCGCGATCCTCGACCTGGCGGCCCACCATGGCTTGCTGCTGCTGCAGGCTGGCCCGGATGTGCTGCGCTTCGTGCCGGCGCTCAATCTGACCGATGCCGAGCTGGCCGATGGTCTGGCGCGTTTGCGGCTGGCGATTGCCGAGTACGTCGCGCAGCCGTGATCCCGGGCGGTGCCTGGCGCCCTCTGGCCGGCAGTGTGCCGGCCAGAGGGGTGTTGGAGGATGCGCGGCGTGGGGCGTGGGGCGTGCGTCGATGCGGTGCGCGGGTTATTTGTTTTTCTCTGTGGGACGGCTGTCTTCCGCCGTACCCGCACCTCAGCGTTCGTCGCTCGCCCCGACCCGCGCTCGCAATGCGGCCGTTCCAGGACGCGCATGGCTGCGGCGTGCGCGCCGTGCCTTCTCGCCCTGTGGGGAGAAGGGCTGCGTCTTCATGCCAGCGCGTAGCGTTTCAGCACCCGCCGCAATGCGCGGGCGTCGCGCACGGTGTCGGCGTGCAGGCCGGCCGCACGTGCGCCACGTACGTTGACGAACAGGTCGTCGACAAACAGCGTGCGCTCGGCGCGTTGCCCGAGTTGCGCCAGCGCGCGCGGATACACCTGCACATCGGGCTTGCGACCGCCGAGCGCGCCGCTACACAGCACGCGGTCCTGTAATAACGGGAACAAAGACGGCACGATCCGCGCGATCGCTTCCATCATCAGCGGGCCGTTATTGGTGAGTACTGCCACTTCCGTAGTCGCCGAGACCGCCAGCACCTGTGTCACCACCGAAAGGTCGGCGCGGCAGGCGGCGACGCGTGCCGCGATCCAGGTGGCGCGATCGATCGGGTGCCCCAACCCTTCGCTCAACTGCGCCAGATACGCGTGTGTGTCGATCCCGCCGGCATCGTAGGTGCGCTCCAGACCCTGCGCGAACAACACCTCATGCACGCGCTGCGGTGAGCAGCCTGCTGCCGTTGCAAGGGCGGCCATGCGCCGTGGCCGCGCGTAGTGCGCGAGCACGCCATCGAAATCGAGCAACAGCAGCGACGGTGATGCGGGCGACATGGGCGTATTCGTGCGGTGGCTAGGCAGCGTTGTCGATTCGGTGCGGCATGGCAAGCGCGCGCGGCCTGCGATGCCAAAGACCGCGCAGGTAGGTGGATGGAATACCTATTCATAGTTTTGAATTCGGTAGCGACCTACCCGCCTGCGTCGACCCCACCCTCCGCACCGTCGTTGCGGAGGAACCGCGCTGGTTATCGTCAATGCACGCCGCATCTGCGGTCTCAGCCGGTCTCGGGGGAGCACCCGGTCACTCAGTGCGCCCACACGTTTCCAGGGGTTGAATGCATGCGAAAGTGCTTGAACACCGATCAATTGGCAGTCTCGGTTGCCGCCATCCTTACCACCACCCGATCCCGCCACACGCTGGCGTCGATGACCTTGTTGCTGGCCGGCGCGCAGAGCTTGCCGGCCCTGGCGCAGGACGCACAGACGCTGGATGCGGTCAGCGTGGTGGGCACCGGCTCCACGCGCACCACCGCGTCCATCTCGGTTGACGAGATCCAGGCGCAGGTGCCCGGGGTGGCGCCGCAGCAGTTGTTGGCCAGCCTGCCCGGCGTGAATGTGCAGACCACCGACCCGTTCGGGCTGTACGAGTTCGGCGATTCGATGACGATTCGCGGGTTTTCTGCCAATCAGATCGGCGTGACGCTGGACGGCATTCCGATCGAAACCTTCGACGCCCGCGAAGGCGGGCCGATCACGCGTTACGTGTCCAGCGAAAACCTGCTCGATGTGACGGTGTCCGCCGGCTCGGGCGATGTCACCCAGCCGTCCTATCACGCACCGGGCGGCGCGATCCTCTACACCAGCCTGCCACCGAAAGGCGGCGATCGCTGGAGCGGCAATCTTACCCAGACGATCGGCTCGGACGATCTGGTGCGCAGCTTCGTGCGCCTGGATACGCCGCAATGGTGGGACGGCGGCCCCAGTGCTTATGTCTCCGCCTCGCGCACACAAGGCGGTGTCTGGGACATGCAGCCGGCCACGCAGAAAAGCGATCACTTCGAGGCCAAGATCCGTCAGGACTGGGAGGCGGGCAGCCTGACGCTGGGCTGGATCTACAACAAGCGCAAGGACTACGACGTGCAGTCGTACAACTCCGACTGCTCGGTGTCGTGGGATATCAAGGAACGCATCACCGGCAATCCGGAGGTGGACGCCGAGCATTACAGCGAGTGGCAGAACGGCCGGCGCGATTCCTTGCTCAGCCTGCACGGCAATGTCATGTTCAACGATGCCATCGGTGCGACCTTCACCGGCTACTACGAAAACAAGCACGGCTACGGCGTCGGCGGCACGCCGCCCAGCACCGCCACCGGCCTGTACAACGATGCGATTGCCGGCACCCCCGGGCGGACCGATATCGCCATCAACGACCCGCAGATCGTCGATGCCAATGGCAATGTCACCCGTGTCGGTGCGATGACGCGGCGCGAAGAAAGCATGGGCGGCGATCGCTATGGCGTCACCGCGGCAATGTCGTGGGAAACTGAACACAACAAGCTCGAAGTCGGCGCGTGGTACGAAAACTACGACTTCGATCAGGTGCGTCCTCTGTACAAGCTGGACCCTGCCACCGGCGCGCTGCTCAAGAACGCCTTGCCGATCGTGATCTATTACGACAACCATTTCTCCACCGAGGTGAAGCAGCTCTACATCAAGGACACGCTACGTCTGCTCGATGACCGGCTCACCATGGAGTTCGGTGCCAAGGGCCTGGATGTCAAACGCGACTACAACGGCATCGCAAATCTCGATGACTTCAATGTCGGCATGCGCCGCGATGTCACCATCAAGAACAGCGACTGGTTTCAGCCGCAGGTCGGTGCGAGCTTCCAGCTGGCCGAAGGCGTGCAGGTGTTCGCCAATTACGCGGAAAACTTCAGTTCCGCGCCGCGTCTGGCGCTGATCTCCTGCGCCTTCAACCCGGATATCGCGCCGGAAGAATCCACCACCATCGATATCGGCATCCGCGCCGAATCCACGCAATGGAGCGGCTACATCGCCGCCTACAAGATCGATTACGAAAACCGCATCATCGCGCTGACCGACCCGGACCCGCTGGTGGTGGCGCCCACCGTCTACGCCAACGTCGGCGACGTGCAGACCTTTGGTGCGGAAATCTCCGGCATGTGGAAACCGGCGCCGGGCTGGCGGCTGGGCGCATCGCTGAGCTGGAACAGGTCCGAATTCCAGGACAACTACTTCGGCCCGGTCAGCGGCAACCTGGTGCAGGTGAAAGGCAACGACGTGCCGGACTCGTCGAAGGTCATGCTCAGCGTCAACGGCGATTGGGAAGGCGAGCATTCTTTGCTAACCTCGACACCAATTACACCGGCAAGCGCTACGGCGACACGCCCAATACCGACCAGGTGGATGCCACCTTCATCGTCAACGGCAGCGTCGGTTACCAGGGCGAGGACACTGGGTTTCTGCCGGTGGAAGGCTGCCCGATTCTGAGTAATCGACTCGGCCGGCAGTGCAGCCGGCCGCGTGACTGTCCATGACATGCGGGGGAAGTGCGTTGCTGCAAGGCAATCACACGGGAGCGATGACGCGGCGGCAATTGCTGGCGCGCATCGGCATGACCGCCGGCGGCGCGATGATGTATCAGGCGATGAGCAGCCTGGGCATGGCGGCCGAATCGAAATTCAACGGCCCGCTGCAACTGGATGGCGACCCCAACGGGGCCTCGGTGTTGATCCTCGGCGCCGGACTTGCCGGGATGAGCGCGGCCTTCGAGTTGCGCAAGGCCGGCTATCGCGTGCAGCTGCTCGAATATAACGACCGGCCCGGCGGACGGAACTGGACCCTGCGCGGCGGCGACCGCTATACCGAGTTGGGCGGCGCCACGCAGCATTGCCAGTTCGACGATGGGCTGTATCTCAATCCGGGGCCGTGGCGTATTCCGCATCACCACAAGGCGGTGCTGAGTTACTGCAAGCAATTCGGCGTGGCGCTGGAAGCCTTCAATCAGGTCAATTACAACGCACTACTGCATAGCGAAGACGGGTTCGGCGGAAAGCCGCAGCGCTTCCGCGCCATCGATGCAGATTACAAGGGCCACGTGTCCGAGTTGCTGGCCAAGTGCACGCAGCAACACGGCTTGGACAAGACCGTCAGCCGCGAAGACCAGGAGCTGCTGCTGGAATCGCTGCGTACCTGGGGGGCGCTCGATCAAAAGTTCGGTTACGTCAAAGGTAAAGACAGTAGCGAGCGGCGCGGTTTTGCGCGCTATCCCGGTGGCGGCTTGTCGGGCAAGCCCGAGTTCTCCGATCCTTTCAGCGTGCAGGACGTGCTGCGTTCGCGGTTGTGGACCACGCTGGCGGCCGGCAACAACTACGAAATGCAGACCACCATGTTCCAGCCGGTGGGCGGCATGGACCAGATCGGCAAGGCGTTCGCGCGCCAGCTTGGCGATGCCATCACCTACCACGCCAAGGTCACCAAGATCGATCAGGACGGCAGCGGCGTGCGCGTGTCCTGGCAGGACGCCACGCGCGGCGGCGAAGAACGCGTGGCCAGTGCCGACTGGTGCATCTGCACCATTCCGTTGTCGGTGCTCAGCCGCATTCCGGTCACCGCCAGTGATGCGATGACCACCGCGATCGGCAGTGTGCCGTATGCCGCGTCGGTGAAGGTGGGCCTGCAATTCAAGCGGCGCTTCTGGGAAGAGGATGAGGCGATCTACGGTGGCATCAGCTATACCAATCTGCCGATCACCTTGATCAGCTATCCCAGCACCGGGTACCACAGCGCCGGCAAGGGCGTGCTGCTCGGTGCGTATGTGTGGGGGCTGGATGCCTATCAATTCACTTCGATGTCCCCCGAGCAGCGCGTGCGCAAGGCGGTCGAAGACGGGACGCAGCTGCATCCGCAATATCCGCGCGAATTCGAAAACGGCATTGCGGTCGGTTGGCACCGCGTGCCGTTCACGCATGGCTGCTTCGGCATGTGGAGCGAGCAGGCCCGCGCCGAGCATTACGAGCCGCTGTGCCAGATCGACGGTCGCCTGGCGCTGGCGGGCGAGCATGTGTCCTATATCCCGGCCTGGCAGGAGGGCGCGATCCTGTCGGCGCACGATGTCGTCGGCCGCCTGCATCGCAAGGTCATTGCCGGGGGAGGTCGCGCATGAGTCGGTTGCCACGTGTGGTTGCTGCGGCCGTTGCGCTGGTCATCGGCGCTGCGCTGCTTCCGCCCGGTCTGCGCCTTGCGCAGGCGCAAAGTTCCGACGCCACCGCGCTGTATCCGCAAAAGGGGTTCGCCACCGCATCCGGCGAGCATGTCTACCGCGCGGTCTGTCAGGGCTGCCACATGCCGACCGGCAGCGGTGCGCAGGGTGCCGGCGAATATCCGGCGCTTGCCGGGAACCCCAAGCTGGCGGCCGCGCTCTACGTCACGATGATGGTGCTCGACGGTCACGCCGGCATGCCGGGATTTGGCGACATGCTCACAGACCGTCAGGTGGCCGAGGTGGTGAGCTATGTACGCACCCATTTCGGCAACGATCATGCCGAGCGGGTCACCGCCGAAGACGTCAAGCTGCTGCGCCACTAATTTTCTTTTCAAGGAGTTGCCATGTTCCGTCCCGCCGTCAATGCCCTCGTCGCCACCGCCGTGTTGTCTGCAGGCCTCGGCGCTGCAGATGCTGCCGAGGTGATCCGTCACAAGATTCCCAACAGCGATTTCCCCATTTCCGCAGCGGTCGAAATCCCGGCCGGCAAGGCCACCGTGTACCTCAGCGGCAAAGTGCCGGCAGTGGTGGACAGCAGTGCGCCAAAGGATTCTGCGGCCGCGTACGGCGATACCAAGGCGCAGACGGTGAGCGTGTTGAAGCAGATCCAGGACCAGCTGAAATCGCTCGGCCTGGGCATGGGCGATGTGGTGAAAATGCAGGCGTTTCTGGTCGGCGACCCGGCGATGGGCGGCAAGATGGATTTCAACGGCTTCATGGAAGGCTACCGCCAGTTCTTCGGTACCAAGGAACAGCCCAATCTGCCGGCGCGCTCGGCCTTCCAGATCGCTGCGCTGGGCAATCCGCTGCATCGCGTGGAGATCGAAGTGGTTGCCGTGCGTCCTTGAATTCGAATCGTTGCCTTGCCGGAGAGTGTTATGACGACCGCCGTATCGCGTCGCAGATTCCTGCGTGATTCCGCCCTGTTCGCCGGTGCCGCCGGGACCGGTGCATTACCGCTGCTTGCCAGTGCCGCCGAACGCACCGCTGCCATCGCGCCAACAACCGCCGGCGCGCTGTCGCCGGTGATGATCGGCTCCGACGAGTACCCGGATGGTCCTTCCGCAGCAGCGGTCAGGGCCATTGCGCAGCTCGCACCGCAAGGCGGGCGCTATCTGCGCGATGTCCAGATGGAACTGATGACCACCCTGTCAGCCGAGCTCAAGGTGCCGGTGAATCATCTGATGGCCTATGCCGGCTCCACCGAGCCGCTGGACTACACGATGCTGGCCTTTACTTCGCCCAGCGCGGCGCTGGTCACTGCCGACCCAACCTGCGAATCAGGTTGGCGCGCTGCCACGCGCAATGGCGCCACGTTGGTCAAGGTGCCGTTGCGCAAGGATTTTTCGCACGATGTGCAGGCGATGTGCGCGGCCGACGCCAACGCCGGCGTGATCTACATCTGCAACCCCAACAATCCCACCGGCTCGGTCACCGCACGCAAGGATCTGGACTATGCCTTGGCGCATAATCGGCCTCTCGCTCTGCCGCAGCGTGCACCGCGCGCGATGTGCCGCAATTTTCTAACGCAGGAGTGTTTCAGTGAAGCTGTTTTCCACGATTGCCGTCTGTGCGCTGGCGCTGACCGCGCCTTCGGCATGGGCACGGACGTGCGCGGTGACCATCACCGGCAACGATCAAATGAAGTTCGACCAAAGCGCGATCAAGCTCGCCCCCGATTGCACGCAGGTGGAACTCACGCTGAAGCATTCGGGCAAGATGGCTGCCACGGTGATGGGGCACAACTGGGTGTTGACCAAGTCCGCTGATTTCCAGGCGGTGGCCAACGCCGGGGTACGCTCGACCCTCGCCGACAGTTATCTGCCCAAGGCCGACCCGCGCGTGATTGCGCATACCAAGGTCATCGGCGGCGGCGACAGCACCACGGTGAGCTTTCCCACCGGCCAGTTGAGCAAAGGGACCGACTACACCTTCTTCTGCTCGTTCCCCGGCCACTGGGCGATGATGAAGGGCACGCTGACATTCGGGTGATCCGTGCTGGCGGCCATTGCTGTGAGGTCTGGCCGCCACACTTGCGGACCTGCGTTGAACGTGGGGATGCACGCAGATCCGGCTCAGTCAGGGAGCGCAGCCTGCTCTGCATGCGGGTCGTTTCCACGCAATAACCCGCGCTGCAATGCCTGCGCCAGTGCGCTTTCGCGGCTGCGTGCGTCAAGCTTGCGGTACAGGTTTTTCAGATGGAATTTGACCGTATTCTCCGATGGACGCAGGCAGCGTGCGATTTGCTTGTTGGAATAGCCGCGCGCCAGTTCCGCCAGCACCTCCGGTTCGCGCTCGCTGAAGATGTCGCCGGCCGGGTCGTCGTCGCCGCTGAGGCGTTCCAGCAAGGCCTGGATGGTCAATGCACGCGTGGTGCCGCCAATGGTATGCGGATCGTGTTGGCGTAGCGAACGCAGCATCGCTTTGGCGGGCAAGCCCAATTCCACGATGGTCTGCCAGCTTTGCGTGAGTGCGACATGCTCCAGCGCGCTGTATAGATGCGGCAGGGCGGCAACCAGTTCGCCGCGTTGCTGCAGTACCAGCGCAATGCGCGCACGGGTGCGTGCCAGATGACAGGCATTGTCGTTGGCCAGGCAGGCCTGTTCGATCTGCCCAAGAATGGTCAGCGCCGCGCTGCTGCGTCCGGCCAGGCGATGCCAGCGGGCAAGCGCGAATCCAATCGCCGCGCGATCGTGCCAGCGATGCGGCGAGCGCAACGTATGCGCCAGGCCGGATTCGCCGCCGGTGCGTGCGGGTCCTGGTCGCGGTTATGCAGTACTACGGCGCACAGCGCGTTGTCTGCGCCTGCGTTCTGCAGTGCCAGCGCAAGATGGCCGAGAAAGCGCGCGGCATCGGCATCGTCTTCGTCCAGCGACAGCCAGGCCACCGCGCCCGGGTCACGCGCACTCAGTTGCGCATGCCACTGCGCGAGCAGCGGAAGCCGGGTGGGGCAAGCAAGAGCGTCAGCGGGCGTGCCTGCGCCTGATCCAGCGCAGCCAGCAGCGCGTCACGCACCACTGCACCGGCGCGCGGCAGCTGCGGCTCCAGCTTGCCGGCAAGCAGCCAATCGGGAATAACCGGGTCGCGCGACAGTGACGGGCGCGGGGTGAGCAACGCAACAGGCTTGAGCATGAGGCGAGAGCGACCGTATCAAGCGTCGGCAGCATGCCGGCTCGACACGCTGCAGATCGTGGTGAAACAGCGGCAATGCAGCGCGATCACCCGACTCGGCGACGACGTACAGCAACTGCTTCGAGGGTCCCCACCCATGCCCGTCCATGAGTACCTTTCAGAAATGTATGACGGCCGCGCAACAAAAGCAAAGCGTGTTACGCCGAGTTACCGACTTTCGCGCGATGGATGCGCCAGCTTGCGCGCAGGGGCAAGAACGCGCCGGTCGTCTGGCCCCAGGGGCGGCCCCACCACGGAGTGACGCCCACAGGTGTTCCTGCGACCCGTGCGGCGGCGCGTCGGCTATGACCGCGAGCAGCCCGCACCGCACGCCGTACACACGCACGGCCAAGCCCGTCAGCGATTACCGCAGCGCGGCCAGCCGCAAGGGCCTAAAGCCACTCAGGAGCGCAAAGCCGCGCTCCCATAAGGCTCCGGCAATCACCGATTCCCCATTCCCCATTCCCCATTCCCCATTCCCAATTCCCAATTCCCGATTCCCAATTCCCGATTCCCGATTCCCGATTCCCGATTCCCAGCCGCTCAGCGCGCCACTTCGGCAAACGCTTCGTGCGCCGCCGCCAGCGTGGCTTCGATCACCGCCGCGTCGTGCGCGCTGGACATGAAGCCGGCCTCGTACGCCGAGGGGGCCAGATAGACGCCCCGCTGCAGCATCGCGTGGAAGAAGCGGTTGAAGCTGGTGATGTCGCACGCCGTGGCCTGTGCGTAGCTCTCCACGATCTCGTCGGTGAAGAACAGCCCGAACATGCCGCCGACCTGATTGGTGGTGACGGTCATGCCGGCCGCGCGCGCGGCATCTTCCAGGCCCTCGCACAGCATGATGGTGGCCTCGCTCAGGCGGGCGTGGAAGCCCGGTTCCTGCACCAGTTCCAGCATCGCCAGGCCGGCCGCCATGGCCACCGGGTTGCCCGACAAGGTGCCGGCCTGGTAGATCGGCCCGGCCGGTGCGATCTGCTCCATCAGGTCGCGTCGGCCACCGTACGCGCCCACCGGCATGCCGCCACCGATGATCTTGCCGAAGGTGGTCAGATCCGGCGTCACCCCGTACAGCGCCTGCGCGCCACCCAGTGCGACGCGGAAGCCGGTCATCACTTCGTCGAATATCAGCAGCGCGCCGTGTCGCGTGCATAGCGTGCGCAGATGCTGCAGATAGCCGGCCAGCGGCGGAATGCAGTTGGCGTTGCCCACGACCGGCTCGATGATCACTGCCGCCACCTCCACACCGATCTCGTCGAACAACGCGGTGGCGCCTTCGAAGTCGTTGAAGCTGAGCGTGGCGGTCAGCTCGCTCAGCCCTGCGGGCACGCCGGGCGAGGTCGGCACGCCCAGGGTCAGCATGCCGCTGCCGGCCTTGACCAGGAACGAGTCGCCATGGCCGTGATAACACCCTTCGAACTTGATGATGCGATTGCGCCCGGTGGCGCCGCGCGCCAGGCGCACCGCCGACAGCGTGGCTTCGGTGCCGGAGTTGACCATGCGCACCATCTCGCAGGAGGGCACCAGCCGGGTGATGGTGTCGGCCATGGTGACTTCGGCTGCGCACGGCGCACCGAACGACAGCCCGTCGCGGATCGCCCGCTCCACCGCTTCCCGCACGGCCGGGTGGTTATGCCCGGCGATCATCGGCCCCCACGAGCCCACGTAGTCGATGTAGCGGTTGCCGTCGACGTCGAACAGGTACGGGCCATCGGCGCGCGCCACGAAAAACGGCTCGCCACCGACCGATTTGAAGGCCCTCACCGGCGAGTTGACGCCCCCGGGTAGCAAGGTCTGCGCCTGGGCGAACAGGGCGTGGGAGCGGGAGTGGTTCATGCGCGCAGATCCTTGAGGAATACCGATTGGGGGCATCGACGCCCGGCAGTGGGCATCGCGTCCGCCATTGTAGGCCTGCAGCCCCGCGCGCCTACCCACCGGACGCCTGCCTACCCGTCGGAGTGGGCGGGTAGGGGAACTTGGCTGCCTATGATCGAACGCGACGGAATCGACAGTTCTGGAATGAGTTCATGGCGGGCGGTCATTGGCGTCCTGCCGCGGATGTTCAGAAAGTGCGATTCCGCTAGCCATTGGCGCCGTTCGTTTGTCGCCTTGCCGACAGTTCAAGACCTGGGGAGAAAGCATGAACCGGAATATCCAGAAGCGTGCCTTGGCATTGGCGTTGGTGGTGGCCATGGGCAGCGTGCATGCACAGTCCACCACCGGCAGCATCGTCGGCAGCGTGGGGCAGGGCAGTGGCACGAGCGTGCTGGTGGAAAACAAGAGCGGCCTGCGTCGCGAAGTGCCGGTGGACGCGCGCGGCCGCTACACCGCCGGCAATCTGCCGCTGGGCACCTACAAAGTGACGGTCAAGCGCGATGGCGTGGTGGTGGAAACACGCGAGAACGTCGCCATCACTGTCGGGGCCAATACCGAGGTCTCGTTCGCTGCCAACGCTGCGGGGAGTAGCGTGCAGACCCTGGACAGCGTGACCGTCACCGCCGCCAGCCTGACCAGTATCGACGTCAGCAGCGTGGATACGCGCACTGTCGTTACCGCCGAACAGCTGCAGCAACTGCCGCTGGGCCGCACCGCCGAAGCGATCGCGTTGCTGGCACCGGGCGTGGTGGTCAACAGCGGCGGCTTCGAAAACGGCCCGCTCGGCGGCTCGCTGCCCAGCTTCGGCGGCTCGGCCGCCAGCGAAAACGCCTACTACCTCAACGGCTTCAACACCACCACCATCAGCAACAACCTGGGCGGCTTGACGCTGCCCTACGGCGCCATCGACCAGCAGGAAATCTTTACCGGCGGCTACGGCGCGCAGTACGGCCGCGCCAATGGCGGTGTGATCAACCAGATCGGCAAGCGCGGTACCAACGAATGGAAGTTCGGCGCCGCGGTGATCTGGGAGCCGAACGGCTTGCGCGCCAATCAGCGCGATATCTATTGGCGCCCGGACAGCCAGGCCAGCACCGTCAACAACGCCGCCTACCGTTATGCCCGCGCGGCCAACGGCCTGTACCAGCCGGCCAGCGAGGCAGAAGCCAACCAGACCACCTACAGCGCCTATGTCGGCGGGCCGATCATTCAGGACAAGCTGTTCTTCTTCCTGGCCGCCGAACAGGTCGATTCGGACGGCGTGCGCGTGGGCACCAATCGCGATACCGACAACGGCCGCACCGGTGGCCTCACCGACTACGACTACAAGCAGAAGCGCTGGTACGCCAAGGTGGACTGGAACATCACCGACAACCACCTGATCGAGGTGACCGGTGCCAGCGACGAGGCCGAAACCAATGGCTCGATCTATCGCTACGACTATCTTGCGCGTCAGCGTGGTGCCTATTTCACCGACGAATCCATCTGGAAAACCGGGCCGACGCTGTTTACCGGCAAGTACACCGGCTATCTGGGCGACAACCTCACCGTGACCGCGTTGTACGGCAAGATGAAAACGCCGGACGAACTGACGCCGTTCAACTACGACGCAGCCGGTGGCCCGGTGATCAATAGCGCCGCGCTGCAGAATCCTGTCTATACCGGCGGTACACCGCGCATCGGCAACCAGCTGGTCACCTCGGTCAGCTTGCCCGACCGCGCATACAAAAAGGACAACCAGCGCCTGAACCTGGAATGGCGCATTGGCCACCACACGCTCAACTTCGGTCTCGATCACCAGATGTCCGAAGGCATCGATGTCGGCTCGATCCTCTCGGGTCCCGGTTTCGCCTGGACCTACGGTCAAACCAATGATCCGTACGGGCTGGCTACCGGCGGGCTGGTGAGCCAGTCGGCCAACGAAGCCGGCAGTGTCGGTGCGCCGAGTCCGGGCCTGGTGGATCCGGTCAACGGGTCGAGCGGCTACTACGTGGTGCGTAACGTCAACACCAGCCTGTATTCGTACGAGGCCAAGCAACGTGCCTATTACATCGAAGACAAGTGGCAGGTCACCGATAACCTGCTGCTGAGCCTGGGCCTGCGCAAGGACGAGTTCACCAACTACACCCCGTTCGGCGATCCCTATATCGAAATCGATAACGCCTGGGCGCCCAGGTTGGGCTTCAGCTGGGACGTCAATGGCGATTCCAGCTTGAAGGTGTTCGGTAACCTTGGCCGTTACTACCTCGGTCTGCCGCTGTCGGCGGTGAGCCTGTTCACCCCGGCGACCACCACCGATACCTACTTCACCTACAGCGGTATCAATGCCGATGGCACGCCAATTTTGGCGCAGCAGCTGGGCTCGGCGGTATCGGCCAACTCGCGCTTCGGTCGCATCGCCGATGTGCGCACGGCAGTGGTCAAGGACATCGAGGGCGAGAATCAGGACGAGGTCATCCTCGGCTTTACCAAGCAACTCGACACTGGCTGGATATTGGGGGTGCGCGGCACGCATCGCCGCCTCAATGCCGGCATCGACGACCAGAACTACGACGTCTCCAACACCGCGCTGATCGCCGCTGCCGCCGCGCAAGGCGTGACCATCGACTTCTCGCAAGTCGCCGGCGCGTCGCTGATCAATCCCGGCCAGACCAACACCTGGGGCGTGATCGGTACCGACGGCCAGTTTCACGAAGTGCCGGTGAGCCGCGAGGCGGCCGGTTTCCCGAAGTTCAAGCGCAATTACTCGGCGGTCGAATTCAATCTGGAACGCCCGTTCGACGGCCAGTGGTACGCCAAGGTCAACTACGTCTGGTCGCATAGCTACGGCACCACCGAAGGTCAGGTACGCTCGGACCTGTGGCGCACCGGCGGCGCGCTGGGCAGCTATCAGGGCCAGGCGTCAGTCTCGACCACGCAGAGCTGGGACCACGCGGCGCTGATGGAACACTTCAACGGCGATCAGTCCAACGACCACCGTCATCAGCTCAAGCTGTTCGGCTTCTACCAGTTCAACCCGCAGTGGGGCGCCTCGGCCAACTTCAGCCTGATTTCCGGCGCGCCACATAACTGCCTGGGCAACTACTACGGCACTGAATACAGCGGCCGCGATCCGGCCGGCTACGGCGGCAGTGCGATCACCGGTGGGCCGTACCATTACTGCTACAACCCGGAAACCGGCACCGGCAGTGCATCGCCTCCGGACTCGCAGGGCCGGCTAGGCTGGATCGCCCAGCTCGACATGGGCGTGACCTACAAGCCGTCCTTCGCCGACGGCAAGCTGGCGTTGCGCTTGGACGTGTTCAACATCACCAACGAGCAGACCGCGACCAACATCTACCCGTTCTCGCAGCTACCCGACAACACCACCAATCCGCTGTGGGACCAGGTCGTCGCCTATCAGGGGCCGCGCTCGGGTCGGGTGACGTTGAGCTACGACTTCTGATCGCGCCGATTGTGGGGACCGATGGCGGGCATGGATGCCGCCATCGAGCCTGTAAGCATGTACTTGCAGCGTGTCCCGCTGGCGTCGCGTGCAGTGCGCTCGACGCTTCCCGCTTTTCGAATCAGGCGATACCGAGAAATGAAAAACTCACTATCTTGAAACGCATGAGAGGCTTGGAAAAGTTTCACGGCCTGAAAGGCTGCCGCACTACTCCACGAACCCCGCGCGATATGCCTGCACTGCAGCGACCGGATCCGGCGCTGCGTATACGCCACTGACCACGGCAATCAAGTCGGCACCCGCAGTCACCAGCTCAGGCACGTGCGCAGGCGCAATACCGCCGATCGCTACGCGCGGCAGGTGCAGTTCGGCCGCCTGCTGCAGCAGCGCAGGCGTGGCACGTCGGGCGGTCTGCTTGGTGGTGGTGGGGAAAAACGCACCGAAGGCCACATAACTGGCGCCCGCTGCGGCTGCAGCGCGCGCGCGTTCGATCTCGTCGTAGCACGACACCCCGATGATGGCCTGCTCGCCCAGCAGGGCGCGTGCGGCCGCTACCTCGCCATCGTCTTCGCCCAGATGCACGCCCTGCGCGCCGACCTGCGCCGCCAGCTGCGCATCGTCGTTGATGATTAACGGTACACCGTGTGCTGCGCACACCTCGCGCAAGGCGCTGGCCTGTCGTAGCTGTAGCGCCGCGTCTGCCTGCTTGTTGCGGTATTGCAACCAGGTGATCGACGGCAGCAATGGCGCCGTGCGCAGAAGCAAGCGCTGCGTATTGGGCTCGTCGGGGGTGATCAGGTAGACGCCGCGGATGTTGAGACGGTTGGGCATGGCAGCGCTTCCGAAAGCGGTGGATGGAATGGGACAATGCGGTCCCACCGTTGCATGACTGCGATTATCCGATGAGCGAGACATCCACGACCACCTACCGCACCTGGATGTGCGTCGTCTGCGGGTTTCTCTATCACGAGGCCGACGGCATCCCCGAAGAAGGCATCGCGCCCGGCACCGCCTGGCAAGACGTGCCCGATACCTGGACCTGCCCCGATTGTGGTGTGACCAAGGACGACTTCGAGATGGTGGAGATTGACTGAGCGCTTGCCTGCCCGGATCGGGTATCGATCAGCGGCAGCAGAGCCGCGCTGCGGCGGCCAAGCGGATCGCGATGCGGGCGGGTTCAGTGCGCGCGTGAGCGCTGGCTGTTCAACTCGACCAGATGCTCGTGCAGATTGCCTGCGTCCTGCGCGCCTGGATTGAGCAGCAGGTAACGCGACAGATCGTGGCGTGCACCGGAGCGGTGGCCCAGGTGCAGGTAGGCCATGCCGCGATCGCGCAGCGCCTCGGGTTGGTCAGGCACCAGCTTGAGGATGCGGTCGGCGCTGCGTGCAGCGCGGTCCCAGTGCTCGGCATCGGCGTAGACGCCATGCAGATTGCGCAGGATGCGGATCAGGATCGCGCGGTGCGGGGCAGGGTCGAGAATCTGCGCCAAGGCGCGGTCGTCGGGAATTTCGCCCCCCAGATGCGGGCGGGCGCGTTCGCGCAGCTCGTCCACGCCCAGCGGGCGACCACCGTTGAACGGGTCCATCACCAGCACGCCGTCGTCCACCGGCAGGCGGACCAGGAAATGGCCGGGAAACGAAACTCCCGCCAGCGGGATGCCCAGGCGTCGGGCCACTTCGATCTGCACCATCGCCAGCGAAATCGGGTTGCCCAGCCGGCGCTCGAACACCTGGTTGAGATAGCTGTTGCGCGGGTCGTAGTACTCGTCGTGATTGCCCGAATAGCCCAACTCATCGAACAGGTAGCGGTTGACCGCCGCCATTTTCAGCGGCCACAGGTCGATCGCATCCACCTCGCGGCGCAGATGCTCGACGTGGCTCTGCACCAGCGTGTCGTACAGCTCGGCGTCCAGCTGCGGATATTCGTCGCGCGCGATCAGCAGCGCGGTGGACATCAACGGCACCGCATCGTCGTCCAGGCTGGCGAGCGCGGTCCAATGGGGAAGTGGGAGCATGTCGACCATGCTGACAAGAGTGTCGGCAAGCGCCGCGAGGTTCAAGTCCGGTGCTTCCTGACAGGAGACACCGCATCGCTGTGAATCACTTCAGATTGGGAATATCCGGACTGAAAACAAGTTCGGTGCCATCCTGGAGGTTGAGCTTGGCCGCCTGACCGGCGTTGAGTTCCAGCACGTAGCGCGCCGGTGCTTTGCTGGGGTAGGGCGGGCAGGCATCGCCGGCCGAACACGGCGGCACATCGCGCTGCTGCGACACCAGCCGGCGCTGCTCATCGAAATACAGGATATCCAGCGCGATCTTGGTGTTCTTCATCCAATACGCCATCGGCTCCTGGCGGTCGTGGATGAACAACATGCCGCGATCTTCGTCCATGGCATCGCGGAACATCAGGCCCTTGGTGCGATCTGCATCGTTCTGAGCCAGCTCTACCTTGTAGCGCGTGCCCGCGAGTTCCACCCAGCTGCCGCTGCTGGCGCAGCCGCCGAGCAGGATCGAGAATGCAAGGGCGAAAAAACGGAGACGGCGCATGCGGCAGACCAGCGGACGGGGATGCCGCACCATCTTTCAAGCGGCCGCGTGCGTCAAGCTGCTGCGGTGCGTTGTGCGGTCGCTGCAAGTTCTCTGTGTGCGGCCCGTCATCGCTTCGCAATGCGGGCCGCAACTGTGCGTGCGCGTGCCCGAATGCGCTCGTTCAGATCACCCGCGGCGGTTCGCCGCCGACGATCACCACATCGGCCGGGCGGCGCGCAAACAGGCCCACGCAGACCACGCCGGGAATCTGGTTCAAGCTGCGCTCCAGCGCCACCGGGTCGGTGATCTGCAGGTTGTGCACGTCCAGCACCACGTTGCCGTTGTCGGTGACCACGCCATCGCGCCACACCGGCTGGCCGCCAGTCGTGGCCAGGATCTGGCGAGCGACCAGGCTGCGCGCCATCGGAATCACTTCCACCGGCAGCGGGAACTTGCCCAGCACCGGCACCTGCTTGCTCGGGTCGACGATGCAGATGAAGCGCTCGCTGGCCTCGGCGATGATCTTCTCGCGTGTCAGCGCTGCGCCGCCGCCCTTGATCAGGCAGCGGTTCGGGTCGCACTCGTCGGCGCCATCCACGTACAGCGACAGCGTGCCGGTGTGGTTGAGGTCCAGCACCTCAATGCCGTGCTGGCGCAGCCGCGCGGTGCTCTGTTCGGAGCTGGACACTGCGCCCTTGATGCGATGGCCGATGCGGCCCAGCGCGTCGATGAAGTAGGCCACCGTCGAGCCGGTGCCGACCCCGACGATCATGCCGTCTTCCACGTAATCGATCGCCTTTTCGGCGGCCAGGCGTTTTGCTTCGGACATGGGTAAGAGCTCGGGATTAGAGATTTGGGATTGGGGATTCGGCAGAGCGGTGCAACGCAGGCGGGCATTGAGCGAATCCCAATCCCCCACTCCCGGCTATTCCAGCGCTAACAGCAGCGTCCACTGCGCGGCAGTCACCGGCAGGATCGACAGCCGGTTGCCCCGCGCGATCAGCGGGAAGCCTTCGCCCAGCGCATCGGCGTGCTGCTTGATCTCGTCCAGCGCGATGGTGCGTTTGAGCTTGCGCTCGAACGCCACGTCCACCAGCATCCAGCGCGGATCTTCGCGGCTGGACTTGGGGTCGTGGTAATCGGACTTCGGGTCGAACTGGGTGTCGTCCGGATATGCCGCGCTCGCCACCTTGGCGAGGCCGACGATGCCGGGCACCTTGCAGTTGGAATGGTAGAAAAACACGCCATCGCCAACCTGCATGCCATCGCGCATGAAGTTGCGCGCCTGGTAGTTGCGCACACCGTTCCACGGCTCGGTGCCGACGCGCTCCAGATCATCGATGGAGAACGTGTCAGGCTCGGATTTCATCAACCAATAGCGCTTGCGGGCAGTCATTCGGAAACGGCGTCGTTTTTCAGGAAGGTGGCGTGTTCGGTGCAGATGGCGTCGACCGCCACATCCCACGCTTCGGTGGGCAGGGCGGGCACCTGCTGCGCAGCGAAGCCGACGCCGACCAGCCAGGGCGGCGGCGCCTGGCGATGCCGGAACGCGAAGCTGCGATCATACCAGCCGCCTCCCATGCCCAGCCGGCGGCACGCCGCATCGAAACCCGTCAACGGCGTCACCACCAGCGCCATCTCCTCTGGTGCCAGCGTGTCTGCGCGCGCCATGTCCGGCTCGGGAATGCCGTAACGATTGCTCACCAACGGCTGGCCCGGCCGCCACGGCGCAAAGCGCAGCACCCGTCCATCCAGCACCGGCAGGCAGTAGCGCACCTCGGCCGGCAGGGTCAGCTGCCAGCGATGCAGCGCGATTTCGCCATCCATCGCCCAATACCCGGCCACCGCGCCGCTTTGCGGCGCAAAGGGCAGCGCCAGCAAGCGTTCCGACAAGGCATCGGCAGCGGCCAGACGCTGCGCGGCTGGCAGGCAGCGCCGCTGCGCGCGCAACTGTTGGCGCAACGCATCTCGGTCCTCGGTCATCGGTGTCTCGCGGCGCAATCGGTGCTGCATTGTCGGTGGCGCGCGCGCGCATGCCTAGCGGCGCGTGCCATGCCGCTCGCAGAGGCGCTTGGCCTGGAGGCCGGCGCAAAGCGGGCGGTGCGCGCGCTGCCGGCTCCTGTCCTTGGCATCCGCTCGTGCATGCGCGATGCAGCTTGTGCATCGCTGCGCGCGGTAACGCTGTCGATACAGCCGCATCGCTCAAGGCACCAGACCAGCTGGGCTGCGTCGGCTATCACCCGTCAGACGTTCGGACACGCAAAAAGAAACGACGCCCGAAGGCGCCGTTTCAGATTTGCATTCTCCGCCATGACGATGCGGGCGAAACGACCTTGAACCCGGGGTTCAAGTGGGGACGTTGTGAGGCCATCGGGCTTCCCGCTACAAGGCGGACTTGCACTCCCGGCTTCGTCGCGCCCCCGTGGTCGTAATTAAGGGACAAGGCGAATGTTTTGCACGCTGTCGTTTACAGCAGAGAACGCAGAGGAAGTATAGACGTCTGTGCCGCGATGGCTAGCCCATTCGTCGGCCGACGGGCTTGAGGATTCATATTTGCGATGGCAGTGCGAATTCCACTCAACGCGGCGTGTCGGCAACGCTGTCGAGCCTGCGATTCAGGGTGTCCAGCGTGTTGGCCAATTCACGCTCGTAGAGCGCCTGCTGTTCGCGCAATTGCTGCAACTCATGCGCCAGATTGAGCGCAGCCAGCACCGCCACCCGATCCACCGCCGCCATGCGATTGCTGCCGCGGATCTCACGCATGCGCAGATCCAGCAGCCGCGAGGCCGCGGTGAGACTTTCGCGCTCGTCGGCAGTCACGCCCACCGTGTATTCACGATCCAGAATACGCACGCTGACCGGTTCGTTGTTGCTCACGTGTGCTGCTCCAGTGACTTCAAGCGGGCGATCATCGCCTCCACGCGCGAGCGCGCCTGCTCGTTCTTGGTCAACAGTTGCGAGCGCTCGCCGATGAGCTGCTCCTGCTGATGTCGCAGGCTGCGGTTCTCGTCGGTCAATCGTTGAGTACGCTCGACCAACGCCTCCACGCGGGCGGCGAGTGCGCGGAGTTGAGCGAGGGCGGCAGCGTTGTCCATGCGCTCACGATAGGGGCGCGTGCGCGCGGTGGTCAAGCGGTCGCGCATGCCCAGACCGCAGGCGTCAGCCCAAGCCCCGCAAGGCCTCGCACAGGATCGAGACAGGCCGGCTTCACGCGCGTGGAACGCGGCAAGGAGCGCGCAGATCGCGGCTCATGCGGGCCGCCTTGATACACTGGGCAGTCATAGCGCTGGCCCCTGGGCCGGCGCCTCTCGCTCTTCAGCCCGGATGACCCGATGGATCTGCCCGATGTAACCGCTGTGCAAAACGAAAGCCGTCAGCTTGCGCTGGCGTCCTCTGCGGCGGAGTTGCATGGTGGGCTGTGCGGGTGGCTCTCCGGCGGCGGCGCCGACAGCGCAGACTGGCTGGCACGCATCTTGGCAGACTCCGGCCAGGTTGCGCCCAAGCAGGGCGGAGCGCTGGACCAGCTGCGGCAGGCCACCGTGGCGCAACTGGAAGACCGCGATTTTGCCTTTGAACTGCTGCTGGTCGAAGACGGCGCCCCATTGCCTGCGCGCACCGATGCGTTGTTCGACTGGTGCCGCGCGTTCCTGGGCGGATTTGGCCTGGCTGCGCAGCAGCGTCCGGCACTGAGCGAAGAAGGCGAGGAAGCGCTGCAGGATCTGGCGCGGCTGGCGCAGGCCTCCAGCGACGACTTCGACGCGGCCGACGAGGACGACACCGCATTGGCCGAGATCGGGGAATTCGTGCGCGTGGCGGTGCTGTTGCTGCATGGCGACTGCGTGATGGGGCCGCGCTTTCGCCAACGTCTGAACTGACCGGCCCGCCATGAAAAAGCTCACCGGGATCGGCGCGGCCGAGTACGCACGCCGGCGCAGGCAACTGATGCAGATGGCTGGCGAGCAGGCGATCCTGATTCTGCCGGCCGCGCCCGAGCGCGTGCGCAGCCACGATACGCATTATCCGTATCGGCAGGATTCGGATTTCTGGTATCTGAGCGGGTTTCCGGAGCCGGAAGCGGTGCTGGTGCTGGTGCCCGGTCGCAAGCATGGCGAAGCGATCCTGTTTTGCCGCGAGCGCGATGCCGAGCGCGAAGCCTGGGATGGCCCACGCGAGGGCCAGGAAGGGGCGGTGGAACGCTATGGCATGGACGATGCGTACCCCATCGACGATGTCGACGAGATCCTGCCGGGCCTGCTGGAAGGGCGCAGCCGCGTCTATTACCACTTCGGGCGCGATGTCGATTTCGATCTCAAGTTGATCGGCTGGCTCAAGCGTGTGCGCGAGCAGGTGCGCCACGGCGCACAGCCTCCGCATGAATTTTTAGAGCTCGGGCATCTGCTGCACGAGCAGCGGCTGTTCAAGTCGCGCGACGAGATTGCGTTGATGCAGCAGGCCGCCGACATTAGTGTGCGTGCGCACCGCGCGGCGATGCGGCTGGCGCGGCCGGGCGTGCATGAGTACGAACTGCAGGCGGAAGTCGAGCGCGAATTCCGCGCTGCCGATGCATGGCCGGCATACGGCAGCATCGTTGGTACCGGCAGCAATGCCTGCGTGCTGCATTATCGCGCCAACAACGCGCGCAGCCGCGATGGCGAGCTGGTGCTGATCGATGCCGGTGCCGAATACCGCGGCTATGCGGCCGATATCACTCGCACCTTTCCGATCAACGGCCGCTTCACGCCGGCGCAGCGTGCGCTGCACGATCTGGTCGGTGCTGCGCAGGCGGCTGCACTCGCGCAGGCATGTCCCGGCGTGGCCTACGAAGCGGGGCATCTGGCGGCAGTGGAAACCTTGACCGAAGGGCTGCTGCGCCTGGGCCTGCTCAAAGGCAAGCTCGAACGCAACATCGCCGACGGGCACTACAAGCGCTTTTATCGGCACAAGACTGGCCATTGGCTCGGCCTGGATGTGCACGATGTGGGCGACTACCGGCTTGTCGGCGACTCACGGCTGCTCGAGCCCGGCATGGTGTTCACCATCGAGCCGGGCCTGTACGTGTCTGCCGACGACACCTCGGTAGAGGCCAAATGGCGCGGCATCGGTATTCGCACCGAAGACAATGTGCTGATCACTGCCGATGGCCATCGGGTGCTCACCGATGCGCTTGCGCGCAGCGCGGACGACATCGAAGCGGAGATGGCTGGCGCGCGTGTCTAATTGCCGAGGGATCGATCGTCAGAAGCGCCGGTCACCTTGCCGTCGGCACCTTCACAGAGACGCCGGATGCTTGGCATGTCGCTGCATCAGCGCAAGCGGCTGGTGGGCCGGCGCAACCGCACAAGGCACTCAATGTGCGCAAGGCATCTGGAGCAGCCAACAAAACTGTTGTGCAGCCGCCAGGCAGGCGTGGCCGGTGCTCGGTGCGGCATGTACTCCCTCGTGCTGCGGTTCTGGGTGTGCCGCCCGCACCCACCTGACGACTGCTCGCTACGTGTTGCCAGCCGCCCTTGGTGCTACGCGCCAAGCGTGTGTCCAACGCAGCGCGTGCGCAGTCGAGGTGATCTTGCCAGGCGCGCCGCAAGCACGACGCGCCGCCGGTTTCATTGCCCCAGCTGCGGCGTCTGCGTGCGCTCTGGCTGTTGCATCACCTCGCCAGGTGCGGCGCTCTGCTGCGCACGCGCGAAGGACTGTTCTTCGGGCGTAGCCAGTGCCTGCTCGGTTTTCATGTGCGCGCGCAGATGTGCCGGGTTGGTAGGGTCGCCCTGCACCACGAACACGTTTTCGCCGCCGTGCACGCCGGTCTTGTTCGCTTCGCTCATCAGCACGTGATCCACGCGCGATAGCCCGCTTTCTTTGGCCAATGGCAACAAGGCAGCGATCAGTCGCGCGCTGTTCTGATCGGGCGCGCGTCCGTGCGCGGCGTCGATCGCATGCACGCCGCATTCGATCTGCTGGTACATCGGGTGGTCGGGGTGCGAGGTCTGGCGTGGGTCGTTCATGGCGATGCTCCGTGCTGTGATGTGCAGATCAGGGTGCGGCAAAGACCGGGCGGGTCAGGTTTTCCGGTGCGTCATCGGTGCACACCACTTCGTCTTCGATGCGGATGCCACCGTAGGGCTTGAACTCGTCCACGCGCTGCCAGTCGACGCTGGCCGCGTGGCCGTTCTTTTTCAGTTCGTCCAGCAGCATGTCGATGAAGTAGACGCCGGGTTCGATGGTCACCACCATGCCCGGCTCCAGCCCGCGGGTCAGTCGCAGATACGGGTGGCCGGCCGGGCGTTCGATGCGGCCGCCGCGGTCGCTGGCGGCGAAGCCGGCCACATCGTGCACCTGCAGACCGATCAGATGACCAAGGCCATGCGGGAAGAATGCAGCGCTGACGCCGGTCGCCAGTGCCGCTTCCGGCGAGACGGTGAGAATGCCGAACTCCTTGAGGATGCCCATCAACGCCAGATGCGCATCGAGATGCAGCTGCGTGTAGTCCACGCCGGCGCGTACGTTCTGGCCTATGCGGACCTGCGCGGCATCCACTGCATCGATCAATGCCTGGAAGTCGCTGCCGGGATCGGCGGCGTAGGTGCGGGTGATATCGCTGGCGTAGCCGTACGCTGAAGCCCCAGCGTCGATCAGGAAGCTGCGCAGCGGCTGCGGCGGCTGTTGGCCCAGTTCGGTGTAGTGCAGCACCGCGCCGTGTTCGTTGAGCGCGATGATGTTGCCGTACGGCAACGCGTTGGCGTCCTGGCCCACCGCCGCGCAATACGCCATGTGGATGCCGAATTCGCTCTGGCCGGCGCGGAACGCCGCTTCCGCAGCACGATGGCCACGTACGGCCATTTGTTGGGCGATGCGCAGCAATGCCAGTTCGTACGGCGTTTTGAACGCACGTTGGTAGTCCAGGTAGTCGAGCACCGGCTGCGGATTGTTCGGTATATACGCACCGAGCGTGCTGTGCGTCTCGCCAAGAATCGCGCAGCGCTCAGCGTGTTTGGGCAGCAGCGCCAGCGCCTCGTCCGGGGTGCGGATGATGTGGATATCGCAGTGTTCGACCCACCAGCCACTGGGCGCGTCGGGCACCACATGCCAGTAGTCGAACGGCTGATAGAAGATCACCGTCGGGCGCTTGCCTGGCGTGTAGACCAGCCAACTGTTGGGGACCCGTGTCAGCGGCACCCAGGCCTTGAATTGCGGGTTGACCGCGTAGGGGTAATCGCGGTCGTCGAACAGGTGGTAATGCGTGCTGCCGCTGGGCACCACCAGATGCTCGAAGCCGCCGCGCTGCAGCGCTTCGTCGGCACGCGCGGCGAGCGTACGCAGGTGGTCGGAGTATAGGCTGCTCAAGGAGGGCTGGGGCATACGGGGCTCGATCGGCGATGCAAAGGCAGGACGCGAGTTTGCCGCAAACCCGGTGATGCGGTCAGCCCGCCATGTGTTCTTCGGCGATCCACGCGCGCAGGCGCTGCCGGTGCGGTTCGGACATGGTCAGGAAGCGCACGCCGGCCCAGGACTGTCCGGGCGCGTGCGCGGCTTCGGACCACAGCAGATGTACGCCGACATCGATCTCGGTGGCGCGGCCGACTCGCTCGGGCAGCGTGAAGCGCAACTGATACAAGGCGTCGTCCTGCAGCGGAGCCGACCCCAACAACAGCATGCCGGTTTCGGAGAGGTTGCCGACCCGGCCGATCTGCGCCTCGGTCAGCACGTCGATGACCGGTAACAGATCGGTCGGCTGGCGGCGCGGCGCGCGGCGGGTGTCCTGGATCATGGCTGGGTCTCGGTAACAGGCGATTGACCGGCCAAGCTGCGCAGCGTACGCACGGTGGCATGCCAGGCGCGATCGATCAGTCGCGATTTTTCTTCCACCAGTAGACGCGCCTGCCCACCGGCCATCAACCGCGCCAGGCTATCCAGCGAGTGCTCGCCAATCTTCTGTCCGCGCTGATTCACGAACAGCGCGTTGCCGGTCATCGGGCTATACCAGGACAAGCGTTGCCGGCGCAGATCGCCCTGCTGGTTGATCACGAATTCGAACCAGGTGCCGAACGGCAGGCTACGCACTTGCGTGTAGCACTGCTCTTCGGCCGGCGTGCGCTGGGTGGCTGCCGGTTTGCGCGGAGCACTGTCGCCCTGGTCGCCGAGGCGGGTACGTGCCTTGAGCCGGGCGGCCAGTTCGGTGCGCGACGTCACCTCGTCCTCGCCACCGGGCGTGGACAAGCGCCGCGCGATCGCTGCCGCTTCATCGTGGTGATAGCCCACTTGCAGCAGCGCGGTTTCCACATCGGTGCCGAGTGCGATGTCGGTGGGCTGGCCCTTGCTGCGACAGGTGACCTCGGCAATGCGCGCGGTCAGCGCCTGGCGCTCGTCCCATTCGGGCGATTGCTCGCCCTGGCGCAGCAAGGTGAGCGTGAGCACGTCCGACCAGGCCTGGCGCAGCAGCGATTGCACGAAGCGCGGTGGCGCGCTTTGTTCGCACAGTTGCTCGATGCGCGCTTCGGCCTGTTGCTTGGCCGATTCCAGACGCTCCTTGCCGCGCGCGGCATCCATGTGTCGTCGCTCGGTCACTTCGGCCTTGCGCGCGAGTGTGCGCAGATGCGCCTGGATGTCGTTGTTGGCTGCGGCGAATACCGCTTCGTCGCCTTGATAGTCGTTGACGATGGTGTCGACCGCGCTGCCCAGCTTGTGCAGCAGTTGCGGGTCGCTATCGTTCTCGCCCAGCCACACCGCGCCCGACTCGGCCACGGTGTTGAGCAATTCGCGCACCGGGTGCTGGTCGCGCACGAAAAAATGCGCGTCGGCCAATGCGGCGCGGACCACCGGCACCTGCAATTTGGCCAGCAATGCCTGTGCCGGCGTCTGCTCGCGCACCTCGCGCTGCATCTGCGCGTAGAGCAGGCCGAGCAGGTCGAAGGTGTCGTTGTCCTGCGGCGATAGCGTGGCATCCGGGCCGTACTGGCTGCGCAGTTCCTCCAGTACCTGCCGCTGCACCGCATCGATGCCCGATGCTTGCGGTGTCGCCGCGGCCTGCGTGGCCAGCGCGCGTTGCAGGCTGGCCAGCGCATCGCCGAGCGCAGCCTTCGGCACCGCAGCGGTGGCGCTTTTGTGCGATGTCTGGGTCGCTGCTGCAAGCAGCGTGGAGGAGGGCGCCATCCCGTTGTTGGCCGGCACTCCTGCGCTTGCGTGACCAGCTGCTTGCGACTGGCGTGCCGACGCCATCAAGCCGCCCAGCGCCTGCATTGCCTCGTCGAGCGCCGGCGACAGTGTCTGCGCGTGTGCAGCGATCGCAAGCGCCGGTGGCGCAGCAGCGGGATCCAGCAAGACGCTTTGCCACGCCGTCGGCGCGGAGTGGCCTGCCCAGCCGGTCGCCGGCCGCGGCATCCGCGAGGCTGCAACCGTCATGTGGGTTGCGGCAGCGTCTTTCGCGCCGTGCGCCGATGCCGGCAGCGCATGCCGCGTCTGCACCTGCGTGGGTTTGACCAGGTACGGGTGGTAGATCAGCCCCGGCAGGATGCCTTCCTGGTCAAGCGTGCTGTTGGCGCTTTCGAACAGATCGCCCAGACGGTCCATCACCTGGCGCTCGAAGACCTTGTACAGCGTCAGCTGCCCATCCAGGCTCAGTCCGAGCGATTCCCCGCACTGACCCACGATGCGGCATAACGCGTAGGGGCCAAGCGGCAATTCTTCCAGCTCGAATTCGGCCACCGTCCCGATCACCGCCAGGCGTTGCGCCAGCAAGAGCAGAGCATTGGCGCGCCGGGATGTCTCGCGGCGTGCGATTTCGCTCAGCACGATGTCGCGATCGATATCGGTGTTTTCGACCAGGGTCAGCATCTGCGGCTGCGCAGCGACGTCGCTCAATGGCGCCAGCACCGGGCGTTCGCGCAGGCCGGCCAGCGCCTTGGCCAGTTCATGCAGAAATGCCTGCGGAAACCGGTCGATGTGGTCACGTAGGCCGCGTGTCTGTGCGTAGATTTCCGTCTGGATCTGGCTGTTGCGCGCGTGCTCGGCCTGATGCAGCAGCTCGCGTTCCAGCTCGACGACGGTCAGCCGCAGCGGTCCGCTCAGCGCCTGCGCGCAATGCGCGTGCAGCATGCCGAGCAGGTGCCTGCCGCGTGCGGACACCGGCGCATCGGCAATCGGGCCGCTGGGTGCGGGTTGCAGGGAAGGCACGGGCGTAGACATCCGGGGGAGGCTGGCTCAGTTCGAAGCGTGAGCTATGTAGCATGTTTTCCGGCCGGCCGCGGGGCATTGGCGCGCCCAGCGCAGCCAGGTCGCGTGATGCCAAGCCGCGAACCTACGGGCGCGCCGCGCGCATGCGGCCGGTCGACCCGCGATGTGTGGCGCCTTCAGCGCAGGAACAACTCGACCACATCATTGGTAAAGCGACGTCCCAACTCGGTCGGCACCACGCGCTCGTCCTGCCGGGTCATCCAGCCCTGGGCCACTGCGCGCGCCAACGGCGCCTCGATGACGGAGGCCGCAAGACCGGTAGACGCTTCGAAATCGCTCAGCCGGAAGCCTTCGTGCAAACGCAGCAGGTTGAGCATGTATTCGAATGGCAGCCGTTCGCGCGGCACGATGTCGTCGCCGCCGATGGATGCGGCAGCGCCCGCGCTGGCCAGATAACTCTGCGGATGCTTGTGCTTCCAGCGCCGCAGTACGTGCTCTTCGGCACCGGAGCTGATCTTGCCGTGCGCACCCGCACCGATGCCCAGGTAATCGCCGAAACGCCAGTAGTTGAGGTTGTGCGCGCACTGCCGCCCCGGCTTGGCGTACGCGCTGACTTCGTACTGGGCGTAGCCGGCATCGGCCAGCAGGCGTTGGCAGTGTTCCTGGATATCCCAGGCGGCATCGTCGTCGGGAATGCCCTTGGGCGGCCGCGCGAAGAACACCGTGTTTGGCTCCAGCGTGAGCTGGTAATGCGACAGGTGCGTGGGCTGCAGCGCGAAGGCGCGTTCCAGATCGTGCTCGGCCTGCATCAGCGTCTGCTCGGGCAACGCGTACATCAGGTCGATATTGAAATTATCGTAGCCGGCATCTTGTGCCAGTTTGATTGCGCGTTCGGCTTCGGCGCTGTCGTGGATACGGCCCAACCGCTGCAGCGCCACGTCGTCGAAGCTCTGTACCCCGAAGCTCAGGCGGTTCACGCCCGCTGCGCGGTAGTGCTCGAAACGGCCGTGCTCGGCAGTACCCGGATTGGTTTCCAGGGTGATTTCAAGATTCGGCGCAAACCGCAGTCGTGCCGCGGCAGCTTGCAGGAAGCGGTCGATCGCCTCTGGTGGGAACAGGCTGGGCGTGCCGCCACCGAAGAACACCGAATGCACCACGCGGCCCCAGACCAGCGGTAGATCCGCATCCAGGTCGCGGATCAATGCATCCACATACGCCTCGAACGGCAACACGCCCTTGGCCGCATGCGAGTTGAAATCGCAATACGGGCATTTGCGTACGCACCAGGGCAGGTGCACGTAGAGCGACAGTGGCGGCGGAATCAGCTGTGGCATTGCGCTACGCGTGGGTCACAGCGACAAGGCATGCAGTTTGTGCTGCAGCGTGGCCAGGGCCACGGCACGGTGGCTGAGGCGGTTCTTCAATGCGCTGTCCATTTCCGCGGCGGTCAGTCCGTACACGGGATCCAGAAACACCGGGTTGTAGCCGAAGCCGCCATCGCCGCGCGGCGCGGTGGTGATCACGCCTTCCCAGCTGCCTTCGGCGATCAATGGTTGCGGATCTTCCGGATGCCGCAGCAGCACGATCACTGCATAAAACCGCGCGCTGCGGCGTTCGGCCGGAACCGCGCGCATCGCTTCGAGCAACTTGGCGTTGTTGGCCTGCGCATTGGTCGGGCTGCCGGCGTAGCGTGCGCTGTACAAACCGGGTGCGCCATCGAGCGCATCGACGATCAAGCCCGAGTCATCGGCCAGCGCGGGCAGGCCGGTGACGGCGCTGGCGTGACGCGCCTTGATCAACGCGTTCTCGACGAAGGTCAGGCCGGTTTCCGGCACGTCTTCCACGCCGAGTTCGCCCTGCGCAACGATGCGCAGCGGCAGCGCGGCCAGCATGGCGCGCAGTTCTTCCAGCTTGCCGGCGTTGCCGCTTGCCAGGACCAGTTGTTTCATTGCTTGGGCTCCAGCAGATCCCACTTGGTGCCGTACAGATCGCGGAATGCCACGACCGTGCCGTACAGTTCTTCGCGCGGGGTTTCCAGAAATTCCACGCCAAACCCCTGCATCGCCGCGTGGTCGCGCCAGAAGTCGTCGGTGTAGAGGAAATGATCCACCCGTCCGCCGCTCTGGTCGCCGATGCGCGCCTGCTGCGCGGCGTCGGCCGGCTGCGCGAGCAGCAAGCCGGCGTCCTGCACGCTGCCGGGGCCGATCACCACCCAGCGCTTGCCATCGCCGAGCGCGCGATCTTCCAGCACCTGGAAGCCCAACGCGCCGGTGTACCAGGCAATGGCCGCGTCGTAATCGGCGACCAGCAGCGTGGTCAGGGCAATGCGACGGCTCATCCGGCCAGCGCAGCGCGTTGCAGTGCGAACAATTCGCCCATGCCCTTTTCGGCCAGGGCGAGCAGCGTGTTGAGTTCGTCGCGGCGGAACGCGTGGCCTTCGGCGGTGCCCTGCAGCTCGATGAAGCCGCCGCCATCGTTCATCACCACATTCATATCGGTATCGCAGTCGCTGTCTTCCGGGTAATCCAGATCCAGCACCGGCTCGCCGCGATAGATGCCGACCGACACCGCAGCCACCGCGCCGATCAAGGGATGCTTCTTGATGTCGCCGCGCTTGATCAGCAGGTTTACTGCATCGGCCAGCGCCACGTAGGCGCCGGTGATCGCGGCGGTGCGGGTGCCACCGTCGGCCTGCAGCACGTCGCAGTCCAGGGTGATGGTGCGCTCGCCCAGGGCGTTGCGGTCCACGCAGGCGCGCAATGCGCGGCCGATCAGGCGCTGGATTTCCAGCGTGCGCCCGCCCTGCTTGCCGCGTGCGGCTTCGCGGTCGGAGCGGGTGTGGGTGGAGCGCGGCAACATGCCGTATTCGGCAGTGACCCAGCCTTCGCCCTTGCCGCGCAGGAACCCCGGCACGCGGTTTTCCACGCTGGCGGTGCACAGCACGCGGGTGTCGCCGAAGCTCACCAGTACCGAGCCTTCGGCATGGCGGGTGAAGGCGCGTTCGATGCGCACCGGGCGCAGCTGATCGGCCGTGCGGCCGCTGGGACGGGAAAAGGTCATGCGATGAGTCCGGAAGTCGGGAGGTGGGTCTTGGCGCCAATGCACGGCGGGCAGCAGCCGGCCGGTGTGGGTAGCTAGGGTACCATTCGCGCTTTGACGGCATGGGATTGACGATGATCCGAAGCATGACCGCGTTTGCTGGCGGCGAACGCATCACACCCTGGGGCACGCTTGGTTGCGAGCTGCGCTCGGTCAACCACCGCTTTCTGGAAGTGGGTGTGCGTCTGCCCGAGGAATTGCGCGCGCTGGAACCGCTGCTGCGCGAGCGCGTGGCAGCCAAGAACAGCCGCGGCAAGCTGGATCTGACGCTGCGCCTGCGCGCGCCGGACAACGCACAGACGCTGGCGGTCAATGAATCGCTGCTGCAGGAACTGGGCGCGCTGGCTACGCGGCTGGATGGCGTGTTTCCCAAGTTGCAGGTGGGCTTCACCGAGTTGTTGCAGCTGCCCGGCGTGCTGCAGGTGCAGGATGTGGATGCGCCCGCGCTGCAGGCGCAGGCGCTGGCCTTGCTCGATGAGGTGGTCGACAGTTTCGTGGTTGCGCGCGAGCGCGAGGGCGGCAAGCTGGCCGAGGCGATCAGCGAGCGGGTGGATGCGATCGAACGCATCGCTGCCGAGGTACGCGTCTTGATTCCGGTGATTCGCGAAGGCCAACGCGCCAAGCTGGCCGCGCGCCTGGCCGATCTGCCGCATCCGGTGGACCCGGGCCGCGCCGAGCAGGAGCTGGTGCTGTGGCTGCAGAAGCTCGACGTAGACGAGGAACTGGACCGTCTGTCCAGCCACATTTCCGAAATCCGCCGCGTGCTCAAGCAGCGCGAGCCGGTTGGTCGCCGGCTGGACTTTCTGCTGCAGGAGTTCAACCGCGAGGCCAATACGCTGGGCTCCAAGTCGGTGGATAGCCGCACGTCCAATGCCGCGGTGGTTCTGAAGGTGCTGATCGACCAGATCCGCGAGCAGGTGCAGAACATCGAATAGCCGTGAATAGGCAATCGGGAATGGGGAATCGTCAAAGCAGGTACGATTCCCCACGGCCTGCTTGCTCCGCGCGGTGCCCCATTCCCTATTCCCGACTCTCTACATTCCCTAAAAATGCGCGGCACCCTCTATATCGTTGCGGCCCCCTCGGGCGCCGGCAAGAGCAGCATCGTCAACGCCACGCTGGCGCGCGACCCGAAGATCGCCTTGTCGATCTCGTTCACCTCGCGTGCGCCGCGGCCGGGCGAGCGGCATGCCGAGCACTACCATTTCGTCTCCGCCGACGAGTTCCAGCGCATGATCGAGGCCGGCGATTTCTTCGAATATGCGCTGGTGCATGGCGACTGGAAGGGCACTGCGCGGCAGTCGGTGGAGCCGCAGCTGGCCGCCGGCCACGACGTGCTGCTGGAGATCGACTGGCAGGGCGCACGCCAGGTCCGCCAGAAAGTGCCTGACGCGGTCAGCGTGTTCATCCTGCCGCCCTCGCGCCAGGCGCTGGACGAGCGCATGCGCAAGCGCGGGCAGGACAGCGAGGACGTGATGGCGCAACGCCTGGCGGCCGCCCGCGAAGAAATGCTGCATTTCGAAGAGTTCGATTACGTGATCATCAACGAGACCTTCGAGACCGCTGTCTCGGAGATGTGCGCCATCTTCACCGCCAGCCGGCTGCGTCGGCAGGCGCAGCAGCAGCGACATGCCGGCCTGATCCAGGCATTGCTGGACTGAGTCCGCAGTGGCTGCCTGTAGGCGGCGATGCCCGATAATGCTGCATTGGTCCGGTGCCATGCCCGGCAGGTCAGCCATAAAGCCTTGCGCTGCGGTAGAGCGCGTGGAACGGCGGCTGCCTGGCGGATGGCCGGACGTGAAGGTGCAGTCTGCGCACCCGGACGGCTGCGCGGGCGGGTCGGTGTGTCCCAAGTTGTTGATTTCAAAGTGGACTAAACGGCTGCGGGTTGCCCGGCCAGCGGTGCCGGCGTATACTCCGCACCCTTTCCCTCATTCGATGCGCGACCGTTGCCGGTCGCCGGGAGCCCGCATGGCCCGCATTACCGTAGAAGATTGCCTGGAAGTCGTGAACAACCGTTTTGAACTGGTCATGATGGCCTCCAAGCGCGCCCGTCAGCTCGCCAATGGCGTGCAGCCGCTGATCGAAAATGCCGATGCCAGCGACAAGCCCACCGTGATGGCACTGCGCGAGATCGCCGCACGCCGGATCGACAACGCGCTGATCGACGAAGTCGAGAAGGCCGAACGCGAGCGTGCCGAGCGCGAAGCACTGGAATGGGCTGCCGCCGAAGTGGTCGCCGACGAAGACATGTCCAAGAACGACGATTGATTCCGCAGCGCGGCGATTGATCCGAACAGCCCGCCTAGACGCGGGCTTTTTTCGTTTAGCGGGCCGCCAGTACGCTGGCGTGTGCAAACGTTTGCCGTGACTGCACGGCTGGCATAGTCTTCCGCTATGAACCCAGGCCCTACTGCCCAGGCGACCGTCGCGACGTCTCCGTCTTCCGACCAGGCCATCCCCGACTACGTCCTGCACCTCGAACGCGCGGCCAGCTACCTGCCCAAGGAACAGCTGCCGATCCTGCGGCGTGCCTGGGAAGTGGGGGCCATCGCGCATGCCGGCCAGACCCGCAAGTCGGGCGAGCCGTATATCACGCACCCGGTGGCGGTGGCCGGCGTGCTCGCCGAACTCGGCCTGGACATGGAATCGCTGATCGCGGCGATCCTGCACGACACCATCGAAGACACCCCGCTGACGCGCGAAGAACTGGCGTCCGAGTTCGGCGAAGCGGTGGCCGAGCTGGTCGATGGCGTCACCAAACTGGACAAGCTCAAGTTCCGCGACCGCCAGGAAGCAGCGGCAGAAAGTTTCCGCAAGATGCTGCTGGCGATGTCGCGCGATCTGCGCGTGATCATGATCAAGCTGGCCGACCGCCTGCACAACATGCGCACGCTCGGCGCGCAGAGCACCGAGGCGCGCGGCCGCATCGCCCGCGAGACGCTGGAGATCTACGCCCCCATCGCGCAGCGGTTGGGCATGAGCCTGATCAAGTCCGAACTGCAGAACCTGGGTTTCCGCGCGCTGTTTCCGTGGCGCCACGCCATCATCGAAAAACATATCCGCAGCCAGCCGGTGGTGCGGCGCGAATCGATGGCGCAGGTGGAAGTGCAGTTGTCGCAGCGGCTGGCCAAGGAAGGGCTGGAGCATCGGCTGGTCAGCCGCATCAAGACGCCCTGGAGCATCTATTCCAAGATGCACGAAGAGAGCAAATCCTTCGACCAGGTGATGGATGTGTTCGGGTTCCGCCTGGTGGTGCGCACAGTGGCCGATTGCTACCACGCGCTCGGTGCGGTGCATGCCAGCTTCAAACCGCTGGACGGGCGCTTCCGCGATTTCATCGCGATCCCGAAGGCCAATGGTTACCAGTCGCTGCACACCGTGTTATTCGGGCCCTATGGCTCGCCGATCGAAGTGCAGGTCCGCACCGAAGAGATGGACCTGATCGCCGAACGCGGCGTCGCGGCGCATTGGACCTACAAGGTTGGCTCGGCCTCGCCCAACAGCGCGCAGAGCCGCGCGCACGACTGGATCGTGGAACTGATCGATTCGCAGCGTGCCGCCGGGTCCTCGCTGGAATTCCTCGACAACGTCAAGGTCGATTTGTTCCCGGACGAGGTCTATCTGTTCACGCCCAAGGGCAAGATCCTGGCGTTGCCGCGTAATTCCACCGCGCTGGATTTCGCCTACGCGGTGCACACCGATGTGGGCAACCGCGCCGTGGCCTCGCGCGTTGACAAGAAGCTGGTGCCGTTGCGCACCAAACTGGTCAGCGGCCAGGCGGTGGAGATCATCACTGCGCGCTCGGCCACGCCAAAACCGCAGTGGTTGGAATTCGTGGTCAGCAGCAAGGCGCGCACGGCGATTCGCCACCAGCTCAAGCAACTCGAGCACGAAGATGCCGTGCAGCTGGGGCACCGCATGCTGGACCGCGCGCTGGAAGCGATGGACTCCTCGCTGGAGCGGCTGCCCAAAGGCCGCCTGGACGCCTTCCTTGCCGAGCACCGGTACCCGCGTCTGGAAGCGCTGCTGGCCGATGTGGCACTCGGCAACTGGATGCCCAATCAGGCCGCACAGGCGCTGATGGCCTACGCGGAATTGCGTGGCGGCGGCCTTTCCAAGCATTCGCACGAAAAGATCCTGATCGACGGCAGCGAGCGTGGCGTCATCAGCTTTGCCAACTGCTGCCAGCCGATTCCCGGCGACGAGATCATGGGGTATCACACGGCCGGCAAGGGCATCGTGGTGCACCGTCTGGACTGCCCGAATCTGGCCGAGCTGCGCAAATCGCCCGAACGTTGGGTGCCGATCGATTGGGATTCCAACGTCAGTGGCGATTACGACACTGCGCTGATCGTCGAGGTGGAAAACCGCACCGGCGTGCTCGCGCAGCTGGCCGCAGCCATTGCGCAGAGCCAGTCCAACATCGAGCGCGTGGACTATCTGGACCGCGACTTCAATGCAGCCGTGCTGCGTTTCAACATCCAGGTGCGCGACCGCCGCCATCTGGCCGAGGTGATGCGCCGGTTGCGGCGTCTGCACGTGGTGCAGAGCGTCGGTCGCCAGTAGCGCCTGGCGCGTTCGCACAATAGTCGAGCAAACCCGCACAAAGGCCTAAACTGCTGCGACCCTTTGCAGTGGAGTTTCCATGTCCCAGATCATCCATACCGACCAGGCGCCCGCCGCCATCGGCCCGTATTCGCAAGCCGTGCGTGCCGGCAACACCGTGTATTTCTCGGGGCAGATCCCGCTGGACCCGGCCACCGGCGAGATCGTGCCGGGCGACATCGGTGCGCAGGCACGGCGTGCATTCGACAACCTCAAGGCGGTGGCCGAAGCGGCTGGCGGCTCGCTCGACAAGATCGTGCGTCTGGGCCTGTATCTCACCGACCTGGGCCAGTTCGCCGCCGTCAACGCGGTGATGCAGGAGTATTTTCAGGCCCCGTTCCCCGCGCGTTCCACCATCGAAGTGTCCGGCCTGCCCAAGGACGCTGGCTTCGAAGTCGATGCGGTGATGGTGCTCGAGTGATCCAGCGCGACTGATCTGCCGTGCCGCGCGCGCGCGCCGTTACGCCGAGTCTGGCCGTCGCCGGCCAGGCTCCGCTGTCCAGCCTGCCTGGCGTTGGCCCAAGAGTGGCCGACAAATTCGCCGCGCGCGGCATCCTGAGCGTGCAGGACCTGTGGTTGCATCTGCCACTGCGTTACGAAGACCGCACCCGCTTGACCACCATCGCGCAGCTGCAGAGCGGCGTGCCGGCGCAGATCGAAGGGCGCGTGGAGGCGGTGGAGCGTGGCTTCCGCTTCCGGCCGGTGTTGCGTGTGGCAGTGTCGGACGCGTCGCACGGCACGCTGGTGCTGCGCTTCTTTCATTTTCGTGCGGCGCAGGTGGCGCAGTTCGCCGTCGGCACGCGCGTGCGGGTGTTCGGCACGCCCAAGCCCGGCCAGCATGGCTGGGAGATCGTGCACCCCAGTTACCGGGTGCTCGCGCCGGGCGAAGAGGCCGGGTTGGGCGACAGTCTGGATCCGGTCTATCCGGTGCTCGAAGGCGTTGGCCCGGCCACGCTGCGCAAATTGATCGGGCAGGCGCTGGAGCGTCTGCCGCCCGACGCTGCGCTGGAACTGCTGCCGCCACACTGGCTGCAGGACGAGCGCTTGCCATCGCTGCGCGCGGCCTTGCTGACCATGCATCGCCCGCCGGTCGGCACCGACCCGCAGCAATTGCTCGCCGGTGGGCATCCGGCCCAGCAGCGGCTGGCGATCGAAGAACTCCTGGCGCATCAACTCAGCCTGCGCCGCCAACGCATCGCGCTGCAGCGTTTCCACGCGCCCAGCCTGCCTGGCAATGGCACGTTGGTGCAGCAGATGCGCAGCGCCCTGCCGTTCCAGCTCACCGGTGCGCAGCAACGCGTGTTTGAACAGATTGCGCACGATCTTGCACAGCCCTCGCCGATGCTGCGACTGGTGCAGGGCGATGTCGGCAGCGGCAAGACTGTGGTCGCTGCGCTGGCGGCGATGTTGGCGGTGGAGCAGGGCAAACAGGTCGCACTCGCTGCGCCCACCGAGTTGCTGGCCGAGCAGCACCTCAACAATCTGCGCAGCTGGCTGGAGCCGTTGGGGGTTCGCATCGTCTGGCTCGCCGGCAAGGTCACCGGCAAGGCACGCGCTGCCGTGATGGCCGAGGTCGCCTCCGGCCAGGCGCAGGTGGTGGTCGGCACGCATGCGCTGATGCAGGAGGCGGTGGTCTTCCACGATCTGGCCTTGGCCATCATCGATGAGCAGCACCGCTTCGGCGTGCATCAGCGGCTTGCGCTACGCGACAAGGGCGCGGCGGCGGGCAGCGTGCCGCATCAACTGGTGATGACCGCCACGCCCATCCCGCGCACGTTGGCGATGTCGACCTACGCGGATCTGGATGTGTCGGCCATCGACGAACTGCCGCCCGGTCGCACGCCGGTGCAGACGATCGTGTTGAGCGCGGAGCGCCGCCCTGAGTTGGTCGAACGCATCCGCGCCGCCTGCGCGGAGGGACGTCAGGCGTATTGGGTGTGCACGCTGATCGAAGAAAGCGAAGAGCCCGAGAAAGGCGCGCAAGGGCAGCAAAGCGGGCCGCCACGTATCGAAGCGCAGGCCGCGCAAGTCACTTTCGAAGCCTTGTCGGCGCAACTGCCGGGCGTGCGTGTGGCGCTGGTGCACGGCCGCATGAAGCCGGCCGAAAAACAGAAGGCCATGCTGGACTTCAAGCAAGGTCGCAGCGATCTGCTGGTTGCCACCACCGTGATCGAAGTCGGCGTGGATGTGCCCAATGCCTCGCTGATGATCATCGAAAATGCCGAGCGGCTGGGCCTGGCCCAGTTGCATCAGTTGCGCGGTCGGGTCGGACGCGGCGCAGCCGCATCCAGTTGCGTGCTGCTTTACCAGGGGCCGCTGTCGATGATGGCGCGTCAGCGCCTGGAAACCATGCGTCAGACCAACGATGGTTTCGTGATCGCGGAAAAGGATCTGGAATTGCGCGGGCCTGGCGAATTGCTGGGCACACGGCAAACCGGTCTGGCCAGTTTCCGCATCGCCGACCTGGCCCGCGACGCCGGCCTGCTGCCGCGCGTGCAGGTGCTGGCCGAGCGACTGCTGGACGAAGCGCCGGAGATCGCCGACCGTGTCGTCGCACGCTGGATCGGTGGCGCGGTGCGGTATGCGGCGGCTTGAGCGGCGGGGAATCGGGAGTCGGGATTGGGGATTCGCCAAAGCGGGGTTGCTGCAACCTGGACGTCTCCGGGATTCGCGCGGCTCGCCGATCCTTGCGAAGATGCGGCAACGAATCCCGAATGCCCAAGCTCCAATCCCATGACAAAAAAAATTCCGCTGCTGATCGATACCGACCCGGGCGTGGACGACGCGCTGGCGCTGCTGATGGCCTTCAACGACAGCCGCCATGAGGTGGTCGGCCTGACCATCGCCGCCGGTAACGTAGGCCTGGAACACACCGTGCACAACGCCTTGAAGGTCTGCGAGATCGCCGGCCGCGCCGATGTACCGGTCTACGCCGGCTGCCCGCAGCCGTTGCTACACCCCTCGGTGGACGCGGCGCACGTGCACGGGATCGACGGCTTCGGCGATGTGGGGCTGGCACCGGCCAAGCGCACTGCCGAAGCCGAACATGCTGCGCTCGCCATCCTGCGTCTGTCGCACGAACATGCCGGCAAGCTACTGCTGGTCGCGCTCGGCCCGCTGACCAATCTTGCCCTGGCACTGACCCTGGACCCGACCCTGCCGCAGCGCGTGGCGCGGCTGGTGGTGATGGGCGGGGCGTTGACCGGCCACGGCAACATCACCGCTGCGGCCGAATTCAACATCGGCTTCGACCCGGAGGCCGCGCACATCGTGTTCCGTGGTTTTCCGCACTTCGACGTGTCCGACTGGGAAGCCACCATTGCGCACGGACTACTGCACCGGGACGTGGGGCAATGGTTGGCGGCCGATTCCGCCTGCGCCCGCTTCTACGAGGAGATCTCACGCAAGACCCGCTTGTGGTCCGAAGACAGTCGCGGCGAGTACTGGTATGCGGCCGACGCGCTGGCGATGGCGTTCGCCCTGCACCCCGACGGCGCCCAGCGGTTGGAGCAGCGCCCGGTGCACGTCGAACTGGCCGGCACCCACACCCGCGGCATGACCCTGGTGGACTGGAACCGGCAGGGCGGCGCGCCCGACAACGCCAATCTGCTGCTGGAGTACGACCGCCAGCGGTTCTACGGGCTGGTCGGGGCAGCCCTGGCAGCCGGCTAGGGCGACCTTGCGCCGGGCGAACGGAGGCCGCTATAATGACAGGCTTATCCAGGCAGCCCGGCGCCAAGCCCATGAAAGATAACGTGCATCCCAGCTACAAAGAGGTCGTCTTTCAAGACGTGACGTCCGATTTCAAGATCCTGACCCGTTCCACCATGAGTTCGAAAGAAACGGTGAAATGGGAAGACGGCCAGGAATATCCGCTGATCAAGGTGGAAATCTCTTCCGAATCGCACTCGTTCTATACCGGCAAGCAGAAGAAGATCGACACCGGCGGCCGTATCGACAAGTTCCAGAAGCGCTACGCGCGCTGAACTTGCAGGACGGGTTGTCCGGCACCGGCCGCGCATTGCGCGGCCGTTGTCTTTTGGGGCGTCAGCTGCGTTGCGCACGTCCCTGCGCTGTGCATCTACGACTTCTGTCCAAGCGACGGCCAAAATGCTGCTGTGCGATAATGACGTGATCCGAGGCGAGGCCTTGGACTTCCATCATGTGCCTGCCCATGTGGGATCAGGCGCCTTCCACTGAAGGAGCGTACACAGTGTCCGATCTTGATCAGGTCACGCTCAACGCCGGCGACAAGTCGGTTGTTCTGCCGGTTCTCAAGCCCACGTTGGGCAACGATTGCGTCGATATTTCCAAGCTGACCAAAGAAACCGGTCTGTTCACCTACGACTCGGGCTTCACCGCCACCGCCAGTTGCAAGTCGGCCATCACCTACATCGATGGCGACAACGGCGTGCTGTTGTACCGCGGCTATCCGATCGAGCAGCTGGCCGAGAAGTCCAGCTTCCTGGAAGTGTCGTACCTGCTGATGAACGGCGAACTGCCGACGGCGGACGCATTCAAGAAGTTCGACCACGAAGTCACGCATCACACCATGATGCACGAGTCGCTGAAGAACTTCCTCGGCGGTTTCCGCCACGATGCGCACCCGATGGCCATGCTGGCCGGCTCGGTCGCCTCGCTGTCGGCGTTCTACCACGACACCCTGGACCTCAACGATCCGGAGCAGCGCCGTCAGGCTGCCATCCGTCTGATCGCCAAGGTGCCGACCCTGGCAGCTGCCGCGTACCGCTATTCGATCGGCTGGCCGATCCGCTACCCGCGCAACAACCTGAACTACGTCGATCGCTTCCTGCACATGATGTTCGAAGTGCCGAGCGAGCCGCTGGAGATCAACCCGGTTGTGGCCAAGGCGCTGGATCTGTTGTTCATCCTGCACGCCGATCACGAACAGAACGCCTCGACCTCGACCGTGCGTCTGGTCGGTTCGACCGGTGCCAACCCGTATGCGTCGGTTGCCGCCGGCATCACCGCACTGTGGGGCCCGGCACACGGCGGCGCCAACGAAGCGGTGCTGAAGATGCTCGAAGAAATCGGCACTGCCGATAACGTCGAGTCGGCCGTGGCCAAGGCCAAGGACAAGAACTCCTCGTTCCGCCTGATGGGCTTCGGTCACCGCGTCTACAAGAACTTCGACCCCCGCGCCAAGATCATCCGCGAGATGACCCACAAGGTGCTGGGCGAGCTGGGCGTCAACGACCCGCTGCTGGAAGTGGCGCTGAAGCTGGAAGAGGCTGCGCTGAAGGACGACTACTTCGTGCAGCGCAAGCTGTACCCGAACGTCGACTTCTACTCGGGCCTGATCTACAAGGCGCTGAATATCCCGGTGGAAATGTTCACCGTGATGTTCGCCATCGCCCGCACCGCCGGTTGGGTATCGCATTGGCTGGAACAGCAGGTCGACCCGGAAATGAAGATCGGCCGTCCGCGCCAGATCTACACCGGTTACGACAAGCGCGATTACAAAGACGCCGGACAGCGCTAAGCGCCACCTGGCAGATGCTTGAACGAACGCCCCGCACTGCGGGGCGTTTGCATTTGGTGTGGCTGCAGGTGTGATCGATCTTCCAGTTGAGCGTGATGCAGCTATCAGCTATCGAGGATCGGTGGCGGATGGCTTGGTCCCGTCGTGTCTACGCTCATATCAACGGGCGCTGCCGCAGCGACATCGGCGCGCCGAAGCGCATGTGTCCAGGTCTCCGCGCTCGCAGGCTCGGCGGCGCAATGAGCGCGACTCAGCGCAGTAGCTGTGGCAGGTCCGGGCTGGCGTCGTCGCTCAACAACTGTCGTACCTGGGCCGCCGATGCACGCGGCATCGGCTTCTCGTCCAGCTGCGATAGCGGTGCCTGCCGCAACGCGTCGTAGGGCAGCACGGTGAGGTCGAAGGTGAGGTCTTCGGCGCTGAACAGCCACACCGGAAATTCGCCATTGCGTTCGCGATCCAGATGCAATCGTCGCGTCCGCGATTCGGCCGGAATGCGGTGCTCTTCCAGAAACCGCTGCACCGCATCCACATCGTCGCTGTGCAACTGCAAGTGCACTGGCGAATTTGCATCGGCGGTGCCTTCCAGTACCGGGCCGGTCAGTCGCGGCTTGAAGGCACTGAGAAACTCCAGCGCCCGCAGTGCGGCTTCGCGCCGTTGGCGCAGGCGCGCGCCGTGTGCAGGTCCGGCAAACAGGCGCTGGTATTCGCGCAACGCATCCTCGATCTCGCGATTGCGTGGCAATGAGGCGTCGTCGTGAATGCCGAGCCGGCTGGCGGCCTTGAGCTTGGCTTGATGGAAATCGCGGATGCCGCCTTCGGCCATCAAGCGTGCGGCCTCGTGCGCCAGGCGATGGCGACGTTCCCGGGTTCGTGTATCGGCGTGCGCGCGTGCGTGATGCATGACCGGGCTCCCCTGATGAACCTGATCTGGACTCTACATCAGCTGCATGAAGACATGGCGAATGCGTCATGCCATTGCAAACAAGCGATCACGTAGCGGTAATCGATTGCCGTGTTTCGTGCAGGCGGCGCACACAGACCGCCGCTGCATCAGCGGCACTGGCGTGGCGTCATGCAGTGGACAGGGAGCTGTTGCCGGAATCGGCAGAAATGAAGACCAACTATCCGGTTCGGTCCGCTATCCACCACCCTGACACCAGTCAGCGCCGTTCCAATCGGTCGCTACGCGTGGTGGGGAACCGGACAGCCGCGCCGTCACGATTCCCGATTCCCGGATCCCCCGCCATCAGAAAATATCAAACGCCTTTTCGTCCTGCTGTTGCTGCTGGCCGTAGTCGTAATCCTGCAGGCGATCCAGATCTTCGTTCTTTACCCATTCGACCGCGCCATTGATGGTGGCCTGGGTCATGCCTTCCGGCGGGTCATTGGCAGCGATCGGCTTGTCCTTGAGCGCTACGCGCATGTAGTCGATCCAGATCGGCAGGGCGGCCTTGCCGCCGTACTCGCGATAACCGAGCGAGCGGAAGTCGTCGCGACCCACCCACACGGTGGTGGTATAGGGGCCGCCGAAACCGGAGAACCAGGCATCGCGGTGATCGTTGGTCGAGCCGGTCTTGCCGCCCACATCCTCGCGGCCGAGGACCTTGGCCGCAGTACCGGTACCGCGCTGGACCACGTCTCGCATCATCGAGACCAACTGGTAGGCAGTGCGCCCGTCGATGACGCGTGGGGCGATCTTGGTTTCCGCGGCCGCCGCAGGTGCGGTCTGCGCCGGTGCCGGGGTGGCTATGGCTGGGGTCGCGGGAGGCGTCTCCGGTGCCTGCGCGCCGAAGTTGAAGCCATCCACGACCTGGCTCACGGGCGCCGCATTGCCGCCTTGCAGCGCGCAGGTGCGGCAGGCCACCGCCGGCACTTCCTTGAACACGGTATTGCCGTCACGGTCCTTGACCTCATCCACGATCCAGGTGTCAACGCGCGAGCCGCCATTGGCGAACACCGCGTACCCACGTGCCATCGACAATGGCGTCAGCGACGCGGTGCCCAGCGACATCGACAGGTTGGGCGGCAACTCGGCTTCCTGGAAGCCGAACTGGCTGATGTATTTGCGTGCGAAATCGACGCCGATCGCGTCCAGCAGACGCACCGAGACCAGGTTGCGTGACTGCACCAGTGCCTCGCGCAGGCGCATCGGCCCGCGGAAGCCGCCACCATCGTTCTGCGGCGACCACGTCTTGCCGCGCCGGTCGCGGAACACCACTGGCGCATCCAACACGATCGAGGCCGGGTTGAATCCCTTTTCGAAGGCGGCGGCATACACGAACGGCTTGAAGCTGGAGCCGGGCTGGCGCCGTGCCTGGGTGGCGCGGTTGAACTTGTTGCCGGCAAAGCTGAAGCCGCCGACCAGCGCGCGCAACGCGCCGCTGTTGGCATCCAGCGAGACCAGGGCCGCCTGGCCGCGCGGCAGCTGATCGATGATCCACTCGCCTTCCTTTTCGCCGCTGCGGATACGGGTCAGGTCGCCGCGGGTCAACAGCTTGGCCGGTGTCTTGCCGGTCCAGCTGCTGGCGCTGGCCGGCAGGGTCAGTTCGGTCTTGTCGTTTTGCACGACCGTGACTCCGCCATCGGGATTGGTGCGCGCCACGATCACCGCACGCAGGCCACCCTGGACGAACGCACCCGCCAGGTGCTTGGCCAGTGCAGGCGCATCCGCATCGGCGGCCACGTCGAAGTGCTGCTCTACGCCATGCCAGCCATGGCGATGATCGTAAACGCGCAAGCCGTCGGCGATCGCCGCATCCGCACCGGTCTGCAAGGTCGAATCGATGGTCGTGGTGACGTGGTAGCCCTTGTTGAGCACGTCGCCGCCGTACTTGGCGATCATCTCCTGGCGCACCAGCTCGGCCACGTACGGGGCGTACACCTCCACCGGCGGCTCGTGCGGCTTGGCATGCATCGGTACCGCCTTGGCGGCATCGGATTCTGCCTGGGTCACGAAGCCCAGGTCGGCCATGCGCTGCAGCACGTAATAGTCGCGACGTTCGCGCGCGCGCTCGGGGTTGCTGATCGGGTTGCCGCTGGACGGGAATTTGGGGATGCCGGCCAGCGACGCCATCTCGTCCAGGCTCAATTCGCTCATCTTCTTGCCGTAGTAGTACTCGGCAGCGGCGCCGACGCCGTAGGCGCGGTTGCCGAAGAAACTCTTGTTGAGATACAGCTCGAAGATCTCGTCCTTGCTCAGCTCACTTTCGATCTTGCGTGCCAGCAGGATCTCCGCCAGCTTGCGGGTGTAGCTGTATTCGGAGCTGAGGAAGAACTGTCGCGCCACCTGCTGGGTGATGGTCGAGCCACCCGGCACGCGCTTGGCGTCGGTGGTGGTCAGTAACCACACCGCGCGGGCGATGCCCTTGTAGTCCACGCCCCCGTGCTCGTAGAAGCGCGCGTCCTCGGTGGCCAGGAAGGCCTGCTTCAAGCGCAGCGGCACATCCTTCATCTGGATGGGGTAGCGCCGGGTCTCTCCATAGACGGCCATCAGGCGCCCGTCGCTGGAGTAGACGTACATCGGCTCCTGCAGCTCGACTTGCTTGAGCGACTGCACGTCCGGCAACTTCGAGGAAATGGCGTAATACAGGCCGCCGGCAGCAATAGCGCCGAGCAGTGCGAGCACAACGAGCGTGGCCAGGATCCAGCCCAGCCAACGGCGAATACGGGGCATGTAAGAGAGATTCCGATTGCAGATTTCTTGGTCGCAGAGTATAGATGACGCCGAGTTTGGCTGGGGCCGAACTCTGGGGATCGCAGACGACGGCACTGGGGTCACGGTCGCGGGGGCATTGCCTGGCGCGTGAAGGGCTTGTCAACTGTTAAGATTTGATTGTTAATACGAGGGCGCAGACATGCGTCCAAGTGCCCGTCGGCAGGGGAGTTACCGTGGGGCTTTTACCCAAGAGTCAGTCGCCACTGATTGGTGTCGACATCAGTTCCACTGCCGTGAAGCTCTTGCAGCTGTCGCGCAGCGGGAACCGTTTTCGCGTGGAACATTACGCGGTGGAACCACTGCCGCCGAACGCGGTGGTGGAAAAGAATATTGTCGAGGTCGAAGCGGTGGGCGAAGCCATTCGCCGCGCCATCAATCGTTCCGGCAGCAAGGCCAAGAACGCGGCAGCTGCCGTGGCTGGGTCGGCGGTGATCACCAAGTTGATCCCGATGCCGGCCGATCTGGACGATAGCGACATGGAGGCCCAGGTCGAACTGGAAGCCACCAATTACATCCCGTACCCGATCGAGGAAGTGAATCTCGATTTCGAGGTGATCGGCCCGATGCCCAACAACCCGGACATGGTCCAGGTGCTGCTGGCCGCCTCGCGCTCGGAAAACGTCGAACTGCGCCAGTCGGCGCTGGAGCTGGGCGGTTTGACCGCCAAGGTCATGGACGTGGAGGCCTTCGCGGTCGAAAACGCTTTTGCCCTGGTTGCGAGCGAACTCCCCGTCGCTGCCGATGCGGTGGTGGCGCTGGTCGATATCGGCGCAACCATGACCACGCTGAGCGTGCTGCGCTCCGGTCGTAGCCTGTACAGCCGCGAACAGGTCTTCGGCGGCAAGCAGCTCACCGACGAAGTGATGCGCCGCTATGGCCTGACCTACGAAGAAGCCGGCCTGGCGAAGCGTCAGGGCGGGTTGCCGGAAAGCTATGAGGTCGAAGTGCTGGAGCCGTTCAAGGAAGCGACGGTGCAGCAGATCAGCCGTTTGCTGCAGTTCTTCTATGCGGGCAGCGAATTCAATCGCGTGGACTGCATCGTGCTCGCCGGCGGCTGCGCCGCGCTGTCGCGCCTGCCTGAAATGGTGGAAGAGCAGCTGGGCGTGACCACCGTGGTCGCCAACCCGCTCGCGCAAATGACGCTGGGTCCGAAGGTTCAGGCCCACGCGCTGGCGCTGGATGCGCCTGCATTGATGATCGCCACCGGCCTGGCCCTGAGGAGCTTTGACTGATGGCAAGAATCAATCTATTGCCCTGGCGCGCCGAGCGCCGGAAGGCGCGCGAGCGTGAGTTCTATTCGATGCTGGGCTTCGCCGCGCTGGGCGGCGTGCTGTTGTCGGCATTGATCTGGTTCTACTACGACGCGCAGATCAGCGGCCAGACCGAGCGTAATGCGTTTCTGACCACCGAGATCGACAAGGTCAAGGCGCAGAACGAAGAGATCAAGGAACTCGACAAGAAGAAGGACCGCCTGCTTGCGCGCAAGAAGGTCATCGAGGAACTGCAGGCCAACCGCTCGCAGATGGTGCATCTGTTCGATTCGCTGGTGCGCACCATTCCCGATGGCGTGGCGCTGACCAACATCAAGCAGGACGGCGACATCCTGACCCTGGAGGGTCGCTCGCAGTCCAATGCGCGCGTCAGTGCGTACATGCGCAACCTGGAAGGCTCGGGCTGGATGACCAATCCGGACCTGTCGATCATCGAGGCCAAGAGCCAGGACAAGGCGGCCGGCCAGCCCGCGGCCTCATCGATGGATACCAAGGCATTGCCTTATGTGTTCACGTTGAAGGTCAAGCTGGCCAACCCGAACGAGGCCGACAAGAACGGCGCCGCGCCCGCGGTGGTTGATCCGGCCGCGCCGGGCACCGCTGCACCGGGTGCCACGCCGGCTGGGACGACGCCTGCTGCTCCGGCAGCGGCGCCTGGGCCTGCAACGCCGCCGAGCGCACCTGCGACAGCACCGCAGGCCGCGCCGGCGGCCGCCAATCGGCCGCAGGAGGGGGCGGCGTCATGAGTAAGAAATCATTCAAGCTCAGCGATCTGGACTTCAACAACATCGGCGGTTGGCCACAGCAGGCACGCATCGTGTTCTGCGTGGTGGTCGGCCTGTTCATCATGGTGCTGGCCTGGTTCCTGTTGATCAGCAGCAAGCGCGATGAACTCGAAGGCCTAGAAGGTACCGAAACCCAGCTGCGCACCGAGTTCGAGACCCAGCAGGGGCGCGCGGTGAATCTGGAGCCGCTCAAGCAGCAGCTCGCGCAGATGGAACAGGTGCTGCAGCAGATGCTGCGCCAGCTGCCCAGCAAGACCGAGATGCCCGACCTGATCATCGACATCTCGCAGACCGCGTTGTCCAGCGGGCTCTCTAACGAGCTGTTCCAGCCGGGCCCGGAATCGCCGAGAGAGTTCTACGCCGAAAAGCCGATCGCCTTGCGCATGGTGGGCAGCTACCACCAGTTCGGTGCCTTCGTCAGTGGCGTGGCCTCGCTGCCGCGCGTGGTGATCCTGACCATGCACGACATCAATCTCAAGCCCAAGGATCCCAAGGCAGGCATCGGCCCACGCGGCGCACTGGAGCTGTCCGGCACGGTCAAGACCTATCGTTATCTGGACGATGAGGAAATGGCCGAGCAGGAAAAGGCGGCGGCCAACGCTGCGAAGAAGGGCGGCCAATGACCATGAAATTGCTCAAGATCCTGTCCTGCGTGGCGTTAATTGCAGTATTGCCGGCGTGCACGCGCGGTGTGACCAGCACGCCGGGCGATGCGCCGAATCTGGAAGCCTGGGTGGCCGAAGTGCGTGCGCGTCCTGCGCCGCCGCTGGAGCCATTGCCGGTGATGCAGCAATTCGAGACATTCGAATATGCAGCCCAGGCGATGCGCGACCCGTTCAGCGATGCCTGGGTTAGTGCGGAAGGTGGTAACGGCACACGTCCGGATCCGAACCGGCGCAAGGAACCGTTGGAAGCCTTTCCGCTGGACGCCCTCGACATGGTGGGGACCATTGGCGGCGGCTCGGGCCTGATCGCCCTGGTGATGGCGCCTGACAAGGTGACCTACCGGGTGCGGCCGGGTGTTTATCTGGGACAGAGCGATGGCCGGGTGACCGGGGTCTACGAAGACCGCATCGAGCTGATTGAACTTGTGCCGGACGGTGCGGGTGGATGGCTTGAACGGCCGGCCTCACTCGCATTGGATGATCAATAAAGTGATAGGGGATAGCACGATGACGTTTTCCAATGCCCGGCGGCTGCGTCCGGTACGACGCCACGCGATCTTCCAGGCCTGCGCGTTGGGGTTCGCGCTGGTACTGGCGAGCGGCAGCGCGTTCGCAGCGGCGGAGCTGACTCAGCCCGCGCAGGATCCGGCCAAGGTCGCTCCGACGAGCCTGGCGGTCTCCAAAATCGACTTCAAGCGCGGCGAAGACGGCGCTGGCCGGTTGATCCTGCAGTTCGACGGCCAGGGTGCAAGCCCGGACCTGCGGACGCAGGGCGACAAGGTGCTGGTGGACATCAGCAACGCCAAGTTGCCGCCGGAGCTGCAGCGCCCGCTTAACGTCACCGACTTCGCCACGCCGGTGCAGCGCGTGGAAGTGAAGCCGTCCGGCTCCGGTTCGCAGCTGGTGCTGTCGACCAAGGGCGCCTTCGACTCGCTGGCCTACCAGACCGGCAACGAATACGTGGTCGAGATCACCCCGCGCAAGGGCCAGCCGGCCGTGGGCGGTGTGAGCCCGGCGGCGGTGACCCAGGCGGCCGCGCAGATCGCGGCGCGTGGCTACAGTGGCCGCCCGGTGACGTTCAACTTCCAGGACGTGCCGGTGCGCACCGTGCTGCAGCTGATCGCCGAGGAATCCAACCTCAACATCGTCGCCTCCGACACCGTGCAGGGCAACGTCACGCTGCGCCTGATGAACGTGCCGTGGGACCAGGCGCTGGACATCGTGCTGCGGGCCAAGGGACTGGACAAGCGCCGTGATGGCGGCGTGGTGTGGGTGGCCCCGCAGCCGGAATTGGCCAAGTTCGAGCAGGACAAGGAAGACGCCCGCATCGCGATCGAGAACCGTGAGGACTTGATCACCGACTATGTGCAGATCAATTACCACAATGCGGCGGTGATCTTCAAAGCGCTGACGGAAGCCAAGGGAATTGGTGGTGGCGGTGGCGGTGGGCAGGGCGGACAGGGGGGGGCGGGGCAGCAGGACAATGGTTTCCTTTCGCCACGCGGTCGGATTGTTGCCGACGAACGCACCAATACATTGATGATCAGCGATATTCCGAAGAAGGTCGCGCAAATGCGCGAGCTGATTTCGCATATTGACCGCCCGGTGGATCAGGTATTGATCGAGAGCCGGATTGTCATTGCGACCGATACGTTTGCGCGTGATTTGGGTGCGCGGTTTGGTATTTCCGGAGCGACGGGGCGAGGTATCCTGAGTGGCTCGCTGGAAAGTAATACCAATTACAAGAATACGCTGGCGCAGCGCAACAACGAAATCAACAGCACTCGCACTGCCACTACGCCTGGAACGAGTAATACTTTGCCGGCGTTTCTTTTTCCGTCTGGATTGAACATAAATCTAGGTGCGGGTGGCGGATTTACCAATAGCACGCCTGGCGGTCTAGCCTATACTTTGCTGGGCTCGAACTTTAATCTGGATATTGAGCTATCGGCAATGCAGGAAGAGGGGCGTGGTGAAGTCGTGTCGAACCCCCGTATAGTTACCGCGAATCAGCGAGAGGGCGTAATCAAACAGGGCCGAGAAATTGGCTATGTGACCATAAGCGGCGCTGGTGCAGGTGGAGGATCTCAGGCCAACGTACAGTTTAAGGAAGTGCTGCTTGAACTCAAAGTTACGCCAACAATTACCAATGACAACCGGGTATTTCTTAACATGAACGTCAAGAAGGACGAGGTTGCACGGCTAATTAATTTGCCGTTGTATGGCACCGTCCCTGAAATCAATCGTCGTGAGATCAATACCGCTGTCCTAGTAGGAGATGGTGAGACCGTGGTGATCGGCGGCGTCTACGAATTCACTGATCGCGAGAGCGTCTCAAAGGTGCCTTTCCTGGGCGACATACCGTTTCTGGGCAATTTGTTTAAAAAGCGCGGACGCAGCAAGGAGAAGGCTGAACTCTTGGTGTTCGTGACGCCAAAGGTTTTGCGGGTGGCTAGCGCCACGCCCTGAGGCTCCTATGCATGGCACAAGAACCGCGGACAGCGGTTTCTTGTGTCGGACTGCTTAACTGCTAAGCTCGCAGGTAAGCACTCTGGCTTTAGTAATAAAGTAAATTTTTGCAGCGAGTGGTTTTAACTGAATCCATAGATAGGAGTGAACTATGGAAAATAAATCGAATTTTATTATTTATTTTATCCTCGCTGTTATTATTCTTTTTTCTGATACCGTAGTTGCCTCTACTGCCATTACCGCAACAGCCCGCAACGGGCAAGTTATTCAGGGTACTGCATCTACTACAACGTTGTCGTTGATTACCTGTATCCAGGCAATTGGTGGAGGAGAAGGTGGTACGCGTTGCAATATACAGGCGCCTGGATGGAATGGCGTCGTATCGGAAGGAGAGTCGATAGGTACTACCGGACCAGGTAATGTTGTTCTCGGCTGCGATGGGACCTATGCGGCTGCCGGTGGGAGTCTGACATGTATAGCGAGAATCGATGACACCACGTGCTCGCCGGAACAGACGATTCTCGCCTCATCCAGAGATGGCAGCTCCTTCCGTGGATTGGCGCCAATAAAGTCTGCAGCAATTGTTGAGTGCACTCAGGCTTCAGGCAGTGTAACTGGAGCGACATGTGGGATTCAGGGGCCGGGATATACCGGGCAGTTGACTCCAGGTCAGTCGATTCCAACCAGCGGCGCTGGAACTGTGGCCCTTGCTCGCGGCGGACAGTATTCAGCAAATGGCGGTGGATTGTCTTGCTCTGCGCTGGTGAGCCAGGCTTGTCCCTGATAAACGCGCTTTAGTGATATGGGTTGGAGACAGCAAAAAAGGAGCTTGCGTACTCTCTCCAGAATGATTGCCATCCCGGGTGTGTGAGAGTGCCCGCCGGATGCTGGTCGTTAAACAGCCATCACTACGAAAGTGTGTCACTCGCTGAACATCCAGATGCCCCGCAGTGAACCAATCGCATTCGAATCGGTCACACTGGACCTATGAACGCACCGCCGCTGCTACCCCCTGAAGCCGTTGCCGCGCCCGCCGAGGACCGGCTGCATCGTCAATTCACCTTGCTGCGCGAGTCGCTGGCGCAGCGCATCGTTGGTCAGTCAGCGCTGGTCGAACGGCTGCTGATTGCCTTGCTCGCCGATGGCCATTTGCTGGTCGAGGGTGCGCCTGGCTTGGCCAAGACCACCGCCATCCGTGCACTGGCTTCGCGGCTGGAGGCGGATTTTGCGCGGGTGCAATTCACTCCTGACCTCCTGCCGGCCGATCTGACCGGTACCGAGATCTGGCGGCCGCAGGACAGCCGGTTCGAGTTCATGCCCGGGCCGATCTTCCATCCCATTCTCCTGGCCGACGAGATCAACCGTGCGCCGGCCAAAGTGCAGTCGGCCTTGCTAGAGGCGATGGGCGAACGGCAGGTCACGGTGGGCCGACACACCTATGCGCTGCCGCAGCTGTTCCTGGTGATGGCAACGCAAAACCCGATCGAGCAGGAGGGCACGTTCCCGTTGCCCGAAGCGCAGTTGGATCGCTTCCTGATGCATGTGCGCATCGGCTATCCGCAGGCCGACGCCGAGGCGGAAATCCTGCGCCTGGCACGTGAGGCGGCCCGCGATACGCTGGAAAAACACGAGACCGTTCCCGACAAGATTCCGCTGGAAGACGTGTTCGCGGCGCGGCGCGTGGTGCTGGACGTGCATCTGGCCCCGCAGCTGGAGCGCTATTTGATCGAAATCGTGCTCGCCTCGCGCGATGCCAAGCGGTATGACCCGGCCTTGGCGCGGCGGATCGCCTGGGGCGCCAGCCCGCGTGGCTCAATTTCATTAGAGCGCTGCGCACGTGCACGCGCGTGGCTTGCCGGGCGCGACTACGTGACGCCGGACGATATCCGCGCCATTGCCCCGGACGTGCTGCGGCACCGCGTGCTGCCCAGCTACGAGGCCACAGCCGAAGGTTGGGATGGTGAACGCCTGGTTGCCGCATTGCTCGAAAAGATTCCGCTGCCCTGATCGGGTAGCGTCGCTGAGGTATGCCGTCCTCTCGCCAGACGCCGATGTCTTCGATGCCGTTCTCGTCCCCTGCACTCCCCCCGTCGCCTGTCGCTGGCGATGGTCTGCGCCCAACGCTCGCGGAACTGATTGCGCTGCGCGGCACCGCAGTCCCTCGCGGTCAACCGGGACGCGGCCGGCATGGTTTGGCGGGGCCGGTGCCTGCCGCCACGCGCGGGCGCGGCATGGAATACGCCGAGTCGCGTGAGTACGTGGCTGGCGACGATGCGCGGCATATCGATTGGCGCGTGACAGCGCGTACCGGACGGGCACATACCAAGTTGTTTCAGGCCGAACGCGAGCGCTTGAGTCTGATCGTGGCCGATACCTCGCCTGCGCTCTTCTTCGGCACGCGCGTGCGCTACAAGTCGGTACAGGCAGCCCGCGCCGGGGCGGTCGCCGCGTGGCTGGCACAGCGACAGGGCGACCGCATCGCGGCCTTGCGCGGCACCGCCAGCGAAGCGCCGATTGCGCCGCGGTCTGGGCCGCGTGGCGTGTTGCCGGTGTTGGATGCCTTGGCGCGTTGGTATGCGCAGCCGCCGTCCGGCGATGCGGGGCTGGATGTGGCGCTGGATCATGCTGCGCGCTTGCTCCGGCCCGGTGCGCGCCTGACCGTGCTTGCCGATGCGCGCAGCGCCGGCGGTATTTCTGCCGCGCGCTGGTCGGGGTTGGCCCTGCATCACGAGGTGGTGGTGATCGTGCTGGTCGATCCGCTGGAACTGGCGCCACCGGCAGGTGCACTCACCTTCGACGTGCGTGGCGCGCGCATCGCGATCGATCTGTCCACGCAGGCTGGGCGTGCACGCTGGCAGGCTGAATTTGTCGCGCCACTGGATCGGTTGAGCGCGCTCTTGCAGGCACGCGGCGTGCGCTTGCATCGACTGTCCACCGACGATGCCAGCGATGCCTGGTTGGGCGGCAGCCCCACCGTGCGGAGTCGTTGACGATGTCGGCGCAATCGCTGCCGCTGCGCGATGTCCATCTTCCGCCGTCGCCGTCGTGGTGGCCGCTGGCGCCAGGCTGGTGGCTGGTGATCGCGGTCATCGTGCTGGTGGTGGGCAGCGCTTGGCTCTGGTGGTGGCGCCGTCGTCAGCGGGAGCGTCGCTGGTTGGCTGCTTTCGATGCGGAATTGCAGCGCGCCACTACGCCGGCGCAGCGCCTGGCGGCAGTGTCGGCGCTGTTGCGGCGTGCGGCGCGCCGCGTCGATCCGCAGGCCGATCGTCTGCAGGGCGATGCCTGGTTGCAGTTTCTGGACGGTCGCAAGAGCAAGGACCACGTATTTTCGCAAGGCCCCGGTCGAGCCGTGCTGGAAGGCGGCTTTCAACGCGCGCCCGCAGTGGGCGATCTGCCTGCGGTAGAAGCGCTGGCGCGGCAGCGCTTTGTGGCGCTGATGCGGGGCAAGCGATGAACTGGTTGCAATGGTCCCAATGGCAGGATGCGTTGGCGCATTGCGCCTGGCCGTGGGCATGGTGGTTGATGCCGTTGCCGTTGCTGATGTGGTTCTGGCCGCAACGGCGCGCCGATGCGGCTGCACTGCGCGTGCCGTATGCGGAGCAGTTGCAGGCGGTGGCGCAGGCGAAAAGCGCGCCGACGTTGCGGATGCCGCGTTGGTTGGCGTGGCTGGGTTGGTTTTTGTTGTGTGCCGCGCTCACGCGTCCGCAGCAGCTGGGCGAAGTGATCCAGCCGCCGCGCGAGGCGCGTCAGATGATGCTGGCGGTAGATCTTTCCGGCAGCATGAGCGAGCCGGACATGGTGCTTGGCGGCAAGGTGGTGGATCGCCTCACGGCCGCCAAGGCCGTGCTGTCGGACTTTCTGGATCGGCGCGACGGCGACCGCGTCGGCCTGCTGGTGTTCGGCCAACGCGCGTATGCGCTGACGCCGTTGACCTCGGATCTGACCTCCGTGCGCGATCAGTTGCGCGATAGCGTGGTGGGCTTGGCCGGGCGCGAAACGGCGATTGGCGATGCGATTGCGCTGTCGGTCAAGCGGCTGCGCGAACAGAAGCAGGGCCAGCGCGTGGTGGTATTGCTCACCGATGGCGTCAACACCGCTGGCGTGCTCAATCCGTTGAAAGCCGCGGAACTCGCCAAGGCCGAAGGCGTGCGCGTACACACCATCGCGTTCGGTGGCAGTGGCGGTTACTCCTTGTTCGGGGTGCCGATTCCGGCCGGTGGCAACGACGATATCGATGAAGACGGGCTGCGCAAGATTGCCCAGCAGACCGGTGGGCGCTTCTTCCGCGCCCGCGACACGGAAGAACTCGCCGGTATCTATGCCGAGCTGGATCGGCTGGAACCGGTCAAGGGGCTCGGGCCTTCGATGCAGCCGCGGGTTGAGCGTTACTACTGGCCATTGGGCGCGGCCATCGTCATTGCGCTGCTGGCCTATGTGCTGCCGCGGAGGTGGCGATGAATGCGCTGACCGAGTTGGCCGCGTCGCTGCAGGCCTTGCATCTGTTGCGTCCCATGTTGTTGTGGGCGCTGCTGGCGATCTTGCCGGCGGCGGCACTGTGGCACTGGCGTCGGCGCGATGCCGATGTCTGGCGGCAAAGCGTGGATGCGCATCTGCTGTCGAAATTACTGGTCTCCGGGGGGCGGCGTGGATGGCGGGGCTTCGTGCTGGCTGCGCTGACCTACACGCTTGCAGTAGTCGCGATGAGCGGGCCGAGTTGGCGCCAGACCGAGCGCCCGGTGTATCACTCCAGCATGCCGTTGGTGGTGGTGCTGGATCTGTCGTCCAGTGCCAACGCAACCGACTTGCCGCCATCGCGCCTGCTGCAGGCGCGTGCCAAGCTGGCGACGCTGCTGCGCAAACGCGCGGGTGGCGAGGTTGCCTTACTGGTCTATGCGGACGAGAGCTTTACGGTTGCGCCATTGACCGAAGACAGCGCCAATGTGGCCTTGTTTCTGGATGCGCTGTCGCCGTCGGTGATGCCGGTCGACGGTAAGCGTGTCGACCGCGCTATCGATGCGGCCGCTCAGCTATTGCAGCAGGCCGGGTTCAAGCAGGGCGAAATTCTGCTCGTCAGCGATAGCGCGGATCGTTCCGCCGAAAGTGCCGCGCGGACGGCGCGTTCGCGCGGCTTTACCGTCTCTGCGCTCGGCGTGGGCGGCGAGCGTGGCGTGGCGTATCGCACGGCCAGCGGCGAGATTGCGCAGGCCAGGCTCGACGAAAGCAGTCTGCGCGACCTGGCCGGGCAGGGCGGTGGACGGTATGCGCGCATCGCGCCGGACGATGGAGATCTGCGCGCCTTGGGTGTGCTCGATCCGTCGCAGCAGCCACTGGCAGATGAAACCGCAGAGTCCGATGGCGGCAAGACCTGGCTCGACGACGGCTATTGGCTGGTGCTGCCGGTGATGCTGTTTGCCTTGCTGGCGTTTCGCCGCCGTGCGGTCGTGGCAGTGCTGGCAATGTTGTGCGTGCTGCCGCTGGCGCAGACTGCCCACGCGGCCGATGGCAGCTTGTGGCAGCGTGCCGATCAGGTGCAACAACAGCGCCTGGATGCCGGCGTGCAGGCGTATCGCAAGGGCGATTTTGCCGCGGCGCAGAAGGCGTTCGAAGCGGTGCCAACCGATGAAGGCCTGTATAACCTCGGTAACGCACTGGCACGACAGGGCCAGTACGACGCGGCGATACAGGCCTACGATCGTGCGCTCAAACACCATCCCAATCAGCAGGACGCCATCGCCAATCGCGCGGCGGTCGATGCGGCGCGCAAGCGGCAGCCGCGGAACAACAAGAATGGCAAAGGCCAGTCCAAGGACCAGAAACAATCTGCTCAGAATGGGAACGGGCAACAGCAGTCGGGCCAGAATCAGCAGAACAGCAAATCCGGCCAGGACGAGCAGAAACAGCAGGACGGCAAGACCCAGCCCTCTGATGTGCAGAGGCCGCAGGACGGCAAGTCGCAAGATGCGCAGTCCAAGAACGGGCAGGGCGAGCAACGCAAGCAGGACACGCCACCGCAGTCTGCCGATGCCAAGGCACAGCAGCAGGCGGATGAGGCGCAGCGTCGCAAGATGCAACAGGCCATGGCGCAGGCGGGCGACAAGCAGGCGGAGGCAAACGGCAAGCAGGAGGCCGCAGCCGCCAGCGAGACGCCGGAGCAGCGCGAGCAACGCCAAGCGGTGGACGCGTGGTTGCGGCGGGTGCCGGACGATCCGGGCAGTCTGCTGCGCACCAAATTCCGGCTGGAATACGAACGTAGGCAACGGGACGGACGATGATCGGCAGATACCACTTGCGTCGCGCGGCAATCGGCATGCTGGCCAGCGTGGCACTGTTGGCGTGCGCGCCGGCGGGTGCGGTCACGCGCGCGTGGCTGGATCGCGACAGCGTCACTGCCGGCGACGTGGCGATGTTGAATATCGAAACCGACCAGCGCGGCGTCGACCCGGACTACTCGCCGCTGCGCACCGACTTCTCGCTGGGCGCCAAGAGCGCCAATCAGCAGATGCAGGTGACCAATGGTTCGGTGACGGTGCGCGCGCTGTTCGGCGTGGTGCTGACGCCGCGCAAGAGTGGCGAACTGATCGTGCCGGCAATACGCGTGGGCAATGAGCGCACCGAACCGCTGCGCTTGCAGGTGGTGGCGTCGGCGAACGATCCGATGAGCAACGGCAATCGCAGTGGTGGTAACGGCAGCGCCGCTGCCAGTGGACCAAGCGAGGCGCAGGATAATGAAGACGTCTTCGTCCAGACGCAGGTGGACGACCCGCAGCCTTACGTGCAGCAAAGTGTGGGCGTGGTGGTGCGGTTGTACTACGCCAATCAGCTGGCATCGGGTGAGCTGGATCTTGAGGCCCCGGATGGTGCATCGATGCAGCGCGTCGGCGACGACGTCAGCTCGGTCAAGGTACTCAACGGACGCCAGTACCACGTGGTGGAGCGGCGCTATCTGTTGGTGCCCGAGCGTAGCGGCCGTCTGTTGCTGCCGCCGGCCCGTTTCAACGGGCGTTCGGTGGGTGGGTTTTTCGACGATTACTTCGGGCGCGGCAACGGTGAGCTGAGTGCGCGCAGTGCCAGCATTCCGCTGCAGGTGCGCGCGCAACCGGCCAACGCGCCGCAGCCGTGGCTGCCATTGCGCAGCCTGCAGTTGCGCTACACCAGCACGCCGCAGCGGGCGACCGCCGGTGAGGCGGCGCAATTCGTGGTGGAAGCCAGCGCGCGCGGCGCCACCCAGGCGCAGTTTCCCGAATTGCCGACGCCCAGCGTGCCCGACGCGCAGGTCTTCGCCGAGCCGCCGCAGTTCGAAGAACGCTTCGTGGATGGCTCGCCGCAGCTGCGATTGATCCGACGCTATTCGATCGTCCCCAACCGCGCCGGTCCGTTGGTGGTCCCTGGGTTGCAGGTGGCATGGTGGGATGTGGCTGCAGCTGCAGCCAAGACCGCTTCACTGCCCGATCTGACGCTGAATGTCGCGGCGGGGAGCGGTGCTTTTGCGACACCCGCGCCGTCACCGGCTGCGAACCCGGCGCCAAATCAATCGACGCCGACGACCGATCGCACGCTCACCCTGCAACCACCATCGCCGGCCCGACCGCCGTGGGGCTGGATCGCGGCGGCGATGGGGTTTGCGATTTTATGGATTGCCACGCTGGTGTGGGCAGCGATGCGTCGGCGTCATGCTCCGCGCGCGACATCAGGCGGGAACGACGGCAATGGCAGCGCTGTGCCAGCGATGGGCAGGCGCGCGACCCACGGCGTGACCGAGTTGCGCCGCGCGCTCGACAGCGGTGGCATGGACGATGTGGCCACCGTGCTGTGCGGCATGGCCGGCGTGGGCGATATCGACAGCGTGTTGGCAGCGCTGGCAGATCCTGCCCAACGCGCTGCAGTGGCGCGAATGCAGCGCGCCCGCTGGGGCGGCGATGGCGATGTGGCGGGTGCGCGGTCGGCACTGCGCGAGGCCTTCGCCAAGGGGCCACGCTGGCGGGACGCGAGCGCTGCAGAACCTGAGGTGCTGGCGCCGTTGTATCCGCCTGCGCGCTGATCGCCTGCGCGGCATCGGCAATTGACTGAGGGTCGAGAAGCGGAGCTTCCTTGTGCATCGCTGTAGCTCTTGGATCGGCTAACAAGGTCTATGCGGTCGCCAGGCGGGCGTGGCTGGCGTTCGAAACTTGCTTCCTACTCGTGCGCTTCGGTTCTTGGCGCCTCGCCACATCCATCTGGCAACTGCTCGCTACGCTTTGTGGGTTTTGTTGGCCGCGCTTGATTCGGGATATCTGCCGTGTTGCCGAGGGCAAGGCGTTGGCGGCTGCCATTTGGCTGCAGGGCCCTTGCCCGCCCACCATCGCGGGACGCGCCGCAAGTACGTCCCTGAAGGCTCCTTGGCGGCATCCATGCCGCCAAAGGTCCCGCGACGGTGAGCGGGCAAGGGCCAGTCGTGTCGGTCGGTGCGGATGGGCGAGCAATGCACCACGTCGCTCTGCGATCCATGGTGCTCGCTGGCGACACCTCTCACTTTTGCACCAACGTCTGTCTGATGCGAATGCTGACGTTTGCATCGGCAAGTCAGCGCGCGCGCCGCGATCAGCGCTTTCAAGCAAGCACCGACCAACGTCATGGCGCGGTGTCCCTACCGCCTGCGGGACCGTGTGGCGGCATGGATGCCGCCACCGAGCCTCCACGGACGGATTCACGGCGTGTCCCGGAAGTGGTGAGGGCACCGCGCCCTCGACCAGCTCGGCTTTAGCGCATCCCTTCGACTCAAGGCTCAAGGCGTGAGCCGTATTGAAATTAGTTGATGGCACTGGAAGCTCACGCGCCAATCGCTAATGGCAATGGCAATGGCAATGGCAATGGCAATGGCAGCCTGCATGTACGCGAGCATCCAACCACGAGCACTCAGCAAACCCACCCACCAACAAGGTGCTGCAGTCAGCGAATCGCTCCCTGATTCACGCCGAGCCAAGTACCGGCCGCAGTTGCCTGGCCTTGCTCGCGATGGGTGTTTTGCCGTTGCAACGCTCGCACCAACTGCCCTCTCAGGGCACGCCTACCCTTGGGCAGTTGCAGCGCGGCGTGGCCGCCTCGATGGCGTTTGTTAAGCTCCAGTCTTTCGTATCCAGATCAAGGCTTGACCAGATGACAGCGTCCCCAGCCACGCGCCGCCCGGGCCTGCCCCTGCATTGGAAGATGGGCATTGGCTTCGCCGTCGGCCTGTCGTTGGGTCTGGCTGTCTACTACCTGGCCGGCAGCGACGCCGAGTGGGTGCGGCTGGTCACCAAGTACGTCACCACGCCGTTCTCGCAGATCTTCCTCAATCTGATCTTCATGCTGATCGTGCCGCTGCTGTTTTCGGCGCTGGTGATGGGCATTTCCGACATGGGCGATATCCGCGCGCTCGGTCGGGTGGGCTGGCGCACCCTGGGCTATACCGTGGTGCTGTCCGGCATTGCGGTGCTGCTCGGTCTGGTGCTGGTCAACGTGCTCAAGCCCGGCGCGGGCGTGGACCCGCAGCTGGCCAATCAACTGATCCAGGAAAACGCCGAGCGCACCCGCGAGATCATTTCCAGTTCCGGTACCCAGCCGCAGGGCATGGATATGCTGTTGTCGATCGTGCCCAGCAACGTGATTGCCGCAGCGTCCAACAATGGGGCCATCCTGTCGCTGATGTTTTTTGCGGTGATGTTCGGCGTGGGCATGGTGCTGACCGCCGATGAAAAGGTTGCCACGTTGCGGCGTGGGATCGAAGGCGTCTTCGAGATTTCGATGACCTTGATCGGGCTGGTGATCCGCCTGGCACCGTATGCGGTGGCCTGTTTCATGTTCAACCTGGCTGCGTTGTTCGGCTTCGATCTGTTGATTCGCCTGGGGGCCTACGTGGGCGTGGTGGTGCTGGCGCTGGGCCTGCACATGGTGGTGAGCTACGGGCTGGCAGTGAAATTCGCCGGGCGCTCGCCGCTGGGCTTCTTCAAGCAGACCCAGGAGGCCACACTGATGGCGTTCTCCACCGCCTCCAGCAACGCGACCCTGCCCACCGCCTTGCGCGTGGCCGACGAGATGGGCCTGCCGCCGCGCGTGTCGCGTTTCGTACTGACGGTGGGAGCCACCGCCAACCAGAACGGCACCGCGCTGTTCGAGGGGGTGACGGTGATCTTCCTGGCGCAGTTCTTCAACGTGGACCTGAGCATTGGCCAGCAATTCATGGTGATGCTGGTCTGCATCCTGGGCGGCATCGGCACTGCCGGCGTGCCGTCGGGCTCGCTGCCGGTGGTGGCGCTGATCTGCGCGATAGTCGGGGTCAACCCGGTGGGCATCGGCATGATCCTGGGCGTCAATCACTTCCTGGACATGTGCCGCAGCGCGCTCAATGTCACCGGCGATCTGGCGCTGACGACCCTGGTGGCCAAGGGCGAGGAATAGGGAGTCGAGAATCGGGAATGGGTAAAGCGGGCTGTTGCGATCGGTACGTGTGACGGGAGCTCATCTGCTACCGCGGCAGGGGTTGCGCTGCCAGTGGCGTTAGCGGCCCACCCGCAACGCTGCATCCGATTCCCCATTCCCGACTCCCGATTCCCCTAACGCTGTGTATGGGAGAATAGCGGTCTCCGCTTCCAGCGGTGTTCCCCTCCGCTTCCATAGACGCCCATGACCCAGCCCACCCGCCGCCAGCTGGCCAACGCCATCCGTTTTCTCGCCGCAGATGCGGTCGAAGCCGCCAAATCCGGCCATCCCGGCATGCCCATGGGCATGGCGGACATCGCCGAAGTGCTGTGGAACGATTATTTCCGGCACAACCCGAACAACCCGCAGTGGTTCAACCGCGACCGGTTCGTGCTGTCCAACGGCCACGGCTCGATGCTGCAATACGCGCTGCTGCACCTGTCCGGCTACGACCTGCCGATCGAGCAGCTCAAGCAGTTCCGCCAGCTGCACAGCAAGACCGCAGGCCACCCGGAGCGCAGCGAGACCCCCGGCGTGGAGACCACCACCGGTCCGCTCGGGCAGGGCTTTGCCAATGCCGTGGGCTTTGCGCTGGCCGAGAAGTTGCTGGCGCAGCGCTATAACCGCCCGGAGCTGGAAATCGTCGATCACCGCACCTGGGTGTTCATGGGCGACGGCTGCCTGATGGAAGGCATTTCGCACGAAGCCGCCTCGCTGGCCGGCACCTGGGGCCTGGGCAAGCTGGTGGCGTTCTGGGACAACAACCAGATCTCCATCGACGGCAACACCGCCGGCTGGTTCAGCGACGACACCCCGGCACGCTTCGAGGCCTATGGCTGGCACGTGATCCGCGATGTAGACGGGCATGACGCCGACAAGATCAAGGCGGCGATCGAAGCGGCGCTGGAAAACGGCGACAAGCCGACCCTGATCTGCTGCCGCACCAAAATCGGCTTCGGTGCGCCCACCAAGGCCGGTAAGGAATCCTCGCACGGCGCGCCGCTGGGCAAGGAAGAGCTGGAAGGTGCGCGCAAGGCGCTCGATTGGCCGTACGGCCCGTTCGAAATTCCCGAAGAGATCTACGCCGGCTGGCGTGCAGGTGGCACCGGCACGCTGCGCCAGGCCGAGTGGGAGCAGTTGTTCGATAAGTACGCCACGCAGTACGCCAGCGAAGCCGATGAGCTGACCCGCCGCTCGCATGGCGAGCTGCCGGCCGACTTCATCGCCCAGGCCGATGCCTACATCGCCAAGGCGCAGCAGGACGGCCAGACCATTGCCTCGCGCAAGGCCTCGCAGCTGGCGATCGAAGCGTTCGCGCCGCTGCTGCCCGAGTTGATCGGCGGCTCGGCCGATCTGGCGCATTCCAACCTGACCTTGTGGAAGGCCAGCAAGTCGGTGGCCACCGACGACCCGGATGCCAACTACGTGTATTACGGCGTGCGCGAGTTCGGCATGACCGCGATTGCCAATGGCCTGGCGCTGCATGGTGGCTTCATTCCGTTCGACGCCACCTTCCTGGTGTTCAGCGATTACGCCCGCAACGGCGTGCGCATGAGCGCGCTGAACCCGGCGCATGCCATCCACGTGTACACGCACGATTCGATCGGCCTGGGCGAAGACGGCCCGACCCATCAGCCGGTGGAGCACCTGGCTTCGCTGCGCTACATCCCCAACAACGATGTGTGGCGCCCGGGCGATGCGGTGGAATCGGCAGTGAGCTGGAAGGCTGCGATCACCCGCAAGGACGGCCCGAGCTGCCTGATCTTCAGTCGCCAGAATCTGCAGCACCAGCCGCGCAGCGCCGAGCAGATCAAGCTGATCGAACGCGGTGGCTACGTGCTGGCCGATGCCGAAGGCGGCACGCCCGACGTGATACTGATCGGTACCGGTTCGGAAGTGGGCCTGGCGGTGGAAGCCAAGAAGACGCTGGATGCGGCCGGCTTGAAGACGCGCGTGGTATCGATGCCGTCGACCGATGTGTTTGATCGTCAGGATGCGGCGTATCGCGAATCGGTGTTGCCGAATGCCGTGCGCAAGCGCGTGGCGGTGGAAGCGGGCGTGACCGGCTTCTGGCGCAAGTACGTCGGCCTGGATGGCGATGTGGTCGGCATCGATACCTTCGGCGCCTCGGCACCGGCTGATCAGCTGTACGCGTACTTCAAGATCACCGCCGAGCACGTAGTGCAGGCAGCCAAAGCACTGTAACGCCTTGCGCGGTGCGTGAAAGAAAAAGCCGGCGGAAGCCGGCTTTTTTGTTGGATCTCGTGCGCGATGCGCGGTCCGTCATCGTTCAACGGACGCCTTGCGTGTTTCAGCGCGCGTCGTTGGCCAGCGCCGCTGCACGGATCTCCGGGCGTCTGACCCAGGGTTGGAACGCTACCTTCGTACACCGCCCGCGATGCCGATGACGTGTCCGTCAACAAGCAGCTTCCGCCCACCACCATCGAGCTGTTCAGCAGCTACACACCGCAGGGCGAGTGGAGCGACCTGACCGTTGGCGGAGGCGTCAACTGGCAGAACCGCATCTACTACGTGGGCCTGCTGTACGGCACCGCGCAGCAGAGTGCGTACGCCCTGGTCAGCGTATTCGCGCGCTATCGCCTGTCGCCGCAGTTCTCGGTGCAGTTCAATGTCGACAACCTGCTCGACAAGCGCGACTACGCGCAGATCGATGCGGGCCATGGCGCCTGGGGCGCATCGCGCAACGGCATGCTGACCTTCAACTACACGTTCTGAAGGCGCACTGCATCGGGCGTTTTGACGCTCGCTGTGATCGACACATGGCACAGGCATTTTGCGAACGATGCCTGTGCTTTTTTATGTGAGTCTGATGTGTCGCAACGTGCAGAGATCACGTCGCGCGTCCTGATGTGGCAGCTCCACGTTCTGACCCGGCACATAGTGGGCGTCGGTGACGGTCGGTGACGGTCGGTGCCTGGCGACCACTGGCACAGCAACGTGTGAACGATGCGGTTGCATATCGCGTGACTATTTTGCGGCCTGCATATCGCGCAAAGAGTCTCCCAGGCGTCCGTGTCGAGCAGTCACGTTGTCTGGCCGATATGCAAGTTTGTGCGTTGAGACAGCGGACTGCGTCGTTGGGGGCACGGCCTTGCGGCGCATGACCGTCGACAACGCCACGACTGCGATGCGAGAACTGCACTGCCAGCGTTCGCGTCGCACGCCGCCCTCCGCTACACGGCAAGCTGGGCATCTACGCATGCGGCTCAGGGCACGAGCGGCCGCAGATGCGGTGCCATCAGCTCCGCTACCCAGTCCATGAAAGCGCGCACGCGTTGCGGCAGATGGCGGCGCTGCGCGTAGAGCAGCGTCACCGGCATCGGTTCGGCGGCCAGGTCGGGCAGGATTTCGATTAGCGCGCCGCTGTCCAGATATGCGCGGAGCGGGCTGGCCGGGTCGTCCAGGCAGTGCGGTGTGCCGCGGCGGGCGAGGTACTGCGCGCTGGCGCAGCTGACGATGCGAAATGCACCGAGCGGCCGTGCGACCAGACTGGTGTCTTCCAGTGTGCCCACGCGCAGCACGCAGTCGAAGCCCTCGCGCACCACATCCACGCGGCGATCGGTGCCGCTGATTTCCACTTCCAGCTGCGGGTGCTGCGCGAGGAACGCGGGCAGGGCCGGAATGACAAGTGACGTGCGATGCCAGCCGACATATCTACGCGCAAGCGCCCACGCAACTGGCTGCGCTCGCGCTGGAACATGCCCTGCAATTCGTCCATGTCATCGAGCAGGTCGCGGCTGCGCTGATAGAACGCGGTGCTGTCGCCGGTGAGCTGCACGCGCCGTGTGGTGCGGTGCAGGAGTTGCGTGCCGAGCGAGGCTTCCAGCCGTTGCACGGCGGTGGAGACGCTGGCCTCGGGCAACCCCAGGCTATCGGCAGCGCGGGTAAAGCTGCCCAGCTCGGCCACGCGCAAGAAGGCTCGCAGCGACTCCATGGTGTCCATCGATTGGTCGGTAGTCTTGAACGGTGTAATCAGGGTGAGCGGATTTATGCGGCATCGCAAGCGCACTAGCCTGGGCGCTCACTACTCGCGGAGCACACGCATGTCGACCACCACCACTACCCCCATCACCGTGATGACCGGCGGCAGCCGCGGCCTGGGCCGTAACGCGGCGCTTGCGCTCGCTGCCGATGGCAGCGACATCGTGTTGACCTACCGCAGCCAGGCCGATGAGGCCGCCGCTGTGGTTGCCCAGATCCATAAGCACGGCCGGCGCGCGCATGCCTTGCAACTCGATGTTGCCGACGCCGATTCTTTCGCCGCCTTCGCCGCGCGGTTGAAGCAGGTGCTGGCCGGTTGGGGACGCAGCCAGTTCGATGCGCTGGTCAACAATGCCGGTACCGGCCTGCACGCGTCCATTGCCGACACCACGCCGGCGCAGTTTGATGCCCTGGTCGCCATCCATCTCAAGGGCCCTTATTTCTTGACGCAGGCGTTGTTGCCGCTGATTGCCGATGGCGGGCGCATTCTCAACGTGTCCAGCGGCCTTGCGCGTTTTGCGCTGCCCGGTGCATCGGCCTACGCGATGATGAAGGGTGGGGTGGAAGTGTTCACCCGCTATCTGGCCAAGGAGCTTGGGGCACGCGGGATTCGTGCCAACACGCTTGCGCCGGGCGCGATCGAGACCGATTTCAACGGCGGCACCGTGCGCGACAACGTGCAGGTCAACGCGATGGTGTCCTCGGTCACTGCGTTGGGCCGCCCTGGTCTGCCAGATGACATCGGACCGGTGGTGGCTGCGCTGCTTGCACCTGGCACCGGCTGGGTCAATGCGCAGCGCATCGAAGTCTCGGGTGGGATGTTGATCTAAGTGCTAGGTGCGACGGGTCAATCGATGAGCACGCTGGGGAGCGCTGAAACAGCAATGTTTTCGCATCGCCATCCGCTCGCGCTGTTTGGGCGGCATGTGCCCGCACGCGAATCAGCGTGCGGATTTTCATCGACATCGAGAGCCACTAACGAAAACAGCCTGCGCACATGCGCAGGCTGTTGGAGACTTCCACTCGGGCGACTGCCCTACTGCAAGGGTTGATTGCCGTGCAGCACCGGATAGGGATTCAACGCCTCGCCCTTCCACCACTGTTTTTCCGGCCCTAGCCGATGAATCTCGAAGTGCAGATGCGGTGCGGCGGGGTTCGCATTGCCGGTGCTGCCCACATAGCCGATGACCTGGCCGCGCTTGATCGATTGCTTCTCTGCCAAACCGTCGGCATAGCGCTCCAGGTGCGCGTAGTAATAGCAATACTTGCCGTCGGGTTCGAACTGGTAAACGGTCAGGCCGCCGCGGTCGCTGGTGAAGAGTTTCTCCACCGTGCCGTCGGCGACCGCCACAACCGGAGTACCGGTTGGCGCAAGGATGTCGATGGCATCGTGCACGCGGCCTTCGCTACGCGCATCGGTGAAGGTGTCCTGCAGCTGGTTGGCGCCGACACCCTGTACTGGAATCAGCAGACCAGCGCCCGGTGTCGAGGTATCGACACCAGGCGCTGGCGTTGATGCCATCGGCGTGTGGGCTGGCGCCGCAGCGGTTGCCGGCACTGCGGCAACCGAGGGTGCTGGAGCGGGCGCTGCCATCGGTGCGGCACTCGCGGTATTGCGGTCTGCTGCCATGGGTGCCGCGCTCGAGGAGGGCTCCACTTTTGCTTCCGGCGCAGTGCGTTCCAGCCACCAATAACCGGCGGCACCCAGCACGACACCCACCAGCAAGGTCATCAGCAGCTTCATGCTTACTCCTGCATCACCACCGGCACAGAAGGGCCAACGACGCTGGCCAGGTTGACCACGTCCCAGTTGGTCAGACGCACACAGCCGTGCGATTCGGTCTTGCCGACATGGCCGGGTTCCGGTGTGCCATGCAAGCCATAATGCGGCTTGGACAGATCGATCCAGACGCGCCCGACCGGATTGTTCGGGCCCGATGGCAACGTGGCCTTTTGATCGCCCTTTTTCGCGTCCCAGAACAGCTTGGGGTTGTACTTGAAGACCGGGTTGCGCGAGATGCCCAGGATTTTCCAGTGGCCGATCGGCAACGGATCGTGCTTGCTGCCGGAAGACACCGGAAATTGCGCATACACCTTGCCGTCGGCATCGAACAGCCGCAGCGTCGAATCGGATTTATCCACCACCAGCTTGGCCGGCTTGGCCAGCGGCGGCACGCCGTCGATGTTCGGTACCTGGATCACGCTGCCGGCCTTGCTCAGATCCACGCCAGGATTGAGATGGCGTAGCAGAGCGGGATCTGCATGGAAACGTTCGCCCAGTGCTTCATCGACCGAGACGTATCCCAGCGTTGTCAGCTTGGCCTGTTCCGCAGGTCCCTTGGGAATCGCCTGGAACGGGCCGGCGACATCTGCGTCGGTGAGCGTGTACTGCACCAGGGCCGGCGTGGCGTCGGCCTGCAAGGCCTGCCAGGTGGCGTCATCCAGCTCGCCGGTGACCTTGATGTTGTGGGCGGCCTGGAAACCGGACACTGCGCGCTTCTGATTGGAACCGCGCGCTCCGTCGATCTGGCCCGGCGAAAAATGCGCGCGATCCAGCAATACCTGCGCGTGCAGATCCGAACGCGCTCCGGTGGGGACCACCTTGCCCGCAGGAGCGGCCGCGGGTGCCGGTGCAACCGCAGGCGCGGGTTGCGGCGCTTGCGCCAGAGCAGACAAACAGGTGCCCAGTGCCAGGGCAAGCAGGCAAACGCGAACGTAGGGGCGTGATGGCATGTGCAGGTCCGAAAGAGGCATGCGCGCACCTTGCCGCAAACGGCTGCGCTTTCTGCGTGAAATCGCTGCACCGCTACTGACTGAGCGCGCAGTGCGATACGGCAGCGCCTTGCCAGTCGCCACGTGTGTTGTGCACAACATCACGTGGCGACCGCGCTGGTCGAGGACCAGCAGGCCGATGGCGTGGCGCGACGATGGGGGCGAGGCAGTTGCGCGTGAGGCAATGACAGCGCGCCAGTCGTGACATAGCGCTCAGGTAACAGCTGCAGCGGCGTACTTGCATACGCAAGGCCACCGCTGCAGCGAGCCTGCGGCGTTAGATCAGTAGGTATAGCCCAAGGTCAGCATGTAGGTCCGCCCGGTTTGCACATAGGCACCGTCGGCGCCGGGATCGTAGGCCATGTAGCGCTTGGACTTGCCCTGCGTTTCATAGAACGTGGCGGCATTGAGCAGGTTCTTTGCCGAGACCCCCACATCGATGTGGTGTGGCAAGTGATAGGTCGCATTGAAATCCAGCGACTTCACCGGCTGCAGGTAGTAGTTGAGGCGGTCGGTGGTGAGCCCTAGCAGTTGCAGGCCGGTGTAGTTGTAGCTGAGGTCCGCGCGCAGATGCGTGTTGTCGTAGAACAGATCCAGGTTGTAGATGCGCTCCGGCGCGCGCGGTAACCAGGTCTTTTCCGGCTGATCGCTGCGTTTGCTGTCAGCTTCGCTGTGTTGCAGCGTGAGGTTGGCGGTGACGCCCAGATTGCTCCAAAGTCCGGGCAACTGCTGCAGCCGTCTGCTCGCTGCCAATTCCAGCCCATAGAGCTTTGCGGTGCCGCCGTTCTGCGGCATGGTCACCGGCACGCCGTTTTCGAAGGTGGTGCCGGTGGGCACCAGGCCACCCAGGGTGCTGTCGTTGCTGGTGGCCGATTGCGAGGTGTAGATGAAGCCGTTGATGCGCTTGTAGTAGGTCGAGGCGCTGAGGACACCGCCATTGTGATCGTAGAATTCGGCAGACAGGTCGGCGTTGTCGGCAGTGCTCGCCTGCAGGTTGGGATTGGGCTTGGAGATGCCGACCACTTTTTGGGTGTCGTCGATCGAATAGACCGTCTCGCCGGAAACCAGCCCGAATGCCGGGCGGCTGAAACTGCGGCGTAACGCCGCGCGATACACGGTGAGATCGTCCGGCCGATAGTTGATGCTGATGCCCGGCAAGACCTTGCCATAGGTACTGCCGGTGCCGACGAAACTGCCGGTGCTGCCATCGCCGCTGGATTGCCAGGAATCGGCCGAGTACCGCGTCAATTCGTAGCGCACGCCGGGCAGCACGCTCACCGCGCCGATATGCAGCGCGGCCATCGCATAGCCCGAATAGATTGCCTCGTTGCTGGAGGTGGTGTTGGCGTTGTAGTCGTTGGCGGTGTAGATACCTGCGCCGTTCGGATCGTCGACGTATTTGTAAGGCAGCGCCTGCGCGCGCATCCAGCCGCGATCCAGCAGTTTGAACGGCCCCGCGTAGTGACCGTCGAATGCGTTGTAGGTGATGCGGCCGGGAATCGCGCCTAGCGGCGGGCCACCGGCGGTGGGAAACGCGTAATTGGGGCCGCCAAAGTACGGGCCGTTGCTGACGAAATTGCCATCCTTGTGGAAGAACGGATGGTCGTACGCGCCGCGGTCGGAGTGATCGGCCGACAGGCCGAGCTTGACGCTGTCCAGCACAGTGCCATCGACCTGGTACGCGATGTCGGTATGCGCGTTGAAGCGGTTGTCGTGGCTGCCGGCATCGTGGCCCTGTACCTTCCACAACAGCGACGAATCCAGGTTGTAGAAAAAGTCCTTCAACGCCGGCGAACTCGGGTCGATGCTCGGGTAGGTGGTGTCGCTGAGATCAAAGGCGAAACTACCGGGCGTAAATCCATAGAGGCTGGCGGACACGTAATCCGGCCGGCTGCGGGTGCCGCGACCGAACGAGCTGCCGTAATCGAAGCGCAACCGGTCGAGCGTGGTCTGTCCACCCAGTTGCACGGTGGCCAGCGTTTCGTCGATGTCGTGCGTATTGAAGTACCCGCCGCGCACCGCCGTGGGCTGGTTGCGATAGGTTTCCAGGCGCGCACTTGACTGGTCCTGCTGGCCGGTGACGCCGTAACTGCCGTAGATGGCACGCGCATACAGCGCGCTGGTGTCACCTTGCCAATCCAGCGACAGGTTGGCGCCATAGCGTTCGATCTGGCTGGTGTAGAGGCTGTACTTGTAGCGTGTGCTGATCAATGGGCCAACATCGCGCAGGTCGGTGGCGTTGGTGAGGGCCGGATTTGCCGGCACGTACTTGCTGTTGGGCGCCGGTGCCTGCGCCATGTTGTTGTTCTTGCCGTAATAGGCCGATGCGTAGAGCCCGAAGGCGTCGCCTTGCCCGAATTTCCAGGCCAGCTCTTGCTGGAAGGTGCCGCCGCTGTCCTTTCCACCCAGATGGTGGGCCAATGCGTTGAACTGACCTTGCGCCGTGCTCTTGGCATAGACGTCTTGATCGAAATCGAACGCATTTGGAGTGCGCATTTCGATCGCGCCGCCGATCGAATCGCCGGGCATGTCGGGCGTGGGCGATTTCGACACTTGCACGGACTGGATGCCGAACGGTGCCAGCATGTTCAACGAAATGGCGCGTGTCGATGAGTCGGTTTCCGGCATGCCGAATCCGTTGAGCGTGTACGCGTTGTAGCTGGCGTCCATGCCGCGGATGCTGACGTAAGCGTTCTCGCCGGTGGTGGCCTGGCCAAGATGCATGTCGCTGTAGGAGGATAATCCCGGCAGATGCGCCACCACATCGGCGATGCCGCCGGATGGAATTGCATCGATTTGCTGCTTGCTCATCACGCTGTTGACGCTGTTGGACAGTCGCTGTTCGTTGAGCGATCCCGGCGCCGCGGCCTGCGTGGCTTGCACGTTGACCGAGTCCAGCGTGGTAGTGGTCATCTCGGCAGCGCACGCAAACGAGGGTGCTGAAAGCACCACTGCAATGGCACAGCTCAAACGATGGAAGGTGCGGGGAAACTGCATGCTGGGGACTCGTGTGATTGGAAAGGAAAGCCCGCGCCCGATCGACGGGCGCGGTCATGGATCGCCGACGCCTTCCATTGCGACAGGTCTGATGCGTGGGGTTGCTTGCACGGGTGCGCGGGTGCGCGTTCGTGCGCTCAGTGGCGCAGGTCGAGGTCGCCGCAATGCACGCTTGGTCGCTGCGGATTGCAACGCGCCACGGCATCGCCATCGAAGCGCACCACGTAGCCGTTATCGGCCGGCTCGTTGATCGGGAAGTCGGTACTGAGCAGTTGCGCTCCGCTGGCCAGCATGGCGTTCCGCCGGCGGGTGTCGTTGTGCTGTGCTTCTTTCAGGTCCGCATCGGTACGCGTACGCACCAGATAGCCGGCCTTGACCAGTTTCTTGATTTCATCGGCGGGGCCGTCGTTACGCTCGACGAAGGCCGCATCGTCTTCGCCCGGCACCGCATTGGTGAAACACACACGGCCACGCAGTGACGGATGGCCGGGCAGGTAGCTGGCGCCGGCAATGCGTTGGTCGAGCAAAAACACCACCTTGCCGCGCGCTTGGGCCAACGACGGCCAGCCATGCGCACGCACGCCGGCATTGAGCGTGGGCGCGCTGCCACGCACCTGGTCGGGGCTGATGTATTCGTCGGGCTGAAACACCGAGCGCAATTCGGCATCCAGCGCATCCATTGTCTTCGTATCGAACGGTTCGGGTTGCACGGTGGGGAACGCCAACTGGATCGGCGACTGCTTGGTTTCGAGCAGGATGAAGATCGGCACATGGCCCGGGTGCTGCTTCGACCAGCTGCGGATCTCCTGCAGGCAGGCGATCAACGGTTGGCAGTTGCTGCGCTGATCCAGATCCTGCACATGCATGACCTTGAAGCCGGGCCTGTCCATCACGCCAACGGGTGCGCTAGCCGGCGCGGCCGACAGACCCGCCTTGGCGATCTGCGTGGCGATTGCCGGGTGCGCATAGCGCCCACCCTGTGCATCGGCGAAGACGTCCAGTTCGACTTGGCGCACGCCATCGTCGAGTTGCCGCGCCAATGCGGGATGGCGGTAATCCAGCGCGGCAAACAATGCCGGATCCAGTTGCGTCAACAGCGCCGCTTCGCTGGGCGCAAAGCCGGCGTGGTAGCTGTTGTGGCTTCCGATGTACTGCAGATCGGTCAGACGTGGCGCCGCTTGCGCGACAAGACTGCTCAGCAACAGCGCGGAAAAAACGGCGGTGCGCGGGGTTTTTCTTCGCTTTGCGCGCATCAACTTCGTTTGGCGATTGATCCCTGACGTAACAGCAGTAAACGCGCGAAAAAGAGGCATGCAGCACAACCGGAAAGCGACGAGGTCGCCATCATCGCGGCTCAGTTTGACGCATATCTTTCCGCTGTGTGTCCGTGATGCGTCAGGCCTCGCCGCAATGCAGTCGTGTCGGTTGCAACTCCGTGACAGTGAGTTTCACGGTGAGGCGGTCTGTCGCAGCGCATGGGTCAGCAGCCGCGCCTGCAGGCGATCGCCCAGGCGGCGTGGCGCATCCAGCGTCATGCGTTGCAGGCAGGCAACTTCGGTGGCATGCGAGGCGTTGCGTGCGAGCAGTGCGCGACTCACCGTGGCGATTTTTCCGCCAGTGCTGGAGGTTGCGCGCTTGAGCCAATTCAGTGCCGGCAGCAGACGTTGTTCGATCTCGGTGAAGTCGCTGCCGAGCGGATAATCGGGCAGGCTGCCGTCGCGCCGAAATGGCGCCAGCGCCTGTTCCAGTGCCTGTGGCGTGTTGCGGCGCGCACGACTCGGCAGTGTCGGTTCTGTGCGTAGCTTGTGCGACTGTTTCGCCTGGGCGAGCAGGTCATCCTGGAAGCGCGCATCGCAGATGGTGAGCATTTCCAGCATGCAGTCCTGATCTGTCTTGTGGCGCAGATCGGCGATGCCGTATTCGGTGATGTAGAGATCGCGCAGATGGCGCGGAATGGTGGTGTGGCCGTAGTTCCAGCGCACATTGCTGTGCGTGTGCGCGCCAGACTCGCGGGTGGCGCGTAGCATCAAGGTACTGCGTGCCTGCGGCAGCGCATGCGCCATCGCCACGAAGTTGTATTGCCCGCCAACGCCGGACACGATGCGGCCATCTTCCAGTCCATCGGATGCCGCCGCACCCAGCGCGGTGGCCATCATGCAGGAGTTGAAGAAGCGGGCATCCTTGCGCTGTAACCGGTCCAACGCCTCGTTGCCGCCGTAGAGCTGATTGATCTCGCTGATGCGGCGCATGCCGATCGCGGCGCGTGTTGGCGCATCCAGATCGCGCAGCCATTGATAAAACGCAGGCGAGCCGAGGTAGAACGCGCCATGCAGGAATTCGCCTTCTTCAGCCAGACGGGCGTGGTCGGCTGCGTCGGCGCTGCCATCGCTGATGCGCTGCATCAGCGGCAGATCGTCGTGCACCTTGCGGCGGATCACGCCGCTGTCCACCAGTTGCTTGAAGCCTTCGTTGAGCATTTCGCTGCAGCCGTACAAGCCGATTGCGAAGGGCTCCAGGCTGCCGCTGGCCTGCACGGCCGGGTGCTGTTCCAGTGCCGGGTCCAGTGCATGCAGCACGCGGCGATAGGTTGCGTTATCGGTATGCCGCAGCACCAGGGCATGGCTCAGTGCATCGGCGAGCGTGCCGATGCCGATCTGCAAGGTGCCGCCATCGCGCACCAGGGTGCTGGCATACAAGCCGATGGCGTAGTCCACGCTATTCACCGCCTGTCGCGGTAGGCCGAACAGGTGGGGCGACGGACCGGGCAGGTCGATGATCAGATCGAAGAATGCGGCATCGACCGCGGCCGTCCCACCCATCCACGGCAACTGCGGATCGACTTCCGCAACCAGCATCGGCCGCGGCAAGCCGAGCGCCTGTACCGCATCCAGGGTGTCCTGGGTGATGTCGTTGTTGCACGACAACGACAGCTGCGTGCCGCCTGTTTCGCGCGCGACCTTTTGCACGATCAGGTTGGGCGCGCGCTGCGCCACTGCGGCAGCGGCATGCGTGTAGTTGAGGCTGGTGTAGTCGGCCTGGGCCTGGGTGGAATGCAGCAGCCCGCCGGACTGCATGTAGAACTCTTCTATTTGCACATGCGCGGGCAAGGCATCGCGCAGCATCGCATCGACATAGGCAAGGCGAGGGAAATCGTCACCGAAATGACGCGCGATGAATGGCGCGGCAAAACGTGCTTCGAGTCCGGCACCCGGCTTGGGCGGGTTGAGCGACAACGCCGTGTAAATGGCCAGCGGCCGCGACGGCGTGTCCTTGAGCTGGGTGTACAGCGCGTTCAACAGCCGGTGCGGCTTGCCGATGCCCAACGGTGCGCCGACACGTAGCGGTCCATCGATGTGTTGCAGGATGTGCGAAACCGCAGTGCTCAACTCAGTGACATGTGTGCTCATGCGCGAGAGCGTAGCCGAAAGCGCTGTCGTGCAGGCACCGATAGTTGTCAGGCCAGGCCTGACGCCGCGCAACGAATTGCTAGTGCAGAACTTACAACTCGGTAACACACGGCTCATGGTCACTTAATCGAGCTGGCCCAGCATGCGCTGCATGATCGTTTCCACGCCCTCTCGCTTGTACTCCCGCCCTGCATTTGCCAGTGCCAGCCTGATCGAGGCTGGGCATGCGCAGCGCCAGGAGGTGGAACGCTTTATCGCGGCGGTTTACCTGCGGCGTTATGGCGCGCAGCTGCGTAGCTTCCTGCCGCAGCTGCTGGTTTACCGCGATGCGGACGGCGCACTGATGGCGGCAGTGGGCATGCGGCTGGGTAGTGCTGGCGGGTTGTTCGTAGAGCAGTATCTGGACGAGCCTGCCGAGTCGGCGCTGGCCACCCGCATGGCCGCGCCGGTGGCACGCTCGGGCTTGGCCGAGGTGGGCAACTTCGCGGCGATCAGCTCCGGCAGCGCACGCGCACTGATCCCGCAGATGACCCATGCGCTGCACAATGCCGGTGTGCGCTGGGTGTTGTTCGCCGCGACCCGTGGCCTGCGCAATACCTTCGATCGGCTACAGCTAGGGATGGTGGTGTTGGCGCCTGCGTTGCAGTCGCGCCTTCGCGACGATGACACCGACTGGGGCAGCTACTACGCCACCCAACCGCAGGTGGTGTGCGGCGACGTCGCCGCCGGTCATGCATTTTTACTGGAGCGGCAGGCGTTGCATCCGCAGGCCACACGGCCGTGCATCGAGACGCTGCCGTACCTGATGGGAATGGGCGCATGAGCGCACGTTTCGCCCAATTGCTCGCTGAGTCGCACAGGCATGCGCCGCGGGTGCTGAGTGCCGCCGGCAGCCTGGACGCACAGACCCTGGCCGACGCGGTCGCGCGCTTGGCAGCACGCCTCCAGACCGCAGGACTGACGCGGGTTGCCAGCCGGCTGGACAACGGTCCGGACTGGTTGATCCTGGATCTGGCGCTACGTCTGATCGACGCCGTGCACGTGCCGTTGCCCACGTTCTTCTCCGATGCCCAGGTGCTGCATGCGCTCACGTCCAGCGGCGCGCAATGCGTGGTGACCGACGCGGCCGCCGCTGCGCCGCCCGGCACCAGTGGTCCGCTCCCAGCGCTGCAGCAAGAGACGCTGCAGTTCTGGCGGGTGGCGGCGGTCGTCGAGCGGCCCGCACTGCCGGAGGCCACTGCCTGCATCACCTATACCTCCGGCACCACCGGTCGTCCCAAGGGCGTGTGCCTATCGGCCGACAGCTTGCTCACGGTGGCCGCGTCGCTGGTGGATGCCTCGGCTGCGATCGCACCGCGTCGGCATCTGTGCCTGATGCCGTTGTCCACCTTGCTGGAGAACGTGGCCGGGCTTTACGCGACCTTGTTATCCGGTGCGCAGGTGGCGCTGCCGTCGCTGGCGCAGATCGGTTACACCGGCGCCAGTGGACTGGATGTGCCGACGCTGCTGCGCTGCCTGCAGCAGTATCAACCCGAAAGCGTCATCCGTTGGACACGCCGATTCTGGTGCTCAGCGCACGCGAGCGTGCAGCCGACCGCGCGCTTGGCCTGGATGTCGGTGCAGACGATTATCTAGGCAAGCCGTTCGACACCAATGAACTGTTGGCGCGCACGCGGACCATTCTGCGCCGCTCGGCCGGGCGCACGCAGCCGGCACTCCAGGCCGGCGCGCTGCGGCTGGATCCGGTCGGCATGTCCGTTCGCTGGCATGGCCGCGATCTGGATCTGACCCGTCGCGAGTTCGCACTGTTGTGGCTGCTGATGGAGCAACGCGGCCGGCCGATCGGTCGCGAACGCATCCAGCAACATCTGTATGGATGGGACGAAGACGTCGCCAGCAATGCGGTGGACGTGCATGTGCACCAGTTGCGTCGCAAGCTGTCGGCGTCTGTGATCCGCACCGTTTGCGGCATCGGTTATGCGCTGGACGAACAGGCCGCACAGGCCGCCGCGGTGCTGCCGCAAGCGCCGCAATGAACTCGATTCGGCGCGTGTTGTTGCTGGCCCTGCTGGGAGTGTTGTCGCTGCTGATGCTGGCGGCAGCCGGTTTCAGTTATCGCGCAGGCCTGCAGGAAGCCGGTGAAATGTCCGATGCACGCCTGGTGCAATCGGCGTGCGTGCTGCTGTCGTTGGTGGATCAAGCCTTGGACGATCTGCCCCAAGGCGAGCCGATCGTGATCCGCGGATGGCACGGGCAGGCACAAGGCGTGGGCGAAGCGCTGGCGTTCAAGGACGGCCATGCCTACGAAACCAAACTGGCATTCCAAGTGCGCCACCCTGCCGGCGCGCTGCTGTTGCGTTCGGACAGCGCGCCGACGCAACCGCTGGCGCCGCTGCGTGCCGGCTATGCAGACGTCCAATTTGCCGACGGCCAGTGGCGCACATTCACGCTGCGCTCGCCGGGCGGGCGCTGGTTCCAATCGGCCGAACGCGCCGACATTCGTGAGGAACTTGCCGAAGACATCGCGCTGGGAACCTTGTTGCCGCTACTGATGGCGCTGCCGTTGATGGTGCTGCTGATCTGGGCGGTGGTGAATTGGGCAATGCGCTCGCTGGTGCGTGTCTCCGACGAGATCGGCGAGCGCGACCCCAAGCGCTTGCAGCCGTTGCAGCCGCAGCATATGCCGCGCGAGGTGCACGGCCTGGTGCGCGCAGTGAACGGATTGATGGACCGCGTGCAGGATGGCTTGGAACGCGAACGTCGCTTCATCGCCGATGCTGCGCATGAATTGCGGACACCGATCGCCGCACTCAAAGTGCATGCGGCCAATTTGCGTCTGGCCGCCAATGCGCAGGAACGCGATGAATCGCAGCACCAGCTCGATGCCAACGTGTTCCGCATCGAACGCATGATCGCGCAACTGCTGGCCTTGAGCAGGGTCGAAGCGGCGGCTGCGCTCCCACAGCGCAGCGTGAGCCTGGACACCTTGGTACGCAGCGAGTCCGAAGACGTGCTGGTGCTGGCAGTGCAGCGCCAGCAGACCGTGGAGCTGGCACTGCAACCGGTGATGGTCATCGCCGACGAAACCGCGTTGTCGTTGCTGCTGCGCAACCTGCTGGAGAATGCCGTGCGCTACACACCGGTCGGTGGTCGCATCCGGGTCAGCACGCACCACGCACCGCTGCCGACCCTGGTGGTGGAAGATTCCGGTCCCGGCATACCGGAAGCCGCACGCGCAGGCGTGTTTCATCGCTTCCATCGGGAACTCGGTACCGGTGTGGAAGGCAGCGGGCTGGGGTTGTCGATCGTGCACGACATCGCCGTGGCACATGCCGCACGCGTGCAGCTGGATGAAGCTCCCACGTTGGGCGGCTTGCGGGTCAGCGTGCAATTTGCCGGCAACCCGATCAGCTGACAGTCGATCCGCAGGGCGGGGCATCACGCACCGACGAACGGTGCTTGACATCGGGTTCGTTTACGCGCGTAATCGATAAAAATTACGAGTGTAATCGCATGTCGATCAGTGACGCTGAAGCCGTGGTGATGCAGGTGCTCTGGGATGGCGCGCCGCGCACGGCAGACGAGGTGGTTGCCGCGTTGGCGCACACCGGCTGGGCCGAGCCGACCATCAAGACCTTGCTCAATCGGCTGCTCACCAAAGGTGCCGTTGCGGCAGAAAAACACGGCCGCAAATATCACTACGCGCCGCTGCTGGCGCGTGAGCACTGGGTGCAGCAGCAGAGCGAAGGACTACTGCAGCGACTGTTCGGCGGGCGGATTGCGCCACTGGTAGCGCACTTCAGCGAACGTGGAAAACTCAGCGCGTCCGACATCGCGGAATTGAAGCGTCTGCTCAAGGAGTTGGACGATGCACCTTGACCTGCCATTGCTGTTGCGCGTCACCCTGTACAGCAGCGCCGCGTTGCTGACATGTCTCGTTCTGCGTCGCGCACTGCGTGCATGGCTGGGCGCAACAGCGGCGTACGCGATCTGGGCCGCCGTGCCGCTCGCAGTGCTGGCAGCCGTCATGCCGGCCCCGCAGATCGCCACCGCATTGCCCAAGATGCCGGCGTTGGTCGCGATGCCGCTCGACCTGCAAGGTAGCGAACCCACATGGGCGGGGACATTGCTGGCTGTCTGGGGGGCCGGTGCGGTCGCGATGGCCGTAGCGCTCTGGTGGCGACAGCAGCGTTTCGTGCGCAGTCTGGGTGCATTGCATGCGCTCGACAGCGGGCTATGGACGGCAACGCACGATGTGGGCCTGCCGGTGTCGCTGGGTATCTTGCGCCCGCGCATTGTGCTGCCGATGAATTTCGACACGCGCTACACCGCCGCCGAGCGCACCTTGATCCTGGCGCATGAGCAACTGCATCTGCGGCGTGGCGATCTGTATGCCAATCTGCTGGCGGCACTGTTGCTGTGCATCGGCTGGTGTCATCCGTTGATGCATCTGGCATGGCGCGCGTTCCGGCTGGATCAGGAACTGGCCTGCGATGCAGACGTGCTTGCGCGCTATCCAGGCAAGCGTCGCAGCTACGCCACCGCCATGCTCAAGACCCAGTGTGGTGCCGACTGGATGCCCACCGCTTGTCACTGGACCGCGCCGCACGCAGTCACGCAACGCGTCGCGGCCTTGTTGGAGCCAGCGATGGAGGTGCCGCGCGCGCGCTGGAACCTGCGCATGGTGGTCTTATTGGCGGTGATGGTCAGCGGCGCCTGCTGGGCGTTCCAGCCTGCGCAGCTGCAGGGCAGGCGCGTCCCCGGCAATGGACTGGACTTCCACACCATGCAGCCGCCCAGGTATCCGCCTGACGCGTTCGCGGCAGGCGTGGCGGGATTTGTCGAATTGCAGATCGCGGTGAGCCCAACTGGAACACCCGACCACATCGCCATCGTGCGCAGCACCCCGGCTGGCGTGTTCGATCAGACCGTGCTCGACGCAGCACGCCACTGGCGCTTCCCACCTGCACTGGAGGATGGCAAAGCGGTTGCGTCCGAGGTGCGCGTGCCGGTGAAGTTCGAATTGGATTCACCGGACACGGCGCCGGCGACCGCAGAACTGGATATGGATATCGGTGCTGCCGGGACGTCGCCCACTGCCGCAGCGACCGAGCGTGCTGCCGGCTGCGCAACAGCGGAATGCGCCACACGCGGAACGCTGCAATGAATCAGCGTCTGGTCTGCAGCGTCGCACTGGCCCTGGCCGTGAGCAGTTGCGCAACCCGCCAGGTCGCGGAGCAGGAACGCAGCGAGCGCGAAGATTCAGTGGATCAACGCATGCTGCCCTCGCAGCCGGATGGCGCTGGCGCTGCGGGCATCGCGTCCTACACGCTGGAACCAGCGCAGCGCTTCCGCATGCCGCGCGCGCTGCACAGCGAGGCGCCGGTACTGCCCGCCGATTCGCCGCGCCAGACCTTGGCGCCGACCACCGTCTGCGCGCATCTCATCCTGAGCGCCGATGGTACGGTGCAGCGCGTCGACCCGATGTCCGACCGTGACGAATGCGCGGCGGGACTACTGCCGGACAACGCCGATCTGATGCAAGCGGTGTGCACCACCGCGCAGCGATGGCAGTTCGTTCCGGCCGCGATGTGTACCTATGCACCAGGGGTCGCGCAACCGGCAGCGCCGGACGACTGCACTGACGCGACGCAGATCGAGCCGGTGCCGGTGACGCTATCGTTCGCGTTCACCTTCGAAGTGCGGCAGGGCAAGGTGAGTGTGCGGACCGGGAAGGTCGCACGCTAGGTGCTGCAGCCATTGCGCAGCGTGTGGGCACGCGTGATCGAAGCTGGCGAGGTAATGCCCGCCGGTTCGCGTCTACTGCGCGGCACGGCAATGGCGCGCAGTGAATGGAGTGGTTGACGAAGACGGACCAAGATCGTCAAGGCCGTCCTCGATATCCGTGCGACACCGCAAGACACGCAAGCGCAGATCGACACCCACACCGCCCTCAATCCAGCACATGGACGCTGTCGGCAATGCGCTGTACTTCATCGGGGTGATGGCTGACGTAGAGCATCGGCAGGCGAATTTCGTCGCGCACGCGCTGCAGGTAAGGGATCAATTCTTCGCGGCGCGCGTGATCCAGGGCCGACAGCGGTTCGTCGAACAGCAGGATGGAAGGTTGCGCCAACAAGGCACGGCCGATCGCCACGCGCTGCGTCTCGCCACCAGAGAGGTTGCGTGGCCGGCGTTGCAACAGCGGCGCGATGCCGAGCAAGGCCACCACATCGTCGAAGCCAAAAGGCGTGGTGCCGCGCGCATGCCGGCCATAGCGCAGGTTGCGCCGCACATCCAGATGCGGGAACAGCCGCGCATCCTGAAACACGTAACCGATCCGGCGCTTGTGCGTGGGCAGGTCGATGCCCTGCCCGGCGTCGTACAGGCAGCGTCCATCGATGCGGATGTGCCCGGCCTGCGGGCGCACCAATCCGGCAATTGCGTTCAGGACTGTGGTCTTGCCGGCACCGGAGGGCCCCACCAGTGCGACGACGCGCGCATCGTCGTGGATACGGATGCGGCGTTCGAACGTGCCGCGTTGCAGCTGCAGATCCAGATCCAGCATCACTCGTCCTCGTGCGGATGCGGCCGGCGCACCAGCCACTCGGACAGCAGCAACGCCGCCAGCGAAATCGCCAGCGCCACGCCGGCCAGCCGCCAGATGCCCGATTCCATGCCCGGCACCTGCATCAGCCCGTAAATGGCCGACGACAAGGTCTGCGTTTCGCCAGGGATATTCGACACGAAGGTGATGGTGGCGCCGAACTCACCCAGTGCCTTGGCGAACGCGAGCACCACGCCGGCGACCAGGCCCGGCCAGGCCAGTGGCAAGGTGATGCTGAAGAACACGCGCCACGGCCCGGCGCCCAGCGTGGCGGCGGCCGCTTCCAGGCGGCGATCGGTGGCTTCGATCGACAGACGAATCGCGCGCACCATCAGCGGGAATCCCATCACCGCACACGCAAGCGCGGCGCCGGTCCACCGGAAGGCGAACCGGATACCGAGGTGTTCCAGCAACCAACTGCCCACCGGCCCCTGCGTGCCCAGCACCACCAGCAGCGCATAGCCGGTGACCACCGGCGGCATCACCAAGGGCAGATGCAGCAGCGCGTCCAGCAAGGCCTTGCCCGGAAAGCGGCGCCGCGCCAACAGCCAGCCGCAGGCAATGCCCGGCGGCAGGCTGGCGAGCGCCGCCACGATCGCGACCTTGAGACTCAAGCCGATCGCGGTCAGCTCTTCCGGGGTGAACATCGACAAACCGTGTGCCTCAATCCTTCAACGAAAAACCGCGGCGCACGAAGATCGCCTTCGCCGGTTTGCTGCGTAGCCAGGTCACGAATGCGGCGGTTGCGGGATTGCGGCTGTTCTTCAGTGCGGCAACCGGATACACGATGGCGTCATGGCTGTCGTCGGGAAAGGTGGCGACCACGCGCACCTTGGCATCGGCACGTGCGTCCGAGCCATACACGATGCCCAACGGGGCTTCGCCGCGCGACACCAGCATCAGTGCCGCGCGCACGCTGTCCGATTCGGCAAGACGGTTGCTGACGCTGTCCCATTGGCCGAGCTTGCGCAGCGCAGCGGCGGCGTATTTGCCGGCCGGCACGCTGGCGGTCTGGCCAACGGCCAGGCGCCCGCTCTGTCCAAGCGCCTTGGCGATGGCGCCGGGCGTGCGTGGGTCGAGGCGCAGCGTGCTGTTCGCCGGGGCGACCAACACCAGGGTGTTGCCGAGCAGGTTGTGGCGCTGCGCCGGCAGCACCAGGCCGCGCTGTTGCAGATAGTCCATCCATTCCAGGTCGGCCGAAAAGAAGACGTCGGCGGGTGCGCCTTGTTCGATCTGGCGTGCCAGCGCGGAGCTCGCCGCATACGACACCCGCACCGGGGTGCCGGTCGCTTTCTCGTACGCGGCTGTGGCTTCGTCCATCGATTCTTTCAGGCTGGCAGCCGCAAACACCGTCACCGGTGCGGTTTGCGCACTCGCCAGCATCGGCATCGCCGCCGTCAGCACGCATAACGCGCGCAGCCAGAAACCGATCATGCGCATGGGAAGCTCCTCACCAGTCAGGTAGGCCCCGATCATAGCGGCTACGCGATGCGCCCCGCGTGGCGAGCCTACCCGCGCGGTAGAGTGACTCCGGAGTAGTGTCCCGCCTGAAGATTGGTCTGCAAGGCCGGCCGGATCAGCTTGGGTTCGGACAAGCTGGCATCGCGCGCCTGTCGCTGCGCCACGAAGGCATCGACATCCACGCCGTCGCGCACGTGGATATTGCTGCGCCGCTGCGCGCCGATACTGGTCTGGTGCGCCACCGCGCGCCCGCCCGGCCCGTAGTCGTGGCAGACGAAGACGCGAGTGCTCTCCGGCAGCGCGTACAGGCGCTGGATCGAGGCAAACAGCTGGCGCGCATCGCCGCCGGGGAAATCGCAACGCGCCGTGCCCGCATCGGGCATGAATAACGAGTCGCCCGGAAACAGCGCATCGCCGATCAGATACGCAATGCTGTCGCTGGTGTGGCCGGGCACCGCGATGACGCGTGCTTCGATACCGCCAAGCAGGAAGCGCTCGTCGTCGGCAAACAGATGATCGAACTGCGAGCCATCGGCCCGAAAGTCGTCCGGCAATGCGTACTGCGGTGCGAGGGCTTGCTGCACCTGGCGAATGCCTTCGCCGATGCCGATGCGCGCCTGCGGCCATTGCTGTTTCAGCCACTGCGCAGCAGACAGGTGATCGGCATGCGCGTGGGTTTCCAGTAGCCACTGCAGCTGCCATCCGTGCTGCCCGATGGCATTGAGGATGGCTTGCGCCGCCTGGGTGCCGATGACGCCGGTCTCGGCTACGTAGTCCAACGCCGGGTCGATCACTGCCGCCGCACCGGTGGCCGCATCGGCGACCACATAGGTGAAGGTGTTGCTGTCGGCATGAAAGAACGCACGCACCCGGGGCTGCAGCGGCGTCTCCACGTCAGGGGCTGGCCAGCGCCGCGTTGAGTATCGCGGCGAGCCGGTCACCAGCGACGCGTAGCTGGGTTTCGGCGATCGGGCGATAGGTGGCGATGTAGGTGGTGGGCAACACGTGCGCGCTCGGGTAAACGCCCGGCGTGACGGCGATCTTGCACGACGCCTGCGCCCATGCCGCAGCCGGCGGTGGCAGAACCGGAGACACCGGCGCGGCCGCTGGTAATGCGAGCAGGCGTTGCAGATACGCATCGTCGCTCAGATGGCGTTCGTTGAGCATGCCGCTGTCCCACAACGCATGCAGGTTGCTGCCCTTGCCGTCGATCTGCAGCTGGAAGTCGTTGCCGCCCTTGTCGTGGGCATAGCCGGCGTGCATGGGCTGATGGATGTCGCCGACGAAATGCACCACGAACTTCAAGGCCTGGCGGCGCACGTCCAGCGGCTGTGTGCGATCTGCGAGCAGGGCGGTTTGCCGGTCGAGCGCGGCAATCACACAGTTGCCGTCCGGGCAGTCGCGCGGCGGCGAATACGTGCAGTCGTGTTCGCCGAGATTGACGTAATGCCAGGGGCCGGAGCGCTTGCCCAAATCGGGGTCGTGCTCGCGCAACTCATCGGCCCAGGAGGCCACGCCGTGCAGTGTCGGGTCGGGCTCGCCGGCCAGCAATTGCGCCACTTGTGCGCGTGCCTGCGGGCTCAGTTCGGTTTCGGCGATACGCGCCACCAGACGGTGGCCTTGCGGGCCCCAGGCCAACGCGGTGGTGGGGTGAAGCGCGGCGGCCATTGCCGTTGCAACAACGAATGCTGGGAGGGGGAAAGTTTTCATTTCGCGATTGTACGCATCGGTCCGGGACGGTTTGATGGCCGTCCCGCACATGCGACAGCCGCGCCTCAGCATGAGGCCGGTACTGCCTGGAGCGGCTGACAAAAATGCAGCAAGCAATCGTCAGGCGGGAGTGGGCGGCGCGCAGCAACTTGCGTATAGGCGTGGTGCCTGTCGATCCTCGCCGGTCTGGCGGCTGCACGGACCTGGCTAGCCGCTCTTAGTAATACACCAGGTACGACACACCGAAGGTCAGTGGATCGATCCGCGCCTTACCCTGCCGCGCACCATTGAAGTCGACGTCGCTGCGCGAATCGGTCCAGCGCGCATCCACGCGCAGGCCGCTGCGCTCGTTGAAGATGAAGTCCACGCCGACATGCGCGGTGGCGCCGACCGAATCGCCGAAGCGCGGATCACCGTTATTGATCGTCGGCTCGGTGTCTTCGCCCAGAAACGTGGTGTAGTTGATGCCCACGCCCACGAACGGCGACACCGTGCCGTAGCCGTTGATGTGTTACTGCAACAACACGTTCGGCGGCACCGACCAATAGCTGCCCACCTTGCCGATGCCCTGCAGTTCGAGGTCGTGCTTGCCGGCCACTGCGGCATGCACTTCGATCCCAAGGTTGTTGCGCAGGAAGTATTCGTAGGTGAACGACAGCGCCGGCGCGCTCGTGATCTCGGCCTGCGTACCGCCGAAGGTGCCGCTGTTGGACTTGGGCGAGACATAGCCGGCACCGTAACCGGTCGTCCAATGACCGGCCGACTGTGCAAAGGCGGGTGCGGCCGAGGCGGCCAGTGCGATGGCGAGGGCGGTGCGAGTCAGCGTGTTCATGGAATCCCCGGTAGGTCGGACAGACGGTCGACGTGATCGACCTGTCCGCAACTCCGGCGGTGGATGCACGTCCCTGGGCAGCAAGTGTGCCAGAGATGCGCCGCCCACGCCGCAGGGGATCAGAGTCGCTGTACGTACGCAATGCGAAGGTGTTTAAACGGCAAGCAGTAGATGCAGGGCTTCAACGTTGGCTACCGCTGGCGCGCAGGATTGCGCTACTGCGGGACGCTGGCGAACGCGGTGGCCAGGCTGGCGAGCAGCAGGATGGAGCGCAGACGCATCGAAACTTGCGTGGGGGCAATGGATGCAGGACGCCTTGTGGCTCGGTGCTGCCGCTGCCTCGATCCTGATCGATCCGGTAGCGTTCCCGGGTGCCTGGCCTTGCGGTCTTGTCGATCGACATGAAGGCGTAAACGCCAGCACCGACTGCGCTCTCGATTATCGAGCACGGGTACCGTGCGGTAATCGACCGCGTCCTGCGGCTTCCGGGTCAGGAACTTAGG
>NZ_FLTX01000066.1 GCF_900092025.1 Xanthomonas bromi
AAAAGCACGTTCTTGCAGATGGCCAGCATCTCCGGTGTAACCGAGTGCTCGGTTGAAAGATAGCGTTCGACATTGACCTGGGTCACACGCCTGAGTGCTTCGCCCACCTCGAATTTGTTGAGGTTGTCGATTTCTTCAAGCTCCTTCAGTTGGTCAAGCACCTGGTGCAGGCCGCAATCTTCGGCTTGATCGGCAAGTCTCACTGAATGTATTTCGACGAGAATTCCGCGGACTGTCTGCATCTTCTCATGGCACGATGCCACAATTCCCCTGAGGACCTGCAGCTTGTCCTTGAGCGAGTCACGCGGCTCCTTACCCGACATCGGCACTTTGATGCGCTGGCAAACATCCTCCATCACTTCGATGACATCAAGAAGATGAGTGCGTAACGTAAGCCAGGATTGCGGTTGCTGCAGACGGATGGCGTCAGGGGGCAAGACCACCATCTCGGCCCTTTGGGTGATCACATAGCCCAATTCCGTGGCCAGTTTCTGTCTGATCATCGTCTCGCATGAAGCGTATTGCAGGGATGCGGTCTGTGCGATCTGCGACACCAAGAAATTCTCGCAGTCATCGATGCTCTGGAGCGTCAGGCGCCGTTGAATCTTCAACTCGGCCAGTGCATTCAAGCCTTGTCGAGCGGATACGAGCATGGCCTGCCCGGAATTGAGTCTTGCTTCCAGAGCTCTGATGTCCGCTGGTTCGGTCGGCGCTACGTTGAATGTCAAGTCGTTGAATTGTTTCAGCCTGGACGAGGCCCTGCTCAATACTTGTAAAGGATCTTGTGCTGGCGGTACTGACGGCGCGGCCAAGAGCGAGGCCATGACGCCCCTGGCGTTGGCAGAGGATGTCGCTGGGGCATGAGTTGTGGAGGCTCGGGCCAGTCTCGGCGGTCTGATGGCAAGCCCGCCGAGTTGCGCAGAGGGCGCCACAACGTCGGTAGAGGTACTTGTGGCTGCCCCCTGGCCCAATGGTGTCGGTGCAGTTTCAATCGATTGTGCGGGGTCCCGTGGGGCCTGATTGGTCGGTCCAACTTTAGGCACGGTGCTTCCTCCGAGATTGCCATCCCATTGCCTCGCACCCCACGTCCAGATATGCCCATTTTCGGGATGTGCGCGGTTCTTGATCGTGCTGTAAGGCAAGGCTCGGCACGCCGGCAACGACGCCCACCGCGCAGGCATGGTGCAGTCCCCGCCTTGGTGGCGTCATGGTGCTCAATCCGCTTGCCCGGTCAAGTTGCATGTCGCAGTGCCTGTCTCGCTCGTTATCGGATCAGCCCAACATTTCTTTACCATGCGATCGCGACTGATGTATCTAGCGGTGTCTGCGTGGTGCCTGTGATTGCCGTTTCAACGCAAGCAGTTCGACTCAGCCACGGATAGAAGCGTGCTACGCGATGCGTTTGTAAACCACCGAATGCTGCGCTGCCCGCATACCGCGCGAATGCTTGGTGCCTGATACGAAACCACTTGTTGGCGCGTGCAGCTGTTCAAGGACGGGACCAGGCTATCGGGTGAGTCTGCCTGATAACTCAGAAGCCTCAGAGAACAGGCTGAAGTTCCGGGGCGTTCCACGGTACACCGCCGGCGGCACCTGCGGTCCGTGAAGCAAGAGGTAAAGATCGCAGCACTCCGGAAAAGAAGAACGGCTAAACACACTCCTGCGCGGCCAGTGCTCGGTATCGGCATGTATCCACGTGCAGGACGGTTCCTGTACGCCGCCCACACCCGCCTGAGACCGCTCGCTCCGTTTTTTCAGCCGCTCCAAGGCGGCGTCGGCCCCCGGCATCAATCGGCACGCTTCGGCCGTGTTTGAGGAGTTGCTTGATGCCTTGCCGGCCATCTGCGAAAACCAGAGCGCCCGCACGCTGATCAAGCAAACTGCATGTCGAAAAAGCTCACGGCATCCAACGGTGTCGTACATCTCCCAAGCAGCGGCGTCATTGCGCGGATTGCACGCAAGGGCATCGAACGCAACGAGCGGTTGGAGCGTCATCGCTGAATCGTCGAGCGCACGCATGCCGGGTTCGCTGGCATGGGCAAACGACGCGCCTGCTTCGACGTCACATCGCTATCCGCCCGGCATTGCGCTGGCTTGATTGCTCCATCATCTGCTTACGCCTTATTCCCGGGTTTCGCTAGCCGCTCTAGAAGCGCTGGCGGTGCGGTGCACCTGGAGACACCACACAGCACACGCTGATTGCCGAAGGCGGCTTCAAACATGCCACAGCTGTGCAGTCGTCTTTGTCCGCTGTTCTACAACGTTTCGGCAGGCAACTGCTGCGCATTCGCCAACGCACGATACTCGCGTGGCGTCATGCCTACCGCTTGCTTGAATTGCCGCGCAAAGGCGCTTTGATCGCTGAAGCCGCACGCGTGGCCGATTTCGGTGAGGCTCTTGTTTCCGTGCAGCAGATGCATCGCCATCTGCAGGCGCAGCTTGGCCAGCACCTGTTGCGGCGTCAGTTGGAACACCTTGCGAAACGAGCGTTGCAGCTTGGACATCGAAAACCCGGTGATCTCCACCAGCGCCTGCATGCGCACGTTCTGCGCGTAGTTGGCGTTGAGATGCGCCAGCGCCAGACGCAGCTTTTCGTACTGCGATTCTTGCCCGTCCTGCGGGCCCAGATCGCGCGAGATGCCGATGATGCCTTGCACCTTGCCATTCACCAGCAACGGCCGCTTGCAGGTCAGGCACCAGCCAGGCTCGCGGTTGGCGAACAGATGCAGCTCCAGCAGGTTGTCGATCACCTCACCTGCCAGCACCTGCTCGTCCTGATTGGCGTAATTGGCGCCCAGGCCACTTGGATAGACCTCGGCCACACGCTTGCCGATCAACTCCTTGCGCGACTTCAGCCCCAGCCGCCGCAGCATGGTCTGGTTGACGTGGGTGTAGCGGCCTTCGCGATCCTTGACGAAGAACAACACGTCCGGCACGGCATCGAACAACGCTTCCAGATCGGCGGGATCGATGCTCTTCATGCGAGAAGGTTCATGCAGGGCAATGTGCTCGGAATCGGGAAAGGCGCATCACACGAGGCGCGCGATCCAAACCACCCGCTCCCGCCGCGCCATGATACGCGGCATGCGCGATAGGCCTGCGACCGGGTGACTCAGCGCGGGTGATTGCCCGCGTCGACTGCAGTCGGTGCAGCCTTGGCATCCACTGCCGCAGCGGTCGGGTTGCCGATGCGATCCAGCGGCACCTGTCGCGCATGCCAGCTCTGCACCACCGCCGCGCCGGCCTGCGAGCCCACCTGCACGCGCAGGCGCGCACTGCCGCCGGGCGTAATGAACTCGATCTGGCAGTCGCCAGCGGCCATGCAGCTATCGGCCGCAAGCGGGTCCATCAGCTGCCAGCCCTGCTCCATCACCGCCTGCGCAAACGCGCGATACCCCATGCCTGATTGCAGCGTGGCCGGCAATGGCACGCTCGCGTCGCTACCTGACTCGGACGACGCCGGCAGCGCCACCGGTGCGCGCGCAGGCGCACCAGCAGGCCGCGACGCGGCGCCCAGGGCGGGACTACAGATCAGAGCGATTGCCCACAATGCGGGGCGGAACGACGTGCGCATGCAAACGGTCCTGGCGGTCCTGACAGGGAGCTGGGAAGCGGAATAAGTGCTAGTTTGACACGCCTGTGATGCTCTGCGGCAAAATGTGGTGGGGATGCATCGGCCCGCAGCCGGGAGCGTCGCAACCGATCCAGCCCCAGCGCACTCATCCGCAGACCTTGCATCAGCCGACCTGCCAGGTTTGCAGCACAACCACGCCACTGGCGTCGCAGCCTCCGCCCCCCCTCATTTCATCGACCAGCAATCTGGCCGATACCCTCGCGACCAGCGCCTGCCGATCACCCAGCGCACGGCATACGCGCCATCACCGACACGCCGCACCAGGCGGCGTGCCGGCACTGCCTCACTGGCCGATATGTTGCTTGAGCCAGCTGTTGACGGTGTCGTGCCACAAGACGCTGTTATCCGGCTTGAGCACCCAGTGGTTCTCGTCCGGGAAGTACAGGAACTTGGAGTCGATGCCCTTGCGCTGCAGCGCGGTGAACGCGGCCAGGCCTTGTTCGACCGGGATGCGGAAATCCTGCTGGCCGTGGATCACCAGCATCGGCACTTTCCACTTGTCCACGTGCAGGACCGGGTTGAACTTCTCGTAGCCGGCCGGGTTCTGCCAAGGCGTGCCACCGTTTTCCCATTCACTGAACCACAGTTCCTCGGTTGAGTAACCCATCATGCGGTTGTCGAACACGCCGTCATGGTCGACCAGGCACTTCCATGGTTGGTTCCAGTTGCCCGCCATCCAATAGACCATGTAGCCGCCGTAGCTGGCGCCCAATGCGCAGGCCTTGTCGCCGTTGAGGAAGCCGTACTGCTTCTGCGCAGCGGCCCAGCCCTTCTGCAGGTCTTCCAGCGGGCGGTCGCCCCAGTGCTGGCTGATGGCGTCGGTGAATTCCTGGCCGTAGCCGGTGGAGCCGTGGAAATCGATCATCACCACCGCGTAGCCCTGGCCGGCATAGGTCTGCGGATTCCAGCGGTTGCTCCAGCCATTGCCGAAGGTGCCCTGCGGGCCGCCGTGGATCAGGAACGCCACCGGATAGGTCTTGCCTTCCTGGTAGTTGTACGGCTTGACCACGTAGCCATGCACGGTGTCGTTGTTCCAGCCCTTGAACTGGAACTGTTCGTAGTCACCGAACTGCACGTCCGGCAGCTGCTCGCCGGCGCTCTGACTGATCGCGCGCAGACCCTGGCCTTGCGTGTCGCTGACGAAGATCTGATCGCCGCTCTTGAGCGAGTTGCGGGTAAACGCCAGCGTATTGCCAGCCAGCGTCGGTGCATGCACGCTGCCCTCGCCCACCAGCTTGGTCGCCTGGCCGCTGGCGATATCGATCTTGAACAGCGGGTGGTCGCCGAGATCATCCGCGCTGGTGTAGAGGCTGCTGCCGTCGTCGCTCAGCACGATTTCGCCGGCCGAGCGGTCCCATTTGGGCGCAATCTCGCGTGTCTTGCCGCTGGCCACATCCATCGCCATCAGGCCGAAGCGGTCGGCTTCGAAACCGGGACGCTTCATTGCGCGGTAGTACAGGGTCTTGCCGTCGGTGCTGAACACCGGGCCGGCATCCCAGGCCGGGTTGGCCGCGGTCAGATTGACTGGCGCCGACTTGCCGGTGGCATCCAGGCGGTACAGGTCGAAGTTGGTCTGCCAGGGTTCGTCGTTGCCGGTGGGCTTGGCGCTGGTCTTGGCACTCTTGCCCACTTCCGGGCCATGCGACTGCGGAATGCGCACGCTCGCCACCACGGTGCTGCCATCCGGAGACCAGGTGTAATCGTCGTTGCCGCCGAACGGCTTGGACGGCGCATCGCCGGCCAGCGTGGCGCTGATCGCCGACGCACCGACCACTGCCTTGGCGCCGGCCGCGGGCAACTCGGCCACGAACAAGGTATTGCGGCGGCCATCGTTCCAGGTGTCCCAGTGGCGCACGAACAGCTGGTCGTACACCACGCCGCTGGCCTTGTTGTTCTTGAGTTCGCCCAGTTTTTTCCTGGTGCAGCCCAGGTCCGAGCCGCAGTCCTGGAACACGCCTGCGCTAAAGGCAATGCGCTTGCCGTCGGGCGAGAGCTTGTAACTATCCACGCCCACCGCAAACGCGGTGAGCTGCTGCGGAGTGCCGCCGGCCAATGGCTGCGCGTAGAGCTGCTGGCTGCCGGATTTACTGCTGAGGAAGTACACCGTCTTGCCATCGGGCGACAGCGCCGGGCTGTTGACGTTCCAGCCTTCCGGGGTGAGCCGCTTGGGCGGCGCCAAATCGCGGGTGCGCAGATTGCGCACCCACAGGCTGGTAGCGGGCTTGCCATTGCTGGTCTTGGCTTGCCGCTTGGCAAACAGCACCACGCTGCCATCCGGGCTGAGCGTGGGCGAGGAGACCCGCTCCAGCGCCACCATGTCGCGCACATCGAAACCGCGCGCGGCGGCAAGGCTTGGCAGGGCAGCCAGCAAACACAGGGGCAATACGGCGTGACGCAGCTTCATCGAGATCTCCGGCAACGGCAAAACGTCGATGGTAGGCGGTGCTGCGGCGCACGCGCAAAGGCAGAACGTCATGCGGCGCGACGTCAGGTGAGACGCCGTCGCGCGCCTTGCCCGTGCCACCTCCCTGCGGCACGAGTGGCTGAGGACGTCAGAAGCGGTGCGACAGGCCCACGTAGACCTGCGTGTCAGGTGTCCGGTCGTTGAGGCCGAAGTTGGCACCCACATCCAGCTGCAACAGCGGGTTGAGCAGATACGATGCCGCGATATCGGCCGAGTACTGTTCGACAGTCTGCGCAGGGTCGCGGTTGATCGAGGACCACAACTCCACCGCCATCGACAACTTCGACGTAAGCGGACGCGCCAGATTGATCGCATTGACGATGGCGATGTGCTTGCCACTGCCATCGCTGTCGGCCAACCAATCCACTTCCGGCCCGAAGGTCAGCGAGAAGCTGTTGGGCAGCACGAAGTTGACCGGTAGTGCCACGCCGCCTTCCCAGGTGTCGTTGCCCAGCCCGGTACGTGCGGTGGGTGCCTTGACGAACGGCAGCAGCGCCACGCTGGCGGTGTCGCTCTCGTAGAAACGCGCCTTCATGCGCAGATAGATATCGCCGCCGCCGCTCAGGCTGGTGCGCGCACCGGTGGCGCGGTCGGTGGTCTTGACCTGTAGCTGCGGCGCCCAATTGAGCTGCAGATCGATGCGGTCGCTGACGCCGTACTTGAGCGTGGGATTGGTGAAGTAGGAGGTTTCCGTGCGTGTGCCGGGCTGGCTGTCGCGCGTGTAATTGCCGATGTCGGTTTCCAGCTGCCAATCGCCGGCCGGCACGGTGCAGGTGGCATTGGCCTTGGTCGGCCGATCGGTGCAGAGCGCCGCTTCGGTGGCGTCTTGCGCCTGCGCTTGGGTTGCCAGGCCGCACAGCACGCCGGCCATGGCGATGGCCAGCAGCGGAGTGCGCGCTGCGCGGGACGAGGAACGGGAAATAACAGTCAGCATTACAGTAACTCCATAGCAAAGCGCTGGATCGATGACAGGACAAACCAGCAGTGAGTGGGTGGGGGTGCACGTGGAGAGGCGGATCGACTGCACGACGCCGGACTTGCGGCGTCCGGTTGATCCTATCGAACTGTCGCGCTCGTATGACAAAAAAGTGACCGCAACTGCACATTGGAAGAAACGCAGTGTGATTGGGCTAACGTTTTTGTCGGCAGCAGCGGCGGCGCGATGGCCTGCGGCGCGGAGATCAGCGGGGTCGATCGAGGTATGCGGCAGCCGTAACGCATCATCCGTGCGGGAGACGGCACGATACGGAGCAGCTGCATAAAGGCGCTATGCATGAGCGCAGGATCTGGCATAAAGCCGGCGCAAAGACGGGCTGCAGACCAAGAAGTGCCGTCAGGAGCGGTCGGTGGGTCTGCGGCGGCGGTGCGTGGGCATGGTGCAGATGGCAGCGGCATGCGCTGCGGGCAGGTCGCCTTGCGCCCTGCCAGGACGGCGCATGCATCGCATGCGCCGTGTCTGACGCCGGCTCAGGCCGCCTGTTCGCCGCGCTTGCCGACGCGATACAGCAGCCAGCCGACCAGGGCGAGAATGGCCAGGCCAACCCACTGATTGAGTTGCAAGGCAGCCGGCAGCGCCAGCACATCGGCGCGGCTGGACAGCACGATCGGCACCGCGATGGCGATCCCCATCAGCGCTTCGCCGGTGATCAGTCCGGCGGCAAACAGCACGCCCGGACGATGCACGCGGTCGCGGCCATCTTCGTCGTCGGCACGGATATTGTGGAAGCGCTCGACCAGATGCGCGATCAGGCCACCGATGAAGATCGGCACCATCAGCTCCAGCGGCAGGTAGATACCGATCGCCGCGGCCAGCACCGGCACGCGGAAGCGCTTGCCGGTGGCCTTCAACCATTCGTCCAGCGCGATGATCGCCGCGCCCACCACCGCTCCGATGGCGATCATCGTCCACGGCAACTGGCCACCGAACAAGCCCTTGGCCACCGAGGCCATCAAGGTGGCCTGCGGCGCGCCCAGCGAATTGGGATGCTGCGGCGTGGCCGGGCCGATACCGTAGGCCTGGGCCAGCAGGTTCAGCACCGGCGCCATGATCAATGCGCACGAGAACGCACCGATGCCCAGCATCAGCTGCTGCTTCCACGGCGTGGCGCCGACCAGATACCCGGCCTTGAGATCCTGCAGGTTGTCGCCGCCCACCGCCGCCGCGCAACACACCACCGCACCGATCATGATCGCGGCCACCGCACCCAGCGGTGCGGCGCCGATACCCACCGGCACCAGACCGTCCTTACCCAGCAACAGCACCAGCACCGCCGAGGCGAACAGGATGGTGGAGATGGTGATGCCCGAGACCGGGTTGTTGGACGAGCCGATCAACCCGGCCAGATACCCGGACACCGACACGAACAGGAAGCCGGCCACGATCATGATGATGGTCATCGGGATCGACACATGCCACTGCTGCACGATGGCCTGATACAGGCCCAGCAGCGGCAAGGTGCACAGCACCAGCGCCACCAGCATCCACTTCATCGGCAGATCGCGCTCGGTGTCGGCGACCACGCCGCCACCGCTCTTGCGTGCGGCGGCAAAGCCGCTCTTGACGCCGGAAAACAGCGATTTGCGCAGCGAAAACAAGGTCCACACGCCACCGATCAACATCGCGCCAACACCGAGGTAGCGGATCTTCGCGCCCCAGATGCCGAACGCGGCATCGGCCGCCGGCGCACCGACCAGGCTCTGTGCCAGCGCCGGGTCCGAGCCCATGAAGAACTGTTGATACAGCGGGATGGCGATGTGCCAGGACAGGATGGAACCGGACAACACCACGATGCCGACATTCAAGCCGACGATATAGCCCACGCCCAGCAGTGCCGGCGACAGGTTGGTGCCGATATAGCCCACCAGCCGAGTGCTGCCCAGGTAGGTGGCCTGCGCCCAGGTATCGGGGATCACGCGCAAACCGCTGGCGGCAGCGAGCTTGACCAGCGCACCGATGGCGCCGGAGGCGGCCAGGATCTTCAGGCCAGGGCCGGGATTTTCGCCGGCCTTGAGCACTTCGGCTGCCGCCTTGCCTTCGGGGAACGGCAGCGGGTCTTCGACGATCATCGAGCGCCGCAGCGGCACCGAGAACAGCACGCCCAGCAGGCCACCCATGCCGGCGATGCCGAGCACCCACCAGTACTTGAAGTCCGGCCAGTAGCCCATGATCACCAGCGCGGGGATGGTGAAGATCACCCCGGCGGCGATCGACGAGCCGGCCGAAGCGCCGGTCTGGACGATGTTGTTCTCCAGAATGGTGCCGCCGCCAAGCAGGCGCAGCACACCCATCGACACCACCGCTGCCGGAATGGCAGTGGCGATGGTCAGGCCGGCGAACAGGCCGAGATAGGCGTTGGCGGCCGAAAGCACCACTGCCAGCACGATGGCCAATACGACGGCGCGGAAGGTGAGTTGGCGCGGTTGCGCGTCGTGGCGCATTGGGCATTCCCCTGTAGGCAAAAAATCCGTACCACGCTAGCGCCTGCGCCGATGCGAGTCCAGCTGCGGCGCGGCGTGACAGTGTGCAAGGGATGGCGTGTGGCGCAAACAACATCGGCGGCGATGCCTTGCGTGGCGCGATGGAGACGCCAACTGGCGGCGACCCGTGTGGATCGTTGCATCGGTGCGCCCCTGGCGCCATTGATTCGCACATGGCGCCGGCGCCAGGGCGTGGCGCTCGCTATCGTCCTGCGCAGCAGCGGGTCGACAAGAGCCTGTGTGCCCCGCTCCGGCCGATGCGGCGTGCGCTGACCGCCAAGCCTGTTTCATCGGCCTTCCATCGCATACCGCGGCCGCGTGCCGAAAGGTCCGACACATGATCCGTCCACTGACACCGTTGATTCTGGCCGGCATGCTACTGCCGCCTGCTGCTGCCGATGCATCCGGCAAGCAGCCTGCTCAGGACGCGGCACGATGCCCAGCACCTGAAACGGTGCACTACGAAGCCGGACGCTATCGCGCCCCTGTCCGGCTCGACGTCGGCTCCGGAAGCGGCGTGTGGGCCAGTACGCTGCAACCCAACGCGGGCAGTCCGCGGCATTTTTCATCAGCGCTCTACTACGGCACCCTCGCCGCGGCGGCGCCCAGCACCGGAGTTCTGGTCAATTGCAGCTACGCGTTACACGGTGGCACGGAGGTGGATCTGGCCTACTTCGATCGCCAGACGCCGGATACACAACGCAACCTGATCATCACACTGCAACGCCCATCCCGCTGGCAGCTCGATCAAGCGCCAGCCCCTGGGCAGGATCAGTTCTATGCCTGTTCCCGGAGTGAGGACATCCGGAGCGCGGCGGACTGCGCGTTCGAGCCGCTGCGTCTGGAGTGACGCAGCGGCAACCACTGTTCAGTGCAGCAACTCGGCAAACGCGCGATCGGCTTCGATCACCTCCGGCAGCGCCGCGAACAAGGCGTCCAGATCCACGCCATCCATCAGCGGGCCGCGCACCGCTTCCAACGCCGCCGGGGTGGCGCCGCCGTGGGCGTGCAGCGCGTCGGAGACCTGCACCGCCTGGGCGACCAGCAGCGGCATCCGCGCACCGTCCGGCGCGGCCGCGGGGCGCACCTGGTAGGCGATGGCGTCCTGGATCACGGTCGGCAACTGCCAGCGGCGCGCCAGTTCGGCACCCACCTCCGGGTAGCCGAAGCCCAGTTGCAACGTTTCTTCGGCGGCATAGCCGGCCGAGGAACTGTCGTGATTGATGCGGCTGGCGTAATCGGGAGCGCCGGACTGGATCAGCAACTCGCCGATGTTGTGCATCATGCCGCAGGTGAAGGCGGTCTCCGGATCGAGCCCGTGCTGGCGCGCCAGCAGGCGGCAGATGCCGGCCACTTCGAAACTGTGGCGCCAGAACGCCTTGAGGTCGAAACCCGGGCCTGCACGGAAGGCGCCGGTCATCGCCGAGGCCAGCACCAGCGTGCGCAATGTGTTGAAGCCCAGCCGCATGGCCGCATCTTCCACGCTGGTGGAATCGCGCAGGCCGTGGAAGCGCGCCGAATTAGCCAGCCGCAATACCTTGGCGGCGATGACCGGATCGCGCTCGATGCTGTGCGCCAGCGTATCGATATTGGTCTGCGGATCGTCGAACTGACGGATCAGGTCCTGCGCCACCTTGGGCACGGTGGGCAAGGTATGCAACTGGTCGAACAACGCCTCCAACTTCATGATCGCCTCGTGGGTGAACGGATAAGCCAGCGCGGCTGCGCAGACCTGCATGGTGTAGCACAGACCGGTTGGCCGTCGGTGACCGATGCCGGGCTTATTCATGCACGCGCATGGGTTTGTGCGCTGGAGGCGACATCTCGCACCTTGTCGGGCAATGATCACGGCCATCAGCGAACTCGACAGCAATGTTGCAGGCGATGACGTGGATGCCGGCGCGTCTGCCGGTTGGCTGTCGTCAGCGTCGGTGACGAGCGCGCAGCGACGCAACGTTGGACTGAGCGCAGCCGCAGCACGTGCATGGACATCACGCATCGTTGCGTTGCCGGTGCGTGCCGGCGTCGGCAGCACTAATGAAAATCGCGCGAGGGCAGCTGCATCTCGCCGAGCAAATCGCTGAGGTCGTGCAGGTCGCCGGCGATCAGGTGCTCCACGCCATCCACGCGTTCCCAGCGGCCACGCACGGCGAGCAGGCGCGATTCCAGCAGCGCACGGCGTCGGCGCAGCGCCAGGTGCGACCAGACGATGACGTTGATCATGCCGTGTTCGTCTTCCAGGGTGACGAAGATGGTGCCCTTGGCGGTGGCCGGACGCTGGCGTTGGGTGACCAGCCCGGCGACATGCACGCCGCTGCCATGGCGGCGCCCCTGCAATTCGCGCAGGCCGAGGATGCGCCGCTGGCGCATCTGCGGGCGCAGCAGCGCCATTGGATGTTGGCGCAGACTCAGACCGACCGAGCGGTAATCGGCAAGAATCTCTTCGCCCGCACGCGGGGCTTCGAACTCCACCGGGCGCTCTTCCGGGCTGCCCGGCAACAGCGGGCGCCGCGCCTCCACGCCGGCCATGGCCCAGCGTGCGGCGTTGCGATTGCCCACCATGCCCTGCAAGGCCCCGGCTTCGGCCAGTGCCAGGCGCGCTTTTTCATCGAGTGCGGCGCGCAGGCACAGATCGCCGATATCGGCGAACGCCCGCTGCGTGCGTGCGGCAACGATGCGCTGTGCCACCACTTCCGATACTCCAGCGACCTGCCGCATGCCCAGCCGGATCGCCGGTTGTTCGCCAGGATCTGCGTCGCTGCGCCACGGCCGCCCGCCGACCAGGGTGTTGTCCCAATCGCTGTGCAGCACATCCACCGGCAGCACCTCCACGCGCGCGCGCTCGGGGCTGCCGCGGCGCGCGTCCTGCACGATCTGGCTAGCCGAATAAAACCCCATCGGCTGCGCGTTGAGCAGCCCGCAGGCGAAGGCAGCCGGCTCGTGACGTTTGAGCCAGCAACTGGCGTAGACGAGTTTGGCGAACGAGGCGGCATGACTTTGCGGAAACCCGTAGGAGCCGAAGCCCTTGATCTGTTCGAAGATCTGGTCGATGAAGGTGGAGGCGTAGCCTTTGCCTTCCATCAATCCGCGGATACGTACGCGATGCGATTCCATATCGCCACCACGTCGCCAGGCCGCCATCGAACGGCGTAGCTTGTCGGCCTCGTCGGGGTCGTAGCCGGCATGGATCACCAGTTCCATCACCTGCTCCTGGAACAGCGGAATCCCCAATGTCGGCCCCAGAATCTTCTCTACGCCTTCGGAGGGATAGCTGATCAGGTTCTTGTCTTTGCGACGTTGCAGGTACGGATGCACCATGTCGCCCTGGATGGGGCCGGGGCGCACGATCGCCACTTCGATCACCAGGTCGTAGAACTCTGCAGGTTTGAGCCGCGGCAGCATCGCCATCTGCGCGCGCGACTCGATCTGGAATACGCCGACTGTGTCGGCACGCTGGATCATCTTGTAGGTATCCGGATCCTCATCCGGCAACGTCGCCAAAGCGTAGTCGCGTCCCCGCTGACCACGCACCAGATCCAGCGTCTTGCGGATGCAGGTCAGCATGCCCAGGGCCAGGCAATCGACCTTGAGCAGCTTCATGGTTTCCAGATCGTCCTTGTCCCACTGGATGATGGTGCGATCACGCATGGCCGCGTTTTCCACCGGCACCAGCATCGACAGGGGTTCGTCGGAGATGACGAAGCCACCGACATGCTGCGACAGATGGCGCGGGTGATCGCGCAGGTGTTCGGTGACGGCGAGGATCTTGTTGATCAACGGGTTGGCCAGATCGAACCCGGCTTCTTCGATGCGCTGTTCCATCGGCGTTTCGCCATTGCCCCAACCGTAGCAATTGGCCAGCAACGCGATCTGATCCGGCGGCAGGCCGAAGGCCTTGGCCACATCGCGCACGGCGCTCTTGCCGCGATAGCAGATCACCGTAGCGGCCAATGCCGCGCGCTCCCGGCCGTATTTGGTGTAGACGTATTGCAGCACTTCTTCGCGGCGCTCGTGCTCGAAATCGACGTCGATATCCGGCGGCTCGTTGCGTGCCTTGGACAAGAAGCGCGAGATCAGCAAACGCGTCTTGCGTGGATCCACCGAGGTAATTGCGAGCGCGTAGCACACTGCCGAATTTGCCGACGACCCACGCCCCTGACAAAGAATGCCTTTTGAACGCGCGAAGTGCACGACATCGCGCACGGTAAGAAAGAACGCCTCGTATTCCAGTTCGGCGATCAGCGCCAATTCCTTCTCGATGTCGTCGCGTATTTTCTCTGGCGTACCATCGGGCCACCGCTCACGCATGCCCTGCTCGGTGAGCTGGCGTAGGTAACTGGTGGGCGTATGCCCTTCCGGCACCAATTCTCTGGGGTAGCTATAGCTGATCTTGGAAAGATCGAAGGTACACCGCTGCGCCAACTCCACCGTGGCCTGCAACAGCGCATCGGGATAGATATTGCCCAAGGCGCGCCGCGTGCGCAGATGCCGCTCGCCATTGCGGAACAGGTGCGCGCCGCACTCGGCCAGCGCGGTGGTGTGGCGGATGGCGGTCAAGGTGTCCTGCACGATGCGCTCGCGGCGCTGCGCCATATGCACATCGCCACTGGCCAATGCGGCCATGCCCAGGTGTTGCGCCAGCAATTGCAGCGCCTGCAGGCGTGCGGCGTCGTCCTGTTCGCGATGCAGCTCCACCGCCAGAAACGCACGCACGCCGAAGACCTGTTGCAACCAGGCGCCCTGCTCTGCCTGCGGCTGCGCGCCAGGCAACCACAGCGCAAACACACCTGGCACACCCTCGCGGAACTGCGCCTGGACGTCCGCACGCCCCAAGCGATAGTCGCCCTTGCCCGCCGCGCGCCGTGCGGTGGTGATCAAGCTGCACAACTGCGGATAACCGTGTGCGTTTTCCACCAGCAGCACGAAGCGGGTGCCATCGACCAGGGTGAATTCGCTGCCCACGATCAGCCGCACGCCGGTGACGCGCGACGCTTCCAGGCCACGCACGATGCCGGCCAGCGAGCATTCGTCGGTAATGGCCAAGGCGCTGTAGCCGCAGTGCTGCGCGCGTGCGAACAACTGCTCGGCACTGGAGGCCCCACGCAGGAACGAGAAGTCCGACAGGCAGTGCAGTTCGGCATAGTCAGGCAAGCCATCGGCGACCTGCGCATGGCTGATGTCGTCGTTGGCCGCGCGCAACCGCGCGGCAACATTCCAGGCACGTGGCATGCGCCCGCCGGGCGTGTCGCGGTCTACGCCATCGATGGCGTCATCCCAGCTCATGCACGGATGCCTTCAACAGCGGGCTGCGCGATACGGTATTTCCAGTGCACGGCAGATCGCGCGGCTACAGCGCCTGCTGCGTTTGACCGGAGCCATGGCATCGGCTTGCGCCCAAGCCGCCACGACCAGCCAGGCGACACATGCTCCGACCGCGCGGGCATGCCTGCGCTCACGCAAACCATCCGTGCAGCATCCAGCCATCCACCCGGCCAGGCGCGGCGAATACCCAGCCGCGTCGGCCGCGTGCGGTCTCCACCACGTAGTAATCGCGACGTGCTTCGTCGTCGTCCCACCAGCCGCTTTCCAGCCGTTCCGGGCCGGAGACGATACGCAGGTGCGGGTCGTGCAGCGGCACCGGTTGCGGCAGCAGCCAGGTAGGGCGCGGCGGACGTGGCGGCGCAGCAGCTTCGCGCACCGCATCGCCGATGGCGCGACGCCAGGCGCGTTCCGGGCGCGGGTCGTCGGCCGGCAGCACGCGATACACCGCCTCATCGCCCAGCCGCGCACGCAAGCGTTCGCGCAGTTGCGGCCACTCCACCGATTGCTGCGCGCGTTGATCGAACAAGTCGCGCATGGCCGGGACAAACGGCGGCAGTTGCCGTGCCAGCAGGCGCATCGCCACCACCGGGCGCGGAATCTCCACCCGCTCCAGCCGGTTGCGGGCCAGCTCGAATAGCAACGTGGGCGCACGTTCCGGCGTCAGCAGGCCGATTTCCACATCGGTCGCGCCTTCCTCGTGTTCCAGGCGCAACAAAAACCGCTGCACGCCACCATCGCGAATGGACAGATACGTGCACAAGTCACCAATTAGGCGACGCAACGGAAACAGCAGCGCCGGATGCGTTTCCACCTCATAGCCCAGCTCCACGCGGTGGTCGAAATGGTCTGGCGGCGCGTAGCATTCCAGCGGGTCGTCGACCTGGCCGTAGAGGCGGTCCAGATGATCGAGCAGGCCCGCACCGAAGCGCCGGCGCAATCCGTCGCGCGGCAAGGCGCGCACCGCCGCGAGCGTGCGCACGCCCATATGCTGCAGGCGCTCGCCCACATCGCCCGGCAACGCGGCGCGGCGCACCGGTACGTTGTCGAGCGTGCTGTGCAGGGCCGGCAACTGCGTCACCGCCATGCCGTCGCGCAGGCCGGCCAGCACGCGCGCGGCGCGCGGTGTGGGCGCCAGCGCAAGCCGGTGCTGGAAACCCAAGGCCTGCAGCTCGTCGCGCAGGCGGCGCTCGAAGCGCGGCCAGGGGCCGAACAGACGAAAACTCGCGCCCGCCTCCAGCACGACGGCACGCGACCATTGCTGGCTCACCAACGAACTGTGCCGGTACGCCCAGGCCGCCAGAAACCGCTGCGTGCGCGCTTCGTTCTGCGCGTCGTAATCGATGGTGCGTACCTGCGTCATCAACGCATGCGCCGCCGACAGCCGCATGCCGGCCTTCAGCCCGGCCACGGCAGCGGCGGCATTGACCGAGTGCAGGCTGCGCAACTGCGCCGGGCCTTCCACCAGCACCAGCGGCGCCTGCGGCTCTTCCAGACGCCGAAGGACAGCGTCCAGCGCCAGCTGCGGCAGCAAGATGCAGGCCCACAACATGCGCACGCCTCAATGCGCCAACCGCAACGGCTGCGACGGGACCTGACCGCCGCGGCATTTGCGCACCTGCCAGGCATCACGCTCGGGCAGGAATTCCAGCCGCAAGGCCGCCGGCGATGCATTCACCGCATGGCGACGATCGCGCAATGCGAACGCGCAGCAATTGCCGCTATCGGCCGCCACCTGCAACCGGCGCAGCGCACGCGTATCGCCGGTCTGCGGCCACCCCAGCACCGCGGCGCATGCGCCGCTGCGCAGGCATTGTTCGAACGCCCACAAGGCATCGCGCGGCTCAGCCTGCACCACTTCCAGATGCTCCAGCACCACCCCGCCGGCCTGCCAGGCCGGCGCATAGGGAATGAACGGCGGCGCTACCAATACCACCCGGCTACTGGCGCCGGTCATCCGCGCCAGGGTGGGCAGCAACAAGGCGATCTCGCCGATGCCATGCGCAGACAACAGCAATTCGGTCAACGCACGCCGCGGCCAGCCGCCATCGGGCAGCAGCGCATCCAATGCCGCGTGTCCGGTGGATTCGCCACCATTGGCGGTGGCCGTCCCCTGGCCCGCACGCCAGACCGTACGCGCCGCGAGCAGGGCGTCCAGCGGCAGTGCCACCGCCGCATTGCCGTCCTGTCTGATGCGTGCCGGCTCCTGGCTCATGTCAGCCCTGCCGGATCAGGCCGCAGTACAGCCCTTCGATCGCGAAGTCGGCGTCAGCCGCCACCACGATCGGCGCATGCGCGCGATTGCGCGGCAGCAGGCGGATGCGTTCGGCGCCGCGCTCCAGGCGCTTGATGGTGATTTCGCCATCCACCCGCGCCACCACGATCTGCCCGTCGCGCGCCTCGTTGCTGCGATGCACGCCGACCAGGTCGCCGTCCAGGATGCCGTCGTCGATCATCGAATCGCCCTGCACCTGCAACAGGTAATCCGGACGCAGCGAAAACAGCGCGCGGTCCAGCCACAGCTGCTGCTCCAGCCCGATATCCGCCCCGATCGGCACACCCGCCGCCACCCGGCCCAGCACCGGCAAGGCCAGCAAGGCATCGCGCCCGGCGCCCCCCGGCACGCGGATGCCGCGCTTTTGGTTGGGCCGCAGTTCGATCAAACCGGCCTCGGCCAGCGCCTGCACGTGCTTTTGCGCGGCATTGCGCGAGGCAAACCCGAAGGCCTGCGCGATCTCGGCCAGACTGGGCGACACACCTGCCTGGGCCTGCTCCTGCAGGAAGGCCAGCACGGCGGCACGTTGGGGGGTGAGCGGTGACATTGGGGCGCGGTAGCCGGACGGAACAAGGTGTACATTTGTACACCGATTGGTCGCAGCAGGCGAGATTGGCTTGCTGAGCCGCTTCAGCCATCCGGCTTGCGGGGGACCGATTGCGGAGTTATAACTTTCGTATTAACAGGAGGTCCGCCATGAAGCTCAAGATCACCGCCATCGGCAATTCCGCCGGGGTCATCCTGCCCAAGGAACTGCTGGCTCGCCTGCGGCTCGGAAAGGGCGACGAACTCTATGCACTGGAAACACCAGACGGCATCAAGCTGACCAATTTCGACCCCACCCTGGCCGCACAGATGGACGTGGCCGAACAGGTGATGCGCGAGCGCCGCACGCTGCTGCACAAGCTGGCGCAGTAAGCCATTCCCATGATCATTTTGATCGAACGGCCGCTGGTGCTGGCCATCCATGACCGTCAGCTGGCCGAGCATGGCGGCGCCAGCGGCGTGCGCGACGATGCCCTGCTCGACTCTGCGCTGGCCAGACCCAGGCAATTGCTGTCCTACGGCGCGCCGCCGCCGGATCTGGCGGCGCTTGCGGCCAGCCTGGCCTATGGCCTGGCGCGCAATCATCCATTTGTCGACGGCAACAAACGCACCGCCGCCGTCGCCTGCGAAACCTTCATCGTGCTCAACGGCGCAATCATGGTGGCAGACGATCTGGAGCTCTACGGGTTCTATATGGGGCTGGCCGACGGATCGCTGGACGAAGCGGCCTGCGCGACATGGCTGCGTCCTCGCCTGCAGGTACGACACCCGCAACGCGTCAACGAATCGACGCCCATCTACGGCTGAAGCGAGCTGACCGAAACGCGCTGTGTCAGGCAGTTGCGTCAGACAAGCCGTGTCTGTCTGGCGCACGCAGCATGATCGATCGCTGCACTAGGTGGCACTGCCCTGGTCGGTACGCTTGCGCGTCGCGACCGCCTTCTTCGCCGCCGCCTTGCGCACGGCCGGGCCTTTGGTTTTCACGGCTTTCTTCGCGGCTACCGAGCGGACGCTGGCGGTGCGCTTCTTGGCGGCGTGCCTGGTCTGTGCCGACAATGCCTGCCTATCGTCTTGCTGGCCGTAGTTTTTTTGCTTGCGGTCTTCAGCGCTTTCTTTGCACCCGCTGCACGGGTCAGCGAGGGCGGCTTGTCGGAATTGGCTACAGCGTCGTCCTATGCGGCCTTCTTCCTGGTGGCCTTGGAGGCGGTGTTGGGAGGTGGCACGCCAACACGCTCACTGCGCGCCGCAATACCACGCCCAGATCTGTTCGGGCAGATGCGCCTGCAGCGGCAGATCGAGGGCGCGATACCCATCCAGCACGTCGCGCAGCGCACGTTGCGCCGGTGTCGGCCCGACCAGCCCATCCAGTTCGTCCGGACTCAGCTGCACGGCCGACCAGTCGTACAACCGATCAATGCACTGCGCCATCGCCGCGTGCAACCAGTCGCGCAAGACGAACACGCGGTAGCCGTGGGCATGCAAACCGCTCACTGCCAGTTCCAGTGCCTCACTCACGCCACGGAACCACTCGGTATGCCCACCGACGACTGCGCGGATCGCCATCGGTGCCGGTGCTTTATGCGCAAGCAAGGGGCGACGCAGTTGCAACTTCAGATCGCGCGCGTCGCGCTCGCGCTCGACTTCGACGAGCAACGCGCGTTCCAGATCGAAAAAATCGAACCAGCGCGGATGCAGGCTACCGATACGTCGCAACGGATCCCGCGAGAAACCGATCTTGCAATGGTCTTCCCACTGGCAAGGAAACACATAGGTGAAGCAGCGCCCGTCGATGGCGAGCGGTGTACTGCTACTTCCGCGCATGCTCATCGACGACTTACATGCGCGTGCGCATCCTCTGGTGCTGGTTCCCAACCGAACACGCTGCGCCCGCCGTACCGATGCGCATCGCGACGTTCCTGCGCAATGTAGTCTTCCACTGTCGGCCCCTGTGCAGTGGCTTCGAGACGACGCGCCTGTGCATCCAGCCGTGCGATCGCCTGCAAGCGTTCGTCGTGACCGAGCTTGGCCTGCTGCATCGCCTGCTTGAGCACGCCGATGGTGTGATCGAGCACGCGTGTAGGTACCGGGAACGGTTGCCGGTCCTTGCCGCCGTGCGCAAGCGAAAAGCGTGCCGGGTCGCTGAAACGGCACGGTGTGCCGTGCACCACTTCAGCCACCATCGCCAGCGAGCGCAAGGTACGCGCACCCACGCCCGGCACCTGCAGCAACGCGGTGAAATCGCGGGGCCCCGCTTCGGCCGCCGCAGCCAGGCTGCCATGCAGCCGGCGGACGATCACGTTCTCGCCGCGCACATCGTGATGATCGGGCAGGGACAGATGCGGTTGCTGCGCCGGGTCCCACTCCTGCCCGGCGAACAGATCGCCGGTGACCGGACCTTGCGCCACAGTCGCCGCAGGCACCTGCTCACCCGCAATCCGTTGCCATTGGCGTGCCAGCTGATCCGGCGCCGTGCTGCGCAGCAACTCCACCTGCGCATCGCGCGAGGCAGCCGCGCGCTGGTCGGCAAGATTGACGATGTTGCCTTGATGCGCGCCATCGATAGCCGCATGCGGCGCATCCACAAAACTGCTCAGTCCTTCGGAGAGCCAGTGATAGCGGCGTGCCTGCTTGCGCTGCCCGTGCATGCCTTGTTGCACCACCACCCAGCGGCCGTCGTCGCTGACGATGAACCCGTGCAGATACAGATCGAAGCCGTCCTGCACTGCGGCGCTGTCCACTTTGGCGACCAGCCGGCTGGCCTGCACCAATGCAACGCCATCCAGCCCCACGGCATCGCCCACGGCCAGCAATTCGGAAGGCGTGGCGCGCGAATGCCGGCCGCGCCCGCCACACACATGGATGCCGAGTTCGCCAGACAATGGCGTCAACCCACGCTTGAGTGCGCCAATCACGCTGGTGGTGATGCCGGACGAATGCCAGTCCATCCCCATCACCGCACCGAACGACTGAAACCAGAACGGGTGTGCAAGCCGCCGCAACACTTCATCGCGCCCATAGCTGTGCACGATCGCCTCGCACATCACCGCGCCAAGCCGCGCCATTCGCTCACCCAACCAACGCGGAACGCGCCCTCCATGCAAGGGAAGATCCGCACTGCCACCGCGCCGGCTCATTACTGCCACCTCGTCTTCATGCCGCAAGGATAACGGCGGAGCGTCGCAGCAACTGGGACGCAGACGGATAGCTGCGCGCGCAACCTGACGAATTCAGCGCACCACATCGCATCGCATGCATTGCGGGCCGCACTCGCAACGCATGCAAGCGCGAGCGTGTCGTGATTACAGTGCTGCTGTTGAATGCGGTTGCATAGCGCTAGATAGGCACGCATCGCACACATGGTCACTTTGCGTTGACCACAGCGCCGTCAAGGTGGTGGCCTTCCTCAGCCATCGCCACGGGGCTCGCATGACTGCCACACCCGCCACTGCGCATGACACGGCGCCGGCAACTGCCGCCACCAGTGCGCCGACCTACCCGGTCAACCTGCGCATCAACGGTCAGCCTTATCGACTGCAACTCGAAGCCTGGGTCAGCCTGCTCGACTTGCTGCGCGACCGCCTCGATCTCACCGGCACCAAGAAAGGCTGCGACCATGGCCAGTGCGGCGCCTGCACGGTGCTGGTCGATGGCCGCCGCATCAATAGCTGCCTGACCCTGGCCGTCATGCAGGACGGTGCCGACATCACCACCGTCGAGGGACTCGCAAATGGCGAAGACCTGCATCCGCTGCAACGCGCCTTCATTGCCAACGATGCATTCCAGTGCGGCTATTGCACCCCGGGTCAGCTGTGCTCGGCAGTAGGCTTGATCAACGAAGGCAAGGCGCACGACCGCGACCAGGTGCGTGAACTGATGAGCGGCAACCTGTGCCGCTGCGGCGCCTATCCGCAGATCACCGATGCCGTCATGGAGGTGATGGGCAAGCCCAGCGACAGCAGCGAAAGCGCGGCCACCCCATGGACCCCAGGGACGGTGCCGGCATGATTCCGCTCACCTATACGCGCCCGGACAGCATCGATGCCGCACTCGGCGCCATCGCAGTGCGTCGCGACGACACACAGCCGATGCCCTCCGAGGCGCCGGTGCGGCTGATCGCTGGCGGCACCAATCTCACCGATTTGATGAAACTGCAGCTGATGCGCCCCAGCGCTCTGGTCGACATCAACCGGCTGCCACTGGACAGCATCCGTCCTCAACCCGATGGCGGTCTGCGCCTGGGTGCGCTGGCGCGCAATGCCGACACCGCATATCACCCGGAGGTGGAAGCGCGTTACCCATTGCTGAGCGCCGCGATCCTGGCCGGCGCTTCGCCACAGATCCGCAATATGGCCAGCAATGGCGGCAACCTGTTGCAGCGCACGCGCTGCCTGTATTTCTACGACCACGCGACGCCGTGCAATAAACGCGCCCCAGGCACCGGCTGTTCGGCCATCGGCGGGCTGACCAAATACAACGCCATCCTGGGCACCAGCGCGCACTGCATCGCCACGCACCCATCGGACATGTGCGTGGCACTGGCAGCGCTGGATGCAGTGGTACATGTGCACGGCGCCAATGGCGAGCGCGACATTCCGTTCGCACACTTCCACCGCTTGCCCGGCGAGCAGCCGGAACTGGACAGCACCTTGGCGCCGGACGAGTTGATCGTGCATATCGATCTCCCCGACGCGCAGCCCTTCGTCGCACACAGTGCATACCTCAAAATCCGCGAGCGCCTCTCGTATGCGTTTGCGCTGGTGTCGGTGGCGGCCGCGTTGGATTTGGCCGAAGACGGCAGCATCCGCGAGGTACGCGTTGCATTGGGCGGCGTGGCGCACAAGCCGTGGCGCAATCCAGATGCAGAAGCACAACTAGCTGGTCAACCGGCCACCGACGACAGCTTTGGCCGCCTGGCCGATGCGCTACTGCAGGGCGCGCAACCGCAAGGCGAAAACGCCTTCAAGTTGCCGCTGGCACGCCGCGCCATCGTGCGTGCATTGCGCGTTGCGCGCGAGGGCACCATCGACAACCGCGGGCGCACCAGTGCGTTGGAGGAATCGCCATGAATGCACGCAGCAACGACCTGCCCGACAGCGAGCTGACCCCACCGGTTGCCGACAGCGGTACCGGTTATCGTCCCACCGGCACCGGCGTCACTCGCATCGATGGACGCGCAAAGGTCACCGGCCAAGCGCGCTATGCCGCCGAGTGGCCGGTATCGGATCTGGCCTATGGCGTAGTGGTCAACAGCAGCATCGCCAAGGGTGAGATCGTCGCATTTCATCTGGATGCCGCGCGCGCAGTGCCCGGTGTGCTGGAGATCGTCACCCACGAAAACCGCCCGCACATGCGCGGCATGGATCTGTTCTACAAGGACATGACGGCACCGGCCGGTTCGCCATTCCGTCCGTTGTACGACAACAAGATCTTGTACAGCGGCCAGCCCATCGCGCTGGTGGTTGCCGAAACGTTCGAAGCGGCGCGCCACGCCGCGCATCTGGTGGAAGTGGAGTTGCTGCAGGACCCGCATGCCACCAATCTGATGACCAACCTGGACCGTGCCCACACGCCCAAGCCATTGAAGGCAGGGTTTTCGCCGCCACCCAAGGACAAGGGCGAGCCGCAGAGCGCATTCGACACTGCGGCGTGCCAGATACAGGCCGACTACTACAGCGGCGTGGAACACCACAACCCGATGGAGTTGTTCGCTTCCACCGTGATCCGCGATGCCGACGGGCACTTCACCATTTACGACAAGACCCAGGGCTCGCAGAACAGCCGGTGGTACGTCTCGCATGTGTTCGGCCTGAGCAAGCGCAAGGTCACCGTGCGCAACCCGTACGTGGGCGGCGCATTCGGCTCCGGTCTGCGCCCGCAGTATCAACTGCCACTGGCGGTGATGGCATCGATCCTGCTGGATCGCTCGGTCCGCGTGGTGCTGACGCGGCAACAGATGTTCACCTTCGGCCACCGCCCCGAAACGTTGCAACGATTGAAGCTCGGCGCCGACCGCGATGGCAGCTTGCGCTCCATCTGGCATGAAGCCATCGCCGAAACCTCTCGCATCGAAGACTACGTGGAAGTGGTGGTCAACTGGAGCGGCCAGTTGTACGCCTGCGATAACGTCCATCTGGGCTACAAGGTGGTGAGCCTGGACCACTACAGCCCGATGGACATGCGTGCACCGGGTGCGGCGCATGGTGTGCACGCACTGGAAGTGGCGATGGACGAGCTGTCCTACGAGATCGGCATGGATCCGTTGGCGCTGCGCCTGAAGAACTATGCCGAGGTCAATCCGGCCGACGACAAGCCCTACTCCAGCAAAGCGTTGCGCCAGTGTTATGAGCAAGGGGCCGAGCGCTTCGGTTGGGCGCAACGCCCGCTACAACCGCGCGCGCGCAAGCAAGGCAGCGAATGGGTGGGCTGGGGCATGGCCACCGGGCAATGGGATGCGATGCAGATGTTCGCGCGCGCACATGCGGTGCTGCATGCCGACGGACGTTTGGTGGTCAGCAGTGCGGCCAGCGATATCGGCACCGGCACCTACACGGTGATGGCGATGATCGCTGCCGAAGCCTTGGGTCTGCCGCTGGAACAGGTGACATTTCGACTCGGCGACTCCACCTTGCCGGTTGCACCGATCGAGGGCGGCTCCTCGCACGTCACCACGGTCGGTTCGGCTGTGGATGGCGCGTGCGGCAAGCTGCGTGCGCGCTTGTTGCGGCTGGCCCAGGCGCTGCCGGCCTCGCGCTTCGCGAAGGCCAAAATCGACGATGTGGCGTTTGCCGACGGCAAGCTGGCATTGCGTGCAGATGCCAGCAGCGCCATCGCCTTGACCGACCTGCTGCGCATTGCAAGGCTGGAGCACATCGAAGACAAGTTCTTGCTATTGCCCAACGTGCTCAAGCAACGCAAGTACACCCGTGCCACGCATGGCGCCGTGTTTGTGGAGGTGCGGGTGGACGAAGAACTGGGCACGGTGCGCGTGACGCGGGTGGTGAGTGCGATTGCCGCTGGGCGCATTCTCAATCCGATCACTGCACGCAGCCAGATCGTCGGCGGCGTGGTCTGGGGCATCGGCCAGGCCTTGCACGAGCACACCCAATCCGACCACCGTTTCGGCCGGTTCATGAATCACGATTTTGCGATGTATCACGTCTCGGCCAACGCCGACATCCACGACATCGACGTGATCTTCGCCGACGAAGACGACCGCATCGTCAGCAGTCTGGGCGCGAAAGGTGTTGGCGAGATCGGCCTGGTTGGTGTTTCTGCGGCGATCTGCAATGCCATCTTCCATGCCACCGGCAAGCGCATCCGCAGCACGCCGATGACGCCGGATAAGGTGATTGCGGACTGACCTATATTACCCGTTGCCCCTGTAAGCATGTATGGAGCATGCGACAGAAATGGGGTTACGAAAATGCAGCCACTTAGAGGGGCTAACAAAACCTAGCGAGCGGTCGCCAGGTGGGCGTGGACGGCGCACAGGAACCGGAGTGTACGAGTGGTACATGCCGATTCCGAGCACCGGCCGCGCCCGCCTGGCGTCTGCGTCGTAGTTTTGTTGGCCGCTCTTAGTCGATGCTCTGAGTGGTCATGACAATGGGCCCAATGCACTCGGTGCATTGGGCCCATGTCTTATCGCAGCAGCACATTGTCGATGTGACGAGGCTGTGCATTCCACTCACCCATCAGCATCGCGCAGGTTTCTTCTTGCCTGGCGCCTCGCTAGCACCTGCGCGTACCGAGGCTATAGCCATGGTGATCAGGCAGGCAATCAGCCGCCGCAAGACCGCCTCGTTGTCGGCCGACGCTTTCAGGCTGGTAGTCGCAAGCCGCAGGATGTAGGCGAGATCTTCAGCCGACATTGCGCTGTCATTGCGCACATTCGGGCAGCAACAGCTGCACCAGCGTATCTTCCAGCTGCTGGTAAAGCGCATCCAGTGCATCGGGGGCATACTCGCCGCAATTGCTGAGCAGATTCATACCGCTTCCCCACTCGATCACTGCCGCCACCGGTTCCAGCACCCAGATAGCGAACAGATGCCGTAGTTGGGTCTGCGGGTCCTGCGTGTCGCGCATGCGGTTGCGGTTGCGGCCACTTATCAGGTTCGCTGGCGCGCGACCTGTGTGGCGAAGATCGCCTTCGAATGACAAACCCGCAACTGCCGCAGGTCGTTGAGCGCTGCGCCTTCGATCGCCCACTACCCGAGCGCATGCAGGCCGCAGCGGCCACCGCGCGCCGTGCCGACGTGGCGCTGCTGGCACTCGGTGAGCCGCTGAGCTACTCCGGCCAGACGCGGTCCCGCCCCGATGCTGTTGATCAGGCAGGCAACGACGCTGACCGTGGTGCGGGGTCTATTCAATGTGTGGGAGGCGCGCTCGACCGAAGCTGCCGTTTGTCGGCAGGTATTGGACAGCTGGCCTGATGTAAGCTGCGATGACCAGCGTGCGGCGCTGGTCATCGGTACGGTCTGCCTGTGTGGTCGCTACGTCGCGATCGCCCTTTGCTAAACACGCCTGATCGACGCGCTAACGATTGGCGCCGCCGCTGCTGGCCTCGCGCCCTGTAATGCAGAACACCTGCGCATCGCACGTACGCCTGCGCGGTCAGGCCGGCATTCAAGCGTGCCCGGCGCATGCAGATGCAGGCTCATTGCTCATCGGCCAAGGTGATGTCATCGCCAGCAACGGTCGCTAGTGCGGCATCGTCGCCGGAGGGTGCGCTCAACATCGCCATCATGGCAGCCCGCGCCTCGTCACCCAGGTGGTGCGCACGTGTCATGGTCTGCTGTGCGGCACGTGTCTGTGCATCGATGTCGCTTAACGCATCGGCTTCTTCAGCCAGGCTGGCGCGCAAGCCGTGCGCCAACGACACCAGCGTACCGATGCGATCGCGTGTCTCTGCCGATTGCTGCTGGACCCTGCTCAGCTTCGTTTGCGCCTCTTCGAGTGCCCGGACCGCCTCATCCTTGCTGGCGGTGTCGTTCGCCGACGCATCGGTGCTCGTGGCCTGCAGTTGCAGTGCCCGCAGCGCTTGGCGTCGGATGTCGGCATCGCGCTCGGCGTCTTCGACAGACTGACGCTCCAGCTCAGACACGCGCTGCAGGTCCTCCAGACGCTGCAGCAGGTCGTTCAACCTGTCGTCCACGTCCTGCAGTTGCGCCTCTTGCGCGTCATACGCCTCTGCGGTCTGACGCAGAAGGTAGTCGATCGCTGCAATCAGCGACGACTCGCTTTGTGCAGCCTGCTGCAGTAATTCGAACGCCTGCTGAGCTACCGCAATCTCCTCCATCGCGCTGCGTCCGGCCATCTGGCGACTTAGGCGACCGTGCGCCTGGTCGAGCGCGTGCTCGGCCTGTGTCACCGCCTCGCTACAGGCGTGCACTGACGCAAGCGCTTGGCGCAAGCTCCACGGCGCGACCGCCGCATCGGTTATGTTCTCGCCTGTTGGCGCAAGTCTGGCCAGCAGCCGGTCGATGCGTTCGCCTGCCTTGGCCTGTGCCAGGCCCACTGCCTCCATCAACGCAGCGCAGTTGCGGCGCTGCGCGTCAACGCCAAGCGTTTGTTCTTCCATGCGTGCCAATTCGCGCGTCAGCGCGCGTGGATGAGGATCCTTCGGCGGCGTGGCCGCCTGCAGATACCGTTCAAATGCAAGGTCGCGCGTCTCCTGTAACCCTGGGCCCTCGCCGCGCGGAGAGGCCGTGCCCGGTGGCGGCACTTGCGCCCTCTGAGGTTGCCCAAGCGCCTGCACGCCGGCCTGCTGCAGGCGGTCCAGTGGGCGGCGCAGCGCACGCGCACCGGCTTCGAGGACCTCCGCCCCTTCGATGCGGTCGTACAACCCGTAACGGAACTGAATCTCCGCCTCGAACACCTGGTGCGAGGCGACAGCAGTCGACGCCACATTGAGCAGCGGCAGGCCGACGCGGCTGGTGAGCGGATTTTCGTCAGTATTGTGAACGGCGATGGCCGCAAGCCGGTACAGATCCGGCGATTGCTGCGCAGCGATGAGAACGTCCTGCCAAGACATCCCGTCGCTGGATGCCGGCAATCCCAGTGCCGCTGCTGCCTGTGCATGCTGCCTGGCGGCCAGCGCGTCGTTGATCGCCACCATGGCTTGCGGCCGCATCTCAAACACGAAGCGAACCTGATTGACATGCGGGATGTCCTTGAACCTACGCAACACCTCATCCAACCCGGGAATCTTGCGTCGTATCTCGGCAACGTCGCGCATCTTCTCGCCCAGCGAGTAGTGGCCGATGGCATGACTGATTACCGCGTCGAGCGATTCACGTCCGAACATGTTGATCTCTACGCGGGCGCCGGGAATCACGCGCGCGCGCTGCTGGATGGCTGCAGCATCCTCCTGCCGCAGCTGATGCAGCATGTCGACCACTGCCGCGCGCTCGGCCGCCGTGCCGCCTTTCCATAGCGATGCCGCCGCGGCACTGGTCGCTTGCGTGGCGAGTGTCCGCTGTTGTACCAGGGCTGCTCCGCCGAGTGCGGCGCCAGCTTCGATGGCCAGTGCGTCAGGACCCTGGATACGTTCGAGCGCCTTGCGCAGCAGGACACTGCGCTCTTCCGGCGTGGCCGGATACTCCATCGCGCCCAGTTCGGCGCTGCTTTCTGGAAAGACGGCCTTGAGCCGCGCACGCAACGTGTCCCATCCATGCCGCGTCACCGGCTGCGCTGCATGCGTATCCAGGGTGCGCTTGTAGCTGGCAGTGCCCAATAACGGACCGGGGCGCGTATCGTCCAGTATCGCGTCGGTTGGCAACTGCACGTCGCTAGACGCCACCCGCATGCCGGCCAGCTGCAGCGTGCCGGCACCGGTGACGGCATTGACCAGCCGTTTGAAATTGCGTCCCAGTACCGAGGTCAATCCGCCGCCTAAATTGATGCTGGCATTGACCTCGGCATTAATGCCGATGCGGCCCTGGAATTCCAGGCCGATGATGTCTTTCCAGGCGTGGTCCAGATGCAATTCCATCTGGCTCCATTGCACACCGATCTGCGCGGTCATGCTGAACGGCACCGATGCCGAAATCGCGCTGCGCGGGTTGCCAGTGGCTGCGCCCGGTGCGGTGGGCTGTTTCGGACCGAAGGGATGCCTGATCGCCAGTGGCTGCGCAGTCAGGTTGACGTTGAGCGAGGCGTTGATGTTGGTTTCGAACAGATCCAGGCCGATCGCCCCATCATTCACGCCTGCGCGTAACAGGCGCGTGGTATCGCCGGCGTACCGGTCGAACAACAGTCTGGCAAATTCGGGGATGGTGTCCGGCGACAGGATGACTGCCGCGCCCACGCCATGTTGATAGGCCCCCCCCACGCCGAGATTGGCCGCGCCACCCCAGCTTGCAGACACTGTTGGCGCCGGGGTGTCCACATACACATACCCGCCGGTTCCCGGGCCCGGTTGAAGATCGATGCTCAGGCCTGCGCTTGCGGACGCGGTAGCTTTTGCGTGGCGCACGAAGAAGGCAACCAGGCCCGCGTCGCCGTCCTTCGAATCGCCGATGCGCTCGACGCCCAGCGCGTGGATGGCCTCCCCTCCCATACCGACATTGATCGGATTTGCATGCATCCATTGCACCGACCCCAGCGAGCCACGCAGCTCGGCCGAGCGCACCCGAGTTGAGAAGAAGGTGCTGCGATTGAACAGGTCCTGCAGCACATCGATCATGCGCGATGCCATTTCATCCGGGGCGCTCCCCTGCGGCAGGCCAAGACTCTTGAGCAGCTGCAGTTGGCGGGCGCTTCCGGGCGTGGTGACTTCCTGCCGAAAGGTCGACACTACATCATCGAATGCCTCCAGTTCGTACCAAGACGACAACCCCAACTTGGCCAGCGCATGCAGCCCGGACTGCTGCCGTCTGGCGTCGGCTGCCTCCAGCGCCTGCGCATCGGCGACGCCCAGCAGCGCGTTGTATTCAACCAAGCCTGCGAGCAGGCAGGCACTGCGCAGCGCATTCGGCGTATCGGCTGCGTTGGCGGCCTGATCATGTTGCGCCGGCAAGGTGACCTGGGCGGTCTTAAGCCGATGGATGACCTCGCGCAACTCGGCAAGCAGCGCATGCTCGATGTCGCTCAATGCCTGCGGATGTAGCGATGCGCCACCGGCCAGCGCAGCAATGCAACGGTCAAATGACGGCAGCAGGTCATCATCCTTCTGGACCACAGCGCGAGTGACCGCAGAACGCGCCCGCCGCCAGAGTTCGGCGGCGCGATAACTGGCAGTCGAACTTGTGCGCTGGATGGCGGCACCGTCCGCCATGGAAAAATCGGGAGCCAGCGCGCCTTCGCGGAATCCAATCTTGCGCAGATCGCGCAATAGCCCGGCCAAGGCCGTTTCGCGCAACGCCACCAGGTGCGCATGCTGGTCGGGCGAAAGCCCCTCAACCGGTTGGCGCGGAGACGCCGCAGCGGCAATACGCACCTCGGCCAGGACCGGCAAGCTCTCGAACAGTTCCAGCGCAAGCGACTGAGCCTGCATCGCCTCCTGGCGGAAGCCGGCAAGCCGTTGCTGCTGCGGAGTGGGTGGCTGTACCACGCCGCTCCATCCGGCCAGCGTGCGCACAGCGCCTCCGACCATGCCTATCATCACCTGCGCGAGCGCGGTGGCCTGCGCGCGACCGCTCTGGACCAGGACCTGCGCATTCGAACTCAAGTTTAACGGATCGGTGGACGTAGTACCCAGCAAGGTCGTGCTGATCGCCGCGTCGTGGTCGGGCGTACTGATCCGACTTGCCTGCTGCTGGTTTATGTGGGCATTGGTACCGGACTGGGTACCGGCAGCAGCGACTTCCTCGGGTGACGGAGACGCGGCAACGCGTGCCGCCAGGCGGGTGCCATCTGCAGCCGTCATTGCTGGCAACACGGCGTGCCAGCCCGCGCCGAGCTGCACCTGGAGTCGCCCGGTACGCGTACTTCGCAGCCCATGCGGTGGCGGTAGCGTCTTCGGCAAGGTGATCTGCACCGCATCCCACTGCCCGTGCTCGGCAAGCCGGTATAGCTGCACAGACCCTTCACGAGGGTGGTCTAACGCATACAGCACATCGTCCAACCCGACCGCGATTGCCAGCGGGCGTTGCAGCGGGGGGATGCTGCCGCGGTTGCCTTCCGCATCCACCTTGAGCAACGTTCCCGAAGCCGTCATCACTACCGCGCTGCGATCTGCATGCACTGCCGCCTGGACGAGCTCTTCGTCGAAACGGGCGATTGGCTTGCAGCGCACCTCCACCACATCCGGCACCACGACGAGCGGCCCACCGGAAGGCGTGGTGGGCACCGCATCGGCCGCCAGCCAGGTCGTCCGCCCGGGAAGCGTGATGTCGACCAGTTGCGGCGGCGCAGCCAGCAACGCAAACACCGGCCGACGATCGACGAACCCACGCGGTCCGGTATGCAACGAGACAACACCGGTGAGTGGCGCGCCACAGGCAAGCTTCAACCGCTCCCATGGCTGGTCCGGCGCGGGCGAGTAGTGCAGCACCCCGTCCAGATGCCCCAACCGGGCATGCCCATCCAGCACCACCGGCGAATGTATCTTCTCATCGGCGGGCAGCTGCAGCCCTTCGCTGCGCATCAGCAGAAGCGGGCGGTCGAGCATGAACGCCGGCTGGAATCTCGCCTGCCCTGCCGGCCGTTGCAAGGCGATCCGGTGCCCGGTGCTGTCTTCCAGCACAAGATGCGCACTGTTATCGGTGGCCAATCCCATGGACGTGACCGCCCATCCCTGTGCGCGCTCCATCCGATCCGGCAGGGTCAGAAGCCGTGCAGTGATTGGCCCGGTGCCGCGCAGATCCGCCTCATACACACGCCCCTTGTCATCGAGCATCAACGCGGTGCCGGCGTCAGGATGCGCCAGCGGCAGCACATCGACCGGCATTGCAGGCATCGACTCGAAGGCTGGGCCGCCAGGCACCGGACGCAACAACTCCACCACCCGGTCGGGCGTCTCCTCATCGCAACGCCGGAGCACGCCATCATGCAGCATGCATGGCCTGCCATTGGCATCGAAACGAAGCACGGCGCCGTCCGGTAGATCGCCGACGCTGACGGATATCTGGTCACTGCCGGCACGCCAGCAGTGCGCGCCCGCCTGCAGATACACAGCGCCATTGGCCTGCAGGCCGAGCATGCGGATATCGGCAGCCGCACCGCACGGGGCAGGCAGCGGAACCGGTACCCAGCGCCCACTCGCATCGGCGCGATGCAGTTGGTTGGCACGACAGGTGAAACACTGACCATCGGTCGCCTGCCAGATACCGGTCAGCAGGCCAATCGGCGGCTCGGCAAGCTGGCTGGCGATCTGGTCGGCAGTCGGCGCCGTGCCGGTGCGGCGTTCGACGTCCGGATGCACGGTCAACCCTGCGATCAGTAAACCTGGCGTTGTGGTGAAGAACGCCTCGTTGCGTGGCATCCGCGGGTCCTTGGGGTCGGCCACATAGCGCAGCAGACGTCCACCGCCGCCTAGGGGCGATTCGCTCTGGACCGCCGGCCGACGCGCAAGACAAGCGTCAATCATGCGTGCGACATCGCTATCCGACGCAGAGGCGCCGTCGAGCTGCACACCGGCACGTCGGCCATGCCGCGACGGGGAACTGCGCAGGCGGACCGCGGTGGTCGAGGTGCTGGATGCGCCTCGCCTCACCGGCAAGGCGCCCAGCGCATGCGCCGGAGGCTCAGGGAAAGGCGCCCGCGGTGAGACTGTGGTCGGCACCGACGCGTCGGCCGAATCTGGTGCCGGCAGCGACCGAGACGCACTTGAGGAAGCGATGGAGTGTGATGTGGTCATCAAACTATCCAAAAAAGATGGGATGCTCGGCGCGACGTCTGCAGGGCGACGCCTAACATGGTGTGAAGTACCAGAAATGTGCGTTCCGATCAGGCAGGCCCATGGATGCCTGACAGCGCACGAGGCGTGCAGAGGCAATCCATTCGGCTTGATCGGCAACACTCAACGGGCGCGGGCAACGCCCAGGCCCTCAATTGGCGCACTGACGCATGGCTAGTTCAGGCCAGACGGCGAGCCCGCCAGAGACGCGAAATCACGCGGGCGCTGGCAACCTCAGGGTGTGCACGCAATTGAAGACGCTCACGCCTCGAGCGTGACGCTGTTGCCTTGCTGTGGTTAAGCGTATGTCGTCCTCCCTCCCAGAAGAAATGACATCCGTCAGGATGTATCGCTGCGGACACGTCGGGCATCCAACGTCCCGCTGCTCCACTCCTAAAGTAGTGCGCTGAGCATCGCGCGGAATGTCGAATGCGAAGCGCCGCGCGCGATGGCGAAACGTGGCGCACTCGAATTCCGACCGTATCGATCAGTTGCGACCTGCGTCGCCTAAACGATCAACGGCGCAAGAAATGCAGCTGTTCGGCTCTTGACGTGTTGAGCCACCGCCGCCGGCGTGCCTGCGACAACCACGTGGCCGCCAGCGTCACCCGCGCCCGGCCCCATATCCAGCACCCAGTCGCTGCTGGCGGCCACGCGCATATCGTGTTCGACCACGATCACCGTGTTGCCTGCATCGACCAGCCCTTGCAACTGGGCCATCAAGGTGTCCACGTCGGACGGATGCAGGCCGGTGGTCGGTTCGTCGAGCACGTAAACGGTGTCGCGTCGCTGCGCGCGTTGCAGTTCGGTCGCCAGCTTGATGCGCTGCGCTTCGCCACCGGACAGTTCGGTGGCCGGCTGGCCAAGACGCAGGTAGCCCAGCCCCACTTCGCGCAACACCTGCAACGGGCGCAGCACGCTGGCATCGTCGGCGAAGAAACTGGCTGCCTGATCCACCGTCATTTCCAGCACCTGCGCGATGTTGCGACCGCGCAGTTCGATCTCCAGCGTCTTGGCGTTATAGCGCGCACCGTGGCAGCTGGGGCACGGTGCATAGACGCTAGGCATGAACAGCAATTCCACAGACACCGAGCCTTCGCCCTCGCAGGTGGCGCAGCGCCCCTTGGCGACGTTGAAGGAAAACTGCCCAGGGTCGTAGCGTCGTCGGCGTGCGGCGGGCGTGGCCGCAAACAGCTTGCGCACCGGATCGAACAGCCCGGTATAGGTGGCCAGGTTGGAGCGCGGCGTGCGGCCGATGGGTTTTTGATCCACGCGCACGAGCCGACGCACCTGATCCAACCCGGCGACAATCGCGCCGCCCAACGGTACCTGCGTGCCGCGCTCCAGCGGATCCAAGACTTCTTCGTCCTCTGCCTGCGTTTGCCCCAGGTGGGCAGCCAGCAGTTCGACCAACGCCTGGCTCACCAATGACGACTTGCCCGAGCCGGACACACCGGTGACCGTCGTGAACACACCCAGCGGCAGATCCACATCCAGCGCGCGCACGTTGTTGCGGGTGATGCCGCGCAGCTGCAGCCAACCGCTTGCCGCGCGCGCATGGCCGCGCACCTGCGGTGGTGTGCCGAACAGATAGCGCCGCGTGGACGAGGCCTGCACCTGCTCCAATCCTGCGGGCGGGCCGCTGTAGAGCACCTGCCCGCCCTGCACGCCGGCTGCCGGGCCGACATCCACAATCCAGTCTGCATGGCGGATCACGTCCACTTCGTGTTCGACCACGAAGACCGAATTGCCGGCCGCCTTGAGCTGGTCCAATGCGCCCAGCAGCGCTTGCGCGTCGGCGGGATGCAGCCCGGCCGATGGTTCGTCCATCACATACACCACGCCGAACAGCTGCGAGCGGATCTGCGTGGCCAGCCGCAGCCGTTGCAACTCGCCCGGCGACAAGGTGGGCGTGCTGCGCTCCAGGCTGAGATAGCCCAAGCCCAGCGCCTGCACCACCGCGATGCGCGCGCGCAGATCCGCAGCGATGCGTTGCGCGGCGATCACTTGTTCCGGGTGTTCGGTTGCGCCCTTGCGCGCACCTCTGGATGGCTTGGCGTCAGCCGCGGGACGCAACAGCTCGGCCACTTCATCCAGCGGCCTGCGCGACAACTCGCCGATATCCAGCCCGGCAAACGTCACCGACAACGCCTCGCGTCGCAGCCGTTTGCCATCGCATTGCGGACACTGCGTGCTGATCAGGTACTGCGCCACGCGCTTTTTCATCTGCGCGCTCTGGGTGGTGGCAAAGGTGTGCAGCACATAACGCCGCGCACTGGTGAAGGTACCCATATAGCTGGGCTCTTCCTTGCGTTTGAGCGCGCGCTTGACCTCGGCCAGGCTATAACCGGCGTACACCGGCACCACCGGTTGTTCGTCGGTGAACAGAATCCAGTCGCGGGTTTTCTTCGGCAACGTGTGCCACGGCGCATCCACATCGTGGCCCAGCGTGGTGAGGATGTCGCGTTGGTTCTGACCATGCCAGGCGCCCGGCCAGGCGGCAACCGCGCGGTCGCGGATGCTCAGGCTTCCGTCGAGCAGCATCGTCGCTTCGGTGGCGTCGTAGATGCGCCCCAGGCCATGGCAGGTGGGGCATGCGCCTGCGGGCGTATTCGGCGAAAAGCCGTCGGCGTAGATGATTTCCTGCCCCGGCGGATAGTCGCCCGCACGCGAATACAGCATGCGTAACGAGTTGGAGATGGTGGTGACGCTGCCCACCGACGAACGCGCACTTGGCGCGCCACGCGCCTGCTGCAAGGCCACCGCCGGCGGCAGGCCATCGATGGCATCCACTTCCGGCACGCCTACCTGGTCGATCAGGCGCCGCGCATACGGCGAGATCGAATCCAGATAGCGTCGTTGCGCCTCGGCAAAGATGGTGCCGAATGCCAACGACGATTTGCCCGAGCCGGAAACGCCGGTGAACACCACCAGCGCATCGCGGGGGATATCCACATCCACATTCTTGAGGTTGTGCTCGCGCGCGCCGCGCACGCGCACCAGGCCGGAGGAAGACGACGTTGTGCTGGACATGACTATCGAACCGACTTGCGAGAGCGCATTAGGCTAGCGCGGCGCACATGCAGCCAATGTCGTCGTAGCATCGACGCGTCGTTTAGATGCAGTAAGCTGCTTGGATCAAAAGACTGGTTGGTCGAAGGCGCGGTGCCCTCACCGCTTGCGGGACACGCCGTGAATCCATCCGGGGAGGCTTGGTGGCGGCATCCATGCCGCCACACGGTTCCGCAAGCGGCGAGGACACCGCACCAGAACGTTCGTCGGTCGCTTTGTGAAAAACAGGCAATTTCACAGATACATTGATTCGCTGGGCGGGCTGCAAATAGACGAGAGCTAGCCCATTAAAAGCACGTCCCACATTTTTTGCACCCTATACACCGACCATCCCGACTGGTCCTTGCCCGCCCACCGTCGCGGGACCTTACGCGGCATGGATGCCGCGTAAGAGCCTACAAGGACGTACTTGCAGCGTGTCCCGCGATGGTGGGCGAGCAAGGGCACTGCAGCCAGGCAGCAGATCAGCCGCTCTAAAACGCGATCAGCCCAGCGCGTGCGCCGGTACCGGCTGCTCGCCTGTATCGGCCAGCGCCTGCATGCGCATGACAACTCCACTGAACAACCGCGCAGTGGCGGTATCGCGCGTGCGGAAGATCTCTTCCAGCGCAGCGTAATACCACAGTGTGCCTTCGCGCCCGGCAGTGAACACATTGAAGATCTCCTGGCCGACGGCGGGATTTTCCAGGTCCTGCACGATGCTGCGTGCGTTGTAGAGCTTGTCGCAGCCGGACACCAGCAACGCACGCTCGGGCGTCTTGCGCAGGCGCTCGAGATAGGCCTGCTTGCGCGCGCGCCAATCGTGTTTGCGTGCGCGCTCGCTGTTGTCCACATCGGCCTTGTCTTCAGCGGTGGCGTCGGTGCATGCCATCACGATGTCGGCCACCACATCGCCGAATTGCGCCCGGATCGACGCCTCGTGCCCGCCGCCGCAGTCTTCCACTACGTCGTGCAACAAGCCGGCGATGGCCTGCTCTTCATCGCCGCCGCACTCCAGCACCAGCGTGGACACGCCCAGCAAGTGGCTCAGGTAAGGAATCTGCGTCCCCTTGCGCAGCTGCCCGGCATGGGCGATGCGCGCGTAGTCCACGGCCAGGGCATAGCGTTCGGTGAGAGCGGTCATGGGGCGTCCGATGCGGGCAATGGCGCATTATCGCCGAGCCCGGCGAGGTGCCAGGTGAGGATGGCGCGAGGACGCATGTGCAGATTCGATGACACGCTGTTGCGGTCGATACCGCTAGGCTACCCTCACCACGCCGCACGATTGCTCCGACATGCCCACGCTCCCTGTTTGCAATGCCTGCCGCGACGGCCAGGACTTTCCCACCGCCATCACCATGGCCTTCCAGCCGATCGTGGACGTGTCCACCCGCAGCATCTACGCGGGCGAAGCGCTGGTACGCGGTTTCAACGGCGAATCGGCCGGCAGCATCCTGGCCGCGGTGGATGAGCGCAACCGCTACGCCTTCGACCAGGCCTGCCGCATCAAGGCCATCGAATGCGCCGCGCAGATCGCCCTACCGGCCCTGCTGTCGATCAACTTCATGCCCAACGCGGTTTACAACCCCGAGCATTGCCTGCGCGCCACGCTGTCGGCCACCGAGCAATACGGCTGGCCGCTCAACGCGATCATCTTCGAGGTCAGCGAGCAGGAACACCTCGCCGACCCGGCGCATCTGCTCGACATCCTGCGCACGTATCGGGCGCGCGGCATGAAAACCGCCATCGACGACTTCGGCGCCGGCTACGCCGGGCTAGGCCTGCTGGCCGAGTTTCAGCCGGACCTGCTCAAGCTGGACCTCGCGCTGATCCGCGGCATCGACACCGATCGCAGCCGCCAGGCCATCGTGCGCCACGTCACCCGCATGTGCGAAGAACTCGGCGTTGCCGTCATCGCAGAAGGCATCGAATCCCCCGACGAATACCGCACCCTGCGCGATATGGGCATCCACCTGCAGCAAGGCTATCTGTTCGCCAGACCGCAGATCGGCGAGCTGCCGCAGGTGCATTGGCCGGAGTGAGTGCGCGGGTGTGGGTAAGAACTACGCAAATCTGCACACCACGCAGCAGGCGAAACTAACCGTAGCAGACGCCCAACGTCACACACGAAACATCGAACGCGCGGGAATCGCTCTAACGAATCCCCAATCCCAACTCCCCAATCCCAGCGGCGCACCCGCGCCGCTCACACATACCGCGGAATCTGCCCCAGCTGCGGGGTTTGATCCGGTAGCTCCACGTCCACTTCGTCCACATAGCACCAACCCCAGCCTTCCGGCGGGTCGTAGCCTTCGATGATGGGGTGGCCGGTGGCGTGGTGATGCGCAGTGGCGTGGCGGTTGGGCGAGTCGTCGCAACACCCGACATGGTCGCAACTGCGGCACAGGCGCAGATGCACCCATGCGCTGTCGATGGCCAGGCATTCTTCGCAGCCGCGCGCATTGGGCGTGACCTCATTGATTTGATCGGTATGGCTGCAGTGCCGGCTCATGCGTTGCTCGACTCCTGGGTGGCGCTGGCAAGCTCGGAGACCGGCACCGGGTTGGCCTGATGTGCGAGGTACTGATGGATCTGCGCGACCACGGCGGCGCCCTCGCCCACCGCGGCGGCCACGCGTTTGACCGAGCCCGCACGCACATCACCAATGGCGAACACGCCAGGGCGATTGGTTTCCAGCGGCAGGCACGCCGGGACGCCGTCGCCACGCGCGGTGCCGGTCATGACAAAGCCGCGCTTGTCGGTGTCCACGCACTCCTGTAGCCAGCCGGTATTGGGGTCGGCACCGACGAACAAGAACAGGTGGCGCAATTCCACGCGCGTGGTTGCACCGTCTGCTCGCGTACGCAGCACGGCCGCCTGCAGACCGTGCTCGGGGTCGCCTTCCAGCGCGGACACTTCTGTACCGGTACGCAGCTGCACATTGGGCAACGCGGCAATGCGCTCGATGAGGTATTGCGACATCGACGCGTCCAGCCCGTCGCCGCGAATGATCAGGTGCAATTCCTTGACGCGAGGCGCCAGGAAGGCCACCGCCTGCCCTGCCGAATTGCCGCCACCCACCAACGCCACCACGCCGTCCTCGCACAGACGCGCTTCCACCGGCGAGGCCCAATACGACACGCCGTGGCCTTCGAAACGCTCCAACCCATCGATCTCCGGGCGGCGGTAACGCGCACCCGAGGCGATCACCACGGTGCTGGCCAGCACCTGTTTGCCATCGGCAAGATCCAGCTTCAGCGCGCCATCGTCGCGGCTGCATTCCAACGTGGCCGCTTCGATCGGAATCGCCAATTCCGCGCCGAATTTCAGCGCCTGGCTGTAGGCGCGCCCGGCCAGTGCCTGACCGGAAATACCGGTGGGAAACCCGAGATAATTTTCGATCCGTGCCGACGCACCGGCTTGCCCGCCGATGGCGCGTTGATCCAACACCAGTACCGATAACCCTTCGGACGCGGCATACACGGCCGTCGCCAGACCCGCCGGGCCTGCGCCCACAATCGCCACGTCGTAGCGCTTGTCCGGATCGATGTCCGGGGTCATGCCCAGGCAATGCGCGGCCTCGGCATCGCTGGGCTGGCGCAGCACACGCCCGCTTGGGCACACCATCACCGGCAGATCGTGGTCCTGGATGCCCAGGCGCTCGACCAGCGCGCGGCCCTCCTCATCGGAGACATCCATCACCGTATTGGGGTAGCCGTTGCGCGTAAAAAAGCCTTGCAACCGGGTCAGATGCGGATCGTTCGGTTCGCCGATCAGGACCGAACCAGACGCATCGCCTTCGATCAACCCGACGCGGCGCAGGATCAACGCACGCATCACCACTTCGCCCACTTCGGCCGAACTGATCATCAGCGCGCGCAGGTGTGCGGTATCGAATGGCAGCGCCAAGCAACCGTCCGGCCCGGCGCGTCCAGCAGCCAACGACGCGCGCCCGGCCAACTGACTCACCTCGCCGGTGAACTGGCCGGGTGTGTGCAGGGTGATCGGCTTTTCGTTGCCCAGCCCGTCGCGGCGGACCACTTCGATGGCGCCTTCCTGCACCACCCACACCGGCGCGTGCGCGTCGCCCACCTCGAACACGGTATCGCCGGCAGCGAACCGTTGCGCCGGCCCGCTGGCAAAGCGCCGCGCGATCGCCAACTGGCCCGCGTCCAGCTCGGGAAACATCTGATGGTGGCGGTTCTGATCCAAAGACATGGAGGGGGCGACGAAAGACATGGAGGGGGCTCACATGCAAGCATGGGCAGTGGTGATGGCAATGACAATCACCCGAGAGGCACTGCCGGCCACGACAGAGCGTAGACGCAAGGCAAGCGTACGCAAGCGGATTCGGCGACCGGATATGCTGCTAGAGGCGCTAAAGATGCCACCGTCCAGGTCGCGCGACTCGCTAATCTGACCCAAGCATGTGCAGCGAATGCAGGTAATGCCATCGTCCGAGATAAACGCAGCACAATGCTGCGCGCACAAGGGCATTCACATGACGCACAACATTCGTTCACCCGTGCGCATCGTGCTGGTTTCCACACTTGCGGACATAGGCATGCACTGCTGCGTGCCTACTCATCCCCCAATGCAGGAGACCGTGCATGTCCAGCACGAAGAATCAGTACGAAATGCAGAACCCCCTGACCCAGTTCCCGCAGCCCAAGTTTCCGGACCAGACCCAGGAGGCGCCGGGCACCATCCATGCGCTGCAGCCCAAGGCAGATCATGGCGAGCAAAGCTACCAGGGCTTCGGCCGGCTGAAGGGCCGCAAGGCGCTGATCACCGGAGCAGACTCGGGAATCGGCCGCGCCACCGCCATTGCGTATGCACGCGAAGGCGCGGACATCGTGCTCAATTACCTGCCCGAAGAAGAGCAGGATGCGGTCGAAGTAGTCGCATTGATCCAGGCCGAAGGCCGCACGGCCATCAGCGTCCCCGGCGATCTCAAGAACGAAGCGTTCTGCAATGAACTCGTGGCGCGCGCCGTCAAGGAACTCGGCGGGCTGGATCTGCTGGTCAACATTGCCGGTAAGCAGACCGCCACCAAGGACATCGCCGATATCACCACCGAGCAGTTCGACGCCACCTACAAGACCAACGTGTATGCGATGTTCTGGCTGTGCAAGGCGGCCATCCCGCATTTGCCGCCGGGCGCATCCATTATCAACACCGGCTCGATCCAGTCGTACCAGCCCTCGCCTACCTTGCTCGACTACGCCTCCACCAAGGCCGCCATCGTCAACTTCACCAAGGGGCTTGCGCTGCAGGTGGCCGACAAAGGCATCCGCGTCAACGCCGTGGCGCCCGGCCCGGTATGGACCCCGTTGCAGCCCAGCGGTGGTCAGCCGCCGGAAAAGATTCCTGAGTTCGGTTCGGAAACTCCACTCAAGCGCGCTGGCCAGCCGGTGGAGATGGCGCCGTTGTACGTGATTCTGGCGTCGCAGGAATCCAGCTATGTCACCGGTGAGGTCTTCGGTGCCACCGGTGGACTGTTGTTGTCCTGAGTCACCAGCTGGCTTCATTCTGCTGCCCTAATGTGGATCGCCTGTGTGGCGATCCACATTTCTCCCCAAGCAACGCTCTTGAACGCGGCCCCTTTCTCTCGAAGAGACAGCGCCGCGCAAGCCACCGCATCGCTATTGCTGCATCGTCAGCGTCTGTATTGCGTGCGCCGGAATCTCCAATGCGCTGGAGGCTGCGCCCACATAGAGGTTGTAGTGAATCGGCACGTCGGTGGGATTCATCACCACTATTGCCAAGGAGCCGTCGCGGTTCACAAATGCGGTGGTCACCAGATTGCTTCGGCTACTGGCCGCACTCACCCGTCGCGCACCCGGCCGGATGAACTTGGAAAAGCGGCCGATATACCAATAGCTCGGCGTATAGGTCACCTCGCCCGTGCGCGTATCGGCATGCACCGGCGCAAAGCAGTAATTGCCGACATGGTTCGACCCACCGTTTTGGTCGAGCAGGATGTTCCAGTCCGTCCAGCCCACTGCGCCATGATTGAGGTCGTTGATGAGGGCCGTGCCATAGCGTTCGCCATTGGGCCAGTACTGCAAACTTGGTCGGGTCGAATTCTTCCACCGCCGCTTCTGTCAGCAGCAAGTGCTTGTCCGGATACGCCTGCGCCACCGCAGCAACGTTCTCCACCATCGGCGCGAACCCGGCCCAGGTTTCGTACCAATGAAAGCCCATGCCCCACGCATACTTGGCCGCCTCCGGGTCGTCGAAGATCACACGCGCGCGGTGCACCATCATGTCGCGGTTGTGGTCCCACACGATGATCTTGCGATCGCCATAGCCGGCACTGGCCATGGTCGGCCCCAGGTAGTTCTTCAGAAAGTCGCGCTCTTCTTCGGCCGAAAACAACATCGACTCCCAGGTCTGCACGGCCATCGGTTCGTTTTGCAGACTGATGCCCCAGATCGGAACGCCGGCTTTTTCGTAAGCGGCATCGCTCGCCAAACGAACGCAAGCGCGAATCGGCTCCAGGATCTTAGG
>NZ_FLTX01000067.1 GCF_900092025.1 Xanthomonas bromi
AGCCAAGTGTTCAACGAGCCGCGTCGTCGCAGCCCCTTGCGAAGATCCAGGGATCGACGGTGCCTCTTGAGTATCAGATGGTGCCATGCGCTGATCTTTGCGGGTTGTCGAGCGAAATCGCCATCACAGCCGCGGTGATCTCGTCGTCGGACAGAAAGGGGGCTTGTGCGTAGACCAGGCCCTGCTCGCCATTAAGCTTCGCAGCCAGGTGTCCACGGCCGAGAAGGAGTTCAGCACCTGGTCGATCCAACGCGATCTTGGAGGTGGCCTCGCTAGAAACCTTGAGAATAAGGCGGTTGCCGAGGTTTTCGCGCAACTGCATTGGCATGACATCCTTGTCGGGACGCTGCGCTGCAAAAATTAAGTGGATCCCCGCAGCGCGCGCTTTGACGCCGAGTCGCTGTACAGCAGCGCCCACTGCAGACTTGTACCCATCGTCGAGCATCCAGTCCGCGAACTCGTCATGGATCAGGAAGACCATGGGCAAACGTTCGTCGGCCGAGACTTTCGCATTGTAGGTCGGCAAGTCACGTGCACGAGCCTTGGCGAATAGGCGATAACGTTCTTCCATCTCCTGCACTAAAGTCTTGAGAACTTCCGCCGCTTTCTCCTTTGTCGTCACGATCTCGTCGCGCATGTGCGGCAAGTCCGCCAAGGGCGCGTAGTCGACGCCCATCTTGGGATCTATCAAGATAAGCTGCGCCAAGTCCTTCGGGTTAGTTGCGGCGATGTCCAAGATCAGCGCCTGAATCAGCACCGATTTGCCGCTACCGGTTGCACCTGCCACCAGCGAATGCGGCTCGTGAGACGAGAGCCCGCCAAACTCCGAGCCAAGGTTCAGATACAGCAGTGCGCCGTTGATCTCTTGGAGGCCCAAGAGGAATGACGTATTGATGCCGGCGACGTTGCGGTTGAGCTCACGGCGAGACCACAGCTCCCAGAGCGACACGGACTGGCGTTTGGAGCCGGCGACCGTCACCACAATCTCGCCGGGCTTGGGCTGGACAGTGACGAGATTGATCGCGTGCGTGGTCAGAAGCTGGGTGCGCTTGTTCTCAATGTCTTCGACGCGCAGCCGGTCGGAGCCAGCTAGGCGCACCAAGCAACCATTGGGGGTCAGACGCGTCCCCAAAATGGCCGCCTGTAGCCCGTAACTGTTAAGCGCGGCCTTGAGCTTCTTGGTGACTTCCTGAGCCCAGTCCTCCCGCTCAACGTCGGACTGCGCGCCGCCCGCGAACTTGGAGGCAACCAGTCCTGAGAAAGCGGCGCCAAGGTTGGCGGTCAGCGCAGGGCTTGGGGCCGAAGCCGGCGGCACGGTGTCGGCTTTGGCCAGGATTTGCGCAGGCGGCGAAGGCTCTTGCGCCAGGCTAGTGCCCGGAGACGCGGCGGTGGCTTGCTCTGGAGCCTCTTCCAGCAGCACGCCGACCCCGCTAGCTAGTTGGCCCATGGCGGCGAGCCATGGCACGCGCGGGGCAGGCCTTTTGAAGTCATGCCCATCCCAGGGCTGGTGGGGTCCCAGCGCAGCGCGGGCGTCGAGTCCGCCGGCGCCTTTGGCATAGGCCTCGGCGAGCTTTCGCAGATCGGACCGATCGAAGACCTCTTGCCAGGATTTCACGCCGTCGGAATCCTCCAAAAGCTCCTGGTCGGAGGCGGAAACCGAGCCGGCGTCCGAGGTGTGAACGTAGACGTGGGAGTAGCCCCGCAGCGAGATATCTACATCACCCTCACGAAGCTTCGAGCGCGCGCGCTCCATCAGACCCGTCATGCCTGGCGGGATGTCGGCGTCAATGAGCATATCGGCCAGGCGGGCTAACCACACGTCCCGGTCAAGCCGGCCGGGGTCGCCGAAAAGCGCCTCGCGGAACATGCCGAGAGTGGTCAGGAGCTGGTCCTTGGAGTCGCGGCGCGCCTTGGCCAAGCCGTCGGCGGCGACATATTTGGATTCGACGATTGAGATCACTACGCGAACGCGCTCCTCCCGTTCCTCGACATTGAGCGCAAGGATGTCGGCGATACGGCTCTCTGGCTGCGAGAGCCAGCTTGCGTAGTCGTCGAGCAGGAAGTACGCCGTCAATATCTGACCCCCGCCAGCGGCGGCTCTGAACTCCTCTGCGAGCAAATAGCGGCTAAGCACCAGGCCGATCATTTCGCCTGCGGATACGCCGCGCTTGGCTGCGCGCAAAACGATATCGCCGGAGACCGATAGCGCATCGCGCTTGGCCTTGTCAGCGGCGGCCTGGACCTCGGAAGCATCGAGTTGCAAATTCAGCTCGTCCAAGCGGCGGCGCACTAGTACGCCTAGCAGACGCAGTTCGGAGGTCGAGCTTACGATCATATTGCGGCCGTTAGTGGAGCCGCGGCGATAGCGGACGACGGTGATGTCGTTGTGCTGAAGTTGGCGTTTGTCGAGCAGCTCGTCATAAGTGGCGACCCACTCGGCCAAGTCATGGGCGTCCTTGATCATGCTGGCCAGCGCGGGGCTTTGCAGCGAGATGCGCCGGGCTGGCAGGAAGCGTTCGCCAGGCAATGCATCAAGCTGGCGGCACACGGCAGCCACTGCGGACACATAGGCCCAGCCCGAGGCCGTCTGCCAAGGGCAGGCCAAGAAGGTAGTGGATTTCAGTTCATTCTCGCCCGAGACACTGCGGTAGGACCAGCGCGAGGGAGCGTGCTCCAAATTCGGCCGATCGTTCGTCCAGGCGACAGAAAGCCATTCGGACTGCGCCGCCCGCGAGACCACGTCATGCAGGAAAGCTACATCGAAGGCCTTGAACCCCTGGGCGCTCTCGCTCGGCGTGGCCGAGATCGGCGTTACCGAAATGCGTAACCTGGAGATGAAGTTGTCGCTGGTCTCACTGACTACGGGCAAGTCCGGATCGTCTCCGGCCTTGTTGACCAGCTCACCGTAGACGCTGCGCAGCTTTGCCGGATCCGAGTGACGCACCGACACGCTGCATTGAAGCTTCCCGTCCTCCTGAATCGACGAGAGCTCCCGCACGGTAGCCAGCGGCAGCTCGGCCGCATCGGCGTTGTAAAGTACGACGCTCAGGTTCGATGCCTCATGAGGCTGCAAGCCAACGTAGCGCTCCAAGAGCTCTCGTACTTGCTTGGCAGCGGCAGCTGGGTCCACATCGGTCATTGCATCCTGATTGCCCCGCGTGGGCGATTCCAAGAGGCTATAGCCGTTGACCGTGCTGCTCTCAGACACCAGCGTCGGCGCGCCGGCCCGGTTGAGGACAGCGATCTCCGGATAGAACGGATGGGCGATCTCGTCGGAGAACTCGCGCATGAAGATTTCGCGGTCTCCATAGAGGATGTTGCCGCTGGAGAGCAAGTGGGTGGCAAATCCGGCGACACGTCGGGACTTCACTGCCAACGCCTTCATGCGCTCCGGATGCCATGGCGGGATGATCAGCGCGGGGTTGTCGCCAGCCACGCGGGCCGTGCCTACCGAAAGAATCTCGGAGACCAGACGCGAGCGGCACACGTCGCCGCGCGCTTGGGACATAAGGGTCGCCATCAGGGCGCCGAAGGATTCCGCCTGGCGCATGACGGCCTCGCCATGAAGGCCGATAGAGACGAAGTCCTCCATCGCCTTGATGTAGTCCTCCTCGAACTTGTCCCAGGATGCCTTGACCTCGTCGCGCTGCGGCGGAGTTAGATAGCCGCCTTCCGCGAGGTCCTTGATCCGGCCCTTTATCTCGTGGCGCAGGCTGCGGAGCCTGCTGGCCGCTGGGACCAAGGAACCCGCGTCGGTGGAATAGGTGGCCTCCAACGTGCCGGTGTCGAGTAGCGAGACATTTTGCACCCCACCCTTCTTGCTTACTAGGCGGCGCGGGACTTCTGTGCAACCGGCCGCCCCCTTCTCCAAAAGGCGGCGCATATCTGCGACCATCGACAGGCCAATCGAGGTGGGTTTGTAGCTCCACAAGAGCTGGGTCCTGGCGAGCACATTCTCTTTGCCATTGAAGAACTGGATTAGCGCCACATCGAACTTGATCTGCAAGGCCATGCGCGAGAGCGATGAATTCGGCCGCATCTTGTTTTTCTTGTCGCTGCGGAGCTCCTTCTCCTTGGCAAAGAAGGCCTCATAATCGAAAAGCGGATCGGGGAGGCTCGCATTTCCGAGACGCTCAACCTTCCAATCGGCCTTGGAACCCATGAGCTCCTTCAAGCCACGATACATCGCCGAGAAGTAGCTGCCGGCGTCGTAATTGAAGCGCTCACGCCACTCCTTGCGACCCTTGGTCACGGTGAAGCGCAAGATGCGCTCGCCTTCGGTCTCGCGCAGCCCCGCATGTAGGCTGTTCACTACGCGCGCGAAACCATCGAAAAAGTCGTTGCATTCGATGGGCTTGCCATAGAGAGCCTTCTCCCAGCGCGCGCATAGCTTGGCATCTTGCTCAAGTAGCCGGCGGTACTTGATGAAGAACTCCTCATCGTCTTCGTTAAAGTCGGAGCGCCGCTCGCGCGACTTCAAATCTTCCAAGAGCTGGCGGCCCTCGAGGTCGAGCGAATTCTCTTGGTCGCAATCGTGGTCGAGGAAGCGGATGGTCGAGTCAGCCAATCCGAATTGTTTCTCCTTGGGCTTGTCGAAGGCGAGGTAGACGCCGTCGGCCTCCCACTCGAACTGAGCCAGAGCGGAAGACACCTCCTGGTCTCCCGCGGGAGCGTTGACGAAAGCAACAAGCGCAAGGCGCGCGGCATCCGTGATCTCAGCCGCATTGGCCTCAATGCGCTCAATTAGCTCGTCGGAATCCAGCGGCTGGCCGTTCTGGCGAAGTTTCTTTAACAGCGGCGCGCGCTGCGTGAAGAGCTTGGCGAAGGCCTTCTGCCAGGGCTTGCGAAGCGGTCCGAAGCTCTTTGCATTGGAGAAGAACCCTGTGTCGCGGGGCAAACCGGCACGCGGCATTGCAAAGCCCAGGGCATCACGGATGGCAAGCCCACGGATAGACATGGCCTCGACAATTTCGGAGCAGAACTCGCCAAGCTGGACGAGTGAGAGCTCAGAGGAGGCGAGCAATCCGCCCAAGGCCGCATGGAACACCGAGCGGTCATCCGGCACCGGCGCGAGCCCACCGGTGTGCAAGGCAGCCTCGACCCAGGATTCAGGGTCGGCACGCATCTCCTTGGCGCCGATGGCCATGACGTGGCCGAGCGTGTCGGCCAAGTTGTGCTCGTTGCCGTTAGCAGTCAGGATTGCAGCCTTGACGGTCGCAGCGTTGTTGCGGACGTAGCCGGCGTTATGCGGAATGAGGATCTCAGGCGGCAGGCTTTGGGCATCAACCAAGGCCTCGGGGATCATGAGATCCACGCGAGCCAGCAGGTCAGGATTAGCGAGGATCGCTCGCGCCACAGCCGCAATCTGGCTGGACGAGAGCTTGTCGAGCCGGAACAACGCGGCAGAATCGCCGGACTGGCCGGGATTGGAAACCCGCTTGGCTAAGATGTCCGCGCCGACGCGGCCAATAATGCGGTCGGTCAGCATGCGGCCGCTTCCTTCGCGAATGGATTTTCGACAAACGAGCAGGAATCGGAGAGCCTGCGGACCAGGCCCAATCCCACAAGCCGAGCTTCAAGGTTGTCCCGGTTCTCACTGAGTTCCTCTTGGTCTACGAGTTTCGCGTCGACCAAGCGCGCGCCTTCGGCGTCGCCGAGGATGAGGCCATAGCGCTTTTTAGCCTCAGTCAGGAACTCGTCGAACTGCATAGGGTCGTCGACGATGGCCACCACGATCGACTTTAAAAGCCTATCGTTGGGGGCGTAGCGGGTGCGCCGCGAGAGGCGGCGGGAGCTGAGGCCAATCGCCCGCGACCAGGAAGCGTGAATCTTGCCGACGTGCTGCTGATGCCGCGCAAGGGCAAGCTCGGTGAGCTTTTCGACTAAGGTTTCGGGGCTCTCGCCCGAGTAGTCCTCGTCGTCGCCCCCATCGGCTGATGGCCACTGGAAGCGCTCGCGCATGAGCCTCACCCGCTCAGCTTCCGGGAACTCACTGGAGGCGGCCTCGGTCCAGCCGGCATCCATGCGGATCGACTCGACATGGGCGCGCACCGCCTTGGCGGGAAGGCCTTGGTTGAGCTGGTAGCTGTCGCCGGAAAGCGTGCGAACCTTCGTGCGCTCTTTGGAAACAATCTCGCAGATGATCTCGATCGGATCATCGTCGCCAGCTACGCGCTTCGCCCGCTCAAGGAAGTAGAGCAGCATGTTGAGCCCCGAGATGACGATCAGGTGCTCCAAGGCGTCATAGATCGGCATATCTCTCGCCAGAATCGACAGCCAGTCATTGCAAATTTGATCAAATCGCGGGTTAGCGGCTTCAGGCAGATAGCCAGACTGCCGGGCTTCATCCGCGCGCTGTGACGTACCTTGCATTGCTCGCGCGAGCCGGTTCATCGGCGCCTCGCGGTCGAACAGGCGCTTAGCCAGCAAGTCACCCAGTTCTGCGCCGCGCTTCGACCGCGTGAGCATCAGGTAGAGCAGCTCGCCAGTACGCGCGAAGAAGCGCCGGTCGTTACTCATTTTGCCCTTTGAGTCGATCTCCAAGTCCTCGTAGAGGGCGTCCGGGCCGAAGGGAAAGACAAATTTTGAACTCCAGCGCTTGTTGCTGCGCGACTCGAAGGAAGAGGAGCGCAGCAGTTCCACGGCCTTAGCGAAATCGTCGAAGCTCGCGAACGAATTGCGTAGGTAGGCCATGTCGTCAACGCCGTCACCGTTGCCCGTTGCCCCATGGGCAAAGCGCCCGAACCACTGCCGCCATTTCTCCTCATCCGGTTGTGCGCTTTCGGAGATGGACTCAACGTAGGGGTTGTTGAAAAGCAGGCCGCGGAGACGGATTTGGCGCTGCGGCTGGAACTTGAAGGCACCACCAAGGCCCTCTTGGGGGCGAAGCGGCTTGTCGAGGTTCGAGCCCAGTGCGCCGAGAAATTCGAGCACCGTCAAATGAGGGAGTTGCTCGTCGTAGAGACGGTGCCCCCAGATGTTCTCGTCGACGCAAAAATCGACGCTTTTGATCTCAGGCCGTTTGAGGATCTCGTTCATGCCGGAGTCCTCACGGTCACGGGGCGGGCGAACCCACGGCCTCCCGGCTCGATGTCGATGAAATTCAGCGTCAATGCGGATGCTTCCCCGCCGACTTCGTCGTCGTCGCCGGCAAAGCCAGCCCTACGGACGATCTCGGCCTTGCGCAGCAGCTTGGTCTTGAAGGCCAGAAGGTCTTCAAGGCACTCATTGGAAAAGCTTGCTGGCAGCGCGCCCTCGGCCACCCGCGCGAGAAACTCATGCCGGATAGGCGTGAGGTCGAAGGCGACTGAGTTGCCAGGGCTTGGCGAGAGCGATACGTCGAGCTGAAGGCGGCCAGAATCCTCGTTGTACTTGATGGCCATGCCTACGCCACCCTGCCTGCGCGATGGCGTTTCATGATCGCAAAGCACACTCACGCGGCTTTGCGTGAATCCGCCGGAACTGGCAATGAAGATGCGGTCAACGTTCTCCAAGAGCAGGCCGGTCATGACCCGGTTAAGGCCACGCGCAATACGCCCGCGAGTGTTGTCGTTCACCGCCTTCTTGGCCTTGAGCGACTCAATGATGTCCAGATACTCGCCAGCGAAGCGAAAGGCCGTCATTGACCAGCGGGGGTAGCCGGGCTCGGATTCAGGCAGGCTGAAGTAGAGCCGGCGACGCTGGTCCTCAAGCATCTCCATGAACTCAGCGGAGCCGCCATCCAAGCGCGCGCCTTCATAGCCTTCCAAGTAGGCGTCCTGAGCCGCGCGGAAGTCCGCCGTCGCGCCATAGATCGGGTCAACGGCTACTAGACGCGCGAAGTCGGCCTGCAACCGCGAATCGTCCTTACCGTAGACCAGCAAACCATCAGCCGCGTTGGTCGTCTCCTCACCCACACCGAAACTCGCCATAGCCTTGAATACGGGGCGATCAGAAGCCCGTCGCTTAGGCAGGTTGGCCCCGAATGCGTTGGCGTAGATGCTGGCCTTGCCGATGTGGTTGCCCTCTTGGATCTTGGGCACGTCCGCGCAAGTCATCAGGTTCTCTTTTGCCAACTTTGCATCTGCGTAACCGAGGACCATGTTGGAGCACAGTGCTAGCAGATCGCGCACCGGAAGATGTAGCCCATTGAGTCTGGCGATCTCGACCAAGTCGCCGAGCCGGCGCGCGAGCTGCCCGCTATCGGCTTCTCCGAGAAGGCGGCGGCGGTTCTCGTCGATCGGGCAGACATTCCCACCTGCCCTCAAGGAGCAGCGAGAGCAGTTTTCCCATTCGGGATGTCCGGCAACTGCCTTGGCGACTTCGTCGAGCGTCTTGCGGCTGGTGGAGCGGCTGAGGTCGAATACAGCCAAGCGGTCGGGCGCGGCCCCTGCTTGCAGGAAGCTCTCCTGCAAGGGCTTGCGGAGCGGATGCATGCGATCCTGCCGTTTACCTAGGTCGCGCAGGCGATCGAGCAGTTGGCCATGGTTGGCCGCCAGGATTACGACTTCGGAGTCGTCGCCTTCCAGAACCGACCTTTCGAGGCGCTGCAGCGGCAGGTCGCTCTCCTGGCCATTGAATTCGGAAAGATCCTTGATGAACACTGCTAGGCGACTATCGGCTAGGCGATGTTCCTTCACGTTCTCTTTGCCCGCCCAGACTTTGGGGTCACCGCCGATGTGGTTCCACAGTGCCCGGCAGTGGTAGGTCTTGCCATCGCCCGCTGTGCCGGCGATCAAGAGCGAGCCCTCCACCTTCGACTCAATATGCCGAATCATGTCGTCGAGCATCGGAGTGGAAAGACGGATCGGTTGGACTTTCGCTCGCCCGATCGCGCCAATGACGTACTCATCGAACATCGTAAGATTGCTCGAAGTTGGCCCATAACTCCTCAGCAAGCGCACCCACGCACTTGTAGGAAAAGAAAATTTTTCAGCTGAACCGACTTCGCTGGTTACGGTAGTCACTCGCTTCGCCCCCTGCCAATTCCCTGACTGCCCCATCTCCGAATCAATTGTGCCATGGAGGCTCAACGTGGCGACCGGTCCCCAATCCTATTCTGTAGACACGCTGAGAACCAATGGAGCGATGTAAGCCTCAGCCAGCTTCCGTAAGAACCTATCCAAGAGTCTAGTGAACCGCTCTGGTTCCGTGGAGGCCACCTCCTGCAAGCCAGGATCCACCGGATGGCCTTGGGTAACTGCCAAATGTCTACTGCTGCAGCGCGCGCGGCTTGTACAGTGGCTCTGACACGCCACGGATGGTCGAATGGCCGCTGTAAAAGACATTGCCAAAGGCGCCTTGCTGAGCGTGGGCTACTGCGCCGCGTTCCTGCTGGCTTGGCGATGCTCCGTGGATCAGTGGTACCTGCCGGCGGGATTGCGCGTTGCCAGCTTGCTGTTCTTGCCCGCGCGGCGATGGCCCTGGTTGTTGGCGGGTGACGCCGCGGCCCTGCTGGTGCTGCGCGTGCCGAGGGTTGATGACTGGGGTACCAGCACCACCTGGGCATACCTGAGCCCGTTCCTCTTGATGCCCGCGGTCTCGCTGCTTCCCGTCACGGCACGCTTTCATATTCCCGATTTGACGCGCAAGGACCACTGGCTGCTACCACTCGCGCTGGTGACCGCCTTATGGAGCACGCTGTGCAACATGGCGCTCAATGCCGCGCTGGGTGGCCCGTCAGGGCCGGCGCCGATCGACACGCTGATCCGGTACTGGCTGGGCGACTACCTGGGCACATTGATGTTCGTCCTACCGGCGCTCCTTTGGCTGCGCCGCGACGAAGCCTTGCGCCGGCCGTCCCATCTGCTGCATGAATGCCTGGCTTCCGTCGCGGTGGTGGCGCTTCTGTTCGTCGCTATCACTCTCATCGGCGACACCGTGCTGCGGCAGTTACTTAGGGTGTTGCTGGTTGTGCCCGCCATCGCGCTCACCCTGCGCCATGGATGGCGCGGTGCGGCACTGGGCGTGGTACTGGCGAACGTCGCGGTGGCCCTGTCGCTGCCCAAGGCCGTCGAAGTCGGCATGCACGACCCACAGGCTTTCGCGGTGCAGATCCTGCTCGCGGTCACCGCCACCGGCCTGTTTGCGTTCGGCTCGCGCCTCTCTGCTGCCTACCGGCAAGTGCGCGATTTCGGGCGCGTGCGGGAGCAGGCACTAGAATTCGCACAGGCCGGCTACCTGTCCGCAGAGCGCACCCTGCGCAAGCGGGTGGTCGACTACACCGATCTAACCGTGCAGATCAATCGGATGCGCAGGGATGTTGTGGAGTACCTGCGCTCCCAGGGACACCACTCGGCGGCAATGCAGATGACGCGCACCGGGGTGATCCAGGCGCAACTGCTCGATGAGTACGTCACGGCCCTCTATCCGCTGGGCATCGAAACGCATGGCTTGTATCACACCCTGCGCTCGGTCAGCTTCGCCAACCTGTGCAACACGGAATTCCGCTGGCGGATGCGAGGCGATCCCCGACAGCTTTCGCTGGGTCTGCAACTGGTGGCCTATCGCTGCGTACTCAATGCTGTGGAAACGTTGCCCGTTGCGCGAACCCACTTGATCCAGGCCCGGGTATGGCGGGTGCGGGGCATGCAGGGGATCGTCGTGCGCATCACCGCTGATGCGTCCGTGCTCAACGCGGTGCGGCGTGAACATCCCGAGTCCGATCGGGAACTGTCGGTCCGGCTCAAGACGCATGGCGGCACCTGTCGGCGCCGCCATGCGTTGGCCTTGAGCTTTCTCGTCTCCGAGCGCGTCGGCGTCGGGATCAATCTCGCGAAGTGACCACCCAGGCATCGCCCTTCGCATCCGATCGCAACCAGACCACGAAATCCCCAGTCTGGTAGACCACGCGCCCCGGGGCGGCAGGCGTAGCCGACAGCGACACACGGGTCACGTCCTTGCCCATGGGAAGCACCCACAACGTCTCGTTGATGCGCCCGACCGCAGCCCGGACCACGCCGGTGGCGTCGTTGATCTGCAGATAGGTGACGCCGTCGCGTTGGAACTCGTAGATCCGCCACGCCGAATCGGTGGCGAGGTTGGCCGCGCGGGGAGCGCTTTCCCCCAGCCCCGTGGCCGCCGGCACGCCATGCCCACCCGATGGGCAGCACGATTGCGCATGGGCCTGGAAGGACAGGGCCACCCCTGCGAAGACGACCATTGCCATGACCTTTGCTTTAATCTCCATCACACTGTTCCTTTTCCCCTGCTGGGGAACGTCCGCCTGCAGTTCAGGCAAGACCACGGTACGTGGTTCGCGCTCCAGCGCGGTTGACAAGCTTCCCCAGGCGACGGGTGTAACAGCAGGACCCGTGGATTGGCTCAGCGCCGATTGGATTGGCGCAATGTGATGACCCGATACTGGCCATGGTCGCCGGAGCGCGGCCCCTTCTTCTCGATATCGGCGCAGAGCCTGTCTTCGCCGCAGGGGACCAGGTCGGCCCGCCACGCGATCCAGGTACGCGATCTTCGCGCGGCGCTGTTCGGCCTCGGCCAGCGTCGCCTTGGCGCTGTAGAGGACGTACCCTCACGCCGCATAATCCCATGATGGCCGCCGCCAGCATGGCAATGGACCCCATCCACATGCGCCGCATCGCTGTGGCTTCGAGTGATTGCTGGGCTTGCGCGTAGCGCTGGGTGGCTTGCTGCAGCGTCTGGTCGGCAGCGGTCAACGAGCGATCGAATCGCTCGGCCGCCTGCTCCAGAGCAGCCTCAAGCGCCTGCACCGCCCGCTGCTGAAGCTGCGCGGCGAACGGGGTCAACAAGGGCTACGCGTGCCTGCGCCACGCCTACGACTTGGACTACCGAACGTGCTGGTAGAAGGCGGCGCCAATTTTTGAAGCGACTACTTGCACAACTGCATGGTCGTGAGCGTGGTCTGCGAGCGCTGACCGGGTCGGACCGGAGAGTTGCTGCCCTGGCCGGAAGACGCTGGGTGTCCCCTGTGTTCAGGCCGCTGGATGTTCCATCATGCCCGAGCAGTCCTTTCCTACCCCTCGTTCCCTCGCTTCCGGCTCGCCTGAGGTCACCCGAGATAGCCCGCCACGCTCTCCATCATGCTGATGATGGAGCCGAGAAACGACATGGGCAGGTGTTTGGACAACTGAAGCAGGCGGCTTTCAAGATGGCTGCGCGGTGTGGCATGCGCCTGATCGGAAATGTCATCGGATGAACTGGTCGGTTGCTCCACGTCGCCGCAGATAAGCCAGTCGATCCGCACATCCAACGCTCGGCTCAGCTCTCTAAGGTTATCCAGCGTCGGGGTGAATCCGGAATCTCTTTCCCAGTGGGCCACTGTAGCGCGATGCACGCCCAGGATAACCGCAAGCCTTTGTTGAGACATTCCTTTGAGGGTTCGGGCGGCACGAATCCTATCGGCAATCTGTTCCATCTGTTCTCGCCTTCCTTGATAGCCCGTGGATCGAGGCTGTCACCAAAGATGCGCGCGCCCCGATTTCACTGCCTTTGATACTACTTCCGGTACGGGGCGCGTGCAAGTGGGCATGGCGGACATAGGCTCGGATGATGGTAACGGCCCAGTATGTAGAGTTCATCGCATAAATTTGTGAATAAACACGACACCATTCGCTAGGTGCTGTGTTAGGCACTGCATGCGGGCACAGGTGTGTGCGTTGCACAGCATCGCGGTATTGCCGCTCTCGGGAGCGACCAACAATAATCGAGGGCATGGTAATGCGGTATGAGCATCAACGCACATGGATTCGGTTGAGCATTACGGAGCAACAGCGTCCCGCACAGACACTGTCAAGCTACACGAGATAGACGAAGGGCAGGAGGCGCATGCAGGCGCTGGTCTGCTGGAAGGCTTCCTTCGCAGCGTGGCACGGGCTCCGGAGCGAGATGCCTTGGTGGTAGGTGCGCGCACGTGGAGCTACGCGGCGCTTGCGTACGAAGCCAGCAGTTGGGCTGCCGCCCTTCATCGAAAGATCGGCTCCCAGGTACAGCGTGTCGGGGTGCTTTCCGGTCGCGACGAGATCGGCTTCATCGGCACCCTGGCGGCGCTCTGGGCAGGTGGTGCATTCGTTCCACTGAACAGGCGGTTCCCTGCGCGCCGTACGGCGAAAATGGTCGAACTTGCTGAGCTGGATGTGCTGGTGTACGAGGACAGCGACGCGGCTCTAGTTGCCGAGATTTGCCTTCTGATGAACGGCCAGCCACGGTTGGTGCCCCGCACCCAGCTGGATGCAGCCAATCGCGGGGCACCGGATCGCGGGGCGGTGCCGGCGCAGGTGGAAAGCGGGGAGGCACTCGCTTACCTGCTTTTCACGTCTGGAAGCACCGGGGAGCCGAAAGGGGTGCCAATCTCCCATCGCAATGTCTGCAGCTTCATGCAGACAAGCCAGGCGATCTATGCGATTGGTCCAAATGATCGCCTCAGCCAGACGTTCGAGCTTACGTTCGATCTTTCTGTATTCGACATGTTCATGGCGTGGAGCCATGGCGCTGCGCTTTGCGTGTTGCGTCCGCTGGAACTGCTGGCGCCGGCCGAGGCTATTGAGCGCAATGGCATCACGGTGTGGTTCTCGGTGCCTTCATTGGCAATAGGGTTGATGCGCAGAAACAAACTGCGCGAAGGGCAGATGCCCAGCCTTCGCTTAAGTCTGTTCTGCGGCGAAGCGCTCACCTATGGCGTGGCCAGAGCATGGCAACGGGCGGCGCCGTGTTCACGTTTGGAAAACCTGTACGGACCCACCGAGTTGACCATTGCGTGCGCACGCTATCCTTGGGCTGATATTGGCGGCGTTGGTGATGGCGAAATCGTACCCCTTGGCACGCTGTACCCGGGGATGGAGCAGGTGGTTGTTGATGCGCAGGGGCAACTGGTGGCGCGGGATAAGCCCGGAGAGCTGTGCGTACGTGGCCCCCAGATGTTCTCCGGTTACTGGCGGGCACCTGAGTTGGACACTGCCCGGTTCGTGGCGGTGCCGCCGGCGCAGGACGCCGGGGGACGCTTCTACCGGACCGGTGACATCGTCAGTTGCGCGGCGACCGGATTGCTGCAGTACAGGGGCCGTGCCGACCAGCAGGTGAAGATCAACGGTTACCGAGTGGAGCTTGGCGACGTTGAATCCGCACTGCGCAACGCCGGTTGTGTCGAAGCAGTTGTGTACCACGAGATCACCGAGGGCGGCGACCAGCTGCTGGCCGTGGTTACGATGGCCGAAGGGAGAGAAGTAGCCGAGGTGCTGCTCGATCTGCGGAGACGCGTGCCCGGCTACATGGTGCCTTCAAGGGTGGTCCACATCGCGACCATGCCGCTGAACAGCAATGGAAAGATCGACCGGAAAGCCCTGCGTGCAGACGTTACCCAGGAAGCGGCAGGAACTCCAGAATGAAGCATATTCTCATGGTGGGGCGCTCGCGCGAAATCTTCGCTCGAAGCCGGGGGCTGGACGTGCGTTTCAGCCTGATCTTGGTCGGAGGCGCCTCGCGGACAGCAGAGGATCTTTCTGGGTACCAGCGCGTAATCGTCCTGCCTCCGGATGCTAGCGTGGAAGAGTGGCTGCAGTGCGGACAGTTGATCAACACATTCGATCCGATTGACGCCATCGGGGGATTCACCGAGACGGCGGAGAAGATCGCAGTGGATATGGCCGAACGACTGGCGCTGCCCTTCCATGGTCGCGATGTGATCCACACTACGCACGACAAGTTCGCCATGCGCGAGCGGCTTCGGTCGCTGGGCATTGACGACACAGCCAGCCGCATAGTCGCAGCAGACGATGAGGCGTCGATCCGGGAATTTGCCGCCGAGCATGGCTGCCCTGTCGTCATCAAGCCGCTCTCTGCCCGGGGAAGCCTGGGCGTGTCTGTAGTTAAATCATTGGAGGAGCTTCCGGCGGCCCTCGCTTGGTTCAGGGCGTGGGCCGGGGGCCAACCCGTGCTGGTCGAAAAATTCCTGGCAGGGGAAGAATGGAGCGTGGAGGCCTTCTCGGAAGGCGGCGTGCACCGGATCATGTGCATCACGCGAAAGTTCAAGTCACCGCAAACCTGCATCGAGACAGGGCACTGCCTGCCTGCGATCTTCGAGGAGGGGGCGCGGCAGCGCATCCACGCTCTGGTCAAATCCACGCTCGATGCCGTTGGGCTGCAGTGCGGGCCTTCACATACAGAAGTCATGATGTGTGCGGAGGGGCCGCGTGTGATTGAGACACACACGCGACTGGGGGGAGACCGGATCGCTGAGATGATCGCGCTGCTGGGCGGCGCCGACCCTTACCAACTGTGGGTGCGGCAGGTAGCCGGGGAAAGCGTACTGCCCGAGGTGCCTGTGCTCGATGGTTCGGCATTTGCATCGATACAGTTCACGTCCCCTTCCTGCGAGGGTGTCCTGGACCGTATTGAAGGTCTGGAGCAAGCCATCAGCATGCCCGGGGTTGTGCGTGCCGACGCGATGGTGGCGCCGGGCCAGCGGATAGGCGCCGTGCATGATTCGTTCTCACGAGGTGCTTCGGTGCTGGCCAGGGCATCGACGGCCGAAGAGGCCGTGCTGAGGGCTCAGGAGGCTGTCGCCGCGATCAACTTCATCGTCTCATGACGCAGGCAAGCATTGGCGCGCGAGTACTGCTGGCCTCGACCTTTATCACCAACTTTGGCAGTGGTATGTACACGCTGACCATCGGCAAGGTCCTTTATGACGAAACAGGGTCGGCGGCAAGCTATGGCATCGTCATTGTGCTCGAGTTCATCGCCACGTTCCTATTCCAGCTGGTAGCAGGCCCATGGGTGGATCGAACTGATCCCCGCTGGAGCTGCGTCGCATCTACCATCGTGCGCTCGTTGGCCTTGTTCACCACCGGAATGGTGCTTGGTGGCTCACGCCAAGCGCTTTTCCTTGTGGCCACGTCACTGGTACTGCAGGCAGCCAAGCCCTTCTACCGGGCGGCGCAGTTTGCCCTGATTCCGGAAGTGGTGGGCAAGTCCCAACTGGTGCGCTTCAACAGCCACAACAGCATCAGCCTGCAGGCGGGCCAGTTGCTGGGCATAGCGGCGGTAGGGCCGGTGCTGGCCACGGGCGGGATCCGGTTCTCGCTCTGGTTGAATGCAGCCGGCTTCCTGCTATCGGCGCTGGTACTGCTCCTAATCAAGCCGGTCTCACGCGGCGTGCGGCACAGGGCTGGTTCGTGGTTCATGGCGCTGGGATGGATCGTACGAAGCTGGCTGGAGGCCGCGGCCAACCTGCGCACCAATGCCGCCACCTGCTGGCTGGTGTTCTTGTGCGCAGGTGATTTCATCCTGGTCAGCCTAGTCAACCTACTGCTGGCGCCAACGGTCGCCGCCCGTTTCGGAGGCGATGCCTACTGGCTCTCGGTGCTCGATGGTGCCTTTGCGTTGGGAGCGATGCTGACGGCTTTTGGGGTGGATGCACTGGCGCGCCGGTTGGGTGAGCGTGGCAGCGTGATGGCCGGCCTTGGCGTACAGAGCCTGTGCTTCGCCGCACTTGCACTGTGTGACTCGCGCCCAAGTGCGGTGCTCCTGCTAGGCGTCGTGGGGGCGGCAAACACGGTGTCCTGTGTGGTGCTTCTTGGGGCACTCCAGGTGCGCAGCGATGCGACATTGAGGGGCCGGATCGCCTCATTTCGGAATCTGTTCCTGGCCGCCGTCGGCGGTTGCCTGATGCCGCTCATCTCCCATTTAGAGGGCGTTTCGTTGTCGCTGGCGTTCCTAGCGAGCAGCCTGGTCGGGATCGTGTTCTTCCTGCTTGCTTTTGTAATGGCACACCCGCGCCACTACGGCGTGGCCATGCTCGGTTTCTATAGCCAAGGGAGTGGTTGAAAAAATGGACGTATATGGCGCAACGACAGGGGGCTTCCCGAGGGATGCACACACCCGTGGGGTGGAAAGGGAGCAAGAAGTGCGTGCGGTTGTAGCGTCGGTACTAGGGATCGACGCCAGCCATGCACACGCGGGGCTGGAATACCAGTCTATCCAGCAGTGGGACTCGCTGCGCCATGCAGCGCTGATGCTGGCGCTGGAGAAGGCGTTCGACGTGGAAATATCGGACAACCGGATGGTTGAGCTGTCCTCGGTGCAGTCGATCATCGACTTCATTGAGCACCACGCAGGCGGACAGGCGTCGGTGGCGGTACCCAATGATGGAAAGGAATCCTCGGTGGCAGGGGAGGAACCGGTGCATCGCGGGTTAAGCGGCATCTACTTCGATCGCAGCCGGATCTCGCGCATCGATGGCGAGGCCGGCCATCTGGAGTATCGAGGCTACAGCCTGCATGACCTGGTCGGTGCTGCATCCTTCGAGGATGTCTGTCACCTGCTGGTCGAGGGTGAACTGCCAACGGTGCAGCAGCATGACGAGTTGGGTCGGCTGTTGGCCGATGCCCGGATGGCGACCCCACCCGAGGCCATTGCCCTAGCGCGAAGCATGGCATCAGTGCACCCGATGGAGGCACTTAGGACTGGCGTGTCGTTCCTCGGATCGATGCAAGACCGGTTGGCCGACGACGACACCCGTGGCATGCGCGATGCTGGGTTGCGATTGCTTGCACAAGTGCCGGTGCTGGTCGCTGCCCACCACTGTGCGAGGCGTGGGATGGAATTACGCATTCCCGGCGTGGGTACGCCATTTACCGCAGCATTGCTGCACATGCTTTCAGGCAGGATGCCCGATGATCTTTCAGTGGCGATGATGGACCGCGACCTTATTGTCCATGCAGAACATAGTTCGAATGCTTCGGCCTTTACCGCGCGTGTTGTGATCGGGTGCAGGGCGGGGGTACATGCCGCCATCACCGCCGCCATCGCCGCGTTCTCCGGCAATCTCCACGGAGGCGCCGCAGAGGAGGTCATGAAACTTGTGGACGAGGTGGGCAGGCCGGAGCGTGCTGCAGCGTACGTCGAGGCGTGCTTTGCTAGCGGGAAGCCTGTCATGGGGTTCGGGCACCGTGTCTACCGCACGGAGGATCCACGCGTTCGCCACCTTCGGGATGCGGCGTGGCGCGTCAGCCGCGAGTCGGGCGATACCAGTGCCTTCGAGACCATCCAGGCCGTGGTGGATGCCATGCGCCCCTATGCACGGCATGGCGTGGAGGCGAACGTCGACCTCTATTCCGGCCTGTTGTACCGAAAGCTGGGGCTGCCCGACGACTTGGCAGTTCCGCTCTTCGTGGTCTCCCGCATGGCCGGCTGGCTTGCCCAGGTCATGGAGCAGATGGAGAACAACGTCCTCATTCGTCCGCTGCTCAAGTACACCGGCGAGCGTGGCCGTCGCCTCGAAATCGGGGTGCGCGGTTAATGAGCATGCTTCTGGAGCCGGCTCCGCCCCCACCCCCGCCCGCCGCCGATGGGGTGCCGGAACCCGCGGTGGATATACCTGCGTTTCTGGCTGGACATGGCCTCGTCGCTTCGGCGCTGCCATGCACGGCCCTGCTGCTCATTGAGTTCCTGTTGCGTAACGACCAGTTTGGTGCGGCGATGCAGGCGGCCGTAGAGCTGGCAGGCGGCCGGCAACCGCATGGACTGGAAATTGCGTTCCTGCCTGCAAGGCTGATCATGCAGGACTACACGGGCATCCCGGCGCTAGCTGACCTGGCGGCACTTCGCGATGAACTGGCGGCTGCGGGAAGGGACCCTTGCGTGGTCAACCCCGTGCTGAAGACCGACATTGTAGTTGACCATTCGCTCATCGTTGAGTCGGCCGGGACCCGGGACGCACTCGCGGCTAACCAGAAGCTGGAGATGCTGCGTAATCAAGAGCGTTATGATTTTCTGGCATGGGCGGCCGGCGCGTTCGACCGGGTGAACGTGATTCCCTCGGGGCAGGGCATCGTCCACCAGATCAACATGGAGCAGTTGGCCACCTTAGTGGTGCGGCAGGACCAGGCAGGACGCTCGGTGCTCTACCCGGACTCAGTGATCGGCACGGACAGCCATACCACCATGGCCAATGGGATGGGAATCCTCGGCTGGGGCGTGGGCGGGCTGGAGGCGGAGGCGCTCATGGCAGGAATGCCGGTCAGGATGCCGTTTCCTCGTATCGTCGGGATAGCGTTGCGCGGTTCGCTCGGTCCGGGCATCTCGTCTGCCGACCTCGTGCTGGGGTTGACCAACCATCTGCGCAAGGCGGGCGTGGTAGGTGACCTGCTTGAGTTCTTCGGTGAAGGTGTCCGTTCGCTGGATGTACCGGAACGCTGCACCATCGCCAATATGGCACCGGAGTACGGCGCGATGGGGGCGTACTTCGCCGTTGACGAACGCACCGTTGCCTACTTGGAAATCACCGGGCGATCGAAGGCGCATTGTGCGCTTGTCGAGCGCTACTACCGTCACCAGGGGCTGTGGGCCCATGGAGGGGGGGGGGCTGCACGCTATCCCCGCACGTTGGTGTTCGACCTGGATGCGGTGGAGCGCTGCGTTGCCGGACCCAGCAATCCGCACGAGTGGCTGCCATTGAAGGCGCTGCCTGCATCGCTGCCCCGCTCTGCAGGTGCGCCACCGGCGGTGGGCTTGGCCGACGGTGCCATCGCACTGGCTGCGATCACGTCCTGTACCCATACGGCCAACCCCACGGCAATGCTGACCGCCGGTCTGCTCGCCCGCAATGCCGTGGCATGCGGCCTGCGCGTACGTCCACACGTGAAGACGAGCTTCGCCCCCGGCTCGCAGGCCGTGGTGCGCTACATGCGGGACGCCGGACTAATCGAGCCGATGGAGGCCTTGGGCTTCCACGTGGTGGGCTTTGCATGCGCTACCTGCAATGGGGGGGGCGGTGAGCTCCATGGAGAGATGGCGCGTGCCATCGAACAGTACGGCATTGCGGCTGCATCCGTGTCCAGCGGGAACCGGAATTTTCCCGGTCGCATCCATCCGCTGCTTAAGGCGAACTACCTGGCGTCACCGGCGCTGGTCGTGGCATTTGCGCTCGCGGGTACGCTTGACCTTGATGTCGAACAGGATGCGCTCGGCATGGGCAGACAGGGGCCGGTGTTCCTGCGCCAGATCTGGCCATCGGATGAGGAGGTAGCTGCATTGAAGACGGCAGTACTGGTGGCATCGTCCTTTCCGGCCAGCCAGGCGCCGATGGAGTCGTTGCAGAAGCGTGGAGGCTTGTTCCCATGGCGGGAGGCGTCGGATTACCTGCGCCGCCCGCCGTACTTCGATGCCGATAGGCCGCAGGGCAGCAGTGTGGTGGAGGGGGCAAGGGCGCTGTTGGTACTGGGTGACGACATCTCCACCGACCACATTTCGCCGGTAGGCATGATCGCACCGGACTCACCCGCGGGAACCTATCTGACAGGGCGAGGAGTTGCCTTTTCCGCCTTCAATTCCTATGGTTCGCGGCGCAGCAACCACGAAGTCATGGTGCGTGGCGCTTTTGCCAACCCACGACTGCACAACCACCTGCTGGCCGATGGGCGGCGGGGTGGAATGACAATCCACCAGCCTTCGGAGCAAGTGGGGACCGTTTTCGATATCGCCGGCAGGTACGCCGCGGCGGGCGTCCCCATGGTCATCGTAGCCGGTGAGAACTATGGAGTGGGCTCCTCGCGCGACTGGGCGGCACGTGCACCGGCGCTGCTGGGCGTGACAGCCGTGCTGGCCCGCTCGTTCGAAAGGATCCATCGCTCCAACCTGATCGCCATGGGCGTGCTTCCCGTTCAGTTGTGCACTCCAGAGGAGGACATGGACTGGTCCGGGTATATCGCAATACGCCCGGTGGCAGGGGAAAGCATCGGCATCGCCACACCCATGCGGGTAACAATCATCTCCAACAGCGGGAAGATCCGGCACCAGGATGCCATCACCCGCCTGGATTCCAGCGATGAAGTCGACATCCTCCGCGATGGCGGCCTGCTGCCGCGGATCCTCTCCCGTCTCATGGAAGTGTCTTACTCCCCGCCTGCAACACCTGACTTGGAAAGCACCTGATGGAACCGGATCGCGTCAAACAGGCGCTGCAGCACGTCCCATGCGGCGTGCTGATCGTTACCACGTTGGACCAGGAGCAGAGACCGGTCGGCTTCACCGCGAGTTCCTTCGTCGCCGTGTCCTTGTCTCCCGCCACCGTCCTTGTCTGCCTGTCGCATGAGGCGGCCTGCCATGGCGCATTCCAGCAGGCGCAGCGCATCGTCCTCAACATCCTGCAGGGTCACCATGAACCGCTGGCTCGCAAGTTCGCGACGCGCAGCGTGAACAAGTTCCTTGATGCCGGATTCGTCCACGGACCACACGGGATCCCCGTCCTGCCAGATGCGCTGATCCGACTCTCTTGCCGCGTAATCGGACGTCATCCGTACTCGGACCACACCATCATGATTGCCCAGGTTGAACAGCTTTCGCAGGCTTCCGCAGGAGATGCCCTGGTTTCCTACCGGCGCAGGTTGTTGCCGATGGTCCTGGCGGATGCAGCGCCATGACGGTTGCACTTCCGCTTAGAACGCCACGCTCTCCCATCGAGCTAATCCAGGCATTAGGCTTGGTCGGTGAGGGACCTGCGCAGCAGATACTCTCCCCGGAACGCCTTGATGCCCTGTTGCAGCGTAGGGCGGGCTTCGACTGGCTCCACTTGGGCCAGACCACGATACCCATCGGACATCTCCTGGACGTGATTCAGTCCGACCCATGCCTGCTGCCACCGCGTACAGGACACCTGGGTAACTGGGAAGCCATTGCACGCTGCCAGGCGGGAGCGCCAGATTTCAACTGGGCCGCAGCCGCGGAAGGGTTGGGCTATCCCCTCATCTACGGTTTCAACCAGACCGAAAACGAAGCGCTGGACCAGGGGGATGTCGTATACCTTCCAGGATCGCTGGTGGAAGAAGGCCAGCGATCGCCATGCCGCCTGCATACCTGGGATGGCCAGCGTTTCGTCGAGCGTAACCGAAGCTCCTCCCTGTTCACGCCGCTGGTCAAAGCGGCCGTTGGGGATGAACTGCTGCCGCTGAGCCGCTTGCACCGGCAACGGATGGAGCGCCTGTCGCGGTTCAACTTTGTCATGGAGGCAGACGCTCTGCTAGCACACGAGGATCGGCTGCGCAGAATCCTGGAAGCTTGCGTGGAGGAGGCCGCCGCACAGCCCAACCCACGCGTGGCCCTGCAATCGGTATTCGATCGCCAAGTGGACCTAGCAGCCGTCGTGACCAGGCAGGACATCGTCCGTCATGGTCCGGGCTGGAAGATGGGCCCGCACTACTACGCGAGTACCGGGGAGCTGGTAGAGACCGCGCTGCTGCCGTTTCGTGCCGTGGCTCAGCCCGAGGCCTTTTTCTCGGCCATGCCCCAGCATCCTGCCTACCTGCCGGTGGTTGCAGCACCAGCAGTGCAACTAATTGCGGCATTCCTGGGAACTCACTACCCACGGTGCCTGGATGCATCCTACCGCACGGATTGTTCGTTCAACCCGCACTTCCACTGGGGAGCGCGGGACATGGCCGGGTATCCCCCCGTGCAGAATGGATATTTCGCTAGGAGTTCGCGGGCGAAGATTGCGCGCAGGACAGCGGACATGCTGGTTCGTCGGTTCCAGGATCTGGACCCGGTCCTGTTCGTACTGATTCCCGCATCGATCTTCATGCTGTGCCCGACCGCAGCCAGTGAGGGCGACAGCGAGGCAGTGGCTGACTTGATTGCTAAGGTGCGCGATCGTGCCGGGGCGCTGCCTGCAGAGAAGGCCATGGCAGGGGTGTCAGATGTAGTTTCCCGCTGGCTGGCGACCGGACCATCGGTATCGCCGTATTTCCTGCGACGCTTCCTGCCCCGCAGTGGCGTCGGCCATGGTGCGCCATTGCCGCCGCCTTCCACGCTGGTCAGGCCAGAAGGCTTCACCTCTTTTTCCCTGCGCCAAGCATGCATGACTGTGGCAGCCCTCATGGAGCAGGTTCCAGCCCTGCAGGCTGGCCACCATGCGTGAGGAAAGCGGGGAGGTGGCTGCTACTTCTGCGCCGCACGCTGGAAACGCGCCGCGCTTGTTGCTGATCGGAGGTGGCCGCGAAGGCCAGGAGATGATGGAGGACGCCGCCTCGCTTGGCATCCGTCTGCTGAACATCAACAACCATGGCGGGTTCAAGCAAGGGTTCCTGCCCTTCGTGGAGCAGGCGTTCATTGCTGATTATTCCAACGCTTCCTTGATCATCCCGGTAGCCAAGGCACTGCACGGGGCCATGCCTGTGGATGCCGTGATTTCACTGACCGAAGATGGCCTCGTGCCAGCGTCCTGGGTCAACGAAGCACTTGGCATGGCGGGTGAGTCGGTGGCAACGGTGGAGGCGTTCAAGGACAAGGTGATTATGCGTCGAAGGCTAGCCGACGCTGGGGTGAGCCCGGTGCAGTTTTGCCAGTTGGAGGGCGAAGAGGATGCGCTCGCCTTTCTTGGATCGCATGGCGCGTCAATCATCAAGCCCGCAGATGGCGCGGGAAGCCGGGGAATCTACCTGGTCAGTACAGCGCAGGATGTGCGCGATGCAATGGATGCCCTTGGCACTGCTGGCGCGTCGCGTCTGCTCATGGAGGAGTTCCTGTCAGGCCAGGAGATCAGCGTCGAAGCCTTCAGCTTCGATGGGACGCATCACATCCTTGCGATGACGGACAAGATGACCAATGCGCGCTTCGTCGAAATAGGGCATCGCATGCCCTCGGTGCTGGACGGGGCGGCCAAGGAAGACGTAGCGGAGCTCGTCCTGCGGTTTTTGGATGTGATGGGCTTGAGGAACGGTCCGACCCACACCGAGATCAAGTTGACGTCGCGTGGTCCGCGCATCATCGAGTCACACAACCGCGTAGGCGGCGATCGCATCAATGAGCTGGTCAAGTGCTGTTTTGGATTCAGCTTGAAGGGACTAGCGATGGCATGGGCTTGCAGGCAGGTTTCGGCATGGACGCAGGCGCCACTGCCCACCGCGTACGCAGAGATCGCTTTCCTGCTGCCGCCAGTGGGACGAGTGGCCTGCATCGAAGGCGTGGACGCGGCCATGGCCGTGCCGGGCAGCGTGGAGGTGCGGATCGACGTGGCGGTAGGTGACTGCATTTCCACCGTAGCCTCATCGCGTGATCGCGCCGGACATGTCATCGCGCAAGGAACCAGCAGGGAGGAAGCCCGCGCACGCGTTGAGAAGATGGCATCGCGCGTTTCCATCCAGACGATCCAGGAGGAGTAGGGGCATGGAAGCAACATGGGAAGCGTTGAAACTGAAACTTGTCGAGCCGGTACTGACCCACAAGGGCGTTCGTTCGGTCCTCGAACACCGGAAGGTAAACATCTGCTGGCAGGGATTTGAAGCGGTGGGTGTCGCCGTCCCGGCCAAGGACTATGGAACAAGTCTGGACATGATTGACGCCGGCCTTACCGTAGCGACGGCAATGCTCAAGGGACGTGATCCTTTCCAGCTGCAGATGCTGCTGGATGAGATTTCCGGTCCATTGAGCAAGGTTCCGACCGTGCTCGCGGCCATCGACATGGCCCTGCACGATCTGATGGGAAAAGCAGCGGGACTCCCTGTGCGTTCCATGCTGGGCCTGGCGGCCAAGCCGCTACCGCCAACCTTTTCATCCATCGGCATGATGTCGCCAGAGCGCGCGGCGAGCGCCGCCGGCAGCCTCCGCGCATGGCCACGGATCAAGCTGAAGGTGGGAACCGACCCCGACTATGGGCGCATCCAAGCAGTCCACGCCGTGCACGGTGGAGACATCCTGGTCGATGCCAACGGCGCATGGTCAGCTGAACAGGCCGTGCGTTGTGCGGAACGGCTGTCCCGGATGGGGGTCTGTGCCATTGAGCAGCCCGTCGCGGCAGGTGATTTGGACGGAATGCGGTTCGTCAAAGACAGGGTGGATATCACGATCATCGCGGACGAATCCTGCTCGACCTCGCAGGACGCACTCGCACTGCGAGGTTGCGCCGATGCGGTGAACATCAAGTTGATAAAGTGTGGTGGCCTGAGGAATGCAATGGGCTTGATCAACGTGGCGCACGCGTGCGGAATGCAGGTGATGCTTGGCTGCAAGCCGGAGAGCACGGTAGGCGTCACCGCCATGGCGCAGTTGGGCGGTATGGCGGACTGGATCGACCTTGATGGCCATCTCTGCCTGGAGAATGATCCTTACCAGGGAATCACCATCACCAATGGATATGTAGCGTTCCCGGATGCCGCAGGGCTTGGGCTAGTGCCTACTTCCTTCAACACGCAGGACATGAACCAATGAGCAGACTGAAGTGCATTGTGCTGGACGACTACCAGGGCGCCGCGAAAGCGGACGGCAGCTGGAAGCGGCTGGGCGACAGCGTGGACTTGGTATTCATGTCCCATCACGTCGAGCACGATGGGGAGCTGATCAGTGCCCTGCGTGATGCAAATATGGTTGTGGTGATGCGAGAGCGCACGCCGCTTCCCGCACACATATTGGAGCAGCTACCTGAGTTGAAGCTTATCGTGACCAGCGGCATGCGCAACACATCGATCGACCAGGCTGCTGCAGCGGCACGCGGAATTGTGGTATGTGGCACGGCGAGTGAATCGGCACCGCCGGCAGAGCTGACCTGGGCTCTGCTGTTGGCCCTGGCACGTCACCTGGGTGAGGAGCGCGATGCCATGCGCAGCAACGGACCTTGGCAGAGCTCGGTGGGCGCTGATCTCGAAGGACGTACGCTGGGCATCCTAGGCCTTGGCAAGATAGGCAAGCGCGTGTGTCGCGTTGCCAAAGCCTTTGGTATGCAGGTACTGGCCTGGAGCCCGAATTTGGACGAGAAGCGCGCCGCGGCCGAAGGCGCCATCCTTGCTTCATCCAAAGAAGTGCTGTTCGCGGAAAGTGACTTCGTCACGCTGCACCTTGTGCTGAGCGAGCGTACCCGCGGCATCGTGGGGAGGCCAGAGCTGGCGGCAATGCAGCCCCACGCCTTGCTGGTCAACACATCGCGCGCCGGCTTGGTGGACCGCGAAGCATTACTGGATGCATTGATGACGCGAAGCATCGCCGGCGCGGCTTTGGATGTGCACGACCATGAGCCGCTGCCTGCCGATGATCCCTTCCGGGTTCTGCCCAACGTGCTGGCCTCGCCCCACCTAGGCTACGTGACCCAACGTAATTATGCCGCGTACTTCGGCCAAGCCGTTGAAGACATAGAGGCCTGGCTGGCAGGCACTCCAATCCGCGTGCTCAACAACTAAGGAAGAAGCTGCAATGCTAAGGAAGACGATGATGCATCTAGGTGCCTTCCTGCCTGCCCCAGGCCATCATGTGGCCGCTTGGCGGCACCCGCGGGCGAGGCCCGACGGGGGGCTGGATTTCAACTACTACCGCCAGCTCGTACAGACCGCCGAGCGCGGTCTGTTCGACTTGGTGTTCCTCTCCGACGGCGCTGGGATCCGTACGCATTACAAGGATGCCGATGAGCTTAGCCGGTGGGGCCGCATGGTCCATTTCGAGCCCATTACGCTTCTGTCTGCCCTGGCGGTCCATACGCAGCGGATCGGCTTGGTTGCTACGTTGTCCACCACATACAACGAGCCGTTCAATGTCGCTCGTAAGTTCGCCTCGTTGGACTTCCTCAGTCAAGGGCGCGCTGGGTGGAACGTGGTGACGTCGGCCAGCGATGCCGAGGCACGCAACTTCAACCTGGATACACAGTTGGAGCATGCAACGAGGTACCGTCGCGCACGCGAGTTCCTGGGCGTTGTGCAGGGGCTGTGGGACAGCTGGGAAGACGACGCGTTCCTGTATGACAAGGCCGGTGGCCAGTATTTCGATCCCCGCAAGCTCCATATCCTGGGACACCACGGGGAGTTCTTCCGAGTCGATGGTCCACTCAACGTCGCAAGGAGTCCGCAAGGGCATCCGGTCATCGTCCAGGCAGGATCCTCTGCGGACGGACAGGATTTCGCTGCCGCTTTCGCTGAGGTGATGTTCACCGCCCAACAAACCCTGGAGCAGGCGAGGGAGCTGTATGGGTCGATGAAGCGGCAGGCCGCGGGGAAGGGGCGGGATCCGGATGCGATGAAGATCCTGCCCGGACTTTTCCCTGTCATCGGCCAGAGCCGGGCGCATGCAGAAGATCGCTACGGGGAGCTGCAGGACCTCATCGACGAGAAAGTGGGGCTGGGCCTGCTCAGCGATAGGTTGGGCGTCGATGCTTCCCTGCTCCCACTGGACGAGCGACTGCCGGAACTGGCGGCCACCGAGGGCAGCAAGAGTCGCCAGCAACTGGTTTATGACCAAGCGCGACGCGAAGGATTGACGGTTCGCCAGCTGTACAAGGCCGTTGCCGGCGGACGCGGCCATCGTGTTGTTCTTGGTACGGTTGCTGACGTTGTCGATCAGATGGCCGCATGGGTTGAAGCGGGGGCCGCGGATGGATTCAACATCATGCCGCCACACCTTCCGGACTGCTTGTCCGAGTTTGTGGATCAGGTCATTCCCGAACTTCAGCGACGTGGTCTTTTCCGGACGCGATACGAGGGCACGACCCTGCGCGAACATCTCGGGCTTGCCCGGCCACTGAACGTGCATGCCGATGGCTATGCAGTACCTTCGGGAATGAGAGACGTTGCTGTATGAATGCCGGCAGCGAACTGGGAAACCAGGGGGATAGTTCGCACTGCAGCGCACTCCCCCGTAGCAAGGCGCGCTCGTTGCGGCGATGGTGCCTTGGTGCAGGCACAGTCGTGGTATTGGCTATTGGTGCTTGGGCACTTCGCGGCACGGAAAGAGCAGACGCAGCGGCGGCCTCGCCTGTCGCTCCTCCCGAGGTCGAGATACAGGTAGCAGTAGCTTCGGATATTCCTGCATCGATCGAAGCACCAGGGAACACGGTGGCGTTCAATACCATCCACGTGCGTTCGCGGGTGAGCGGAAGGATTGAAGAGATTCTATTCACCGCGGGGGAGGAGGTGCGGGCAGGACAACCCCTGTTCCGCATCGATGACAGGCGGTTACGCGCGCAGCTTGCCCAGGCCCGCGCACAGGAAGCGCTCGACCAGGCAACCTTGGAACAGCGCCGCCGTGAGCTGTCGCGCGTGAGGGAGTTGGCTCCCGCACAGCTGGTCTCCCGCCAAGCCGTCGATGAGCTTGAGGCGAAGACCGAGAGTGCAGTGCAACAGGTGTCTTTCGACCGCGCCACCATTGCTGCGGCGGCCTCATCTCTGTCCGACACCTTGGTGCGGTCGCCGCTTTCCGGCCGTGTGGGTGTGAAGAAGATCGATATCGGCAACGTCGTGTTGGATGACGAGGAGCGTGAACTTGTCACCATCAATCAAATCCATCCCATCCGCGTGGAGTTTTCCGTCCGCGCCGACCAGCTGCCGGATATCCGGAAGCAGAAAGGGAAAGGCGCGATGAAGGTTGAGGTACTTGACGCCACAAGCTCAACGACTCTGGCGGTTGGCCACTTGAGTACCATTGATAACGGCATCAATCCAGCGACGGGCATGATCCGCCTGGACGCGGAATTCGAAAACGTTGATGAGCAGCTCTGGCCTGGTCAGTTCGTCAAGGTCAGGCTACATCTGGCCCCGCTGCATGACGTCCCTACCGTGCCAGTATCTTCGCTCCTGCGTGGTGACGCTGGGTGGGAGGTGCTGCGCGTTTCGGGCAAGGGCATAGTGGAGCGTCTGCGTGTTTCCAGAGGAGCGTGCACGGCGTCCCGTTGCGCCGTGGCCCGTGGCCTGTCTGTGGGTGATCGAATCATTACAAGCGGCATGCACGAAGTCACCGACGGAGACGTTGTTCGTATCGTTGGCACGGACGTCGCCGGAACGGATCGCCCCTGATGCGGGTCGCCTCGAAATTCCTGGATGTATTCATCACCCGCGGTATCGCCACTACGCTGCTGGCTGCGGGGGTGTTGGGCGTAGGCATCATGGCTTACGCGGGCCTACCGGTCTCGAGTGTTCCCCAGGTGGAAGTGCCGGGCATTTCGGTGTCTGCGGGCATGCCTGGTGCAAGCGCCCAGACCATGGCATCGTCAGTGACGGTTCCCCTCGAGCGTGCACTGTCGAGGATTCCCGGACTGGTGGCGGTGACCTCCAGCAGTCAGCCTGGAAGTACGCTAATCGATCTCGAATTCGATCTCGACCGTGATGTAGACAGCGTAGCCATGGATGTACAGGCCGCGCTGAGCTCGGCCGCGGCAGACCTGCCGTCGCAGATGCCGCAACCGCCGACCTTCGAGAAGTCGGCCCCCAGCGATGCTCGCCTGCTGACCGTCGCGCTTTACTCGGACACCGTTCCTGGAACGGAGTTGGGTGATCTAGCTGAAGGATACGTCGCAACCGAACTCAGCCGCGTAGCGGGCGTAGGCCAGATCTACTTCCATGGCATGCGCAGGCCCGCCGTGCGCGTGGACGTGGACCTGGACCGTATCGCTCGGCTTGGAGTGACACTGGAGCAGGTGCGCAGGAGCATCGCCAACGCCACGTCCAATATCCCGAAGGGGGCGCTAGATGGGGCCGCGAGCAACCTGATGATCGAAACGACCGACCAGCTCGACGATCCCGCTGCCTATGCGGCGCTCGTCGTGTCCTTTCGGGATGGCCAGGAAGTCAGCTTGGGCGATGTCGCACATATTGCGTGGGCGGCAGAGGACCGCCATGTGGCTGGGTGGGTGAATGGCCATCCGGCGGTGACTGTGGAGCTCCAGAAGCAACCCGGACACAACGTCGTCGCAACGGTAGACCGAGTTCTTGCAGAACTTCCACAGATATCGGCTGGCCTCCCCGCGGGTGTGCGCATTGTGGCGCTGGGTGACCGTACTGGTACGGTGAAGTCGTCCATCCGGAGCCTGCAGCTTGATCTCCTGCTTTCCGTGGCGATGGTCGTGCTGGTCATCTGGACGTTTCTGGGTGACTGGCGCGCGACCTTCATCCCTGCGTTGACCATTCCCATTTCGGTGTTCGCCACTTTCGCGGTCATGTCAGGGTTGGGCTATACACTGAACAATGTATCGTTGATGGCCATCACCGTGGTTATCGGGTTCGTTGTCGACGATGCCGTGGTGGTGGTGGAAAACGCGCTGCGTTACATCGAGGCAGGGCGCGACGGGGTCTCTGCCGCCGCCGAGGGAACGCGGGAGATCGCGTTTACCATCTTCTCGATGACGCTGTCGCTAGTGGCGGTGTTCATTCCTCTGCTGCTCATGGGCGGGCTGGTTGGGCGATTGTTTCGAGAATTTGCGGTGACGGCTTCGGTCGCCGTTCTCGTTTCCGGGCTGGTATCGCTGACACTGACTCCTATGCTGTGTGCATACCTGCTGGCGCCGCGTGGCACGCGCAGCAGTGCCGCAACCGTGAAGGCGCCGCAGCGGGCAATCGCCTGGGTGCAGTCGGGGTACGAGAAATCGCTTTCAATTGCGCTTCGCCATCCGCGCACCATGCTCGGGGTGACGATCGCCTGTGTTCTGTTGAGCGTGTTCATTTATTTATGGATTCCAAAGGGGTTCTTCCCGCAGCAGGACAATGGAATGATCAACGGAATCGTCGAAGGTCCGCTGGACATGCCGCATGATGCCCTCGTCGCCAGTACCCGCAAGCTGGCGGAACGCATGCGGGAGGACCCGGCAGTCAGGAATGTCTACTTCTACGTGGAAGGCAATCCAACTCCGAATGCCGGGCGGCTGCTGATGGACCTACTGCCGCTGCAGGAGCGGAGCGAATCCGTTTACGAGGTCATGGCTAGGCTCAAGAAGGTTGCGAAGGGCATGGAACAAGACGTATCCCTTCACCTACAGGCCCGGCAGGACGTGCAACTGGGGATGCGGGTCAGCAAGACGCAGTTTCAGTACACGCTTCGCCATCCAGACATTGATGTGCTGCGTGGCTGGGCGCCAACGTTCATCCATGCGATCGAGTCGTTGCCGCAGCTCCGGGATGTGAACAGTGACATGGAGCCTGATGCACCGCAGATACGCCTAGTGCTTGACCGGCAGCGGATGGCGACGCTTGGCGTAGACGTAGCAAGCGTGGATAACACGCTCTATGACGCGTTTGGACAGCGGCAGGTGGCACGTTTCGAGGTGCGCTCGAATATTTACCGCGTCGTGATGGAAGCGGATCCGGAATATCGCCTGGATGAACATTCACTGGATTCAGTGTATATCGATTCCGAGGGCGGGCAGCCGGTGCCATTGCGGAGCTTCGCATCTCTCGAAGATGCCACTGCGCCCTTGGTGATCAACAGGGATGGCCAGTTCCCAGCCGTTACCGTGTCCTTCAACCTAGCCGATAGCGCGTCCATCGGAGACGCGGTGTCGGCGATAGAGATGAAGGCGAAGGAACTGCGGCGACCACAAGGGCTGACCGGGATGTTCCAGGGGACGGCGCAGGCGTTCAACGCATCCATGAGCAATCAGCCCCTGCTCATTTGTTCGGCGCTGCTTGTGGTTTACATTGTCCTGGGAATTTTCTACGAAAGCCTTGTCCATCCGTTGACGATCATCTCGACATTACCGTCCGCGAGTGTTGGTGGACTCGGTATCCTCGCGCTGACGGGAACGGAGTTGTCCTTGATAGCGATGATCGGATTGATCGTTCTGATCGGTATAGTGAAGAAAAACGGAATCATGATGGTGGACTTTGCCTTGGCCGCCGAGCGGGAGGACGGTCTGACGCCGCAGGACGCAATCAGGCGCGCAGCGGTACTTCGTTTCCGCCCGATCCTGATGACCACACTCGCGGCGCTGCTCGGCGCGCTTCCCTTGGCCTTCGGGCATGGCGCCGGCGCCGAGCTGCGCCGCCCTTTGGGCATCTGCGTGCTGGGAGGGCTCATGCTGTCGCAGTTGCTTACGGTTTACACGACGCCTGTGATCTATACCTATCTGTCCAAGTTTTCCAGACGAGCTGGCACGCTTTCAACAGGGAACGGAGGCTGAGGCCCCCTCCGTTCTCACGTTATAAGGGCACCTCTAATAACCTCGATTCCGAGAATTGCACGCTAAGCACATCATTCACTTGCAAATGCTTAGAGCGTGTTATGAACTTTGAGTCGATGCCGCTATCGTAGCTGGATGCAAAGCAAGCGCCCGTATCCGACCGACATTTCCGACGAAGAGTGGGCGTTCGCCGCGCCATACCTGAGCCTGATGACCGAGCAAGCACCGCAGCGCAAGTACGCGTTACGGGCGATGTTCAATGCGTTGCGATGGATGGCACGTGCCGGAGCACCGTGGCGCCTGCTACCCAACGACTTCCCGCCTTGGGAGGCGGTCTATCAACAAACCCAGCGTTGGCTGCAAGCGGGGTGTTTTGAGGCCATGGTCAACGACCTGCGCTCCATCTTGCGTGTGTCTCAAGGGAAAAAAGGCCAGCCCAGCGCCGTCATCCTGGACGGGCGAACGCTGCAATCCACCTGTGAGAGTGGCCCGCGCGCCGGTTACGACGGCTACAGGGCACCTCGAACAACCTGCCATGTCGCTGAGATGAGCACGCATTCGCTCATCCGACCTGCCTGGGAGCAGCACTAGATCGGCTTTGCGTAGGCGATTGGGGGAGGTGGCCGTTCGGCCACCTCCTTCGATCACGCTGGCACCATGGCCCGGTCCTGCAGCCGTGCCAGCCGCATCAGGTTATGGCTGGCGACCTTCAGTCCGATCACCACCTTCGCCCGCGCCAAGCCGATACTGCGTAAGCACTTGCCGCCTTGTTGGGCTAGGCGCGCAAACGGGTGTTCGCCAAACACACGATCCTTGGCGATCCGACGGTTGCGGCGCTTTGCTGCCTCGCTCAAGGGCTTGCGTGCCTGGCCCTGGTGCTGGATCGCAGGGTAGTAGCCGCGCTGTTTCAGGCCTGCTTCCCGCGCCGCGTCGGCATACCCGCTATCGGCCCATACCGTGCGACCGGTGTTGTCCGGGTCCAGCACCTGCTCGAAGTGGCGGCTGTCGTGCACGTTGGCCGCGCTCACGTCGTAGCGGCGGATGAAGCCCCAGCGCCGATCCGTGCTGGCGTGCAGCTTGTAACCGTAGAACGCCACGCCATGCTTCCTGGTCCAACGCGCCTGCACGTCCTTCTGCGCGCGCTTGGCATCGCTCCAGTCCGGGCCGACCTCGCCTCCCTGCTTGATCTGCGCGTTCTCCTCGCGCGTGTTGCGCTGGATCGGGGCGCTGACGATGCTGGCATCGATGATCTGACCGCCACGGGCAATGAACCCGGCCCGCTGCAGCTGCTGGCTGATCGCCGCGCTGATGTCCCCCATCAGGTCCTTGGTCTTGAGCCGTTCGCGCCACACCCAGATCGTTTTGGCGTCGGGTACCTTGCCGCTGTGCTCCAGCCCGAGGAACTGCTGGAAGCTGCGCCGATCCAGCACCTGATACTCCAGCGCATCGTCGGAAAGGTTGTACAGCTGCTGCAACAGCAGCAGCTTGACCATGACCTCCGTCGGCCAGGCCGGACGGCCGCCGCGCGTGCCGGTGTTCAGAGACAGCTTCGCATCCACCGCCTTGGCGATCGCCCCGAAGTCGATATGCCGCGATAGCAACACCAACGGATCGCCGATCTGCTGCCGCTTGGACTCGCGCTCGTGTCCGGCAAACAAGCTGATCATTGCGAGGCCTCGGCTATCTTTTGAGACCGCTATGATGCCAAAGCGAGGGGGGTTTTTAGAGGCGCCCTACAAGCGCAAGAAGGGCAGCAAGGTGCACATGGCGGTGGACACGCTCGGACATTTGCTTGCTGTGCAAGTCACGCCGGCCAACGAGCAAGAGCGCGCTCAGGTGCGATCGCTGGTGCAGGAAGTGCAGCACGTCACGGGCGAAACCGTAAAACTGGCCTTCGTGGATCAAGGGTACACCGGGGAGGAGCCGGCACAAGCGGCCAGGGAAGAAGGAATCGAACTGCACGTGGTAAAACTTCCCGAGGCCAAGAACGGATTCGTGTTGCTTCCCCGGCGCTGGGTCGTCGAGCGCAGCTTCGGATGGGTCAATCGATTTCGACGGCTCGCACGTGACTACGAACGCCTGCCGGAAACCTTGGCCGGCCTGCACTTCGTCGTCTTCACCGTCCTCATGCTCAGCAACGCTGCCGCTATCCTTCAAAGTTCATAACACGCTCTAGGTCTACCCGATGACGAGACCCGATGTGGACGGCGATGGTTTGAGCATCAGTTCAGGCATGCGGTGAATCGACTGTTGGTCGAGCAAGGCTTGCTGTTCCGCTTGCTCGTCGCGCTGACCATTGAAGGAAACGTGGGCCATTCCTCGCTGAACAAGAACTGTGACGTTTACCTGGCTGAATATATTCGGTGATCCTGCGTAGATCGCGATTCGACGAAATTTCAAACCCATATCACCTCCTTGAAGCTGGTTGATGCCGGCTTCGCGTATGACGCTGCGCCGGTAGCGTCCTTGCAGGAGCAAATGAGCATGAGGAGCAAGGTCGAACTGATCTATTGCGTGATGGTCGTGGCCACGGCTGTTCTTGCTGGCGTCATGAAATGCACGGCGAGCGCGGCCTGCAGCAGATGTGGTGACCTGGTCGATCCGTTCGGCTGATTCAACCCACCCTGGTACCCCGCACAAGGCCCGGCATCGTCCGGGCCTTGTGCGTTTGTGCCGTCAACAACGAGGAGACAGATATGCACTTGATCGAAACGATGGCCTACGCCGGAGAAATACCCTGGCACGGCTTGGGTAACCGCCTGGCACCGCGGCAGCCCATCGACGTATGGAAACGGCAGGCGGGCATGGACTGGAAGATAGAGGAGGCGGAGGTGCGCTACGTTGCGGGTAGCCACAACCTTGGCGTGATCCATGCTTTCCCGGAGCAAAAGGTGCTTTACCGCTCGGATACTCGTTTGCCCCTGTCGGTGGTGTCCAAGCGCTTCCAGGTCGTGCAGCCGGGCCAGATCCTGGAGTTTTATCGGGACCTGACCTCCAGCAACGACTTCGAACTGGAAACGGCTGGCGTGCTGCGCGAGGGCCGCAAGTTCTGGGCGCTGGCCCGGACTGGGCAGAGCGCGACGCTGAAAGGACGGGACAAGGTAAATGGCTACCTGCTGCTGGCTACCGCCTGCGACGGCACTTTGGCGACCACGGCGCAGTTCACGTCGGTCCGGGTGGTCTGCAACAACACCCTGTCCATCGCACTGGGCAACGCCTCCGGAGCCATCAAGGTGCCGCACCGCAGCCAGTTCGATCCGGACGTAGTGAAGCGCCAGCTGGGCATCACCGTCTCGTCCTGGGATGGGTTCGTGGCCAGGATGAAGGCACTGGTGGAGAGACCGGTGGATCCGGACTCGGTGGAAGTGCTGCTGCGACGGGTGCTGACCTACGCCGCGCCTGACGGCAAGGCCGCGGTAGTGAACGAGCAAGCGTTGGCTAACGTGCGCTCTCTGTACGAGGGCGGTGGGCGCGGTGCACTGATGGCCTCAAGTCGCGGTACGGCTTGGGGCTTGCTCAACAGCGTGACCGAGTTCATCGATCACCATCGCCGCGCGCGCAGCGATGATCACCGCCGCGACGCGGCCTGGTTCGGTCAAGGGGCAGCGATCAAGCAACGGGCCTGGGACGAAGTGATGACGCTGGTGGCCTGATGACGACACCAATGGATCAAGCGCCATCGGCCGGCACGCCAGAAGATGAAGCCGACCGTGTTCGCCAGGACAAGGTGATCGCGCGCGCGCTGCGCATCCTTGAAAGCCGGGCCAGTAGGTCCTGCGTGCTGATGAGCGATCCTGGTACGTGCGGCCGATTCTTCCGGTTGCGGCTGGGCAACGAGGCTCGGGAGCATTTTGAGGTGGCCTTTCTTGATACACGGCACCGGCTCATCGCAGTGGAGCGGGCTGTTCTCCGGCTCGGTGGACGGGGCGGAGGTGCACCCACGCATCGTGGTCCAGCGCGCGCTGGCCTTGAACGCGGCAGCCCTCATGGTGGCCCACAACCACCCCAGCGGCCGTGCCGAGGCCTCGGCAGCTGATCAGGCGGTCTCGATGGCTGCCCGGGGATTGCTGTAGGGCTGGCATCCGCTTTGGGGGCCGGACCGGCAAAGCCCAGGCATCAACTCGTCCTGTCTCACGCACAGTGGCCGAGCCCCAAGGGGCCGGCCACGGGATTGCCTTCAGTCAAGAAGTGATCCGGGACGAACCCGAAGCGCCAGCGCGATGCGCTCGATGTTGTAGATCGTCACATTCTTTTCGCCACGCTCAAGCATGCCGATGTAGGTCCTGTGGACACCGGCCGCCTCGGCAAGTTCTTCCTGCGACAGCCCACGCTCCTTCCTCAATCGCCGGACGTTGCCGGCAAAGACGGTGACTAACCGAGTTTCGTGAGCTGCCCGAGCCATCGCAGGATGGTCCCGGTTTGAATACCACCATTCGACATACTAAGATTAGCAATGGTGGTGCCTGATGCGGTTCTCGCGCCAAGGAACTCCGCAGTGACCAGTAAAACTAACAAGGGGAATCCAATGAAAAGAAGGAGTGTCAGTATTGTGTTGGCATCAGTTTTTTTGCTGACTGAATACTTGCGTGAAACCTCATCGGGGGCGATGAAAAAAGCTAGAAATTATCGATTTGGCCATCAAGATGGAACTGAAAAAATGCGAATCGCGAGGTTAAATGAAAAGCGACAAGAAATTCAGGAAAGTACAGTGGGGGTTTTATATAAAAGAAAATTTAGGGGTGGTATTAATTTTAATCTGGTCGCCGCTATTGCGGCACTAATAACGGTGTCCGCCTGCTCAGCTGGTAAGCTACCAGCTATTGATCTGGACTCGAAATTGACATGTGCGAGTGCAGCTGATGCCCGCAATAGGGGCGAATATGGCGAGCTAACCAACATCCTTGGTGTTGCCTTTAATGTTGCCAATTCAAATTATAAAGGCAATACAGATATTGAATTATACTTTCGAAATGTATTGATGCGGGACAAGGCCCGGACTAATGAAGTCCTGAAAAGCATGCTTGCTAAGTGTATGGAAAATAGAGCTGCATCCATCGCTGACGTATTTCGCTTGGCGGTTCAAGAGGACTACGAAATGAATGGACTTCATCCTCGGTATGCAAGCTGCGCCGCATACAACGCAGGAAAGATTCCAGTTGACGATTTAATGCAGCAAGTTGCACAGCAGCTTACGATCCAAAAGGCTAGCTTCAATCTTGTGGAGATTCACTTGGGTGATCCCCAAGGCAAGATATATGAACAGGCAATTGCTGAGGGGTGCAAAGCAAACCCCGCGCTGCTAATCAATGATGTCATCATCAAAACGGCTCATGCGCAAGAAATGCAGAGGCAAGCTGAGGCCGCCAAAGAAAGAGGAATAGCCCAAACCAAGTACATGGAAGAAACAAGATTGGCCATAAGTCAGCTTGACGCCTTGATCGCCAGAGACTCTCCAGTGCCATGTGCGTTGATGAAGCGAATTGCATCCGATCGAAATGATGAGATACAAGACGAAGTGAATGCGGCTGCGGAACGGGTATATGAGGCTGCGCTTCGGGCATCTCCGGTCGAGTACGCCGCAATGGTCCGTCAAACACTCAGTCCTGTAGATATCAATTTTTACAATTGTTCAGTGAAGAACGTCGGCGAACTGATAAGGGAGTACCGCAGGGAGGACGCTATTACCCTGGCTCAGTGGGCGGGCTCGAACGATTCGGCGATCGCTCATGAAAATTCGCGTAGATCCCAGGTTAGTGCGGAGCCTGTCCAGACTCCTTCGGACGACGAAGGGGCTGAAATGCAAATGAGCCGTGCTGCTCATTTTGATGCAGAGGAAGCATTGTACGAGGAGCGGAAAACTAAGAAGCAATAACGCCAGCGCCAACAGAGTGTAAGCGAAGCCAGTGATGGCTGGATTCGCTTTATAGCGAGATCAGGGAATTCCTCTATCTCGCTTGTTGGCCTGATTAGCGCTGTGTCTCAGCTGGTGATGCTGCCTTGGTTTATAAATGCAGGGTCTTCAGTGAGATACGGCGATGACGTTCAATCGGATCCAGTCCAGACGGGGCTTTCGATTTCGGCTTTTCTGAGCCGATACGGCTCCGAGGCGCAATGTGTCGAGGCCTTGATTCAAGCCAGATGGCCTGCCGGCTTCATGGTCCGCAGTGCGGACACACTCATGCCAGCCACGCGCTGGACTTCCTGAAGTACGGCGCGCTACCTAGCTGCGCACGCCTATCGGTTCAACCGCCGCTTCAATCTAGCCGCCTTGGTGCCGCGCTTGGCCCGTGCCTTGGCCAGCGCGGGAAGGCTCACAGAGTAGCAACTACGCAGGTCAGCTGAGACGCAGCGCTAGTAAGGGCTTGTGGAGGGCGTGAAGTTACGTCCAGCCGTGTCAAGTTGAGTCCACGCCAATCGATGCGAGGTTTTCAAACGCTGATAGCCTCCATGTTTGCCAAAGATAAATAATGAATTTTGGCTGATGGGTTTCCCGCCTGTCGGTAATTGACTTACCTTCAATGCTCGCCACAAAGACGCGTTCCATGGAAAATAAAATTCAGATTCTTCGCCATAGTGAGATGGTGAAAAAACTTGGAATCAGCCGCTCTACTCTTTACGCCATGAGGAATCCGAGGTCGCCGTATTACGATCCGACGCTCCCTGAACCTATTCGTCTATCCAAAGCAACAGTGGGGTTCTTTGAGCATGAGGTTGAAGCTTGGCTATTGAAGAGGGTCAGCTATCGCCGCTAGATCTTGGATCAATAACTTTACATAACTTGCAGTGCAGTGATTTGTTAGAAGTTGAATGATACTTGGTAATATTGACGCGTTTCGCCGTCGTTATCCAGGGGATCGTACGTTGTTAGAAGAACGGCAGATCATTTCACTAGGCGCCATATTGCTGGCTACAGAGGTAAAGGTGGATGGTCGATATCAAAAAAGAGCAAGCTTCAGTATTGCGACGACCAAGGTTAATTAAATATTCGGTCTATAGCGCGATTGTCGAACAAGGAGAGAATTGGGACAAAGAAAAGCCGATCCCGGTGCACCGCACCCGTACTGCGACAGAATTTATCAGGGTGATAGATACGATCAATTCCATCATTTCATCGACAGGAGAGATTTTCGAGGTTCGGACCCGCGGGTCACTTGCTTGGTTGCAAATGCCTCCGCTTGGCGAGAAGTTCATCCGCTGCTTGAAGATCAACGAATTCGAGGTCGAAGCTCATTTTAAGGGGCATAAGTTGAACCCGGTTTGGCATCTCTTCACCAAGCATTTGCAATTGCTATCCGATCAAAGAGGTCGCGTTTTTCCGGAAGATGTTATCTGTCTCAATGCGGTCATCCAGTCGATTCGAGAAGGTGCCAAAGAAGCCGGCTTCGTCAGGGCAATGGACAATGAGCGTCGGACCATGCAAAGAAACGCTGCCAACATACGGAGGGATATCTCGGAACTGCGCCAACGATACCGTAGGATCCTCGCTGTTCGCATTGATCTTTCCTATCGCAATAGCCTTGGATTTTATCGGAGCTTTTACGATGAGAGTGCATGTTCCTACGAAAAAATAGCTAAAGACCGCGAAAAGTTTTTGCGATATCTCAAGACGGGCCCGTTCAAGCACGCGTTCCTTTGGTGTGCATGGAAGCAGGAGTTGGGCGTCGAGAAGGGGCCTCATACTCACTTTCTGATTTTTTTTGATGGAAGAAAGGTGAGGAATGATGCGGCTATTGCTTATTTACTAGTTAAACATTGGGTGAGCAAGATCACGGATGGGCAAGGAGTAGGTTTCAATTGCAACGCCCGAAAGAGTCGGAGATATAGAAGGGTCGCCATCGGAATGCTCTACCGTGAAGATGAAGCGACTTATGCGGCGCTTTTTGAGACCGTTGTGACGTACATGACCAAGGTTGACTATTACTTCAGAATTCAGGCTTATGATTCGCGTAGGGCCTTTCAACGCTCCCAGCTTCCTTGGAAGAAGCGCTCGGCCTAGGATTTCAGTTTTGGTGCTCTCGGAAGTGATGCAATCTTTTCCTTGACGCCAGGGTGCGCAGCGTAAAGCTTGGTTCGCGCATTGGGGCCGACGGCTAGAGACTGCTTTTCCATCAAAGTCTCCAGCAGAACTATCGCATCCCTTTGCGTGCTGAAACTTGCAGGGCTTCCGAGAAATTGAGCTGCGGCGGTAGCCCTGCGTTCTTCAAAAGCACGTGTCGTCGCTCTCCTCCCTCTCTGTGCAGCCATGGTGCGCGGAGCGATCCACGCTGCTTGAAGGGCGTCATCTATTGCGCGAGCTTCCATGGCTGCATCGGTAAGTATTACCCACGCAAGATCATGCTCACCGCAAGCGAAGGTCTGCTTCGCTTGCTTGACATTCGATACCACAGCTTCGACGCGAGCAATGATTACAGAGCGAATGTGATCGAACTGGCCCAGCTCCGCACTATCCGCCGTGCTGGAAAGCTGGACACTCACAAGGCTGGAAAATTCGGAGAAAGATTTGGGATTCTGAAGGAAATCTGACATTGGCCACGCCATGCCGCACGCTAAGTTCCTAGCTTATTCTCAAAAGCGGCTACAGTGAAGCCAGCGTGTGAACTCCTATCTCGATGGCTATTGGATTGGGCAAAAGGAGGCGGTCATGACCGGTCATGGCACCCGTGCCATTGACATGAGCCCGTACAGTATTGCCTCCGGCGGCAACATCTGTAGCTGCATGATTGGCCGCCATTCTTGCAGCCTCAAGGTCTTGGTTCACCTGTCGATACCGTATGCGCCGGTTCGAACACGAGCGACTAGGGAAACTCTGAACAACCGGCCGATCCACATAGCGCCTTCGGACGCGGCTGGTTGACCGGCAGATGGATCCGTATATTTCTCCTCATTCAGGCTATTTCAGGCCGGAATGTGCTGAAAAACTCCCTTCTTTCCAGTCCTCGGACGCATCTTCCCCGTCATCGTCAACAAGCGCCCGCGCGCCATCCACAGATTCGACAAGGCAAACAACACGGGCAACTGCGCATCGTTCTTGACCAGCCCTCGATAGCGCACCTTCCGGTGGCCGAACTGCAGCTTGATCACCCGGAAGGGATGCTCCACCCGCGCGCGTACCTTGGCCACCATGTGCTCGATGAATTCGCTCAGGGTCTTCAACTCGCCCTCCGGTAGCGCCTTGATCCGGCTGCGCCGCTCGGCAATGTTCCAGCACAGGCGCTTGCCCTTCAGTTCCTCGCGCTTGTCCGCCCCGGTGTATCCCGCGTCGGCGTAGACCTCGCGTTCCTTGCCGTGCAGCAGCTTCTCCGCCTGCGTCACATCGGCCACGTTGGCGGCGGTCGACACCACCGTGTGCACCAAGCCCGGGTCCCGATCCACCCCGATGTGCACCTTCATCCCGAAGAACCATTGCTGGCCTTCTTGGTCTGGTGCATCGCCGGGTCGCGCGTGCCGCTGCTGTTCTTCGTCGAACTCGGCGTCTCGATGATCGTGGCGTCCAGGATCGTTCCCTGCCGCAGCAACAAGCCCTTGCCCTGAAGGTGACGGTTCACCGCCTCAAGCAGCTTCGGCGCCACTCCATGTCGTTCCAGCAGATGCCGGAAGTTGAGGATCGTCGTCTCATCCGGGATCGCCTCCAGAAACGACAACCGCGCGAACTGCCGCATCGAGGCGATCTCATACAGCGCCTCCTCCATCGCCGGGTCGCTCAGCGCATACCAATGCTGCAGGAAGTGGATGCGCAGCATCGTCTCCAGCGCATACGGATGCCGGCCTCGGCCGGCCGTCGGATAGTGCGGCTGGATCTGCGATAGCAGCGCGCTCCACGGCACCACCTAGTCCATCTGCGCAAGGAACACCTCGCGGCGGGTCCGCTTGCGCTTGCCGGCATGCTCGGCGTCGGAGAAGCTCAAGCTGCGTCATGTACCGCGACCTCGATCAGATCCTGATAGTGTCGCCGATATGGGGAGACTTGTTCAGAGCTTCCCTA
>NZ_FLTX01000068.1 GCF_900092025.1 Xanthomonas bromi
GAATCAGATCCCGTTACTTGATGAACATTACATGCTGCGCCCACCGATACGCATCGTTTCCTGTTGCTGTTGCTGTTGCTGTTGTTGCTGCACCTGCATCGCCTGCTGGGCTGCATGCTGCTCCTGCTGGTTCACCGCCTCGATGGCTTCGGCGCGCAACGCGCGGCCAGGTGGTTCGTTGGCCAGGATCTGCGTCATCTGACGGAATTGATCGCGGTCGCCGTTCTGTCCGACGGCCAACATGCGGTCCAGGAATGCGCGCGGGTCGTCATGCAAGGATGGCGGTCTGTCGGCCGCAGCAGGCGCCTGCTGCGCATCGGCCTTCATCGGCACCTGCCACTGCTGCGGCGCATGGCTGCGCTCGCGCTCATGCCGCATTTGATGCGTCTGCTGCTGCCAGCCTGGTGCGTGGGCCGCACCATTGTGCAGCGCGAACGCCGGCACCGAGGGATCGCTGCGTTCCGGTGACACCGCCACCGCGTGCATGGGGAACTGTGCGCGCAACCCGGTATCCAGGTCCTCGGCATCGGTCGGCTGAACATGGCGGCAGTGACCGCGCCTCGGCTGAAGCCTGTGGAGACAATACTGATCTCTGCTTTGGGGTCCTCGTCTCGCCATTGTTTTGCTTGGGTGATGAACTTCAAGTACATCTCTTCCATGCGTGGCCCATAGCTGTAGCCAACTGCACCGTCGAGGTTGCGGGTGAAGTCACTGTCTTGGGTGCCTACGCCGGGGACATAGTAGCCACAGATATTTTTAACATTATTACTTACTGCTGTTTGTACCTGATCGTCCAAGATGCCGATATTGGTGATGTGCTCAGGGTCTTTGTGCTTGTCATTACCGGTGCCATCGAAGGATGCAACGAACAAGCGCGTGTGCGGATTCTGTTGGCCGACCAGCGTTGGCGCCTTGAATTGCGCCAACGCATGTCGGCTATTTTCGTAGGCAGACAAATCCTGCGCAGTCGCCGGATAAGTTTCTACATCATCGGCCCAGGTCTTTGCAGTATCACGATCGTTAGCCATTACGTACTCCCTGGCGAGGACGCCATCAGTAGGTCTTGGTGTAGGCGAGGATCAGGTCGTTACGGAAATCGCTGTACTGATTTCCTGGCTTCTGTAGCACGCGTCTGAACCATGGCTTTCATATACACATTGATGGTGCGGTTGTTCACTTCCAGGATGATATCGGGAGAGATATCGGCCTGCAGGATCGGCGGCAGTTGCTCCTGCGGCGCATGATGCAGGATCACCTTGTCCTTGAAGATCGCCTCAAGATCGACTGTTGCATGGTGCGACTGGCCGTCCTTGGAGCGCCATGTCACTTCGGCGGGGGGCGGGAAGTGAGGGAAGTTACGGATGCCGATCGTATTGGCTTTAAGATTGCCGGGGTAGCCATCACCCAATGACTCTGACGAAATTCTCTTTACATCATCGGGGAAGTTGGCCGCGTACCTGCCGTCATACAGCACCTTGCAGCCATAGGTGTCGTAACACATCGCCCCGAATGCATGATCGGCGAACGGAATCGGCTTACGAGTATCGATATGCACGATGTTATGGGCATCGACGGGAATATTGCCGATCAGATGGATGCCCGATGGATCGTTGACAGGCGCGTTTATACGCGAACATCCAATCAGAAAGTTCGCGAAGACGGCGCACAGCAGCAGCGGGAGCGCTGCACGATGCTGCGGGATGCAAGAAGGTCGCACAGCCATGGAGCCACCTGTGGAACCGGAAGGACAGCCTACTAGAGGCTACGTCACGCAATGTGCTCATTGCACACCCATGTGATCCTGACCTATCCGAAGTGATGCAGGATTTTCCTACCCTCGAAATTGCGCGCTGGCGTACAAATTGTGTTAGCTGATGAGCAGGGCGCCGGGAGCTACTGCAAGTGTGGCGACTTTGTTGATCAGCAGCTCAATCTTGCGCGGTCGCTGATAGGTTTCCACGCTATCTGCCGATGTTTTCGTATCGGACCTACAAGCGATTCTGACGCCAGCAAAGCGGCAGGTTTTGGCTTCCAACATCGCGCGGAAGGCATCGTGGCCCAGGGTGCACTGCTGGAGTAGATGTAGGCGGATGCTGGCGAAGAGTTCGTCGAACAGGGCTTCATCGAGCTACGGCCGCACCCGCTCCCAGATCCGCAAAAACTGGCGAATTGCCGTTATAGACATCGACGATGCGTTGCGTGGGCCAGCCGGCATCCATCATCGCCTGCGTGAGCTTGGGAAGATCCGCACCGCTGCGCATCCCGGTCGGCAAGCTGGAAATGCCGCCATCGAAATCGCTGCCGAAACTCAGGTGTTTCCAAGGATCTTCGACGATCCCCATGTCGGCGATCTGTCGCGCGAAGGCTTCGTAATAGCCAATGACAAACGCGAGGTCGGCATCCATGTTCGGCTTGCCATCGGCTAGATAGGCATGCTGCAAAAAGTATGGCGCCAGAATGACGCTGATACAGCCACCGGTCTGCACGATGGCGCGGATCGATGGATCGTCGAGCGCCCGGTCGAGGTGACGCGACGGCCGCGTTTCCACCCCACGGGTAACGCTGCGCGATGCGCCGTGCGAGACGAAGGCCGGCACGTTACGACGAACACAGATGCCGCAGGCGTCCTGGCTCGACGTATGCGAGAGATCCACCAGAAGTCCGACATCGATACAGCGCTCCACGACCTCCCGGCCAAACTCCGAGAGCCCCGCGCCCTTCTTCTCGCGCCACGGGTTGAGCGGCGCATAGCCGGCCTGTGAGATGTCGGTATGGCTGAAATGATTGAGCGTCATGTAGGCGGCGCCGGCTTTGGCGGCGATGTCCAGACGCATCAGCCGCAGCGCCTGACTGCGGACCCCGCGTGGTCCCAGCATATGCGCGCCCTCCAACGACAGGATGGCGCAGCAATGACCCTCGGCCCGAATCGCGCGTAGCTCTGCGGCGCTGCGTGCCAGCCGCATCCTGCCACCGCTCGCCGCCACCATGTCCTCGACATAGCGCTGATGCTCCACCCAGTTTTTCCACGGGTCGAGAAAAGGCGCGCCGATGAGGTTCTCCCAGAGTGCGTGGGCACTGAAACAGGCACCGCCATAGCCGCCCGCGAGAAAGTCCGGACCGCTCACGTGGTGCATCAGCGGTTGATTGCGACCTCTCGGCGAGGTCTTTGACATCAGCCAGAGGATCGGAGAACGTCGATGCGCTTTCCAATCGCCCTTCCAGAAATCGAAGCCGCCCAACCGCGACAGATATAGAGAATCCAGATGCGTATCGACCGGACAAGCCAGCGCATGCACTGCTTCCAGCGTGAGATGGGTAGGCAAGCCAGCCGGGTTGTCAGCTGAAACTGCGTGCATGAGCGAACCCCCGCAATGACGTCTGAGGAAGTGACCAATGAAGCGCTTTACCTGTTGAACATCAGGCCGATCATCTTCAAACGCCTTGATGGGTCGAGCAGGTACACTTCAGATGAGGGTAACCGAACTGGACCTTGAGATCCGAAGGCCATTCCTCAGCCGCGAAGAAAAACGCAAGATTGCTGACATTTTTTCGCTTCGTGGTGAAAACGAATCTCTGCAGCCGACTTACCGCTATTTGAAGACCCGTCGTCATGTGGCTGCAGTCAACGTGGCCCAGCCGCTTCTGGGTACATGCGGGGCCCATGTCTGCCCGATGCCGAATGCCGCGCTGCGAGCCTCTGCTAGTCGCCGACACCGCCATGTTCGTTCGCAGCGGCTCAGACAGGCGCTTACCAGTGCGCATATGCATTACACACGTATTTCCATGACGCGGTGCTACGTCAGCAGGCGGCACCCAGACACTGCAACGCCGCAACCAACCACGTTGCTATTGCCGGTTATCGCTCGTCATCACTGCTGTGCGGGTGTGGCGAGTTGACGCGTCCGGCCTGGCACACAAGGTGCCAGCCCACTCACCTGCCCCCAACCGTTCACATCCGTGCACGGACGCGTCGCGCCAGTTCGCTGACCACTGCGATGACAGCGGTCAGAGTGACCATCGACAGGAACTGCGCGCGCGTGTCGGCCGAATAGGCCAGCAACCCGAAGATCACCGCCAGGATTGCCAGCGCCAGCACTGTTAGAAACGGATAGCCGCGCATGCGGAACGGCAACGCGATGCCGGCACGGTCGGCGCGGGCGCGCAAGATGAGTTGCGACACCAGCGAGATCGTCCACACCAGCAGGCAGGTGGCACCGACGATGTTGAGCAGCATTGGCAATACCTTGTTCGGATACCGCAACTCCAGCGCTGCGGCAGCGAAGCCGAACAACACGCTGGCGATCACCGCCATCAGCGGTACCTGCTCGCCACTGGTCCTGGCCAGCACCCGCGGCGCTTCGCCGCGCTGGGCCAGCGAGAAGATCATCCGCGAGGCGCCGTACAGATTGGCATTGAGCGCCGACAGCAACGCCACGACGGCCACCAACGTAATGGCCGTGGCAGCACCGGGGATGCGCGCCACTTCCAGCACGGCGGCGAACGGCGAGCTGAGCGCAGCGCTGGTCCACGGCACCACCGCCACGATCACGCTGATCGAACCGATATAGAACACCAGGATGCGCCAGGCCACGGTGCGGATGGTGCGCGCCAGGCTGCGGCCCGGGTCGGCGGTTTCCGCTGCGGCCACCGCCACGATCTCGGTGCCGCCGAAGGCGAACACCACCACCAGCAACGCCGAGCCGATACCGGCCAGACCCTTCGGCGCAAAGCCGCCGTTCCGGGTGAAATTGGACAAGCCGGGCGACGCCACCCCAGGCAACCAACCGGCCAGCAAGGCCACGCCGATCAGCAGGAACACCACGATTGCCAGAACCTTGAGAATGGCGAACCAGAACTCGAACTCGCCGAAGTTGCGCACGCCCAACAGGTTGATCGCAGTGAACGTGGCCATGAACAGCAACGCCAGCAGCGGCACCGGCAACGCTGGCCAGACTGTCGCCAGCAGGCCGGCCGCACCGACTGCCTCGGCCGCGATCACCACTACGATCTGCAGCCACCACAGCCAGCCCACCGTCGCCCCCGCGGTCGGGCCCATCGCATCGGCCGCGTACACCGAGAACGCGCCGCTGGTCGGCTTGGCGGCGGCCATCTCGCCCAGCGCGTTCATCACGATGATTACCAAGGCACCGGCGATCAGGTAGGACACCAGCGCGGCCGGCCCGGCCGCATGGATGCCCACGCCGGAACCCAGAAACAGCCCGGCGCCGATTGCCGTGCCCAGGCCCATCATCATCAATTGCCGCGGCTTCAGCGCATGGCGCAGTGCAGGCGCGGCGGACGCAGCGGTCTCAGCAACGGGGTCGATCGGAAGCGGCATGGACGGACTTGCACGAATGGAATCGCGACACGATACCGCGTCGCGGCGCCTGCCGCGCCTCTTGACGACAGTCCAGAGAAGGAGTGGCTACGCCGCGCGATCATGCCCTGCCTTCGGACTTGCAGGCATCGCGGCAATCTGCCGGCACCCACTGCCGCTTGCGTGACAGCGCAGCGCGGGCCACCGCGCGCTCGTCAAGACATTGCGTAAAGACACATCCCCGGGCAAGCCGGGGATGTGGGTTGATGCTCCGACACGTTGCCGATCACTCCGCCAGATTCTTCCCCGCACCCGCCGTGGCGATCACCTTGGCCTTGACCTGCGCGGCCGGCGTGACGGTGTAGATGTAGCCCAGCGATTCCGGGAATACCTTGGAGCTCACCCAGTTGGTGGCATTGGCGTAGGGCTTGCTGCCGTCGGGCACGCTCCAGGTGATGCCGCTGCCGACGTAGTTGTTGATCGAGTCCCAGTAGCCGATCTCGCTACTGTCGCGCGAGGTCACCGGGTTCTTGATGTTCTCGAAGTAGTTCGACTCGATCTTCGCCACGCCGCCCATGCGCACGTTGATGCCGGAGGTTGAGACGTTGTTGAAGTAGTTGTTATAGATGTGGCTCAAGCCGCGGCGCTGCAGTGGCAAGCGCGAGTCCACGTTCTCGAAGCGGTTGTGGTGATATGTGGTGCGCGCGGCGGAGTTCTTGGTGTCGCTGTCGCTGTAGCCGTTAAGCGCGACCTTCTGATAGTTGTAGACGGAGTTGTAGGACACGGTGACGTGGTGCACGCCCTTCTTCATGTCGATGCCGCCGTCGAAGGAGGCATCGCCTGCACCGGAACACTTGGTGAGCGAGGCGAAGATGGTGTTGTGGTCGACCCAGATCTTGGACGGCTCGCCACTGGAATTACCTTCCAGCGAAATCGAATCGGCATCCTCGCCGCCTTGCAGCAAACCGATGGTCATGTTCTGGATGATCACGTTGTGCGCGTTGCCGACCACACGCACGCCGAAGTTCGCCGACGAGCCATTGACGCCCTTGATGGTGACATCGCTCCTGTTCTTGATCTGCAAGGTCTTGGCCTGCAACTTCCATTGCGCACAAACGTCCTTGATGGTGCCGAAATTGAACTGCCCGGTGTAGTTGAGTACCAGCCCACCGCTGCCGGAATAACTGTCGATGGCGGCCTGCATCGCTTCGAACGTTGCCACGTTGATGGGTGTCTTGTTGCCGCCACCGGTGGTGGCCGCACCGTAGCCGACCGGGCCGGCAATCGCGCCCGCGGCGCAGGCGGACAGTGCAAGCGCGAGTGCGCCCTGAAGCGTCTTGATGATCATGCAGCCTCTCCCAACGAGTCGAAAAGCAATGCAGGCCGTCTGCGCAGTGGCGACGACAACCGCAAAGCGATGCGTGGGGGCTGCATTCTTCGCGCGATTTAAAACATAAAACAATTATCCATCTATGAAATTTAGACGCACCGCGGCGTTCTCTTTGCGAGACATGCAAAAGAGACAGCGAAGGACAGCCGGGACAGGACACGCCACTACGGTGCGACAGATACGTGTTGATCGACGTGTGTATGTGCGCATGCAAAAAGACGTTCGCGCTGCACGTTCAACCGCGCATCTCACTGCAGAGCAACTGCAGTCGCGCCGGTGAAGGCCCACCTGCCGATCGCAACTGCAACACGGGCTGCATCTGTGCATGTATGACGCCCGCAGCCGTTGCAATACGTTCTGCAGACATGCAACGCAACAAGAGCATTTGCATGTGCATGTGCATGTGTCTCGACAAAGGCATGCGGGCGCGTGCTGTCCAGCGTTCGCTACAAGGTCGCCTGCCGCCCTGTCGCAGCGCATCGCAGCACGCACGCGCCATCGCTGCCGCGAGCCTATGATTACTCGCTGTTGCAGAACCTGCGCTGCGGCGCTCGCAGATCAAGGTGCACTACCGGCAGCTTGACGATGGCCCGCATCGCTGCTCGAAACCACATCGACAGAATGCGTATCACGGATGCAGCGCCACGCCTGCCCTGCCAGGAGCGCATCGAGACTGCGACGTGACGAGAGGCTCTATCAGACGCGCGGATCGATAGCGTCCGGCCAAAGGGACATCATCGCTGCAAGCACGGAAACGCGCAGCCTGATTTCGGCCCACCGGCGATAGCCGACCCACACCAGGCTGACTCAACCAGCGCCATTGGCCAGCGTCGGCGAGCGCAGCATCTACCCGCCGGCCCATGGTGTCTGATCGTCCAGGAAGGTGCCGACCAGGCGCATGCACGCGGCCCGCTCCTCCACGTGCGGCATGTGGCTTGAATGGGCGAACACATGCCAGCGCGCATCCGGGATCAGCCGCGCATACGGCTCGACGGTTTCCGGCGTGGCTTCGTCGTACTTGCCGGAGAGCACCAGCGTGGGCACGGTGATGCGGTGCAGGCGCTCGATGATGCTCCAGTTGCGCAAGCTGCCCACCACATGGAACTCGGTCGGGCCGTTCATGGCGTGATACACGGTCGGGTCGGCATCGATGGCAGCGAAGGTACGCGCCACTTCTTCAGGCCAAGGCAGCACGCGACACACATGCTGTGCGTAGAACACCTGGCTGGCAGCGCGGTAGGCTGGATGGTCCAGGGTACCGGCAGCTTCATGCTCGTCCAGTGCGGCCTGGACGTCGTCGGACAACCGCGCGCGCAGGCGTAACGCAGCGGCTCGCCACAAGCCCATCGACGCGGGCGAATTGGCGATCACCAGCGCACGCAGGCCGGCTGGACCACGCACGGCGTGTTCCGCCGCCAGCATCCCGCCCCAGGACTGGCCCAGCAGTGCGTACTCCGACAGCCCCAGATGCGCGATCAGCGTCTGCAGCTCGTCCAGAAACAGCCCCACTGTCCAGAAGCCTGGATCGGCATTGGGCAGATGGGTGGAATTGCCGTTGCCGAGCTGATCGTAGTGGATCACCGGACGGCCGCAGGCGGCCAGGTCCTGGAAGCTGTCCACATAGTCGTGGGTGCACCCGGGGCCGCCGTGCAATACCAGTAGCGGGCAGGCATCCTTGCAGAGGTCGCCGGTAATGCGGTACCAGGTGCGGTAGCCGCGGAATTCGACATAACCTTCGGTGCACTGCATGACCTGCGCCTGCCTACGGCAATGATGGGGCCTGAGCCTAGCGGGCAGGCCGACTGGCGTTAACTGGCAAATCTCACAGGTTTGGGTGCGCTCGGATGCACGGTTGGCGCTGGCCGATCGCTGATCGCCGGCTCGATCGTGCGCGTTGCCTCGATCACTGCGGCGGATATCGCGCTGATCCAAAGCCACTTCTGGATCGAATTGCTTGCTTCGAATCAACGCGTCTATCGCGTCTCGGCGTGCCACTGAACTCGGAGCGTCCGAAAGAGCGCAATGCGCGTTTATTTAGGAAGGCAGGTGGATGGCGCCAAACAAGCGACATCGCCTGTGCGAAAGACCACTCCGGAACCGGCAGCGCAGCAAGCGCGACGGCTACGAGACCCTATATGTTTATTTTTTATGGCTCCAGCAACCGATAGTGCATACCGCGCACCACCGCTTCCACGCGATTGCGGGCGCCCAGCTTGCGGGCGGCCGAATTCAGATGCAGGTTCACCGTGGCGGTTGAACGGTTGAGCGCCGCGGCAATCCGTTTGGACGTCAGGCCTTTGGCCGAATACTGCAGGCACTCGCGCTCGCGACGGGTCAGTGCGATGTGGTGGCAGCGGCGTTCCTGCGGGTCCAACACGTCCTGCGCACGCGCCTGGAAGGCGTGGGCCAGCAACAAGAAGGGCACTAGCTGCGATTCGGCAAACTGCGGCGCGTCTGCAGCCGCAGCATCGATCGCGCCGCTGAAGGTGGCGAATGCGCCACCGGGCAGATGCAGCGGCACGGTGACACCGGTCCCCATGCCGCTATCGCAGAGATAACGCGTCACTTGCCGGTGCTGGCCACCGACATATTCCACACCCGCGCAATTGCCGTCGGTACGGTACGACCACACGAACGGCGTGGTGCGTCGCGTGGCACGCTGCTGAACAGGGTCATGTTGGTAATACCCGTGCTCGCACCACACATGCTGCATATCGCCCGGCGCATTGCGCTGCATGAAGACCGTTGGCGTGATCAGTGCACCCTCCATACTCAACGGCACCGGTGCGTAGTCGTAGACCAGCGACCGGAAACCGAGCGCGCAGACATCGCCAAACACCCGATCCAGGCAGCTATTGAGCGTCTGCAGCGCCTGCAGATCGCGGCCCAGGCTGGCCAGAGAGTCGAACATAGTGAATCCTTCGGTACCGGTGTTTGCCAGCAGGTGAGATCCAGCATGGAAAACCTAGCACTTTTACCAATGAATGGGCTTGTCGACCGCATTATCGTCACAATGCCGGTGATATGGCGGCAGCGCGGGGCAGGCGTTCAGGTCCGCCAGACGCCTGCGCTGAGCCGGTCTTCCTTTCAGCGGACTCCTGCATGACCGACACACCACGCCGTGACGATGCGGCCACGCTGCAACGCTTTGGCTACGCACAGGAGCTCAAGCGGCAGCTCACGCTCAAGGATTTATTGATCTACGGGCTGGTGTCCATGGTGCCGACGGCACCGTTTTCGATCTTCGGCGGTGTCTTCGACATCAGCGCCGGGATGGTGCCGCTGACCTACCTGGTCGGCTTCGTGGCGATGCTGTTCACCGCGTTGAGCTACCAGCAGATGTCGCAGGCATTTCCGGTGGCTGGCTCGGTGTATGCCTATGTCGGGCGCGGGCTGAGCAGCGGCATGGGCTTTCTGGCTGGCTGGGCGATTCTGCTCGATTATCTGCTTATCCCGACGCTGCTGTATGTGGTCGGCGCCAACGCGATGTACAACGTATTGCCCGCGGTGCCGCAGCCGGCGTGGATCGCGTTCTTCGTCGTACTGAACACGGTAGTGAACCTGCGCGGCATTGAAACCACTGCACGTGCCAATCGCTTTTTTCTGCTTGCGCAATTGGTGGTGCTGGCGGTGTTCGTGGTACTGGCGACGTTGGCCATCCAGCACGGCGTCAATGGCGCGCACTGGAGCTGGCGCCCGCTCTACAACCCCCAGGCGTTTTCTCCGCAACTGATTTTCAGCGCGTTGTCGGTGGCGGTGGTGTCGTTCCTCGGCTTCGATGCGATCTCCACGTTGTCGGAAGAGGCGCGCGGCGGCAACCGTGTCGTGGGGCGCGCAACCTTGCTGGCATTGCTGATCGTCGCCGGCCTGTTCGTGTTGCAAACCTGGCTGGCAGCCTTACTGCAGCCGGACCTGCAGCGCTACCCCAGCGCGCAGGCCTCCAACGATGCCTTCTTCGAGATCGGGCGATTGATCGCCGGCCCATGGCTGCAGATCGTCATTGCGCTCACGGTGGCGGTGAGCGCGGCAATCGCCAACTCGCTGGTGGCACAAGCGGCCACATCGCGCCTGTTGTTCGCCATGGCGCGCGACCGGCAGCTGCCGTCCTTCCTGCGCTACATCCACCCGCGTACCAGCGTGCCGCAGCGTGCGATCTTGCTGGTGGCGGGCCTGAGTTTGCTGCTGGGCGAGTGCTTCGTGGGCCAGATCGCGCTGCTGTCGTCGCTATGCAATGTCGGCGCACTGACCGCCTTCATATTGCTGCATATCGCAGTGCTGTGGCACTTCCGCACCCAGGGCCGGCGTGTATTGCATGGCCTGATGCCATTGATCGGCATCGTCATCCTGGCGTACGTCTTATTCAATGCCGACAGGCATGCGCAACTGGGTGGCACTGCATGGATGCTTTTGGGTCTGGCGGTGCTTGCATTCCTGAAACTCAGCGGGCGCTCCACCGAATTCCGCACCAGCGACGCACTGGAATAGCCCGATAGCAGCGCTGTCTGCTGCGCCGCGCAAGTTGCGGCTAACCGTCATCGCAATCGCATTGCAGGGCTCTGCAAGCGTTTCAGTCGCTGGAAACACGATGCCGCAGAGTACGTGGGCAACGCCCACGTGACGCATCACGCATGCCCAAAGCCAATGAACGCTGCGCGCCTGCTGCAACGCTCCGGCGCATGCAGGGGGGAAATCGTCGCTGCCGTGCCGCCATGCGCGCACGCGGTACCCACTGACCGCACGCAGGACACAGCGCCTCGATGCGCGAAAGTGCAAGTGTATTTATGTGGAATGTTTATCTACCAACGAGATTTTCAGCACATATTCAGATTTAAACTTTCGCTAGTCTCGTTCGGCGCCAACGCTGGCGCCCGCTTGTTGTGGCCCCCCGCTGCAGCCTGCCGATCCCTGACGACAAAGGACGACCCATGAATCGCAAGAACGCGTTGTATCTGGCGCTGTTTTCCGCTGTTTCCGGCACCGCAGCGGCCGCGCTACCCACCGAGATGGATGCAGCGCCGGTGACCACCGCGCCGCAGGCGGCCAGGTTCGGTGCGGCTACATTGCAGTCGACAAGCTTGCGTGGCGGCATCCTGCCCACGCGCGTGGTGCAACTCGCCGCGCCCACCAGCACCGAAATCAGCCGTGTCCGTGAGCGCCGCATTGCGCAGGTCAAGCATGGGCAGCCATTGCAGATCGGTTTCTCGCGTTCCGTGGCGCAGCCGCTGGTGAACCTGTCCAAGCTCGATTGGCAGATGGCCGCCGATGGTTCGCGCGTGGCCAGCCTGAAAGTCAGCTCCGCACAGGCGGCATCGCTGCGTGCATCGCTGATCTTGCGTGGCGCAGGCGCAACACCTGGCGACCCGTCCAAGGTGACGCTGCGCTTTGCCGGCAACGATGGCCGCGTGTTCGAACAATCCGGCGCCGGCTTCGCCGCCAGCGGCAATGATATCGGTTGGTCGCCAACGGTGAGCGGCGAGGATCTGCTGGTCGAACTGTCGCTGCCAGCAGGCCTGTATCCGGAGAATTTCAGCCTCAGCATTCCGCAGCTGTCGCATCTGGACATCAGCCCCACCGCCAGCCCGCGCGACATGATGACCATTGCCATCGGCGAGAGCGATTCCTGCGAAAACGACGTCGTCTGCCGCGCCAATCCGACCAGCGGTTTCACCGACGCAACAAAAGCAGTGGCGCGCATGGTGTTCACCACCAGCCAGGGCTCGTTCCTGTGCACCGGCACGCTGCTCAACAACACCAATTCGCCCAAGCGCCATCTGTTCTGGACCGCGGCGCATTGCATCAGCACGCAGACGCTGGCCAACACGTTGCAGACGTACTGGTTCTACGATGCGGCCACCTGCAACGGCAATACGGTCAGCTCGCAGGCAACCACGTTGACGGGCGGTGCGTTCCTGCGCCATGCCAACACCACGCGCGACACCGCCTTGCTGGAGCTGAAGACCGCCCCGCCAAGCGGTGCGTTCTACGCTGCGTGGAATAGCGCGGCGATCGCTTCCACCGGCACTTCGATTGTCGGCATCCATCACCCAGCGGGCGACGTCAAGAAGTATTCGCTGGGAACGGTGAATGCGCTGAGCAGCTCCATCGAAGGCAGGAGCCCGCTCTATCGCGTAGCCTGGAGCGACGGTGTGACCGAAAGCGGCTCCTCCGGCTCCGGCCTGTTCACCGTCGCCAGCGGCGGCGCCTACCAGCTGCGCGGCGGCCTGTATGGCGGAACCTCGTTCTGCAGCGCGCAGACGGCTCCGGATTACTACTCGCGCTTCTCGGACGTGTATTCCAGCATTTCCACCTACTTCGGCCAGTAAGCGGCCAAGCCGCGTGGCAGGCGATGGTGCGCCTGCCACGCTTGATCGCGTTTCGCCCGGCATTGCGTTTGCCTGGCGAAGCGTTCTCGGCCCAGCGATCAATGCATGCGTCGATCCGTGCACTGCGAGCCGGCACAAGCACGCGAGCACGGCGGGTATTGCGGGTGCCGGGCCTGCCCGCTGAACGTTAGCCTCAGCCACGCCACTCGCGCACCGTGCAATCTGCCACCAAACACTTGCCTGCGCGGGCGATCCTCGTACATCCCTTGCGCTGCGTCCTGCGGTGCGGGTGCGACACTGCGCACGAGCGGGCGCACCACAAGCACGGCGTTCGCGTGCCGACGATGCAGCCACTGCCAGCGATGCGCAGCGCGATGATGCAGACTGCCGGGGTCTCCTTCACCCGCAGCTGTCCATGGTTCGCGCACGTACCGCACTGTTCGTCATCACCCTTGCTGCCATGGCGTTGCAGACCACCGCCCTGGCAGCCGGCAAGCCGGCCGATCGCGAGGACATCAAGGCCTACGCGCTGCAGCGCTGCCTGGACAACAACGACGCGCACAGCGGCACGTACGCGCGCGACCAGCTGCGCGACCGCTCGTATCTGCTGACGACCTATGCGATGGACAACGCCAAGGCCGGTGCCACCGACCGCCTGCATCGCGTTGTCGACGCCAGCACTTCAGGCTTCGACAAGAGCGAAGTCCCGATGAAGGACGAAGCGCGCCGCGGCCCGTTCAACCGCATCTTCGCCCAGTGCATGGCGTTCTATCGTTCGCGTGCGTTGAATCAATTCATCGCACGCGAGCGTTGAGCCTGTCGGCACCGGCAGCGCCCCAGCTGTAATGCGGTCGCGCCGCACCTGCCTAGCGCCGCCCAGACGTCGGCGCTAGGCAGGCACCGGGTTGCGCACTCCCCACACCTGCGCGCCCGCCTTGCAATAGCGCTCGATGAACGCCTGTTGCGATGGCATCTGCTGTACGGCGTGCTGGATCGGCTGGGCAATAGCGTCGAGCAGGCGGCGCAGGTCCTGGTCGGAGAACGCGCGCGTCAGCGGGTGATGCTGCTCGGGCGCAATGCCCTGCCCCATCAGCACATGGGTCCAGGAATCGACACGGAACAATTCATCCGCGCCCTGCCAGGCATGCGCGCGCTCGCGCCATGCACGCAGGCGCAGCGCGAGCGATTCGGGCAATTCCATCTCGCGGCACTGCTGCCATAGCGGTTCGTCGCGCTGGGTGGCGTGGTAATGCAAGGTGACGAAGTCGCGCACGTGCTCCATTTCAGCGCGGCTGATGTCGTTGAACAGTTGCACCTGCGACGGCGCGATGCCTGCGGCCGGAAACAGCGCCAACAAACGCACCACCGCAGAGATGGTGAGATGGATGCTGGTGGATTCCAGCGGCTCGATAAAGCCGCTGGACAGGCCGAGCGACACCACGTTCTTGTTCCATGCCTTGCGCCGGCGGCCGGTGCGGAATGGCACCATCCAGGGGTCTTTGATTGCAGGCGCTGCCACATCACGCAGCAGCTTGGCATGCGCCTCGTCATCGGACAGGTGCTTGCTCGAAAACACCAGGCCGTTACCGACCCGATGCTGCAACGGAATATGCCAACGCCAGCCGGCTTCATGCGCGATGGCGCGGGTATATGGCACCGGCGGGCCGACGGCTTCGGTCTGCACCGCCACTGCGCGGTCGCACGGCAACCAATGGCTCCAGTCTTCATAGCCGGTGCGCAGCGTCTGCTCGATCAGCAGGCCGCGAAAGCCGCTGCAATCGATGAACAAGTCTCCTTCGATCACCTGCCCGTCCTCGAGCACCAGGCTGGCGACATCGCCGCTATGCGGTTGCAAGGTCACCTGCTGAATCTTGCCTTCGACACGCTTGACGCCGTAGGCCTCGCTGCGTGCGCGCAGGAACCTGGCGTACAGCGCCGCATCCAGATGGTAGGCGTAATTGACTGCCGGCTCGCCGTGCAGCGCGAACCGGTCCACGCGCGAAGCCACGGTTTCCAGGCAATAATCGCCGAAGCTGCCTGGCATGCCGCGGCGCTGGCTTTCCAGCCACAGATGATGGAACGCGCACACCAGGGTGCTCTGCCCGGTGATGCCGAAGGGATGGATGTAACGCTCGCCCTTGCGGCGCCAGTGCTCGAACGAGATCGACAATTTGAAGGTGCCGGCCACCGCACGCAGGAATTCCTGCTCGTCGATCTGCAAAAATCGGTGGAAGGCGCGAATGGGCGGTACGGTGGATTCGCCCACGCCCACGGTGCCGATCTGCTCGGACTCGATCAGGGTGATGTCCAGCAGCGCGCGGAATTGATGCGAGAGCGCACAAGCAGCGATCCATCCGGCCGTTCCACCACCGGCGATCACCACCTTGCGAATCTGAGCCTGAGTCACTGCGCTTTCCTGTGGGATGGGGTGAGGGCGACGTTGCACATCAGCGATTCAACTTGCCGATCAGCATGGCGCGCAACTGGCGTGCCAGGAGCGGATCGATCGGGCCAAGCGCATGTCGCACCGACTCGGGCAGGTGTTCGCCGGCACGCTCGGCAGGGCCGAACACGTAGTAATCGAACAGCGCACGCCACGCCTGTTTCTCTGGGGCGGGGCGGTCGCGAATGGCCCACAGCGCGTGGTACAGCGCCGGCATTCCGGCAGGCAGGTGCGTCGGCGCCCTGCTCCACCAGTAATTGATCAGCACGTTGAACGGGTGCAGCGATTCGACGTGATGCCACCACATGCTGGGGATGAACACCGCATCGCCCGGCTCCAGCACCACGCTGCGCGCATGCGGCAAGGCATCGGCAAGGCGGGGAAAGCGCTGCAGATCCGGGCGAGCGAAATCGACCATGCTCACCACCTGTCCGCCCGGCGTCGGATCGAGTGGGCCCGGATAGAGATTGGCGACCTGCTCCGGCGGAAACAGCGTAAACTGCCGTTGCCCCACCGCGCAGCACGCAAGATTATCCAGCGCATCGTAGTGACACGAGGCGATCACGCGATTGCCGATCCAGATGCTGGGCTGCACGTGGCTGCCGTTGGCAGCGACATCCAGCGCGGTGTGCGCGCGCAACCCGGGCAGGTTGGCATCCACCGGCAACGAGGCGAGGTAATAGGTGGGCGGCTGCGCGTCGTCACGATGTGCCGCGATGGCATCCAGCAAGGTGCTCAGGCTACCGCGCTGCACCTCGAAGTTGAGCGCGCTGCAATCGTCGCGATAGAACGGGCGGCTGCCGATCTCCGGGCTGCCATAGGAATACTGCAAGGGGCGGCCGCTATCGTGCGCGCGCAATAGCGCCATGGCCTCGTCGGCGCTGCGCAGGCCGGCCTGCACCAGCGACCAGTTGCGCGCGACGCCGCGTAGCACCGCCGGCTCGGCAGCGTCGCAGAGTGCGGCCAGCGGCAATGCGTCGGGATCGCAGTCGCTGCGCTCGGCAATGGCGGCGCCTGCGGCGGCAGATAGATCGGTTGCGCCTGCGGCCATGGGTTTAGGCTTACGCGGCAACGGGGTCGCTGTGCGACTGCTGCAGGCGGCGCTGCTTCTGCGCCATCAGCCGGCGCACATTGTGCAGCGATGCCAACATCAGGAAGGCCCCTTCCAGATAGCCGGCCTGATGCAGCTGCTGTAACGCCTGTGCATCCAGCGCGGCCAGCCGCTCGCGGTCGATGGCGAACAACCCCTGCAACTGCGTGGCATGGCTGGCATCCAGTGCCACGTCCACGCGCACCGGCTGGATCAGGCCCAGCGCGTCGAAGGCAGCCGCCATCGCTTGCCCGGCGTCCACGCCCTCACGAATGCCGCGCAACACACCAATGATGTGCTCCAGATACGGGCTGTGTCCGCCTTGCGGCAGGAACACCGCCTCGCCCTCGCTGCGGCTGACGCGTGGATGCTCCAGGTCCACATGGATCACCGGCTCCTGCACCAGGGTGCCGTCAATGTGCCGCTCCTGGAAACCGATCAGAAACGGCCCCTTGGCCACAATGCCGGGCAGGTAGCTGGCATTCCAGCGCCCGTCCTGCAGAAACAGGTTTTCGTCCTGTGCAAAACCCAGCAGCGCCACCGACTGGTAACCGCTCCCAGCCGGATCCTGCCGGAAAAACAGCGGGTACTCGCGCTGCAGCTCGGCGTATTCGGTGACGAAGGCCGGCACCACGCCGACCGCATCGCCGAACTCGGCACCAAAGCGCAGGATCACGCGCAGGTCGTGGTGCGCCACGTTGTTGAGCACTGCGTATCGCGTCATCTAGAACTCCAGCAGCCGTCCATCGCGGAGGACTGCAGTCATGAAGAGATTCGGTCGCTCGCATTGCCCGCGTGCGCGTCGATGCTGAGCATTGCCAAAAACGCGTGCGCCGGCAAGCCGCAGGGCAGCAAATACGCTACGTCATTGCGAAAACAAGCACACGTCGCAGGCATGCGCACTGTGCGCGCGACTGCCCATGCACGGAGCGCAGCTGTGCGACGGCAATACACGGTTGCGTAGCGCGAGCGAGCCGGCGCAACAACCGGTTGCGGCCGCCATCGCACGAGGGCGGCCGCAGGTTTACAGCTTCAAACCGCGTCGGCCTAATGCCTCAGAACGCGTAACGCACGCCCAGCGTGTAACGCGGCTGCTGGTCGATCAGGCGGATGATCTGCTTCTCCGAGCGGCCATGCCAACGCACGTCTTCGCCGGTCAGGTTGATCGCCTCGAAACCCACCGACAGCTGCTTGTTGAAGGCGTAGCTGACGCTGAGGTCGAACTGCTGGTAAGGCTCGACGTAGTACGGGTTGCGGTTGGCATTGTCCTGGTTGGCAGCGATCAGGTATTCGTCCCGCCAGTTCCAGGCCAGGCGTGCGCTCCAGCCATATTTCTCGTACATCAGCATGACGTTGGCGGTGTCGCTCAGACCGAGCAACGCGAACTGATCGCGGTCGATGACGGTGTTGTCGAATGCCACATCGCCTTCCACGATGGTGTAGTTGGCGTAGATGCCGAATCCGGTGCTACCGAAGAAGTACTGCCCACCGAGCTCCCAGCCATGGATGTTGGCCTTGTTCTGGTTGATCGGCCGGGACACATCGAACTGATACAGGGGGTCGGAGGCGTTGCCGGCGATATCGTACGCATTCTCCAACGCCAGGCTCTGCGCCGAACTGCCGTTGTAGGCGCTCAGCCCGCCGGTAGCAGCGGCATTGCGCAACAGGGCCATTGCCGAGAACAGCGAGGTGTCGTTGGCCGAACATGCGCCCGCGACATCGTTTCCGGCCGCGCCCACCTGGGCGGCGCAGGCACCGCTTTGCAGGAATGCCAATGCGGCCTGGGCATCCGGCCCCGAGGTGGGATCGGTCAGTCCGTACAGCGACTCACGCGTGACGGTATTGCCGATGAAATTGCTCACGCGCTTGTTCCAGAATGTCGCTGACAGGTAGCTGGCGTCGGCGAAGTACCACTCCAGCGCCAGATCGAGGTTGTCCGATTCCAACGGATCGAGCGTGGGCGTCTGCGAGTCGCCACCGGCGCGGTTGGACGGATTGATCAGGATCGAGCCGTTGGGGGTGTTCGGGGTGGGCCCTGCGATGAGATTGTTATAGGGCGCGCGCGCAATGGTCTGACCGAAGGAGGCACGACCTTTCAGCGAATCGGTGAAATCGATGCTGAAGTCCATGTTGGGAAGGATGTAGTTGTAGCTGGTCTTCTCGCTGAAAGGCTGTTGGTCGGTGGAGCGGATCAACTGGAAATCGTTGTTGGAAAGCCACAGCACTGCGGTGGGCGTGGCCACCTGCGAGATGGACTCCACATCGGTGCGCTCGTAGCGCAGACCCAGGCGCGTATTGGTGGTCATCCCGGCGATGGCACCGGCCACTTCCAACTGCACGTAGGCCGCGCGGGTCTTTTCCTCCACCCGGTTGTTGGCGCTGTATTGCGGGTTGTAGCGTGTGGTCGCGCCGTATTGGCTTCCACCCCACAGGGCCAGCTGATCGGCATCGCCACGCCAGGCACTGGACGCCGCGCCGGTGGGATTGAAATCCTTGAACATGCCCGTGATGCTCACCGGTTGCAGCAGCGCGACCATGCCCGGCTCGTTACCCGCATTGGACACGCCCCAATCGCCCAGCGGCGAGTTGTTGTCGCTGACCAGGCGTTGCATGCTGGTGTTGGTCGAACTCACGCCGAACTGGAAGCGCCCGTCGTCGAAGTCGAACTTTCCGTCCAGACGCCCTTCCTTGGTTTCGGTCACCTGCTTCTGGTAGAAAATACGCAGCACCTGCGAGCCGAGCTCGGCAGGCGTGAACGCGGGATTGACCACGCCATTGGTGTTTGCCAGCGAATCGGCTGCGGTGGGATACCAGGTGCGTGCGCCGATCGGCAAGGAATTGTTGAAGGACAGTTCCTGTCCCCATTGGCCGCCGCAGGACGGCCCATTGGTGCAGTTGTTGGTGCCGGCGAAACTGAAATAGGTCGCGCTGCCGCCCGTGGTCGGGTCGTTGGGCAGGCTTTGCGTCTTCGAATTGTGCGCATCGAAGCTCAATTGGAAGCGGTCGTTCACTTGCCAATCCGCATTGAAGCCCAGCGAGCCGAGCGTGTACTTCTGCTCGTTGCGCTGTTGCTCCATGCCGAAGTCCTTGGCCCCGTTGGGCACGTCGCGCAGATAGACCGGCGTGGCCACGGCTTGGCCAGTATCGAAGGTCAGATCGGTGAAGCTGTTGGCGCGCTGCAGCCAGATGCCCTGCTCGCCGCGCTCTTCGCGGATTTCGTTGGCCGAATAGGTGTAATCCAGGGTCAGGGTCAGGCTGTCGGTGGGTGCGAACTGCATCACCGCTTGACCATTCATGCGTTCGCGCTGGAAATCGGCGAAGGCGTAACGCAGATCGTTGGGCATGCCGTACAACTGACCGATCGCCGGTGCATTGGTCACCACTGCGCCCGGGCGCAACGCCGGGTCGGTGCCGGTCCAACGCTGGATATTCCAGGTATTTTCGGTGGCCTGCACCGAACCGCCGTGGCGTTTCTGATAGCTGGCGCTCAAGCCGATCCCGAAGGTCTTGTCCGGGTTGGTGTAGCTGAAGATGCCCGACACTTCCGGGGTGAGCGAATCGCCGAATGGCTCGGAGCGGTCCGACACCATTTTGGCACCGGCATTGGCCACCACGCCCTCGTGATTGAACGGCTTGTCGGTCTGGATGTTGATCGTCGCGCCGATCCCGCCGCTGGGCGCAGTAGCGCGGCTGGTCTTGAACACCTCGATGCCGGTGATGGCTTCGGAAGCGAGCTGGGCGAAGTTGAACGCGCGCGTGCCGACATCCACACCGCCGATCGGCGTCTGGCCGGGCGCGCCGAACGCATCGGCGCCGGGAATCAGACGGCCATTGAGGGTGACGGTGTTGAACTGCGGACCGAAGCCGCGTGCGGTGACCTGCGCCCCTTCGCCGTCGCGGCGTTCGATCGAAATACCAGTGATGCGTTGCAGCGACTCGGCCAGATTGGTGTCTGGAAACTTGCCGATGTCTTCGGCGCTGATCGCATCCACCACGCCCGCGGCGTCGCGCCTGATGCCCATCGACTGATTCAAGCTGTTGCGGATACCGGTCACGTTGACGGCATCCAACGTGGTTGCGGAATCGCTGCTGGACTGCGGCGCCGGCGCAGGTGGCACAGCGACATCCTGCGCAAACGCGGGATTGATGACCAACAGGCCGCCAACGAAGGTGAACATGGCCTTCGACTTGAAGCTGTTCAACGTACGACGCATCGATGTGTCCTCGGGAGTGGAGTCCAACCGCCAACGGCCGATATCGCGGCATGCGACACGGCGGAATCATGGCCACCGCCCAACAGGCCGTGGCGACCGTTGCTGCAACTACTGGAGCCCCCAATCCAACGTCCAGGCGTGTGCATCGCACGCGCAGCCGGCGCTCGGGCTGGACATGCACTGTTGCATACCTCCCGCTTCGCCACACCACATGCACCACACGACAACCGCTCTGTACGTCGTTTCAGCTGCCCTTCGATCTATCCCCTAGCGCGCAGGCCACCGATCCCCCTTCGACCGTTGACCTGCGATGTGCATGCACGTCTACCACGCGCATCAACGGCAACGCGCTGCCCTTGCTGCGTGTGAGGCAGGCGCTTTGCACGGCGTGTCAGCCAGTGATAGCGCTAACATACCGCGCAGCCTAGTCAGGGCATAAAGGGCTTGTCACCGTGCGTTGCAACATAGTGATGGCGACGCACCGTTACAGCCGATACGGCAGTCGCTTGAGTCCGCATGCGCTTTTCAACGCTGGCGCGGCTGTAAGCGTTATCAACGGGCTTACGCAAAAACCGGCGAGCCGCAAGTTGAAAGTTGCATAATGAAACGCCCAGAACGCGTCTTGAGGTGGCGTTTGCGCAAATGCAGATCGACCGTTCCTGATGCGCGTCTTGAGTGCGATCGTCAAATGCAACGATGCACCCAACACAGCAACGGGGTGTGCCATGCGGTTGGACCTCGTCGCCGTGTCAGTGCAGCAGCACGCATCGCGCACGCGAAGACGGCGCAATCTTCGCAATCGATTGTGCCGGTTTGGCGCAACCTGCAAAACGAAGCAGCCGTCGTCGGGCGGATATCCACAGCGCGCGAGCCGGGGCGCAGGAGCACGTCCTACCGATGAGAGGCACGTGCTGCGCTCGCCTGGCGGTAGGCGCAGGCATGTTCTTTGCATTCTCCGTCGCCACTGCACGCGGCCGCCGACGCGACCGCGACCGCGACCGCGACCACGTCGGCGTGCCTGCGCTGTCGCAACGCTCAGCCAGTCACATCCACACGCGCATCACTGCGATCGGCATCCGGCAGCACATGGTCCGGATCCAGCGTCACATGCAGCACTTTCTGGGTGGTCGGCAGGGTGAGCGTGGGTGTGGTGGTCTGCAGCCAGCTTTCCACCGGCACGCGCCGATCCAGATGGTTGCCATCGGCCAGGTCCGCACGCAAGGTCACCGGCATCACCAGCTTCTGCCGGCTGCGCAGCGTGACTTGCACGCCTTTGGCCGGGTCGTGGTCGACGTAATGCGCTTCGGTGATGCCCATGTCCAGCTGCCAGTTGTTGAAATACCAGCCGCGCCACCACCAGGACAGGTCTTCGCCACTTTCGCTTTCCATCAGCCGGAAGAAATCCGATGGCGTGGGATGCTTGTAGGCCCAGGTCGCGATGTATTTGCGAAATGCAGGGTCGAAGCGCGCCGGCCCCAGAATCTGTTCGCGCAACAGCACCAGCCCCAATGCGCCCTTGAAATAGGTCAGCGAATGGCGATAGGTCTCGCTGGTGGAATCGGCGTTGTCCATCAGCGTGGGCGCCTGGGTATCGGCCAACAAAGGCAGGATTTCGTCGACCGGATTGCCGCCTTTGGGCGCGTATTCCGAATCGCGCTTGGGGGCGTATTCGCCCTTGTTGAATGCATCCGATGCATACACGTCGATGAAGGTGTTGAAGCCTTCATCCATGAATGCATGCCGACGCTCGTTGGAGCCGACGATCATCGGGAACCAGGTGTGGCCGATCTCGTGTGCGGTGATCCAGAACAAATCCTTGCCGCCGTCTTCGAAGCCGTCGAAGACGATGCCGGGATATTCCATGCCCGCGCCATAGCCGCCCAGGTTGACCGCTGCCGGCCACGGGTACGGATACCACTGCGAAAAATGCTCGATCGCGCCTTTGACGTATTCGGTGGAACGGTTCCACTTGTCTGCACCCACGCCTTCCACCGGGTACACCGACATCGCCAGCGCGTGCTTGCCGCCCGGCAAATTGATGCGCGCCGCATCCCAGACGAAGGCCGGCGATGCGGCAAATGCGACATCGCGGGTGTGGTCCATATGGAAGCGCCAGGTCTGCGTGCCCGTGCCCGCCGGCTTGGCTGCACGTGCAGTCACTTCGGCAGGCGTGCGGATCAGCAGCGTGCGGTCGCTGGCGCGGGCTTGTTCCAGGCGTTGCTGCTCGGTGCGGCTGAGCACGTCCTGCGGGTTGGTCAGTGCGCCGGAGCCGGCGACCAGAAAGCCCGTCGGCACGGTGACCGCATAGTCGAAATTGCCGTACTCCAGATAAAACTCCGATCCCAGGTAGGGTTGCGTGTCCCAGCCGCGCAGATCGTCGTACACCGCCATGCGCGGGTACCATTGCGCCATCTCGTAGATCTCGCCCTGCTTGCTGGCACTCACCGCAGTGCGACCGCCCCAGGTGCCGGGAATCGTGTAGCGGTAACGGATATGCACGGTGAGCGCCTTGCCCTGCCCGGCCAACGGCTGCGGCAGATCCACCCGCATGCGGGTGTCGTCGACGAGGAAGTGCGCCGGCTGTCGGCGCCCGCCCTGATCGATCTCGACGCTGGCGATCTGCATGCCATCGGTGAACTCCTTGCGCTTGAGCGGCCGGCTGGCGGCAGCGCGCGCATCGGCGCGGTAGATGTTCTGGTCCAGCTGCAGCCACAGCACGTCCAGCGTGTCTGGGCTGTGGTTGGTGTAGGTGATGGCGGCCTCGCCGCTGAGCGTGTGCGTTGCCGGATCGATGCTGACGCTGAGGTCGTAATCGGCGCGGTTCTGCCAGAACGCCGGACCGGGCACGCCGCCGCCACTGCGATAGGCAGTCGGGGCGTCGGGCAATTGCAGGGGCGCGAACAAGCCCAGCGGATCGAACCCGGCTGATGGTGCCGCGGGGGCGGGGGCGGCCACTGCGGAGGCACAGGCACAGGCAAGCGAGACGGCAACGGTGAGTGCACGGCGCATGGTGGGGAACATGGCAGGTCCTGCAACGGGGGAATGTCCATGCTACGGCCAATTGCAGCGGCGTCCATGCCACCCGTGGTCAAACCGGCCGCGTGGCCGCCTGACGCCAGGGTTATGCATGCAATGTCTTGCCTGCCTGGCAAGCGATGCACCGCATCTCGCATCCATCCAACAGTGAACCGTCGCAACGCATGCGCATGGCCGCGCGGTGTGCCTTCGCCCCCGACGACATGCTAGACGCCGGCGCTCTTCGTGGCGAAGGCCGAAATGCTATCTATGCCGGCTACCCACTGAGAACTCGCTGATGAGCAAGAAAGAGACGAAGAGCAAACCGACCAAGGCCGCGGCCTCCTCGGCCACGTCCTTGCGCCTTTACGGCTGGAAACCCGATCTGCCCGACCACCGCGACCATTCCTATGCCATGCCGCGTCCGCGGGCGGCGCTGCCACGGCATATCGATCTGCGGGCGACCTGCTCTGCAGTCGAGGACCAGGGGCAGCTTGGTAGTTGCACCGCTAATGCATTGGTCGGCGCGCTCGAGTTCCTTGAACGCAAGGACGGCCTGAAGGCGACGGATCTGAGCCGGTTGTTCGTCTATTACAACGAGCGGGAGCTCGATGGGACCGTCACGCAGGATGCCGGCAGCCAGCTACGCACCGGCATCAAGACCCTGGCTCACCAAGGCGTGTGCGCCGAAGCACTGTGGCCCTACGACATCACCCAATTCGCCAAGCGGCCACCGCCCAAGGCCTACACTCAGGCCGAGCACCACCGCATCACCGACTACATGCGCCTGAACACACTCGGCGATATGCAGTCGTGCCTGGCCGACGGCTATCCGTTCGTGTTCGGCTTCAGTGTCTACGAATCGTTCGAATCGAAAGAGGTTGCCAAGACCGGTGTCGTGAACCGCCCCGGCTCGCACGAGCAGATGCTTGGCGGCCACGCGGTGTTGGCCGTGGGCTACGACGATGCGTCGCAACGGTTGATCGTACGTAATTCCTGGGGCACCGCGTGGGGGCAGAAGGGCTACTTCACCATTCCCTATTCGTATGTGACCGACCGCAATCTCGCCGACGATCTGTGGACCATCCGCCGCGGCGCCGGTCTATAGCGCGCCGGCTGCAACACGCCGACGCACCCATGCAGTAGGTAATCGCCACAGAGCGCGGGAGGTGCATCGGGCTGCGCAGGCACCCGATCACCTCCCGCCTCCACCGCCGCACTGAAATCGACCGCTGTCCACCCAGGGCGGCAGTTACCGATTGCGCCACCGTGCCGTTTGAGAGTCGCCACCCGGCGCCGACCGAGAGCCGCAGCGGCGCGCGTGATGGCCACCGATCCTTGGCCACTGACCGAGAACGCCCGGTCCAGTGCTGTCACGCGATGCGCAGCATGCTGTCCGCCGCGCGCCACGCACGCGGCCGGCACACCCACCATCGACGCGCCCACGCCGGTTTGCACAGTGCAGCCATCGACGCGGGCATCACCCAACGCACGCGGCCACGTTGCCGCCATCAGCCCTGGGCACGCGCGCTCAATCGCAGGGCGCCGTCGCCGTCGTCGGCCAATCGATCGTCCGGATTGCTCAATCGGCAACGCCGCAGCGACAGACAACCGCAGCCGATGCAATCGGTGAGCTGGTCGCGCAAGGCCTGCAGTTCGTTGATGCGTGCGTCCAGTTGCCCGCGCCAGCGCGCCGACATGCGCGCCCACTCCGCGCGGGTGGGCGTACGTTGCTCCGGCAATACAGCGAAGGCATCGAGCACCTGCTGCAGCGGCACACCCAACCGCTGCGCCACGCGAATCACCGCAATCCGTCGCAGCACATCGCGCGCATAGCGGCGCTGGTTGCCGGCGGTGCGCAGGCTCCTGATCAAACCTTTGCGCTCGTAGAAGTGCAGCGCCGACACCGCCACGCCACCGCGCTTGGCCACTTCGCCCACGGACAACTCACGCTGCATTGCCTTGACCTCAACTTAGGTTGAGGCAGGATGCTGCGCTTCCACGACCGGTGCAAGCACCTGTGTCATGGCTTTCCACACTCCTGTTCCTGGATATTCGATGCCCGCCGAACCACCGACCCCTGTCGCAACGCTGCCCACCGAAAGGCAGCCCACCTCCATCCTGGCCGCACCTTACCGCGCGGCGACGCTGGGCATGGTGGCGCTGGTGTCGCTCAACGCCTTCGAGTCGCTGGCGGTTGCCGCCGCGATGCCGACGGTGGCACGCGAATTGAACGGGCTGCCGCTGTATGCATTGGCATTCGGCGGCACCCTGGCCACCAGCGTGGTCGGCATGACCGCAGCCGGGCGCTGGAGCGACCGCCGCGGCCCTGGCGCTGCGTTGGCTACCGGCTTGCTGTGCTTTGTGGTCGGCCTGCTGGTCGCAGGCCTGGCACCGAGCATGCCGCTGTTGATCGCCGGGCGCTTGCTGCAGGGTCTGGGTGCCGGTGCATATTCGGTGGCGTTGTACGTCATTGTCGGGCGGCTGTACTCGGAGGTTTTGCGCCCACGGGTCTTTGCCGCGTTTTCGGCCGGTTGGGTGGTGCCTTCGTTGATCGGGCCGGGGATCAGCGGTTTGATCGTGCAACACGTGGGCTGGCGCTGGGTATTCCTGTCGGTGCCGCTGCTGGCAATTCCGGCCGGCGTGATGCTATGGCCGGTGCTGCGTGGGCGGACCTGGGCAGGCGAGATTGCAGACGTGCCGACTGCATCGCTGGGCTGGTCCGTCGGAGCGGCGTTGGGTGTGCTTGGCGTGTATCTGGGCGGGCAGCTAGACGGCATGCGGGTGCCGGCCGCGATGCTGCCGGCCTTGTTGCTCACCGCATATTGCGCATGGCATCTGCTGCCGGCCGGCACGTTGCGGCTTGCGTGCGGACTGCCCAGCGTGATCGCACTGCGTGGCATCGCTGCCGCCGCATTCTTCGGTTTTGAGGCCTTTTTGCCGCTGCTGCTGTCGCGCGAACGCGGGCTTTCGCCGCTGCTGGCCGGTGTGACACTGAGCGTGGGGGCGTTAGGCTGGTTCAGTGGGTCGTGGTACCAGGGCCACAGCCGCGCCGGCTGGTCGCGCCCTCGCCTGCTCAAGACTGGCGCGCTGCTGATGCTGCTGGGTATCGCGATCAGCGCAGGTGCGGTGCGGCCGGCGATTCCGGTGCCGTTGGCCATCGCCGGCTGGGCGCTGACCGGCCTGGGCATGGGTCTGCTGTATCCCAGTCTGTCGGTGGTGATGCTGTCGCTGTCGCCACCGGCGCAGCAAGGCGCCAACAGTTCCGCCTTGCAATTGAGCGAAGCCATTGCAGTGGCGGCCATGCTGGCGCTCGCAGGCGCCGTGTTCGCTGCGCTGCTGACATCGGCAACGAGCGCTGCGTACCTGAGCGTGTTCGGGTTGGCGTGGTTGCTGGCGGTGGCAAGTTCTTTTGTAGCGCGACGAATTTAGTGGCTGCTGCGACAAGCGCGGGCATCGAAGCGATGCAGGACGGGAGTTGCTGACCCAGCTTGGTCGATCGATTGCAGCGCGCGAATGGCGTGCGTGGCTTAGGTGGTCGGAACGACTGACGTGATCTTCAGGCGCACTACATGACAGCGACATCGCTCGACGCCGGCCTGAGTATCGCAGCGATGTGCGTGCCGAACACGTTGCCAATCCTGCCGGGATCGCATTGACCACGGACGAAAAAAGTCTTTCGCGAGCGGCTGGTCATTTTCTCACCACCCATCTTGACAGCGTTGCAGGCCAGGGCCTGCGCACACTTGCCCACAGCCTTGTGCAACTTCCAACCACAGGGGTGTGGAAAAGATGCGTCGCCTTGCAGACGCCTAAGCCCTTGCGCGCTGCTGACGACTGTGCAAAGCCCGATAGACAGCGCCACCATCGCGGCGCTGTGCCTGCCGGCAACACGCTGGAATCATCCCCACAGACGTCGCCAGGTGTGAGCCAAAAAACGCTTGGACCCCACGCGCAACACCGCCACTTCGCAATGGCGATGCACCCTTGGCCAGTCGTCAATGGGTAATGACGTGCGGCACGAAGCGTGAGGTGTCGCGGGTGATCGGGCCATCGTCGTCGCGCATCCCCAATCCGGCGGGACGGTCAGCGACAACCCAACTCCCCACCAGCGCATGGCGTCCGTCGAACACCGGCAGCGGGTGATGCGCCTGCAGGATCGCCGGGCCATCCATATACGGGCCATCGGTGTGTGCGGCCTCGCCTTGCGCCGTGACCAGCGCGATGTTGGCGCCCTCGCGCGACAGCAAGGGCTTGCGCACCCAACCTGCGGTCGGCGCCTCAGCAGCTTGCGCAAAGCGCGCAGGCAGCAGGTTCGGGTGGCCCTGATGGCGGTCCCACAACAGCGGCAGGATGCCCTTGTTGCTCAACACCGATTTCCATGCCGGCTCGATCAGACGCACGCGGTCGGCGATCAATGCCGGCCCGAAGCGTTCTTCCATCATGAATTCCAGCGGATACAGCTTGAACAGCGTGTGGATCACTCGATCCTGCTCGTCGGTGAACCAGCCTTCCGCGCTCAGGCCGATGTCTTCGATGGCGACTTCCTCAGTGCTGATGCCAACCTGATGCGCGCAATCGCGCAGGTAACGCACGGTGGCGCGATCTTCCAGCGAGTCGCGCACCGCCGCAAAATGCATCTGCGCGCCGATCGCGCCCTCCACAGCCAGCGCGCCCAAGGTTTCGCACAGCAGGTCCTGGATCAGGTTGTACTGATCGGCGCCCTTGGGCAGCGCGCCGCTGGCGATCTGCTGTTCCAGCCACAACCACTGGAAGTACGCCGACTCGTACAGCGAGGTCGGCGTGTCGTAATTGAGCTCGTACAACTTGGCAGGACCGTCGCCCGAATACGCCAGGTCCATGCGGCCATACAGATGCGGGTCGCGCTCCTTCCAGGAATTGGCGATCCAGTCCCAGTAGAACGGCGGAATGGCCAACTGGGTCATCAAGGCTTCCGAGCCCACCACCTCGTCCACCAACTGCATCGCCATGTCGTGCAGGTCTTGGGTGGGTGCTTCGATGTCGTCTTCGATCTGCTGCAGCGAAAACGCGTAGTAGGCGCTCTCGTCCCAGTACGGCTCGCCGTCGATGGTGTGAAAGTGGAAACCCAGCGATTCGGCCTGCGCGCGCCAGTCCGGGCGTTCGGGGATGAGGATGCGTTGCATGTCAGCCGCCGAAGCCCGAACTGCGGCCGCCGCTGCCGAACGAACTGCGCGCCGCCGCACTGGAGCCAAAGCCCGAACGCGATACGGTGATGGCGCGCGTGGGCATGTCGATGCTGCCGCTGCGCCCGCGCACCGTGCCGATGCGGCTGCTGGCCAGATCGCCGTTGGGCTTGTAATAACCGCCGCTGCGGTAATCGCGATACAGCGGGATCGAGCCACCGTAACGATAGCCGCCACCGCTCATGCTGCCCAATGCGTAGCCGAGCAAGAACCCGCCCATCGGCGGAATCCAGCTCTGCTGGCCTTGCGGATTGGTGACCGCCGTGCAACTGCCGAACTGCGCATCGCACTCGTAACGCGTGGTGAAGCGCGGCGCGGCCTGCTGGTGCTTGGCCACCGCTTCGTCGTAGGCCTTGAGGCATTGCTGGATGTCGGTCTGTTCTTTCTTGATCTGGTAACAGTCCGAGGCCGACTGCAGCACCACACCGGTCTCCGGCTCGGAGCCGCAGGCAGTGACGAAGACGGCCGGCAGCGCGGCCATCAAGGTGAGTTTGAGATTGCGTGATCGCTTCATGCCTGCGCTCCGTTACGGCGTGATCGCGGCGGCGTTGATAAGCCCGACGGCGATCGACACGCCGGCCGAAAAGATACCGGCGGCGGCGATGTTGTCGGTGATCTGCCGCGAGATGCGCCCGGCCACCAGATTGGCCAGCAGGTACGCCACCACCTGGATGCCGCAGGCCACCAGGCCCCAGATCAGGGCGTCGACCAAGCTCACCGAATGGGTGATGGCCGAATGCAGCGGCAACGCCACGCCGATCAGGTTACCAGCCAGCGCGGTGGCCGCGGCCACATTGCCCTGCCGCAACAAGGTGAAATCCTTGTGCGGGGTGACCAGGGTCACCAGCACCACCGAGACGATCAACACACCCAGGCCGATACCGAAATAGGAAAGAAACGCGAGAAAACTCTGCAGATTGATCGGATTCATGACGGAACCAAGGTAAGTGGAAGACGAGCGCGCATGCTCAGGTGATATCCAGATCGGCAACGGTGACATCGATGCCGACTGCATAGGTGACGCAGAATTCGTTGGGGCCGGAATCCTCAGCGGTCACCAGCAAAAATTCTTCGCGCTGCAACTCGGGCACATCGCGGCTGTAGAGCATGGCGTAATGGGTCAGATCGCCATCGCGGCGCGGCGGCTGATACCGGTACAACACTTCGTCGTAGGCGATCGGCGGAATCCGCGACGCGTCATCGGTGGATTGCGTGGCGCGCTGCCACTGCTTGCCCGCGTACTCGATCTGCGCCGCACCCAGATGCGGATGCTGCATCACGAACTCCTGAAACGCCTGTTTGCTGGGCGGGTTTACCGTCTCGCAATAGACGAAGGCCTTCATCGCTTCCAGATCGCCGCCCACGGTGGTGACCTGCAAAACCGCATCGTCGTCCAGATAGAAGCGATGCAGCGCGTAGCCATCGCCCAGGTTGACGTGGCCGTAGCAGGGGATGCCCTGATTGCCGCCCGGCAACTCGGCAACCATGGCATCCGGCGCCATGCGGTACAGCGTGGTATCGATGGCGACCTGACCACCCACGCGCAGGCCCAGCGGCAGTGCGTGCCCGATGGCGCCGGTGCCGGAAGTGGGCAACGGTGGCGGTTGCGGTTGGCCGAACAACTTACTGAAAAAACTCATCGTCATGCACCTTGTGGCGATGGGGAAATGGAGGCCGCCTCGCTGCGCAAGGCCTGCCACGCAATGGCGTGTGCCGGCACGCGCTGTTCGGCCAGTAATACAGCATGGCACCGCCGGCGACAGCGGTACGTGCTGGCGGATTCAAGCGCAGTGCGCCATCGGGCGCGCGCAGGCCCAGCAACAATGCGCCGCGTTGGCCGAAATCGGCAGCGAGCCGGCTGTAATCCACGCAAACGCGTCCAGGCCGACGAGCGTGTGCTCGCCGGCCAGCCACAGCAACACCCAGCTCAGACCCGTGTGGGCCAGCAACGCCAGCGCCACCATGCTCCAACTGACGCGGCGCACAGGGCGACGCAAGACCCGGAACAGCTTTCCAACAAGGATCATGGCGCGTCCTGTGCCGTGGCGTTGCGGCTCAGCTGTCGCTGCGCGGAACCTGCTGCACGTCGCGCACCTGGCCGATCAGCGGCGCGGTGCCGCTGGTGCTCTCGTGACCCAGCTGCGCGGCCGGCTTCTTGAAGCGTGCCAGCACCGCAGCGGCGTTGGATTCGCCTTCCATCAGGCCGGCCGCAGCCAGACGCCGATTGAGATCGCCATCGCCGCTGGACGATTCGAGTTCTTCGGCCGATTCGATGCGCGCGGAGGTTTCGGCCTGGCGCGCCTTGATGCGCTCCAGCGATTCCAGCGCCGAGCCCATCTTGCTGCTGGCCCCGGAATGGCGCGCGGCAATCGCGGCCTGCGCCTTCTGCACCGCGTCGGTCGCCTTGACGGTGTCGATCTGCTGACGCATGCCGCGCAGCTGGTTTTCGGTCTTCTGGATGGTGGCCTTGAGCGTCACCACCGACTGGTCCAGCGCGGTCTTGGACGCCTTATCGCCGGCGTCTTCGCTTTCCAGCGCGGCCAGCTTGACCGCGACATCGTGCGCCAACGCCTCGTCGTTCTTGGCCAGCGCGCCTTCGATGTAGCGCGTGTATTCGGCCATCTTGTCGGCGCGCGCGTCGATCTTCTGCTGGGCGAGTTTGCTTTGCGCCATCAGCTTGGTGAGCTCTTCGCGCGAGCGCGTGAGCTGGGCGCCGGCATCGCGCATTTCTTGGTCCAGGATGCGCAGCGCATTGGCGTCGACCGCTTTCTGGCCGGTTTCGTGTGCGGTACCACGCAGCAGCGTGATCAGCTTGGAGAAAATACTCATGACAACACGCCTTTAGGAAAAGAACGGCTTGAGAGATTCGGCGGCTTCCAACGTATTGGCCGCCAGGGTCTGGATTTCTTCATCGATCTGGTCGAGCGTCGACGATGCCGACAGTTCGCCGAAGACCACGTAGCGGTCCTGCCCGTCGACCTGGACCAGGCCCAGGTTGGACAACGGGTTGAGCGGATTCAGGCGCAGGCAGGCGTCGTTGAAGGCGGCGCGGTCGTTGACGTGCTCGGCGTGAGCCAGCAGCGTGGACACGAACACCTGCGAGCCGGAGGCGGCGACCTGGATCTGCATGTCGCCATGGTCGGCCAGGGTGAGGTTGATGGCCGGCTCCAGCCCGTCGATCAGTTCGACCTCGATCGGCTGGCCGCGGTAGCGCTCGGCCAGCAGGCCGTGCAATTCGACAGTGGTGTACTGCGTCATACGATGTCCTGTCCTTTGGTCATGCGGCGGTGGTGATGCAAGAGGTCTGCAACGACCGGACATACTACAGACTGCCCGTGACCGGCAGAAAGGGCCGGACGTCGGCGCGCCAGGCCAACGGCAGCCGAGGCAAACCGCCCGTTCAGCTGGCTCCAGGCCACATGCCGGGCTGACGACTCACGGATACAGCATGCGCTTGCTCCAGTGGCTGGCCGCGTCGGCGTCATAGCGCCAGCGCTCGTGCAGGCGGAACTTGGCGCCGTACCAGAACTCGAACGCCTGCGGCACCACCCGGAACCCGCCCCAGCCGTCCGGGCGCGGCACCTCGCGCCCTTCGAAGGTCGCCTCGACCTTGGCAATGGCCGCGTCGAACTCTTCGCGCGAGCCCAGTGTCTGCGACTGCAGCGAGGCCCACGCACCGATCTGGCTCATGCGCGGGCGCGAGGCGAAGTACGCATCGGATTCGTCCGCGCTCACCAGCTGCACGCCGCCTTCGATGCGCACCTGGATGCCGGCCTCGCGCAGGCTGCGCCACAGGAACAGCAGCGCCGCCTGCGGGTGGGTCTGCAGGTCGCGGCCCTTTGCGCTGTCCAGATGGGTGTAGAACACGAACCCGCGTGCATCGAAGGCCTTGAGCAACACGATGCGCGCGCTGGGCCGGCCATCGACGTTGGCGGTGGCCACGGTCATCGCGCTGGCTTCGGGTTCGGCGCTGTTTTGCGCCTCGGCATACAGCGCGGCGAAGGTGGCAAGAGCTTCTGCGTACAGATCGGTCATGACGGTGCGTGGCAGCCAGATGGACGCCTATTGTGGGCGCATCGCCCGCGCTTCGCCTATGTACCGCGATCGAATCGCCACGCCGGAGCCTGATGCATGTGGCGCACGCCAGGAATGCGCCGACGCCATCGGCCCGGCCCGATGGCGCGAATGCTACGATCCGTGCGCATGAACCCCGCACCCAATCTCGTGATGGTCGGCCCGATGGGCGCCGGAAAGAGCTGCATCGGCCGTCGTCTGGCCGAGCGCTTCGGGCTGGAGTTCGTCGATGTGGACCAGGCCATCGTCGAACAGGTGGGCAGCAGCATCCCGGCGATCTTCGAGCAGCATGGCGAAGCCAGGTTTCGGCAGCATGAGGCGGAGGCCTTGCAGGCGTTGCTGGAACAGGACAACAAGCTGATTTCCACCGGTGGCGGTGCGGTGCTGGATCCGCATAACCGCCAGCGCATCTGCGCGCGCGGGTTCGTGGTGTATCTGCACGTCAGCGTGCCGGCGCAATTGACGCGGCTGGCGCGCGACCGTAATCGCCCGCTGCTGCAACGCCCCGATCGCGAGCAGGTGCTGCATACGATGGCTGCGCAGCGCACGCCGCTGTACCAGGAGGTCGCCGACCTCAGCCTGGAAACCGATCATCTTTCCCCCGCCGAAGCCACCGCACAGCTGGTGCTGCGCCTGGCCGCGCAATGGCGCATGTAGAGTACTCCCGCATGACACTTCCCCGTTCCTCGCGCAGCGTCGATGTCGACGGCGCGCAGCCATACACCATCAGCATCGCGCCCGGCCTGCTGGCCGACGGCGCGCGCCTGGCCAGCCACGTGCGCGGCCGCCACGCGCTGCTGCTCAGCGACTCGCAGGTGGCCCCGCATTACGCGGCCGGCGTCCGCGCTGCGCTGTTGGCCGCGCGGCCGGACCTGCAGGTTGGCGAGTTGGTCATCGCCGCCGGCGAGGCCTCCAAGACCTTGGACAGCTTCGGCGCTGCGATCGCCGCGCTGGCCGAACTGGGCGCCACCCGCGATGCCTGCGTGTTCGCGCTCGGCGGCGGCGTGGTCGGCGACCTGGCCGGCTTTGCGGCGGCGTGCTGGATGCGCGGGGTGGACTGCGTGCAGCTACCCACCAGTCTGCTGGCGATGGTGGATTCGTCGGTCGGCGGCAAGACCGCGGTAGACATCCCGCAGGGCAAGAACCTGGTCGGCGCGTTCCATCCGCCACGCGCGGTGATTGCCGACACCGACACCCTGCGCACCCTGCCCGCGCGCGAACTGCGCGCCGGCCTGGCCGAGGTGATCAAGTATGGCGCCATCCGCGACCCGCTGTTCTTCCAGTGGCTGCACGCCGAGCGCCGCGCACTGCTGGACAGCGACCCCGCCGCACTGGCGCAGGCCATCGCCCGCAGCTGCGAGCACAAGGCCGAGATCGTGGCGCGCGACCCGCTGGAAAAAGGCGAGCGCGCCCTGCTCAACCTGGGCCACACCTTCGGCCATGCGATCGAAACCGAACAGGGCTACGGCGCACCCGGCAACGACAACCTCAACCATGGCGAAGCGGTCGCGGTGGGCATGGTGCTGGCGGCGCGTCTGTCTGCCGCGCAGGGCATGAGCGATGCGCAGGACACCGAGGCCCTGCGCGCCCTGCTGCACGACTTCGACCTGCCCACCGAGATCCCGCCAGGCCTGACCCCGGAGGCCCTGCTCGCACGCATGCGCCTGGACAAGAAGAACATCGCCGGTCGCCTGCGCCTGGTGTTGTGGCGCGGCATCGGCAAGGCCGAGGTCGTGCCAGACGTGGAAGAAGCCGCGGTGCTGAAGATCCTGGCGAGCTGAGGCGCCGGCGACTGCGGCATACGGCATGTGGTGCCAATTGCGTGGGTATGACAGGTGGTCCATCGGCTGCCATTCGTTGGGTAGAACGCTGGACCGCCTGCTGCCGTCTGCCGATTCGCATCATGGCTGAATGCCGCTGCGCAGCTTCTGATGCGCAGCGACGTTCGCTTCACATCGACCAAGCGCTTTCGACCACACTCGAAAAAGTGCCCCAGCCGCGATCCGACATCCTGAAACGCACTGCCGTGCGTTGCGCCATCGCCCAGACGCATCTGCGTCCCAGCCCAATCCCAACCCCCGATCCCAACGTCCGCTCCCCCGCCCCACCAGCCTTCAGCAGTGCCCGGCTACAATCGACTGCATGCGCATCCTTCTACAACACGATCCCGGCGGTAACGCGCCGCTCCGCTACGTCCAGCTGACCCTGCAACCGGATCTGTTCGGCGGCTGGGAATTGCTGCGCGAAACCGGCGAGATCGGTGGGCGCACGCAACTGCGACGCGACCAGTACCTGCTGCAGGACGAGGCCGAGCGGGCCTTCGAAAAGGCCCGCGACACCCAGCTCAAACGCGGCTTCCAACTCATCACCGGCGGCGCCGACGCGCCGCTTTGAGGACACCTCTTCCCATGCTCAAGAACGATCGCCTGCTGCGCGCCCTCAACCGCGAGCCCGTGGACCGCACCCCTGTGTGGTTGATGCGCCAGGCAGGCCGCTATCTGCCGGAATACCGCGCCACGCGTGCGCGCGCCGGCAGCTTCCTGGGCATGGCCAAGAACCCGGACATCGCCTGCGAAGTGACCCTGCAGCCGCTGCAGCGTTTCCCGCTGGATGCGGCGATCCTGTTCTCCGACATCCTCACCATTCCCGATGCGATGGGTCTGGAGCTGTATTTCGTCGAGGGCGAAGGTCCCAAGTTCCGCCACCCGGTGCGTGATGCCGCCGCCATCCATCGTCTGGGCGTGCCGGACATGGAAACCGAGCTGCGCTACGTGATGGATGCCGTGCGGGTGATCCGCCGCGAACTCGATGGTTCCGTGCCGTTGATCGGTTTCTCCGGCAGCCCATGGACGCTGGCCTGCTACATGATCGAAGGCAGCGGCAGCAAGGAATACGCGCGCATCAAGGCGATGGCCTTCAGCGCGCCGGAGCTGCTGCATCACCTGCTCAACACGGTCACCGACGCGGTGATCGCCTACCTGGCCGCCCAACGCGCTGCAGGCGCGCAGGCGCTGCAGGTGTTCGATACCTGGGGCGGCGTGCTCTCGCCGGCGATGTACCGCGAATTCTCGCTGCCCTACCTGACCCGCATCGCGCGCGAGCTGGAACGTGGCATCGGGGCCGAGCGCACCCCGCTGGTGTTGTTCGGCAAGGGCAACGGCGCCTATGTGGCCGATCTGGCCGCCAGCGGCGCCGAAGCGGTGGGCGTGGACTGGACCATCTCGCTGGCCGACGCTGCGCAGCGCGCCGGCGGCCGCGTCGCCCTGCAGGGCAACCTGGACCCGGCCACCCTGTACGGCTCGCCCGAGGCGATCCGCACCGAGGTCGGCAAGACCCTGGACAGCTACGCGCAAGGCAATGGCGGCTCGCGCGAAGGCCACGTCTTCAACCTCGGCCACGGCATGTCGCCGGATATGAATCCGGAGCATGTGGGGGTGCTGGTGGACGCGGTGCAGAACTTGAGCAAGCGGTAATCGCGACACCGAGCAGCGCCACGGCGCGCACTGGCACCGGCACGTCCCGGTGGATGCCGTGGCGCTGCGTCGCGCACTGAGCAACCGAGTCGACTCACTGGATCTGCCATGGTGGCTCTGCATCCAGGCACGCCGTTGTCAGACGCCGCGCCATGAAACGCGTCGCGCGGTCGACGCCCGTGTCCAAGCCGCGCGTGCGATAACGCGACCTCGCTGAGCGTGCAGCACAGGCCTGCGCTTGCATCACGGCGCCAGCCCCACCGCGGGCATGCCCGCTGGGTGCACACACCGTTCCGCACCGTGCACAGCGGGGAGGCGATAATGTCGCGTCCCCTCGACCAAGCCCCATGTCTCAGCCCGTCCCCATCTTGCGCGCCTACGACGCAATCAAGCCGCTGCTGTGGCTGGTGTCGCTGGCCATCTTCATGCAGATGCTGGATGCGACCATCGTCAATACGGCGTTGCCGTCGATGGCGCGCAGCCTGCGCGAAAGTCCGCTGCAGATGCAATCGGTGGTCTTCAGTTATGCGCTGGCGGTGGCGATGTTCATCCCGGCCTCGGGCTGGATTGCAGACCGCTTCGGCACGCGGCGGACCTTTCTTGCCGCGATCATCGTGTTCACCTCGGGTTCGCTGCTATGCGCAGCCGCGCAGCAGCTGCCGCAGCTGGTGGCCGCACGCGTGGTGCAAGGCATCGGTGGCGCGATGCTGCTGCCGGTCGGGCGGCTGGCGGTGCTCAAGACGGTGGCACGCGCAGACTTCCTGCGCGCGATGAGCTTTATCGCCATTCCCGCACTGATCGGCCCGCTCATCGGCCCGACCTTGGGCGGCTGGTTGGTCGAAGTCGCCTCGTGGCACTGGGTGTTCTTGATCAATCTGCCGATCGGGGTGATCGGATTTATTGCCGCGCTGAAAATCATGCCCGACCACTATGGCGATGCGCGCAAGCGCTTTGATTTGGTCGGCTATCTGATGCTGGCGTTCGGCATGGTGGCATTGTCGCTGGCCCTGGATGGCATCTCCGAGCTCGGCCTGCGCCATGCGTTTGTGATGTTGCTGGCGATCGGCGGACTTGCCGCACTGGCCGGCTACTGGCTGCATGCGGGCAACACCGCCAACGCGCTGTTTCCGCTGGCGCTGTTCAAGGTGGCGAGCTACCGCATCGGCATTCTGGGCAATCTGTTCGCACGCGTGGGCAGCGGGTCGATGCCGTTTCTGATCCCGCTATTGCTGCAGGTGGGCCTGGACATGAGCCCGATGAATGCCGGGCTGATGATGGTGCCGGTGGCGCTGGCCGGCATGGCCTCCAAACGCGCGGCGGTCAAGCTGGTGGGACGCTTCGGCTATCGGCGCGTCCTGATGCTCAACACCGTGTTGGTAGGCATGGCCATGGCCAGCTTCGCGTTGAGCGATATCGGCCAGCCGCTGTGGTTGCGGTTAGTGCAACTGGCCTGCTTCGGCGCGGTGAACGCACTGCAATTTACCGTCATGAACACCGTGACCCTGCGCGACCTGGACCACGAGCAAGCCAGCCCCGGCAACAGCCTGCTGTCGATGGTGATGATGCTGTCCACCGGTTTCGGCGCCGCGGCCGCGGGCAGTTTGCTGGCCGCGTTCAACACGCATCTGGGCGATACGCATGGTGCCACCGCAGCATTGCATGCCACCTTCCTGTGTGTGGGCGGTATCACCCTGTCATCGACGTTGATCTTCTGGCAGCTGGCCGAAACGCGACCGCATCCGAAGGAAGTGGAAGCGGTTGCCGAGTAACACGACCTCGCGTGCGCCGGGCAGCTAAATCCCATCACGCGGGCGTGCATGTCGCAACGCTT
>NZ_FLTX01000076.1 GCF_900092025.1 Xanthomonas bromi
GCTCCAGGATTCTTTCTTCCGTCGCGAGAAGGTGGCGCGCAGCACCGGATCAGGATACCGGCGCACGCGGAGCAGGCATGGCGCAGCGATGCGAACAGGCGCACCACGCCGACCGCAACACGGTTGAGCACTCGTCCCCTCAGCCCAATCCCTCTGCGGACGGGGGGAGAGGTACTTGTCCGCTGCGAAACTGCGCGACAACCGATCCACACTTCCAGGCACTTCCAACGCAATCTCCCGCGCCAGAAATCCCACGGTGCCGATCCGGCTGGCCAATTGCGTGCCAGCCGCTGCGTGCACAAACACGCCCCATCGCGCGGTAGTCAGTGCACTGCACACGCGCGCCGCGAATCCCGCAATCAGTGCTGCCAAGGTCACGATCAGCACCCGCCCACGCTGCTCCTTGTCTCCACCAGGCGATGGTAACGGCATCGCGCGCAAAACGTCGCAGCCGTCAAGGTCCGCAGCCGCGGAGCGCTCATCTCAGCGCGCCCCAGCCGGACGATCGGACTCGGTGGTCACCGGCTCTTCGGCCAATTCCGGCGACACAAACGTGGAGCGCACCAGTTCCAGCGATTGCCCATCGGCTGCGGCCGCATATTCGGTGACGCCACAGTTCGGCACATCGCTTTCGCGGTCGATGGCCAGGATGGTGGCCTCATCCATCCGCTCGATCAGGTAGCGGAAGCAATTGACGATCACCTGGTGCGCCACGATCAACACGCGTGCACCGACGTGGTTGCGTTGCAGATCGCCCACGATGCTGCGCAGGCGAAAAATCACATCGCACCAGCTCTCGCCACCAGGCGGGCGGAAATAGAATTTCCCTACGAGGTTGCGTTGTTCGAACAACGCCGGAAAGGTTTCGCGGATGCCCGACGTGGTATAGCGGTCGAGTACGCCGAACTCCTTCTCACGCAAACGTTCATCCACACTGATCGCATCGGCTGGCTGCCCCAACGCCCGCGCAACCGCCGCTGCTGTCTGCCGCGCACGCACGTACGTGGAACTCAGGATCAGGGTTGGCCGCTCGTGTTCCGGCAAACCGGCAATCCATGCACCCAGAGCATCCGCTTGCCGTTCGCCCAGCGGCGATAATGGAATATCTGCGTCGCGATGCTCCAGCTCGATCAACGTCGCCCCGTTGGACTCGGCCACATCGCGCGCCACGTTGCCCGCACTTTGCCCATGCCGCACCACCCACAAGCACGCCGGCCACTGCGCCGACACCCCCGCAACCGCACTGTTCTCACTCACATCCATCTCCTGCACGAGGTCGGCACCACGTGTCGCACAGCCGCCGTGAACAGCTGGTCGACCATGCCTCGGTATGCTTCACGCCCCCTGCAGACCGCTCGCCCATGTCCAACGTCCTTCAGCTGCGTACCGCAAAACAGCGCGAAGAGATCCTGGTAGGCGACGTACTGGATGCCGCCGAACGCTGCATCGACGAGATCGGCCTCTCGGCGACCAGCTTCGAACTCATCGCCGAACCTACCCGTCTCTCATGCGACAGCCTGCTTCAGCGCTTCGAAGACAAAGACGCCCTGGTCCGCGCGCTGCTCGAACGCAACTACATGCGCGCCATCGGCCAGATGTGGCTTGTGGAACGCCCGGCCAACGTGCACGTGGTGGATGTCATCGCTGGCCTGCTCGACCACGGGCTGCTGCAGGAAATCAACATCAAGCGCACCCGCATCGACCTGGCGCTGCACCTGCCCACCCTGCGCGACCCGGTGCTGGCCACCTTCATGCGCAGGCAGAGCACCTCGCTGATCGAACACCTCAGCGCACTACTTAAGCGCCTGCGCTGTGGCCACACCGACACAGCCAGCAGCGAACAGGAATTCCAGGCCCGTGTCTTCGCCGTCTACGCCATGTGCGGCGGCCTGCACAACGTCATGACCAGCGGCATGGAACTCAATCGCATGGCACCTTCAGCTGATCTTGCGCGAGAGCCTTTCGGGCATCCTCACGTCGGCGCCGGTGTCATCCTGACACAGCACCTGCTCGGCGATTACCGGAAGCGCCACAGTACCTGCCAGCACGGGGGCTCACTCTGCCGACGACGTGGAGGCCTCCTCCCCTGCACGGGCTCTGGCTGCCTGCAGGAGCCGGGTAACCAAACCGTGCGCACCGTTGTCAGGAGCGCTCGCTGCCTTCCACAGTTCAGGCGGCAGACGGGAACGCTCCACCGTCATAAGGTTGAGCAGATCCTTGGCCAATGCCAGACGCTCGCCTTCGTTCATGGCAGGACCAGGCGGATCGGCGTCCGATCGGGTCACCATGTCGACCGCCTCATCCAGGCAGGTCGTCGTTGTTCCCAACTCGCTTGCCCGCTGCTCCCTCGTCGTCGGTACGTCGTGCCGCCCGCCTTGCGCTTCCACGTAGCGCGCGGCCATCACGTCGGCCAGTCTCATCCCCAAGAATGCGACCAACGCCCCCACCGCCTGGCAGCCACTCACCACAGCAAGATTTTTGTAATAGGAGTCATCCTTGAAATAACCGTATGCCGCCGCGGCAGGCGCTTCGATTGCCGCAAAACCCCCGCATACTGCGGCCCCAGCGGCGCCCAAATATGCCACCGCTCGCCCCGCATTGGCGAGGTGGACGCCACCAGGCGTGCGAGGCGGCCTGAGCGGCGCTTCGCGAATGATCCGCCGTGGCAGGCTCTGGACAAGTTGCGTATTGGCGTGCGGGTCGCTGTTCGATGCAGACGGGCCGGCGTCTGCCACGGTCGTGCCATCTTGCTGCTCGCGCCTGGCGCCTCGGCGCGTGACGGACGTCAACGCTAAAGGTTGCATACTCGCCTCTCTGCTGTCGATGCGCATCATTGTTCCCCACCGCGATCGCGCAGCAAGCATCCTGCCGAAAAACCATTGCCGAACACGAAACAAGCGGCGCTGCGCCTGCCAAAGTGGGTAAGCGGTCCAAGCCAGCATCACGGCATCGCCGCAGGCAGACGAGCGCGATGGCTGGCGATGGTGTTGAAATGGCGCGGTGGCCGCAACATCCGGCCTCGCGCACGCCGCGCCAGATGCCAAAACGTGCAGCAATCGCGCAACTTCGCCCACGTCCGCACTGCTTCGCTCGTTGGCTCCCTACGCACGCAACACTCCCGCAAGCATGACGACGCCCCCGCCGCGGGCATCGCTGAGTGGCTCCTGGATACCCGTAGGCTCACGAAAGCTGTCGCGTGCCGCGTGCTGCAAGCGATCCGCCAGAGCTGCCCGTCCTGATCGTTGGCCAGAGTGTCCTCGACTATGAAACATATCTCCGGAAAGCCCACTCTCCTTTCCACAGCCATGCACGCAGACGCAGAGCGCGACGAGGCCGAAACGGCGTACTCGCCCGAGCAAGACACCCTGCTCCATCCGGTCGCAGACCATCCGCTCAACCTATTGGAGAAAAGAAGAAGCACAACCGGTGTCCTCGCGGACGAACATTCGCAACTACAGGTCGTGGTGCCCCGCCTGCAGGCATCGTTGGCACCGCAAACCTGGTCGTCATCCAGCAGCGGCTCGCCAACAACGCCTGTCACCGGCCGCAGCCCCCGTAGCGGCGCGCGGCCCGGTTCACCGATCTTGGCCTCCCTACTGGAGACGCCGGCCCGCGCATCTGCCACCGTGGGCGCCGACAGCAGTAATGCGTTCCAGAACTTGCGCAACGCACGGCGGCGGGTGAGCGACATGCGTCATGCGCGACAGCACGTGGTGCTGAGCCCGCGTTTGGTGAACTCGCTGACCAGCCGATCCGAACGCCCGGACTTGATTCTCAAACTATCGGCCTTGAAGCCCGGCGCGTTGGATGTGGACGGCGGCTTTCTCCAGGTGACACTGGGAACCCGGTACGCAGGCCCTGCAGAAACGCTGCACACCATGCCAACCGTCGGCATAGGCGCGTCCGCCTCGACATACGCGGTTCGGCTGACCGAAGATCTCTGGCAGGGCGGAGAAAATTGCGGACGCGACTTCATCTTCAAGGCCTTGTTGTGCACAAATCCGCAACAGCCGATCCCACCGACCTTCGGCGGCGCTCACACCGTTGCAGACGCACCGGCGCTGCAGCAACGGATCGCTGCGCGCAAGGCAATGATTTTCCAAGAGTATCAAATACTCAGGTCGGTAGATGCGGTGCCCTATATCGTCCGCGCCCATGGCGTGGTGCAGATCGAAGACGCATTCGGGATTCTGCTGGAGAAAATCGACGGCATCAGCGTGCGCAGCCTAATTGGCCGCGCACGCGCAGCGCTGCAGCAAGATGCCATCACCGCACTGGACTATCTCGGTCTGGCCCGGCAGCTGATGGCTGATGTTCTGGTAGGGATCGCCTGTTGCGAAGACGCCGGCATCGTGCATCAGGACATCTCGCACAACAATGTCATGTACGACCAACCCATGAAGACCTTTCGGCTTATCGACATGGGGCTCGGCTCGGAGGAAGGCGATCCCAACCGCGGTGGCACACCAGGCTTTTTCGACGTGAGCAGCCCCGCCAGGCATACGCGCGACGTCTACAGCGTGGCCCAACTGCTCGTGCATGTTCTCAAGCGCCGCGACTACAACATGGGCATGATCGGGATCAATCGCGCGAAGACCGCAGAAACGTTCCCTTTCATGGATCCGTTGCATGCACTGCCGGCCGACCACAAGCGCAACGTGGTCCGCTTCTTCAACCGCATGCTGAACGATGGAACGGGCAAGCGCACCAAGGCCGAAATCTTGCTGCGCGACCCCTTTTTCACCGAAACGCCGCTCCCGACCCGGGACCGGATTCATCGCACCTACGAAAAATTGAAGCGCTTGCCTTCTTTTTAGCAGCGACGCGCCCGGGGATTGATGGCAACGGGCTTGTCCGAGCCGGCGTTTTCGTCTGGACAGGCGACCACTTTCGACAACCGCGAGACTGTGCCTGCACGTTTGAGGCCGCGTAAGGGCAGACTGTCGGACTGCAGCGAGGAGGAGCGATCCGTGGCCCCCGACAACTGAGGCGAAGGCGCCTGCCCACAGCCACAGCGCTGCCTCTGGCATTCACTCGGCACCGCTGCTCGCTGCCCTGCATAAGCCGAACAACGCGTCTGATCAACGCCGTGATCCGTACGGCAACGACACCTTATGGCAGTGGATGCTTGCCTTCCATGACAGGACACTCCACATCATCCAGCACCCGGCCCACCTGCTCAGCCAGCAGCTCCAGACAGAACGCCAATTCATCCATACAGATAGCAGGCTGTTTCGCCCGCTCTTCAGATCGTAACGGGATGAAACCCGCTCGCCCGTATCCGACCGACGTTTCCGATGACGAGTGAGCCTTTGCCGCGCCCTAGCTGACGTTGATGGGCCTACAGGCGCGGCAACGCAAGTAAGAGCTTCGCTTGATGTTCAACGCCTTGCGCTGGATGACCCGAGCTAGCGCCCATGGCGACTGATTCCCGATGACTTTCCGCCGTGGGAGGCGGTGTACCAGCAGACCCAGCGGCGGCGGCAAGCGGGCTGCTTCGAGGCCATGATCAACGATCGACGTTCAGTCCTGCGTATCGCACAGGGCAAGCAGGGCCAGGCCAGCGCGGTCATCCTGGACGGCCGCACGTTGCAGTTCACCTGCGAGAGTGGTCCGCGTGCCGGCTGCGATGGCGACAAGCGCAAGCAGGGCAGCAAGGTGCACATGGCGGTGGATACGCTGGGCCATCTGCTGGCAGTGCAGATCACGCCCGCCACCGAGCAGAAGCGGGCTCAGGTCCGATCCCTGGCCCAGGAAGTTCAGCACGTCACGGGAGAGACGGTAAAGGTAGCCTTCGTCGATCAGGGTTACACACAGGCAAGGACCCGGCCGAAGCGGCGCAGGAAGAAGGCATCGAACTGCACGTGGTAAAGCTGCCGGAGGCCAAGAAGGGGTTTGTGCTGCTGCCGCGCCGTTGGGTGGTGGAGCGCAGCTTCGGCCGGGTCAATCGGTTCCGACGCTTGGCACGCGACTACGAGCGCTTGCCGGAAACGCTGGCAGGCCTGCACGTCGTTGTCTTCACTCTCCTGATGCTCGGCAATGCGGCTTCCCTGCTTCAACGTTCATAACACGCTCTAAACCCTGCGGATGCGCAGAAAACACCTGGAAATCAAGCGCCCACGACAAAAGGTCGTGCGTGTTACCGGCCTATAGCGCATCCACCCAGACCCGCATCTCGCCCTCGCCGCGGTTGCTCCAGGCGAAGTACGGCACAAAGCGCAGGCGCTGCGGCTGCCATTGCGGGTCGGCGGCATCGTAGCGGTACAAGGTGTCCGCGTCGGCGTGGCCGAGCCGGCGTTGGCCATCGACCTCGATCAGCGTCATTCCCGCCAGCACGCCTTCGCCGGGCAGCAGCGAAAATTCCGCAGCGCGGGGCAATGCCAAATGGTGCAGTTCGCTACCGTTGTCGACCTGCTCCACGCAGTACACCAGCGGCCCGCGCTGCACCGCCACCTTGCCGGCCGTCTGCCGCAGCAGCGCATGGCTGCTCACCCGGCGCACCGGCATCGGCAGTTCCAGCACCAGACGCTGGCCCGGCTGCCATTCGCGCGCCACCGCGGCATACCCCCTGCGCGCATCGAACGCCAACGGCGCGCCATCCAGCGACAGCGTTGGCCCCACACACCAGTCCGGCAGCCGCAGGGCCAGGGTGGTGGTGAACGGCCGGTCGGCAACGATGGCGATCTCCACCCGTCCATCCCAGGGGTAGTCGGTGCGCTGTGACAGGGTGAAGCACGCGCCGTCGCGCTCGAACGCGGTCTCGCCACCGGCATACAGATCCACGTACAGCGCGTCCTCGCGATCGGTGTACAGATACCGCCCCAGCGATGCCAGCACGCGGGCGATATTGGGCGGGCAGCAGGCGCAGCCGAACCAGCGCTGGCGCACCGGTTTGACGTGATCGTGGGCATGACTGGCAGCCATCGCGCGCGGCACCGTCTCCAGCGGGTTGACGTAGAAGAACGCCTTGCCGTCCAGCGACATGCCGGCCAGCACGGTGTTGTACAACGCACGCTCCATGACATCGGCAAAGCGCGCCTCGCCTTCCATCTGCAGCATGCGCTTGGCGAACATCATCAGCCCGATCGAGGCGCAGCTTTCGGCGTAGGCGGTGTCGTTGGGAAGATCGTAGGCACTGGTCAACGATTCGCCCCAGCCCTGCGCACCGATACCGCCGGTGACGTACATCTGCCGCTGGACCATGTCGTCCCACAGTCGCAGGCAGGCCTGGCGCAGTTCCGCATCGCCCTGCAGCCGCGCCAGGTGCGCCACGCCGGTCATCAGATACACGAAACGCACCGCATGGCCGGTGGCATGCGGCTGCGCGCACACCGGCAGGTGCGCCTGGCTATAGGCCTTGTCGTGCACCATCCAGCCCTTGCCATGATCGTCCCAGTACGCGGTGCGCCCGCGCTTTTCGTATTCCTCGTCGTACCAGTGTGGCTGCGCGCCGCGCTGGGCGACGAAGTAACCCGCCAATGCCAGGTAGCGCGCATTGCCGGTCGCCTCGTGCAGGCGCAACAGCGCCAGTTCCACCTCTGGATGACCGGGGTACCCGTGCAGCTTTTCCGGCGCCGCGCCGAAGGTCGCATCGATATGGTCGGCAAACCGGCAGCACACCTCCAGCAGCGCGCGCTTGCCGGTGGCCTGGAAATAGGCCACGCCGGCTTCGAACAGGTGGCCGGCGCAATACAGCTCGTGGCATTCGGCCAGATTGCTCCAGCGTTCGGCCGGCGCCACCAGGGTGAAATAGGTATTGAGGTAGCCATCGGGCTGCTGCGCGGCGGCGATCAGTTCGATCACCGCATCGGCGGCCTGTTCCAGCGCCGGGTCGCGCTGCAGGCTCAACACATAGGCCACCGCCTCCAGCCACTTGGCCACGTCGCTGTCCTGAAAGATCATGCCGTGGAACTGGCTGTCCGCGCGCCCGGCAGCGATGCGGAAATTGGCGATGGCATGGCTTGGCTCCGCATCGGCAACACGATCGTTGAGCGCGTCCCATTGGTAGGGCACCACGACCTCGCGCACCAGCGCCTGGTAGTTGCGCCAGAACGGCGCGGTCAGCGTGACCTGCTTGAGATCGGTGTCGTGGCATTGCGGCATGGTGGGGTCCTTGATGAGGCGGGCGGAGGTCGGAGGAGTCAGCTGCGTGCGCGCGCATCCAGATCGAGGGCGATCTGTCGCATGCGCGCATCGTCGAGCCGGCAGAAATGGATCGGGACCGCCAGCAGCAGGTGCAGCCCGGCCGGCAGCAGGGTTTCCAGCGCAGTGATGCCGTTCCGCGACAGCGCATCCTGGGCGATGCCGGCGCGATAGCCGACCAGATGCAGCACCAGCGCGATGATGCCGGCGCTGGCGGCCCAGGCCAGCTTGATCGCCAGCAGGTTCAGGGCGAAATTGAGCCCGGACACGCGGTGTCCGGTCTTCCAGGCGCCGTAGTCGTCGGCGAAGGCGATCACCGAAAAATGCAGCGGCAAGGTCGTGCCCAGCACCACGCCATTGACGAAGATCGTCAGCAGCCACAGCGACTGCCGGGCCGGCCCGGTGGGCAGGAACCACATCGCCAGCGACATCCCGGCCAGGACCAGGTTGACGTTGAAGTACAGCCGCACGGTGTCGGCGCGGCGCGCCAACGCAGCGACCAGCAGCGCACCGACGATGGCGGCCAGCGCCACCAGCCCGAGGAACAGCGAGGTGTATCCGGCGCTACCGCCAAGCACGTAGTTGACGAAGTACAGGTAGCCGCCGCCGCGCAGGTTCAGCACATTGATCAGCAGAAACGACATCAGCATCGACAGCAGCAACTGATCGTTGCCCATCACGGCGGCAACATGCCGGCGAAGGGAAAACCGCTCGGGCGCGGGCAGCCAGACGCGCTCACGCACACTGGCAAAGCAGGCCAGCAGCATCGCCGCCGCCAACCCGCACATCACCGCCACGCCCCACTGGTAGCCACGCGCGGCATCGCCCCGGCCGATCGCCTTCACCAACCACGGCAGGCCCACCGACACCAGCATCGCCGACAGCCCGCACAGGGTGAAGCGCCACGACTGGCAGTCCACGGTATCGCGGCGCGACACCGTCATCGCATTGATCATCGCGCAATACGGCACATTGGCCGCCGTGTAGCAGAGCGACAGCAGCAAATAACTGACGCATGCCCAGGCCAGCCGGCCATCCATGCCCAGTGCCGGCGCAGTGAACGCCAGCACGCCGGCAATGACCAGCGGCCCAGCCATCCGCAGCTGTCACGGCCGGTAGCGTCCCCAGCGGCTGTGGGTGCGGTCGGCCAGTACGCCCATCAGCGGATCGGCGAACGCATCGAACACCCGCACGCTCAGGAACATCATGCCCACCCACGCCGGATCCAGCCCAACCACATCGGTGTAGAAGAACGTGAGGAAGCTCATGATCAGGCAGGTGATGACGGTGCCGCCGGCATCGCCGAGCCCGTAGCCGATCCGCTCGCGCAGCGGCAGGCGCAGCCCGGCCATCTCGGGGGCTGGCGCAGTGGTGGATTTCATCGCGATCTCCAGGTCCATCGCGGCCCTCCCGAGCCCTTGACGAGCGGCCAGCCCGGATCGGGCCGACGGTACCAGCACAACGCCGGCAGGCACGCTGCCAGCGGCCCGACGACGGACACCGCATGGCCTAACGTGCAGCCGCGCTGCCGAACAGCCGCTGCAACAGGCAGAACACCAGCAGCAACACACCGATGGCGATGCGCGTCCACCACGAACTGAGCGTGCCGTCGAACGCGATCAGGGTCTGCACCAGGCCCAGGATCAGCACGCCGAACAGACTGCCCATCACCGATCCGGCGCCGCCGGAGAGCAAGGTGCCGCCGATCACCACCGCCGCGATCGCGTCCAGCTCCAGACCCAGCGCATGCTGGCTGTAGCCGCTGAGCATGTAGACGGTGTAGACCACCCCCGCCAGCGCCGCGCAAAAGCCGCTCAACGCATACACGCCGATTTCGGTGGCCGCCACCGGCAGGCCCATCAGCACGGCGGACTGCCGGTTGCCGCCGATCGCATAGACCGCGCGCCCGAACCGGGTCAGCCGCGCCACCCCCATGCCGGCGGCAACCGCCGCCAGCGCCAGCACTGCGCCGGCCGACAGCGAGGCACCGCCGCCCAACGGCAGACGCCAGTTTGCCACTGCGGTATACAACGGCTGGTCGATATTGATCGAATCGACGCTGATCAACGTGGCCGCCCCGCGCGCCAGGAACATGCCGGCCAGGGTGACCACGAAGGGCGGCAGCCGATAACGCTGGATCAACGTGCCCATCAGCATGCCGAAGCCGGTCCCCAGCGCCAGCACCAGCGCGATCGCCGCTAGCGGCGGCCAGTGCCGGTGCTGCACCAGCTCGGCGGAGAGCACGGTGGTGAAGGCGATCACCGCGCCCACCGACAGGTCGATCCCGCCGCTGAGGATCACAAAGGTCATGCCCACCGCGACGATCAGCAGAAAGGCATTGTCGATGAACAGGTTGAGGAACACCTGCGGAGACAGGAAGCCGTCGTAGAGCACCCCGCCGCCGGCCGCCATCGCCACGAACAAGCCGATCGTGGCCAGCAGGGACAGCAGGCGCGGATCGCGCCGACGTGGCGGCGAGGTCGCAAGCGGCGGCGCGCTCATCGGCCCGCTCCGGCCGGCGTACCGATCCAGCCGCGCACCTGGGCGCGGAACTCGGACGATTGCAGCAGCAGCACCACGAACACCAGCGCCGCCTTGACCACCAGATTGACTTGCGGCGGCACGCCGATGGCATAGATGGTCGAGGTCAGGGTCTGGATGATCAGCGCCCCCACCAGGCTGCCGGCGAGACTGAAACGGCCGCCGCCCAAGGCGCTGCCGCCCAGGCTCACCGCCAGGATCGCGTCGAGTTCGAACAACTGGCCAGCATTGTTGGCATCGGCGCTGGCCACGTTGGAACTGACCAGCAGCCCGGCAAGCCCGGCACTGACCCCGCAGAAGACATACAGCGCCAGGGTGATCGCCCGCGCGCGAACCCCGGCCACGTGCGCGGCGAGCGGGTTGTAGCCGATCGCCCGCACGAACAGGCCCAGTGCGCTGCGTTCCATCAGCAACGACACGGCCGCGAACACCGCCGCCACCACGAACAGCGAAAACGGCACCCCGAGCAGGAAGCCGTTGCCCAGAAAGGCGTACGGCGGGTAGTAGATCGTGAGGATCTGGCCATCGCTGAGCAACTGGGCGATGCCGCGCCCGGCCACCATCAGGATCAGCGTGGCGACGATCGGCTGCATGCCGGCCTTGACCACCAGCAGGCCGTTCCACAGGCCGCACAACGCCGACGCTGCCAACGCCATGCCGATGGCGGCCAGCAGCGGCCACAGCCCGCTGCAGGCGCCGAAGCGGGCAATGGTCCAGGCGGCCACGGTGGCGGCAATGGCCAGCACCGCGCCGACCGAGATATCCAGGCCGCGCACGGCGATCACCAGGGTCATGCCCAGCGACACCAGGATCAGCGGCGCGGCACGGTTGGCGATGTCGACCAGATTGCCGTAGAGGTGGCCGTCGCGCCATTCCAGCGCGAGGAATCCCGGATGCACCAGGCCGTTGCCGGCCAGCAGCAACGCCAGCGTCAGCAACGGCCAGAACAATGGCCACGCCAGCAGGTCGCGCCAACGGCGCGGCTGCGTGGCCGGGTCTGCCGGTGTCGGTGAGGGCGTGTGCGTCATCGGGCTGGCCTGTCAGATTCCTGCGATCAACGCCAGCACCTGCCGGCCGTCGCTGCCGCCGGGCAGTTCGCCGGCCTTGCGCCGCTCGCGCAACACCACGATGCGGTCGCTCAGGCGGGTGAGTTCGTCGATCTCGGCGGAAATGAACAACACCGCCATGCCCTGCCGCGCCAGCCGCACCACCTCGGCCATGATTTCCTGCTTGGCAGCGACATCAATGCCGCGCGTCGGCTCATCCAGGATCAGCAGCTTCGGCGCGGTGGCCAGCCAGCGCGCCAGCACCACCTTCTGCTGGTTGCCGCCGGACAGCGCCCCTGCCGGGGTCTCCAGGTCGCCGGTCTTGATGCCCAGCCCCTGCACCAGGCGCAGCGCCAACGCCTGTTGGCGGCCGCGCGACAGGAAACGGCGCCAGCCCAGCCGCGCCTGCAGCGCGAGCAGGATGTTGTCGCGCACCGACAGCTCGGCGACGATGCCCTCGGTCTTGCGCTCTTCCGGGCACAGCGCCAGGCCCTTCGCCACCGCATCGCCCGGATGGGCGAACCTGCACGGCTGTCCATCCACCGACAGCCGGCCCTGGTCGGCACGGTCCAGGCCGAACAGCAGGCGCGCCAGCTCGGTGCGACCGGAGCCGAGCAGCCCGCCCAGCCCCAGCACTTCGCCCGCCCGCAGTTGCAGGTCGGTCGGCTGCAGCCTGCCGCGCCGGCCCAGGCCCTGCGCCTGGACCACCACCGGCGCCTGCGCCAGATCCGGTCCCGCATCGCTGCGGCCTTCGGCCAGTGCGACCTCGCGCCCGACCATGGCCGCCACCAATGCCGGCTGCGGCAACTCGGCCGGCAGGTACTCGCCGACCAGACGACCGTTGCGCAGCACGCTGATGCGATCGGACACCGCATAGACCTGGTCCAGGAAATGGCTGACGAACACAATCGCCATGCCACGCTCGCGCAGCCGCCGCATCACCCCGAACAGCGCGCCGACCTCGTCTTCGTCCAGGCTGGAGGTGGGCTCGTCCAGGATCAGCACCCGCGCCGAGACGCCGATTGCGCGCGCGATCGCCACCATCTGCTGGATCGCCACCGGGTGCTGCGCCAATGGCAGATCCACATCCAGATCCAGGTTCAATCCCTGCAGCAGCGCGCGCGCACCGGCCCGCACCTGCGCCCAGTCGATCGCCCGGCTCCAGCGCCGACGCGGGTAGCGGCCGGCGTAGAGATTCTCGGCCACCGACAGATTCGGGCACAGGTTCACTTCCTGGTAGACCGTGCTGATGCCGGCCTGCTGCGCCTGCAACGGGGTGGCCGGCGCGATCGGCTGGCCATCCAGGAGTACAGCGCCCGCATCGCCGGCCTCGACACCGGTCAACAGTTTGATCAGGGTGGATTTTCCGGCGCCGTTCTGGCCCATCAGCGCGTGGATCTCGCCGGCGCGCAGGCACAGGTCCACGCCCTCCAGCGCCACCGTTGCAGCGTATCGCTTGCTCAGCCCGGTGGCCTGCAGCACCACCGGGTTCATGCGGCCGCTCCAGCGTGCATGGCCGCCTCAGTACCTGCGCTTGGGCAGTTCGGCGGCGGCCTGTTGCTGGGTGAACACGCCTTCGTCCACCAGCACCCGTCGCGGCACCGGGCGGCCGGCCTTGACATCGGCGATGAGTTTGGCCAATTGCGGGCCGAACAGCGGATTGCATTCCACCGTCGCATTGAGCTTGCCGGCCTGCATCGCCTCGAACGCCCCGCGCACCCCGTCGATGGACACGATGCGGATGTCCTGACCCGGCTTGCGGCCGGCTTCCTCGATCGCCTGGATCGCGCCGATGGCCATGTCGTCGTTATGCGCGAACAACACGTCGATGCGGTTGTTCTCGGCCTTCAGGAACGACTCCATGACCTCCTTGCCCTTGGCGCGGGTGAAATCGCCGCTCTGCGAACGCACCACCTGGAAACGCGGATCGGCGTCCAGCACTTCGTGGAAACCCTGCATGCGGTCGTTGGCCGGCGCCGAACCGACCGTGCCCTGCAGTTCGGCCACGCGGATCGGGCCCGGCTTGCCCTGGCTGTCCTGGATCAGCCAGCGCGCGGCCTTGCGGCCTTCCTCGACGAAGTCCGAGCCGATCAGCGTGGCATACAGCGCCGGATCGGAGACCTTCACCGAACGGTCGGTGAGCACGACCGGGATATTGGCGGCCTTGGCTTCCCGCAGCACCGTCTCCCAGCCCGATTCGACGACCGGCGAAAACGCGATCACGTCCACGCGCTGGGCAATGAACGAGCGCAAGGCCTTGATCTGGTTCTCCTGCTTCTGCTGGGCGTCGGAGAACTTCAGGCGAAACGTCGGCGCTGCCAGCGCTGCCTTCACCGACGCGGTATTGGCCGTGCGCCACTCGCTTTCGGCGCCGACCTGGCTGAACCCGACGGTGATCTGCCCGGCCTGCGCGCCCTGCTCGCCGCCGCGCGAACACCCGCCCGCCAACACGGCCAGCACCAGCACCAACATCACCGCCACCACGACCTGCTTGTTCATGCTGCCTCCCTATGACGGATTGGACCCGCGCCGCATGCGCCCTCCAGCGCGGTGCTGCGACACTGCCGGCAGGCCACCTGCCCGCCGGCCGGGCGTTGGATCAGGCCACCACGCCAGCGGCCTTCACCGTGTGGTGAAACTTACTGCGCCGTGGCGGTGCGCACTCCATCGCCTGCGCAGTTCGGCAGCCACAACGGAACAAGGCAACACCGGATGCGGCCCCGCCGCGCGGTCCGCCGTCCCACCGCACCGCGCGCGATCGGCCATCGCCCTGCGCTACCCCGATGCCCCGGCCCTGATCGCGCCACCGCATCAAAGGACGTGGACGCCGCCGAGCGCGAACCCGGACGCCGCGCGCCGCAGCGGATTGACCAGCGGCTCGCCCAATGCGGGCAGGTCGATCTCGAAGCGGTCGCCCGGCTCCACCTTCACCTGATCGGCGAAGCTGAGCGTGGCAGTGCCGAAGAAGTGCAGATGCACATCGCCCGGGCGCCGGTGCGCGGCGTACTTGAAGTGGTGGTACTCCAGATTGGCCAGCGAATGGCACATATTGGCCTCGCCGGTGACGAAGGGCTTCTCCCACACCAGCTCCCGACCACGGCGGATGCGGCTGACCCCGCGCAGATCCGCCGGCAGCGCACCGCTGCGCAACTCCGGGCCGATGGCGCAGGCACGCAACTTGGAATGGGCCAGATACAGATAATTCTGGCGCTCGGTGACATGGTCGGAGAACTCGTTGCCGATCGCAAAACCCAGCCGGTGCGGGGTGCCGTCCGGGCCGATCAGGTACAGCCCGACCAGTTCCGGCTCCTCGCCGCCATCGAGCGCGAAATCCGGCGAAGGCAACGGCGCGCCCGGCGCGACCACGATGCTGCCATCGCCCTTGAAGAACCATTCCGGCTGCGCGCCGGGCTTGCCATCGCGGGGGATGCCGCCCTCCACGCCCCACTGGAACATCTTCATCGAATCGGTGAGCGTCCCGGCCTGACTCTGCTGCTGCAGGGTCTGGTGCATGGCGTCGCGGGCGGCCGCACTACCTAGGTGGGTCAGGCCGGTGCCGGTCACCAGGCAATGCGCCGGGTCCGGGTGCTGCAGCGGGGTGAGCACGCGCTGGCTTTCGAGCAGTGCCGGGTAATCCCGCAGCGTATCGCCGCCATGCCCGGCGGCCTGCTCTTCGAGCGTACGGCCGGCAGCGATCGCCGCGCTTGCCAGTGCATAGCTGGACTCCACACCATCGAGCTGGCGCACCTGGCGCCCGTCGGCCGTCACCGCGCCTACCCGGGCGCTACCGCCATCGTCGAGAAACTGGATCAAGCGCATCGCATGCAACCCTGTGCTGGCGAGGAGAGTCCGCGCGTGCTGGCAGCCCTGCGAGCGCCATGCGTATCGCCCAGGCCGTCCCACACGAGCGGTGGTCCGCAACTGAAGGCATTCTGCGATTGCCACGCATATACAACAAATATAGATTTAGCAAAAACCCATATCCAAATTGGCATTAATCGCCCAATGACCTCCACCCCCTGGTTCCTGCGCGCCCGCCTCAAGACCCGCCAGTTGCTGCTGCTGATCGCCATCGACGAGCACGGCAACATCCATCGCGCGGCCGACGTGCTGAACATGTCCCAGCCCGCTGCCTCCAAGCTGCTCAAGGACCTGGAGGACATGATGGACGTGCAGTTGTTCGAGCGCCTGCCGCGCGGCATGCGCGCCACCTGGTACGGGGAGAGCATGATCCGCCATGCGCGTATCGCGCTGGCCAGCCTGGGTGAGGCCGGCGCCGAGATCGAGGCGCTCAAGGCCGGGCACAGCGGCAACATCGGTATCGGTGCGATCGCCGGGGCGGCGATGACGCTGCTGCCCCCCACCCTGGCCCGGATCACCCGGCAACACCCGGGACTGCGCGTCTCGCTGCTGGTGGAAAGCAGCGACGTGCTGCTGGAGCGGCTGCTGCAGAACAAGCTGGATTTCATGGTGGGCCGCCTGTTCGCCGGCCACGACACCCGCAACCTGCACTACACCGCGTTGGCCCAGGAGGACGTCTGTGCCATCGTGCGTCCACGCCACCCGATCCTGGACATGCACCAGCCAAGCCTGCAGGAGCTGGCCAAGGCCTGCTGGATCGTGCCGCCGGAAGGCAGCGTGCTGCGTCACCGCTTCGAGCTGATGTTCCGCAGCGCCGGCCTGGAGCCGCCGCAACAGGTGATCGGCACCACCGCGCTGATGTTCATCACCAAGATGCTGCAGGAGAGCGACAACCTGGCCGTGGTGCCGGTGGACGTGGCCCGCCATTACGCCGCGCACGGCATGGTCAGCATCGTGCCGATGGAGCTGTCGTGCCGGATGGATGCGTTCGGCATCATCACCCGCAACGACTGGCTGCTCTCGCCCGGCGCCCAGACCGTGCTGACCGCAATGAAGGACGTGGCCGCGCAGGTATATGGCTGAACGCCGCGGCCGGGCGCCGCGCCAGCAGCCGCAACGGCCTGCGGCGCGTTCGACCACGACGGGCCACGCACGCTTATCAATATGGAAGTTGCTATCGTTCAAGCGGATATTGTTATTTTTCCACTATCAATGCGCCCGATAGGATCGGAGCGTCGAGGGCCTGCGCACTGCGGCCGGTCGCGCCTTTCCCGCTCACCGATCCAAGGATTGCATCCGCATGGGCTCATCGAACAAGCCGGCCCGACGCAGCCAGCACTGGTTCGGCCGCGATGGCAAGCAGGGCTCCTACTACCGCAGCTGGCTCAAGGGCTTGGGCCTGCCGGACGACATGTTCGATGGCCGCCCGGTGATCGGCATCTGCAATACCTGGTCGGAGCTGACGCCCTGCAACAGTTCCTTCCGCGAACTGGCCGAACACGTCAAACGCGGCGTCTACGAGGCCGGCGGCCTGCCGCTGGAATTTCCGGTGATGTCGCTGGGCGAGACCCAGATGCGCCCCACCGCCATGCTGTACCGCAATCTGGCCAGCATGGACGTGGAGGAATCGATCCGCGCCAATCCACTGGACGGCGTGGTGCTGCTGATGGGCTGTGACAAGACCACCCCGTCGCTGCTGATGGGGGCGGCCAGCGTCGATCTGCCGACCATCGGCCTGTCCGGCGGCCCGTCGTTGTCGGGCAACTGGCGCGGCCAGCCGGTCGGCTCGGGCACCGGCGTGATCCAGATGTCGGAGATGGTGCGCGCCGGCACGCTGACCCAGGCCGAGTTCGTCGAAGCCGAATCCTGCATGCAGCGCTCCAAGGGCAGCTGCATGACCATGGGCACCGCCTCGACGATGGCCGGCATGGTCGAGGCGCTGGGCATGTCGCTGCCTGAAAACGCCGCGATTCCTGCGGTGGATGCGCGCCGGTTCCGGTTGGCGCATCTGAGCGGTCGGCGCATCGTCGAGATGGTGCGCGAAGACCTGCGGATGTCGCGCATCCTCACCCGCGCCGCGTTCGACAACGCGATCAAGGCCAATGCCGCGATCGGGGGGTCGACCAATGCGGTGATCCACCTGCTCGCCCTGGCCCGACGCATCGGCGTGGACCTGCGCCTGGACGACTGGGACGCGCTGGGCTCGCGCCTGCCCTGTCTGGTCAACCTGAAACCGTCGGGCCAGTACCTGATGGAAGACTTCTACTACGCCGGCGGCCTGCCGGCGGTGCTGCGCGAAATCGCGCCCCATCTGGACCTGGACGCGCTGACCGCCAACGGCCGCACCCTGGGCGAGAACATCGCCGACGCACCCTGCTGGAATCGCGACGTCATTCACGCGCTGGACGCCCCGTTCAAGACCGAGGCGGGCATTGCCGTGCTACGCGGCAACCTGGCCCCGGACGGTGCCGTCATCAAACCCTCGGCCGCCTCGCCGCATCTGCTGCAGCATCGCGGCCGCGCGGTGGTGTTCGAGAACATCGCCGACTTCAAGGCACGCATCGACGACGACGCCCTGGACATCGACGAAACCTGCGTCATGGTGTTGAAGAACTGCGGCCCGCGCGGCTACCCCGGCATGGCCGAAGTCGGCAACATGCCGTTGCCGCCCAAGTTGCTGCGCCGTGGCATCACCGACATCGTGCGCGTCTCCGACGCACGCATGAGCGGCACCGCGTACGGCACGGTGGTGCTGCACGCCTCGCCCGAAGCCGCCGCCGGCGGCAACCTGGCGCTGGTGCGCGACGGCGATTTCATCGAACTGGACGTCCCGAACCGACGCCTGCACCTGGACGTCTCCAACCAGGAACTGGAGCGCCGCCGGCAAGGATGGACACCGCTACAGCCACCGGCGCGCGGCTGGACCAAGCTCTACGTGGACCACGTGCAGCAGGCCCACCTCGGCGCGGACCTCGACTTCCTGGTCGGCGGCAGCGGCGCCCCGGTCGGCGACGATTCGCACTGAGTGCCTGCGGGGACTTGAGAGAAACAGACCAAGGCGCGGCGCATGGCAGTGCTCTCTGGTGCAACGTAAGGCGATTGTGCAACGCCGCGCACAAGCTGCCATCACTGCCGGATCAGCTTGAAACTTAGCTGATACCGATAAAAACCGATGCTGGGCACTGCCGCCGGGGCCAGCGCAGTTTTATGCCCAACGCTATCTGAGAGAAACGCTGTGGCGGCTCACCCGCCGCTTCGATCTGACCACGCTAGTGCCCAGCTTGCTGGCTGCCGCGCCCACCCGCTTACCCTGGCGCGAGCGCGCGCTGCCCGATGCCCCTGCATATTCACCGTTGAAAGTGCGTGCTAACCAGGTTTACCTCCAGTCGCGCAGGCCACTGCACCTGCGCCAGCGCCAGCGCCAGCGCCTGCGTCAGATGCTCGGTCAGCAGCTCCAGGCAGAACGCCAACTCGTCGAAATGCACCGCTGGCTGCCGCTGCTTCAGCTCGCCCGGCGTGCGTGGCTGCGCCAACCGCGCCAAAAAGCGCAGGTGGTCGCACAATTGCTCAAGACGGTAGTGGGCTTCTTCCGACAGCAAGTAACCCGGGAAAGACGGCACCGCATCCTCCACATCCGACATGGCCTGCTCCTCATTCCATGGAATCGGCCCGCCCGCCGCAAGGCGACGGACGGGAAGTCGGGAGGCTCGAAACCGCTAACAGCCGGCGGGCTTATTCCCCTTGCGGGTGTTGTATTCACCGCCCTCCCGACGCAGGCATCACGTCGGTTGCGCCTGCAAAAACGTGCAGGCACAAAAAACCCACCGGTTTGTCGGAGGTGGGTACCGCTACACGTGGAGTTTCGAGGCTCCATGGGGTGATCGTGCTACTGGTTGGGTGGCACGTCAAGATGTCTGAAAGAGTCTGCTCTCCCGGCGGATCTACGAAATAGCGCCGTCACCGGGCACAGACCCACGTGATTTCTCGAAAATTTCGAAAGCCAGATGTTCGCTAGCAGCAGACCTGAACTCACGATCGGTCATGATCCTTGCGAAAATCTCTTCGTTGCCGTCCATTCGCTCAATGAACAGCTCATCAAGCACTCGTCCCAGGTACGCTGTGAAGTCGCTCAGGTTATTTGCCCTTGCAGCCTCTTTGATCTGTTCGCTGGCTTCGGCCGACACTTTGATCTGATCAAAGAACAGCTGATCTGCCTCGTTGAAGTCGGTACCGAATCGAGTATTCAGTTTCTCTACAAGGCTCGACAGCGGTACTTGCTCATCTGCCACACGTGATGTGCCAACATCAGTGGGGCCCTTCAGCGGATACAGCTGGCCTTGCGCCAAATCGATGGAGCCATCGGTGAGTTGCTGCATCCGGTAGTAGCGCAAGCTCACTTCATCATCCAGCACGAACGCCTTGCCATTGTCGGCAGGCGGCAGCTTGGTCATCAGGTTGCGCACGAACGTGTAGAGTTTTTCCAGATCGCTGTCCTGATAAGGCACGATCTGCGACAGAAAGGCATACAGATTGCGGTAAGCCATCAGCAGCCCGCGAAACTCGTCCTGCGTCTCCTCTACCTCCATCTTGAAGCGCTGCACGACAGCATCAAGCACTGCATTCATCTGCTTGTGGTCGCTACCGGAATGCTCGCGCTTCGGGCGGTACCAGGCTTGGGCGAAGGCGTCCACGTCAGCCGGAGCAAAGATCGCCGGCGCCAGCAGCTTGTGCTGGAGTTCGGACAGCTTTTCCGGCCCCGCATTCTCGCCAATCGGCGTGCTCTCGTAGTACGGCTTGAACGCCTTATGGATGTCCTCTTCCTTGTTAACGAAATCCAGCACCAGCGTGCGCTTTTTGCCCGGCGCCATGCGGTTGAGTCGCGACAGCGTTTGCACCGCCTGCACGCCAGCCAACTTCTTGACCACGTACATGGTCTGCAGTAGCGGCTGGTCGAAGCCGGTCTGGTACTTTTCGGCCACCAGCAGCACACGGTAATCGTCGCGCTCGAAGGCTTCCGGCAACTCGCTTTCTGCGAGGCCATCATTCATGGCTACTTCGGTGTAGCTCGCACCCGGATCCTCCGGGTCTTCGACCGTTCCGGAAAACGCCACCAGCGAGCGAATGCCCTCGTAGCGGTTGCCCTTGATGTAACGGTCGAAGGCCAGCTTGTACTTCACTGCCGCCAGCCGCGAGCCCGTGACCACCATCGCCTTGGCTCGGCCGCCCAGCTCATGCATTACGTGCAGGCGGAAGTGCTCCACGATCACCGACACCACCTGCTCAATGTTGACCGGGTGCAGCTCCATGTACCGGGTCAGCGCCTTGGCTGCCTGCTTGCGCGATACCTGCGGGTCGTTCTCCACCTGCTTGATCAAGCCAAAGAAGCGCTTGTACGTGGTGTAGTTGGCCAGCACGTCCATGATGAAGCCTTCCTCGATGGCCTGGCGCATGCTGTATTCGTGGAACGGCGACACGCCAGACGGCCCTGGCGTATCGAATAACACCTTGGTCTTGAACTTGGGCGTGGCAGTGAATGCAAAGAAGCTCAGATTGGGTTGACGGGCACGCTTTTGCGCCTCACGCAGGATCGCCGCGTGGGTGGCCTCGTCAAGCTCGTCATCTTCTTGGTCGGACAGCTGCGCGGCCACCGCCGCTTCGATGCCATCGCGGTTGAGCATGCCGCGCAGGGTCATGGCCGTTTCGCCGCTCTGCGAGGAATGTGCCTCGTCCACGATGACCGCAAAGCGCTTGCCTGCTGTATCCAGCTTGACGTCCTCACCATCGGCTTCCAGCCGCGCCAGCGCACGGGCGATGAAGGGGAACTTCTGGATCGTGCTGATGATGATCGGCGTGCCGCCAGACAAGGCCCGCGCCAGTTGCCTGGTGTCCTCGTCGATCTTCTCCACCACGCCCGTCTTGTGCTCGAACTGGTAGATGGTGTTCTGCAGCTGCTGGTCCAGCACGCGGCGGTCGGTCACCACCACCACGGAATGGAAGACCTTTTCCTCCTTGGCGTCGTGCAGGCTGGCCAGCCGATGAGCCAGCCAGGCGATGGAATTGGACTTGCCCGACCCGGCCGAGTGCTGCACCAGGTAGTTGTGGCCTGAGCCATACGCACGCGCGTGGCCCACCAGCCGCCGCACCGCATCTAGCTGGTGGTAGCGCGGGAAGATCATCGTCTCCTTGCGCACCGTGCGCACGCCCTTGTCGGTGGTGATCTTGCGTTCCTTGATCTCCAAGTGCATGAAGCGCTGCAGGATGTCCAGCAGGCTATCTGCGTTCAGCACTTCATCCCACAGGTAATGGGTTTTCCAGTTGCCTGGCACGGGTGGGTTGCCCGCACCATGCACATGACCACGATTGAACGGCAGAAACACGGTCTCGCGGCCTTTCAGCCGGGTGGTCATCCAGGCCTCGTCCGGGTCCACGGCAAAATGTACCAGCGCACGCTGCTTGAAGGCGAACAGCCTGTCGCGCTCATCGCGGTCGTGTTGATACTGGTAAATCGCCTCGCTTGCAGGCTGCCCGGTCAAGGGATTTTTCAGTTCCACCGTGACCACCGGCAAGCCGTTGACCGCCAGGGTGACGTCGATGATGCAACGTTTTGACTTGCCGTCCGGCCGCTTGAGCACCGAGGCAAAGTTCACCTGCCGGGTGATGGTCAGGCGGTTGTGTGCATACTTCGCTGCGGCTTCGGGATTCATCCCGGAATTGGGACGGAAGTACGCCAGACGCAGCGTCTTGCCATAGCACTTGAAGCCATGGCGCAGCACGTGCAACGCGCCCTTGATTTCCAGTTCCTTGGCCAGCGCCTCCAGCACGATCGCGTGGGTACGCGCACCCAGCAGCGTTTCAAGCTGCTGCCAGCGCGTGGGCTGGCTATCCTTGAGGAAGCCGATCACGTCGGCCGGAAACAGCGCCAGGGTTTCGTCGTAGTCAGCCGGCTGGCGCTTCTGGTAGCCGCCCGATGCGAGCAGACCGACTTCGATGGAGGTTTCAAAATTGCGTTCGGAATGGCCAGACATGCGCGAAATCCTTATCCGTTGAGTTCAGTTAGCTGGCCGGTGACCGCAGCGGTGATGAGCGCGGATCGATAGCCGACAAGTTCGGCAATTGAACTATCAATAGGATTTCTCAGTTTGTCGTGCGTCCCCCTAATACGTTCACAATACTGCGCAATCCTTGACTGCTCGTCCAGATTCGGGAAGGCAGCAATAACTCCGCTCACTTGATCGAACCCTAACCCTTGCTTTGTCCCACCGTTCCCACTAACAACAAACTGTTCCCTTGCAACAACTGTGGAAAGAAAGTTCACGAGAAACCCAGAATTGCACAACCGACCATCAGGCCTGAACAGTGCTAGGTGCTGATTGATGTAAGCACCCTTATTGAACTGCCCCCTCACAACAGCGACCGAACCAAGCTCCGCTGTAATCGTGATTAAGATATCTCCTTCTCGGACGAGAGTACGAGTACC
>NZ_FLTX01000080.1 GCF_900092025.1 Xanthomonas bromi
CCGCCGCGCCGCGGTCATCATGGAACAGCACCACGCCGTCGGCCTCGATCTCCAGGCGGATGTCGCCAGGCGTCTGCCAACCGTGACCGCAGACGCCCACCTGCTCGGCCTGCGCCGAGCTGTAGCGGCGCGACCATGCCAGCGGCAGCCGACCGGGGATCGCGAAGTCCTCGTGCTGCACCGACACGCTGCCGTCGCGGATGTCCACCGGCTCGGCGCGCAGCACCTTGCACTTGAGGAAGCCAGAATCCATGTGCTTGAACACACGCTGCCGCAGACCCTTGAACGCCTCCGCCGCCCGCACGCCCAGCTTGGAGCGGCGCAGCGCCCCCAGCCCGGCGAAGCCGACATGCAACCCCAGCGCCATCAAGGAAATGGTCAGCGGCCCGCCGACTTGCACGTTGCTCGGGATGGCGACATTGATGCCGGTCGGCAGCCACAGCGAACGCAGCGGCTTCTTGGGCTTCTTGAACCGGAACGGCGGGATCAGCCCGGCGAGATTGCAGTCCAGCACCGGCACCGCCAGCCGCGAGAACGGGTCGCCGTCGGCGGTGACCGTCTTGCTGCCCATGAAGATCTCTTCGCCGTCGTACTGCGGCCCCATCGGCAGGCTCAGCTGCGGCGCCCACGCGCCCAGCGGAATATGGATGTCCAGCCCGCCGGTGCCGGCGGTGGCGCGCTTGACCCCGTTGACGGTGACCGTGGCGCCGAGCAACGGCAGGTAGTCGAACGGGTCCAGCACGATGCCGATATGCGGCGTTGGCAGCGGAAACGGCGGCACCTGATACATGTGGATGTCGATGCCCAACTGCGGATCGAAATGCTTGGCGGCAGTGCTCATCGGTCGCGCTCCTGCGTCCTACAGTGCCCGTGCGAGCGCAAAAAAGCTTCCCCGCCAGACTATTCAAGCTTCTCTGCTGCTTCATCCAGCCAAACGATCAAAGCCTCATTACTTCTATCATTCAGCCGAAGGGCGCGCTCTGTGTTTGAATAAGAAGGCGGAGTGAGCTCCACATTAATCATGACCTTCATCCTAGGCTGATTCAACTCAAAAATCCCTTCCGCATCCAAATCTACCATTGCCTTTTCCATCGAGGAAAGTCTCACCTCAAGTTCAACCAACCATTCATCTCTTGACAGCTGATCAATTGCGGGCCTGCTGTCAAAAACTACCTGAAGGCCAGAAAACGCTTCCCCGCAGTAGTCCACATAGGGAGAATCAGCATAGGACCATCGAACCCATTCGAAATATTCGTTAGCATCCCCACCTTTTTCCTTTTCCTGTTGCAGAGCCTGATCTGACCAAGCAGAAATGAACGGAGGATGTCCCTCCTCAGTAGTAACGAGCACACAATAATAGAACTTCTCTTCCTTTTTATCTTCGAACATTTTCAAGAACGCAGATTTTGCGCACTTATAAATCTCATGCGCAAGATACTCGTCAGCCATGAGGCACTTCAGCTTTTCGCATTCTTAGTCGCCATTCAAAATCTCCAAGGTCACATCCTGCGCCATGCTTCGCCAAAGCCATTTACATAATAATTATATTTTCAGCCCACTTGGTAATTAGTTAGATCAAGCTGTTTCTGCAATTTTCAAAATCCTGACTTTTTATCTAAAATATTCTTAATTATATATCCCGTGCCTGAAACATAGTACACGCCCTACTTACTGGATTACATTCCCCTCGCCAGCTCAACGGAGCATCCGCTCAGGCTTGCTCCGGCAAATATCTACTCATATACCCGCCAATAACTGGGTGCATCATTTATTCAGGATCTTTCATACCTCTTCCGCTGACGAAAGATCTTCATACCCTATTACCTCGTCATCCGAGAAGTTGACCATGACCCCATAGGGGTCGCATATGTCCAGTACACCTTCTGCAAATAAGATCGACCAGCCTCCCCCACCCCAGAAAGTGAACTCCTCACCCCAAACGAGAGGCACCTCACCGTTTGATGTTGCATTTTCGATAACATTCGCCAGATATTTAGATGCAAGAGCAGTAAACTTACTTATATTATCAATTCGACTCCTTACGAAGTCCATACCCTCTGATAGAGAGCCATCATCTTCTAACTTAATCGAAAAGAAAATCCCGCCATCGACATCACCATACCTACCTTGGGCGAAACGCGCCCCATCATCAGCCTCATTAACCTCCAAACGCCCTAAAGGGGAATCAATAAATTTCATATTTATTCTCGACATCCTTTGTAGCGAAAATTTTTGTCTCGCGCACTGTATGTCACGTCCATCTTATTTCTTTTTGCAAAGCTTTGCATCGCGACCCCACAATCATCACAGGGATTTACACCTTGGATCGGAATTGTTTTTCCGTTTACCCTAATAAAAGAAGGCTCGGATTTTATCTCAAGAGATGAGCCAGCTAATTTTTCCCCATAGTTTTCCTCAATGTGGCGAAGCAATTTCTGCTCTGCGTCTTCAGTTCGACCTGGTATCTTCTTAGCGCCTGGAGATGACTTAAATGTCGGCAAGTCAATCACCTCCCCTGACGAGGTCGTCAATACCGCGCTAATTTTATTTAGTCCGAGTGGATCAATCCAGTTTAATGAATTAGGTGCGAATTCGTACACATTCTCACCAACGCGCAGCGCTAATGGATCTTGCGAAACAAAGTTACCCAAGGTCGCATCATAGTATCTAAATCTATTATAATGCATGCCGGTTTCAATTTCGCAATACTGCCCCTGAAACCTTAAATTATTTTCCACTACAGATAAGAATATATCGACTATCCCCCATGCACTATATGCCGCCGCCCAAACTAAATTGCCAGAGACAGCGGTCAACCTCGTAGGGCAGCCATTCGGATCGGAGTGATAGTGATAGCTAACAGACCGCCAAGCCGCACGCTCAACTGAATCGGAGGGGACAAATTGCGCGGTTTCTCTTACGTTACTTACTATAACGGGCACGTTGGCAGATACACTCCCTACCATCGATGTATTGCTGACTACGCCAAAACCGCCTGACCTCGGCGACTCGCCCGAACTGGATTGCTCGCCATCCAGCCGCATGCCAAATGAAATTACGTTCGACTTTTCTTCGTCTGCCGATGCATCAGATTTTGTAAGACTGGTCACCGGTTCGGCCGAAGCCTCTGAAATCACGGATACTTTAGTTCCCGCACCTTGCCCTAGCGCCAGACCTTCGCCCAGCATACCCAGCCCACCACCATCAGGCGCCTTGTCGGGCTTGACGGCTGTCGGCGCCGTCATCGTTGCAGGCTTTGCAGCGCCATCGGCCTGCGCCACTTTGGGTGCGGACGACGCCAGCACGCCCAGCGGTGCGAATGGTGTTCGCGGCGGTGTCGGCATGCCTGCGGATGCGGACGGTCCGGGAGACTGGTCGGAATCCGTACCTCGCCCCTCGACCAATGCATGATCGGCCACAGCCGGCGCATCGGATCGCGATATCTGCGAGATCGAAGTTGTCGCGGGCTGCGGCGACTCACGCAGCGCCACGCCCTGCTCCTTCTCCACCAACGCCAGCGGCACAAACGTCCCCGGATAGTAGACGTACTCCCGCGTGCGCTCATGTAGCTTGGCGAGCTTCTCCTTACGGCGCTTGACCTCGATCAGATTCGCGACATTCCCCACCCACACCGGCGCCGCATCCGGCGCGTCGTGGGCCTGCCTCACCTCGCCCAGCAGCGCGTCGCCATCCCAGTAGAACCACGTGGTATGGGTCGGGTTGCGCTTGAACACGCGCCGGCCCAGCGGGTCGTAGCCGTAGTGGGTGGTCTGCCCGGCCTTGCGGCTTTCGGCCAGGCGGTGGTTGGCGTCCCAGACCAGTTCCAGGTCGTCCGGTTCCGGGCCATTCGGGCTGCCCTTGCGGACCAGGTCGCCGGCACGGTCGAACACGTAGTGCACGCCGTCGTAGGTTCCCTCGCGGGTCCACTGCACCTGTTGTTCGTCGTCGCCGCCGACCACCTTGCGCAGCTGCACCTGCTGCACGCGCGTGGCTAGCCGGTCGCCGGCCGGGTCGTTGAAGAAGCGTTCGATCCTGCCTTTCGGGTCGGTGTGCTGCAGCAGCCGGCCGATGACGTCGTAGCGGTACTCGTCCACGCCTTGCACGCTGTCGCGGCGGTGGGTCAGGTTGCCGGCGCAGTCGTAGTCGTACGTGGTCTCGAACAGCGGCACGGCGTCCTTGAGGACCGATTGCGCGGTC
>NZ_FLTX01000082.1 GCF_900092025.1 Xanthomonas bromi
TCGATCTCGCACAGCGGCAGGCGGTTCTCGTCGAACTTCACCAGCGACACGTGGCCCAGCGAGTCGGTCACCGCGGTCTCGCGCAGCAACGCGTCGTAGGCGAAACGGTAGTCGTACAACCCACCGTCGCCCCAGGCGTGCACCACCCGCCATTGCCCGTCGTAGGCGTAGTGGAACGACAGGCCCACCCGGTCGGTATGCTGGACCATGCGATGCTGGCGGTACGCGAACGTGCGCGGCACCCCCAGCGCGTCCTCGGCCGCCACCAGATCGCCTTCCACATAGCGATAGGTCACCAGCGGATGGGTCAGGCCGGTGGCCGGGTCGTGCAGGCGCAGCCGGTCGATACGGCCATGGCGCGACTGCACCTCGATGAAGCGGCCCTGCAGGCCGTCCACGCCGCGTTCGACGATGCGCACCAGGTGGCCGTCGCCGCGCTCGAAGCGCCAGTGGTTGCCGCAGGCGTCCTCGACCTGCGCGATCGGCAGCGTCCGCGCGCGCGGCAGCACCCCGACGCCGGCCGCCGGCGCATCGCCGAAGCGGTAGCGCAGGTCGGACTTGGTCCGCACCAGCAGGTCGGCGCCTTCGCGCAGCAGCCGCGCGCCGTCGACGAACTCGACGACCGGGGCGCCGTCGGCGTCCGGCAGCTGCGGGAACA
>NZ_FLTX01000070.1 GCF_900092025.1 Xanthomonas bromi
CCCTGGGCGTATCATAGGCCGGGAATGGGGAGTCGTAAATGGGGAATCGTAAAGCCTACCCCAGCGCGGCCGCGAAGGCTGCCGGCGCGCGATGCGTTTACCATTCTCGATTCCCTATTCCCCATTCCCGTCCAATGACCGACCACCGCACCCGTTTCCTGCAGCTGGCCCTGGATGCCGACGCCTTGCGCTTTGGCGAGTTCACGCTCAAATCCGGGCGGCTCAGCCCGTATTTCTTCAATGCCGGGCGCTTCGACTCGGGTACCAAGACCGCGCAGCTGGCGCAGTGCTACGCCGATGCCATCGATGCAGCCGGGGTGGATTTCGATCTGCTGTTCGGCCCGGCCTACAAGGGCATCCCGCTGGCGACGGCGCTGGCCTGCGCCTATGCCGGTCGCGGGCGCGACCTGCCGTTGGCGTTCAATCGCAAGGAAGCCAAGGACCATGGCGAGGGCGGCACCCTGATTGGCGCACCGCTGGCGGGGCGCAAGGTATTGATCGTCGATGACGTGATCACCGCCGGTACTGCGATCCGTGAGGCGCTGGGCATCATCCGCGCGGCTGGCGGCACGCCGTCCGGCATCGTGGTGGCGCTGGACCGGCAGGAGATCGCCTCCGAGCAGGACCGCCGTTCGGCGGCGCAGGCGGTCGCGGCCGAGGCCGGCATTCCGGTGATCGCCGTGGCCAACCTCGCCGATCTGCTTGCTTTTGCGGCAGGAAACGCCGACCTTGTGGACTTCCGGGAACCGCTATTGGCCTATCGTGGCCGCTACGGGACCGACACCACAGGCTGACGGCAGGCGACAGGGGGCTGCGATGATGCCGATACACACACGTTTGGCGTTATTCGCCGCCGTTGCGGCGGCTGTCGCTGCGACATTCGCCGTGGCCGCACCGGTCAGCGCACAAGACAAGCAGGCGGCCAAGAAGCTGTATTGCTGGAACCAGAACGGCGCCCGGGTGTGCAGCGATACGCTGCCGCCGGAGGCGGTAAACCAGGCGCGCGACGAATTCAATGCCAAGAGCGGCATGCGCAGCGCCGAGGTGCAGCGTGCGATGAGCAGCGAAGAGCGCGCTGCCGCCGCGGCCAGCGAGCAGCAACGCCTGGCCGATCTGGCCGCCGAGCAGATGCGCCGGCGCACCGACCAGGCGATGTTGATGTCCTATCAGAGCGAGGACGACCTGCGCCGGGTGTTCAACGAGCGCATCGCCATCGTCGACAACAACATCCACACCGCACGCTTCAACGTGACCAGCTTGCGCGAAGGACTAGCCAGCCTGCTGCGCAGCGCCGGCGACCGCGAGCTGGCCGGCCAGGCAGTGGCCGACAAGCTGGCCGACGACATCCAGGAACGTCATCGCGAATTGATGGCGCAGCTGCGCCTGCAATCCAGCTTCGAGCAGCAACGGGTGGCGCTGGACAGTGAGATCACCGACATCCTGCAGCGCTACCGCGCCATGCAGGCTCCGTCCGGTGGTGCATCGCCGGCCAGCTGACCGGCTACCGTCATTCCCGCCCGCGCGCATCGCCGCCGTGGACGGCATTTCCCGATCCGGCGCCCTGCCCGCATAATGGCCGGTCTTACTCTTCGCCCACGAGGCTCTCCCGCATGGCCCGGATCATCGCCATTGCCAACCAGAAAGGCGGCGTCGGCAAGACCACGACGGCAGTCAATCTGGCGGCCGGCCTGGCGCGCGCGCCCAAGCGTGTGCTGCTGGTGGATCTGGACTCGCAGGGCAACGCCACCATGGGCAGCGGCATCGACAAGCGCGATGTGGCAGCCTCCACCTGCGACCTGCTGCTGGGCGAAAACACCGCCGCCGACATTCGGGTGACTGCGCCGGAAGGCTTCGACCTGCTGCCGGGCAACATCGACCTGACCGCCGCCGAGATCCAGCTGATGGACCAGGGCGAGCGCGAGCAGCGGCTCAAGCGCGCGCTGACGCCGATCCGCGACGAGTACGACTTCATCCTGATCGACTGCCCGCCGGCGTTGTCGCTGCTCACGCTCAATGCGCTGACCGCGGCCGACTCGATCATCGTGCCGATGCAGTGCGAGTACTACGCGCTGGAAGGGCTGACCGCACTGCTGGAAACCATCGAAGCGCTGCGCGCCAACCTCAACCCGGCGCTGGAAATCGAAGGCGTGCTGCGCACCATGTTCGACATCCGCAACAACCTGGCCAACGCGGTGTCGGCCGAACTGACCCAACACTTCGGCGACAAGGTGTTCCGCACCATCGTGCCGCGCAACGTGCGCCTGGCCGAGGCGCCCAGCCATGGCCAGAGCATCGTCGGTTACGACCGCACGTCGCGTGGCGGGGTGGCGTACCTGGGCCTGGCCAGCGAGATCGTGCAACGCCAGAACGACCGCAACAAGGCCTATCGGCTCGTGGAGACCGTCTGATGAACAAGCCGATCCCCGCAAAGAAGCGTGGCCTGGGCCGCGGCCTGGAAGCGCTGCTGGGTCCGAAGGGTGCCGCGGCCGCAGCGGCACCGAGCGCCGTCAGCGAAGATGCGTTGCAGCCAGGCGACACCCTGCGCCAGTTGCTGGTGACCCAGTTGCAGCCGGGCAAGTACCAGCCGCGCCGGGAGATGGACGAGGTGAAGCTGGCCGAACTGGCGGAATCGATCAAAGCGCAGGGCGTGATCCAGCCGATCGTGGCGCGCGCGCTGGCACCGGGGCAGTTCGAGATCGTGGCCGGCGAACGCCGCTGGCGCGCCTCGCAGCTGGCCGGGCTGACCGAAGTGCCGGTGGTGGTGCGCGAGCTGGACGACCGCACCGTCATCGCGATGGCGCTGATCGAAAACATCCAGCGCGAAGACCTCAACCCGCTGGAAGAAGCGCAGGCGCTGCAGCGGCTGATCGACGAATTTTCGCTGACCCATGCCGAGGCCGCCGGTGCGGTAGGCCGTTCGCGTGCATCGGTCTCCAACCTGCTGCGGCTGCTGGAATTGCCGGTGGCGATCCGCGTCCTGCTGGAAACCCGTCGCCTGGAAATGGGCCATGCGCGCGCGCTGCTCACCTTGGCGCCGGAACTGGCCAGCAAGCTGGCGCAGGAAGCGGCCGACCAGGGCTGGTCGGTGCGTGAAGTCGAGCACCGGGCGCAGCAGTTCGCCGCCGGCAAGGTGCCCGGCTCGCTGCGCAAGGGCAAACCGGCACCGGTCGCCCCGCAGGCCGATATCGCCTCGCTGGAAACCGAACTGTCCGAGTCGCTGGGGACCAAGGTGGTGTTCAATCACGGCCGCGGCGGCAAGGGCAAGCTGGTGATTCATTACACCGATCTGGACACGCTGGACGGCGTGCTCGAACGCCTGCGCATGCAGCGCGGCTGATCGCAGCTGCACATCCAACAGGATCCTCGTCGGCCATGAATCCCGCCAAGGTGGACCGCCACCATCTGCTGCAGCTGACCGACCTGCCCAACGTCGGGCCGGCCTGCGAAAAGGATCTGCGCCTGATCGGCATCCGCGTGCCTGCGCAGCTGCGCGGTCGCGATGCCTACGACATGCATGCGCAGCTGTGCCTGCGCACCGGCGTGCTGCACGACCCTTGCGTGATCGATGTATTCCTGTCGATCGTGCGCTTCATGGAAGGCGAGGCGGCGCAACCGTGGTGGAATTTCAGCGCCGAACGCAAGGCCAAGCTCGCCAGCGAAGCGCCGCTCGCGCTGCGGTGAACGACCACGCATGGCGCGCTGCAGCCCTCCCCCGGAGCACCGCATGAGCCGCGACCATTGCCAACCACATCGGGCGCACTGCGCGCCACGGGCGCATCAGCAACATCCCAACGCCGCACCCGCACGCAGCCGTGCCTGCAGTGCGCCACACTTGCACGCCCGTGACGCCGGCCTTTTGTTTCCGTATTTCCCAGGATCACAGCCATGACCATTCTCGTCACCGGCGCTGCCGGTTTCATCGGTGCCTACACCTGCCGCGCGCTGGCGGCACGCGGCGAGACGGTGGTGGGGCTGGACAACTACAACAGCTACTACGATCCGCAGCTCAAGCACGATCGGGTGGCGGCGCTGTGCCCCGACATCGATATCCGCACGCTGGACCTGACCGATCGCGACGGCCTGACTGCGTTGTTCGATGAGATCCAGCCCACCCGCGTGGTGCATCTGGCCGCGCAGGCGGGGGTGCGGTATTCGCTGGAAAACCCGTCCGCCTACGTCGACAGCAACCTGGTCGGCTTCGTCAACATGCTCGAGCTGTGCCGGCACCGCGGCGTGCAGCACCTGGTGTATGCATCGAGCAGTTCGGTGTACGGCGATTCGGCTACCCCGCCGTTCTCCGAAGACCAGCGCGTGGATCAGCCGCGCTCGCTGTACGCGGCGACCAAGGCGGCCAACGAATTGATGGGGTACACCTATGCGCAGTTGTACGGCCTGCGCGCCACGGGGCTGCGCTTCTTTACGGTGTATGGACCATGGGGACGACCGGACATGGCGCCGCTGATCTTCAGCCGCGCGGTACTGGCGGGGCGGCCAATCGAGGTGTTCAACCACGGCAAGATGCAGCGCGATTTCACCTTCGTCGACGACATCGTGGCCGGCGTGCTCGGCGCACTGGACACGCCCAGCAGCGAGGCGGTTGCGCACCGGGTGTTCAACCTGGGCAACCACACACCGGTGGAGCTGGAATACTTCATCGACGTGATCGCCCAGGCCGCCGGCCGTCCGGCCGAGAAGGTCTACCGGCCGATGCAGCCGGGCGACATGATCCGCACCATGGCCGATACACAGCGCGCGCAGGCCGCATTCGGGTTCGACCCGGCGACCCCGGTCGAGCGCGGATTGCCGCAGGTGGTGGATTGGTGTCGGCTGTATTTCGGCGAGCGCGCCTAGCGCTGGCTGGGGTTTGGTGGGGATGCGCGCGTTTGCGGAGAATGGGCGCGTGCAGCTGGAGTTGTGGCGGCTGCCGTGGCGCTGCCGGCTGAGGGCGCGTGGCGTCGGATGTACCTCACGGCCATCGCCTCCCTGGAAGCGCCTGGTCGCCTGGCATACAACGCAGGTTGCGGTGCGAGGTCCCTGCGCTCCCGTGCTGAAGCGATATGGTGTGCCTGCTAGTCCATGTGCCTGTCGCAGCCTTGCCCACACCACACCACACCACACCACACCACACAACACAACACAACACAACACAACACGCTACAGGCTGTTTTCTGGCCGTCTCACTGCGCATAACGTGTGCATGCTTCATGCCTGACTCAGACAGTCAGGGCACAATGCGCGATCTTTTCGCTCAGCCTTCCTCCGGATACCCCGCATCCATGAGCCAACCGCAGCTGTCCGTCGTCGTCCCGGTGTTCAACGAGCGCGATAACGTCACCACACTGGTGGGCGAAATCGTCAGCGCCTTGCGCGGCGTGGTGGCTTTCGAAATCGTGTATGTCGACGACCATTCTCGTGACGACACGCTGGCAGTGCTGCAGGGTCTGAAGAACGCCACGCCGGAACTGCGCGTGCTGCATCACGTGACCCAGAGCGGCCAGAGCACGGCGGTGCGCAGCGGGGTCAAGGCCGCACGCGCCAGCTGGATCGCTACGCTCGATGGCGACGGCCAGAACGACCCGGCCGACATCCCCAAGCTGCTCATCGCGCGCAGCCAGGCCGAGACGCAGGTGAAGCTGTTCGCCGGTTGGCGGGTCAATCGCCAGGATTCCGGCTCCAAGCGCTGGGCCAGCAAGTGGGCCAACGCGATCCGCTCGCGCATGCTGCACGACAATACGCCCGACACCGGCTGCGGCATCAAACTGTTCGAGCGCGAGGCATTTCTGGACCTGCCCTATTTCGACCATATGCACCGCTATCTGCCGGCGCTGATGCAACGCGCCGGCTGGCGCACGGTGAGCGTGCCGGTCAATCACCGCCATCGCACCGCTGGCGTGTCCAAGTACAACAATCTCAATCGCGCCCTGGTCGGCATCCGCGACCTGCGCGGTGTGGCCTGGCTGATTACCCGCAGCAAACGCACCGTGGTGCAGGAGCGTTGATGGATCCGTCCTTTCTCGACCAACAACTGACCTGGCTGTACTGGACCGGTATCCATGTCACCGGCTGGAAGCTGATCGGCTATGTCGGCGCGCTGATGTTCGGCGGTCGCTGGCTGGTACAGTTCGTCGCCTCCAAACGCGCCGGCAAGCCGGTAATTCCACGCCTGTTCTGGTACATGAGCGTGGTCGGTAGCCTGATGACGCTGAGCTACTTCGTGTTTTCCGCAAAGCAGGATTCGGTCGGCGTACTGCAGAACCTGTTCCCGGCGTTTACCGCGTTTTACAGCCTGTATCTGGATGTGAAGCATCGCGGATGGAAGCGGGACCGGGCAGGCCACTGAGGCTGGATTGGGATGGGGGAGCGTCTGGTCCGTCCAGATGTTTGTCGGGTGATCGAACGGTTGACGAATGCCTTGGCGCGCTGAGGCGATGCTGGTGCGTGCATCGCTGCAAAGTGCATCGCTGCACCGGATTTTTTGCGAACGATCGCCGCTGGCGATGTCTCAGCGTACCGATGCGATTCGGCTGCATTGCAGATGCATGGCATACCCCCTGGCTCGATTTTCGCCTGGCGATTCCTGTTCTTGGCTCGGTTCTTTGCGCGGCGATTGCTGTGATTGATGAGCGCCTGAGCGCATTGACGTGACCTGCCTGGGTCAAGCGATGCACCGCGTATCGCCTGGGCCGTGGCGATCTCACTGAAGATTGATGCCTGCTTTTCGGACACGGCATTGCATGCGTGGCCGACGCGCTGTTGGGCTGCTCGCCGATGTTGTCCCTGTCGCGCTGCGGGCAGGCTGTGGCCATGTCCAGCGCCCCTCCCTCATCGCCCATGTCCATGCCAACGCTTGAAACGTATTGGCATCTGCGGCTGCCCACGCATCAGGACGTGCCGTTGTTCGCGGACTGGCGCTGCGCCCGCGCGGCAGCTGCCAGCCTGGCGCTGCCACGGCAATGGCCAGGTGCGCAGTTGCTGTGCTGGGTGCTGCTGCCGGACGCGTGGTGTGGGTTGCTGCAGGCACCGGGCAAGGCGGCGTTGCTGCAATTGGCCGCGACGGCGCGGTTGATGGCGGCCGATGCGGTCAATCGCGCACGCGGACGTGGCGGAACGGTGTGGCAGCCGCAGATGCAGGCAGCAGAGTTACCGCTGCATACCGATCATCGCCAGTTCGCCCGCACGTTGGTCGCACTGCCCCTGCGTGCGGGGCTGGCCGAGCAGATCGGCGGATATCCGTACTGGGACGCGGTGTGGTTGTTAGCAGACGATCGCAACGCCGCACCGATCATCACGTCAGACGATTTTGCTGATCGAACCGGAACAGGCGGAACACGCTGGTGAGCATTACGCAGGGTCGGCACCGGTTGGCAGGCGGGTGCGTCCCGCGCCGGTCCAGCTGCGCTGCCTCTCAACCAACGGGTCGGGTAGCGCAGCTGGCCATCACGGCCTCTGGCAATCAGAACGGCAACGGATGCTCAGGCAACAACGTCTGCAATTGTTCGCGGAACAGCGTGCGGATCCGCTGCAGTGCGGCCTCGCTGTCGGCTTCGAACCGCAGCACCAGGATCGGCGTGGTGTTGGAGGCGCGGACCAACCCCCAGCCATCGACGAAGTCCGCGCGCAAACCATCAATGGTCGACAGCCGCGCCGATTCGAACGGCGATTCTTCGCTCGCCTGCGCACGTGCGACAAAGCGTGCGACCAGCGCATGCGCATCGCCCTTAACCGGCACCTTGATTTCCGGCGTGGAGATGCTTTCGGGCAAGGCGTCCAACACCTCGGACGGGGTCTGCTCGCGCTGGGCCAGAATTTCCAGCAAGCGGGCGGCGGCGTAGATGCCGTCGTCGAAGCCGTACCAGCGTTCCTTGAAGAAGAAGTGCCCGCTCATCTCGCCGGCCAACTCGGCATCGGTTTCGCGCATCTTCGACTTGATCAGCGAATGCCCGGTCTTCCACATCAGCGGGCTGCCGCCATTGCGCAACACGTAGTCGGACAGCTTACCGGTGCACTTCACGTCGTAGATGACCAACGCACCCGGATTACGCTGCAGCACATCGGCGGCGAACAGCATCAGCAGGCGGTCGGGGAACACCACCGCGCCTTCCTTGGTCACCACGCCCAGGCGGTCGGCGTCGCCATCGAACGCCACGCCGATATCCGCATCGAAGCGTTGCACCATCTTCACCAGATCGTCGAGGGTGTGCGGCTCGCTCGGGTCGGGGTGATGATTGGGAAAGGTGCCGTCGATTTCGCAATACAGCGGCATGACCTTGGCACCGATGGCCTCCAGCAGGCGCGGCGCGATATCGCCGGCCACGCCGTTGCCGGCGTCCACCACCACCTTGATCGGGCGATCGAGCTGCACGTCGTCGGCGATGCGCTGGATATAAGCATCGCTGATATCGCGCTGTTGCAGTTCGCCAGGCGTGGCGGCGGTATGCAGGCGGCCTGCGTTGATGCGCTGGTGCAGTTCCGCGATGGCGTCGCCGGACAACGTTTCGCCACCGATCACGATCTTGAAACCGTTGTAGTCCGGCGGATTGTGGCTGCCGGTCACCGCCACACAGCTGCCGGCATGCAGCTCGTAAGCGCCGAAGTACACCACCGGCGTCGGTGCCAGGCCGATGTCGGTGACATTGCAGCCGGCGCGGCGCAGGCCGTCGATCAGGCCGTTGGTCAGCTCCGGTCCGGACAGCCGGCCGTCGCGACCGACCACCACATCGCGCAGACCCTGCGCCTGCATCACGCTGCCGATAGCCTGCCCGATCACGGCGGCAACGCCGGGGTTGAGATCTTTGCCGACCACGCCGCGGATGTCGTAGGCGCGGAACATGTGGGGGGCGACCTGCACTGCCGGCACTGGCACTGGCACTGGCACTGGCGCCGCGAGCGGGATCTCGGCGTCCAGCGCACGTGCTTCGCTGGCAATGCTGGCGTCGTGCCGAAGGCTCTGACTGAAGGTGGGTTCATCGGCACTGGATTGGCCGGCAACCCGGCGCCGCGGCAAGGCCACCTGCCCCCGGCTGGCCAGCACCAGCAACACCGCAATGATCAGCAGCAACGCGGCCACGATGGCGCAACCGACCGCGCCCAGGCCTACTGAGCCGCTACTGCCCTGCGGCACCGCCGCAGCCACACGCAGGCCGCTGGTACCAAGCGGTCTGGCCAGCGTTTCGGCCGCATCGGACAAACCGGCATCTCCTTGCTGGGCCACGTTGTAACTGCCCTGGCGCAAGGCCAGATAGGCGCTGCCGGGCACCGCAATCGCGTCCAGCGGGCCGGTCAGGCGCAGCAACGGCAGGCGTGCATACGCAACGGCTGGCTGCCCCCCCAGGCGTACCCTGGCAGCCACGCCCAGCCGGACCTGTTTGGCGTCGCGCACCACGCGCACCTGCGCACGGTCGGCCACCTGCGCCGATTCGAGCAGGCTCAGCCGCGCGTAACCAAAATTCTTGGGGTCGGAATAGGCCGCGCCAAGGTCACCAGGCACCACCTGGACCTCCTCGGCGCCTTTGAAGCGCTCACGGATGGCCGTTGCGGCCGCCAGCGCATCGCCACCGGCCAGCGCAGCGATGACCGGCGGCTGCTTGAGCACGGCATCGAGCTGGCTGGCCTGCGTGGCCATTGCCTGGCCCACGTCCTGCACCGCACGGTCGCGTGCCTGCTCCAGGTCTTGCGCCACCGCGTCTTGGCGCCATTGCGCATAACTGCTCCAGCCGAACCACGCGGCCAGCAACAGCACGATGCCCCCCAACACCGGACCACTCGTACGCACGCTGGACATCGACTGCCTGCGCTCGTTCGCCTTGCTCATGTGACTTCCCCCGTCAGCGCACGCCGGTGTGGCCGAATCCACCCGCTCCCCGCGCGCTGTCGACGAAAGTATCCACCACTTGCAAGCCCACGCGCACGATCGGCAGGATCACCAGCTGCGCAATGCGGTCGCCCGGCTCGATGGTGAAGGCCTCGCGCCCCCGATTCCAGGTGCTGATCAGCAGCGGGCCCTGGTAATCGGCATCGATCAGGCCAGTGCCGTTGCCGAGCACGATGCCGTGGCGATGGCCCAGGCCCGAACGCGGCAGGATCACTGCGCAGAGCTGCGGGTCAGACAGATGGATCGCGATGCCGCTGGGAATCAGCGCCGTATCGCCCGGCTCCAGCGTCATCGGCGCTTCCAGCGCGGCGCGCAGGTCCATGCCGGCGCTGGATTCGGTGGCATAGGCCGGCAGCGGCCACAGATCGCCGAAGCGCGGGTCGAGCAACTTCACCTGCAAGGACTGGGTCTGGGTGCTCATGCCTGCAATCTCTCCTCGATCAGGGCCAGCAGTTGGTCGGCGAGGTGGGTCTTGCTGCTGCTGGGGAACGCACGCTCGCCGCCCTGCCAGTAGGCGGTGGCGGCGTTGTTGTCGCTTTCGAAGCCGCCGCCTTCGATCCCCACCTGGTTGGCGATGATCAGGTCCAGCCGCTTGGCCGCCAGCTTGCCACGCGCGTAATGCTCCACATCGTGCGTTTCAGCCGCAAAACCGACCACCAGTTTCAACGCACCGGTCTGCGCCGCGACCTCGGCCAGGATGTCCGGTGTGCGCACCAGTTCCAGGGTCAGCGTTTCGCCGGTCTTCTTGATCTTCTGCGGCACCATCCGCTTGGGCGTGTAGTCGGCCACGGCAGCGGCCCCGATGTAGATGTCGGCCGGAAATGCACCCAGTACCGCATCGCGCATCTGCGCGGCCGAGCGCACGTCGATACGCTGCACGCCCGGGGGCGTGGTCTGGTGCACCGGCCCGCTGACCAGCACCACATCGGCGCCCTGCCTGGCAGCGGCGGCGGCCAGGGCGTAGCCCATCTTGCCGCTGCTGCGATTGCCGACGTAGCGCACCGGATCCAGATCCTCGAAGGTGGGCCCGGCGCTGATCACGATACGCAGGCCTTCCAGCTGCGCGCTGCTGGGAATGAACACCGGCGCAGCCGCGCTCCTGGCGCCGGCCGGAGCAGCACTCACCGCTGCACCGCCAGCCAGCGCGGCAATGATCGCTGCCGGCTCTGCCAACCGCCCGGGGCCGGATTCGCCTTCGGCCAGCGGGCCGTCGTCGGGGCCCACTACCGCCACCCCGCGCGTGCGCAGGGTGGCGATGTTGGCCTGGGTGGCCGGATGCAGCCACATGCGGTGGTTCATGGCCGGCGCCACGGTCAGCGGCGCAGTGGTTGCCAGGCACAGCGTGGTGACCAGATCGTCGGCCAGGCCGTGCGCGAGCCGCGCCAGCAGATCGGCGGTGGCGGGAGCCACGATCACCTGATCGGCCCAGCGCGCCAGTTCGATATGGCCCATCGCCTGCTCGGCAGCGCTGTCCCACAGCGTGGTGCGGGTGGGTTGCCCGGACAAGGCCTGGAAGCTGAGCGGGGTGACGAATTGTTGCGCGCCGCTGGTCATGGCGACCTGCACCTGCGCACCGGCGTCGCGCAGGCGACGGACCAGTTCGAGCGATTTGTAAGCGGCGATGCCTCCGCCGACGCACAGCAGCAAACGCTGTCCGTCCAGGGGGCGGGCCTGAGTGGAGCCGATCACGTCGGAGTCGTCCTACGGTTACAAGGACAACTAGATTAGCCGATGCCCCGCGCTGGCCTGATGGGCGTGCGCGATAAGCACCGGCAATCTCGCCATATGCACATACACGACTGGCCCACCAATGAACGCCCGCGCGAGAAACTTCTGGCGCGCGGGGCCGCTGCCTTGTCCGATGCCGAGCTGCTGGCGATCTTCGTCGGTTCCGGCCTGCGCGGGCAGGACGCGGTACAGACCGCGCGCGATCTGCTGCACCGGCACGGCCCGCTGCGCCTGCTGCTGGACCGCCCGGCCAAAACGCTGGCGCGCCTGCCCGGGCTGGGCCCGGCCTCGGCCTGCAAGCTCGCTGCCGCGCTGGAATTGGCACATCGCCACCTGATGAGCGCGCTGGAGCGCGGCGAGGCGCTGAGCGACCCGCCCAGCGTCGGGCGCTACTTCTCGCAGCGGCTGCGCGCGCGGGCCTACGAAGTGTTCGCGGTGTTGTTCCTGGACAACCGCCACCGCGCCATCGCCTTCGAAGAACTGTTCACCGGCACCATCGACGGCGCCGACATCCATCCGCGCGAAGTGGTGCGGCGTGCGCTCCTGCACAACGCGGCGGCGGTGATCGTCGGACACAATCACCCGTCCGGCAACCCGGAGCCCTCCGAGGCCGACCGAGCGGTCACCAAACGGCTGCTGGACGGCCTGGATCTGGTCGACATCCGCCTGCTGGACCACTTCGTCATCGGCGATGGGCGGCCAGTGTCGTTAGCCGAGCGCGGCTGGCTGGACTGAGCAATGCGGCGCCGACCTGAACCATCGGTCGGACCCTGCGGCACGCGGTCGGGTAAAATCGCTGGTTTGGTTCCAAGCAGATCCCACTTGAAAGCCCTCCTCCGCGCATTGATCGGCCAAGGCATCGAAGCCTTGCGCGCCAACGGCACCCTGCCTGCCGACACCCTGCCGCCGGAATTTGTGGTCGAACGACCCAAGACCCGCGAGCACGGCGACTTCGCCACCAACGCCGCCATGCTGCTGGCCAAGGCCGCGCGCAGCAATCCGCGCGCACTGGCGCAGGCGCTGGTCGCCGCGCTACCGGTCAGCGACGATGTCACCAAAGTGGAAATCGCCGGTCCCGGCTTCATCAATTTCCATCTGGCTGCCACCGCCTACCAGCGCGAAGTGGCGCATGTGATCAAGCAGGGGCATGACTACGGCCGTGGCCTGGCCGGCAACGGCCGCTCGGTGGGCGTGGAATACGTGTCGGCCAACCCGACCGGCCCGCTGCATGTCGGTCACGGCCGCGCGGCGGCGATCGGCGATAGCCTGGCACGCGTGCTCGATGCCAACGGTTGGAACGTCAAACGCGAGTTCTACTACAACGATGCCGGCGTGCAGATCGAGAATCTGGCGCTGTCGGTGCAGGCGCGCGCGCAGGGCCTCACCCCCGACAGCGCCGGCTGGCCGGAAAACGGCTACCGCGGCGACTACATCGCCGATGTGGCCACGGCTTACCTGGCCGGCGACACCGTCGACCTGGAAGGCCATCTGGTTGCCGGCAGCAAGGATCCAGCCGACCTGGAAGCGATCCGCCGCTTTGCGGTGGCGTATCTGCGTAACGAGCAAAACCACGACCTGGCGGCGTTCCGGGTGGATTTCGATATCTACTTCCTGGAAAGCTCACTGTACAAGGACGGCAAGGTCGAAGAAGCGGTGCAGAAGCTGATCGCCTCCGGCCACACCTACGAGGAAGGTGGCGCGTTGTGGTTGAAGTCCACCGACTTCGGCGACGACAAGGACCGGGTGATGCGCAAGTCCGATGGCACCTACACCTACTTCGTGCCGGACGTGGCCTATCACCTGACCAAATGGCAGCGCGGCTACGAGCGCGCCATCACCGAGCTGGGCGCCGATCACCACGGCTCGCTGACGCGCGTGCGCGCCGGTTTGCAGGCAATGGAGCTGGGCATCCCGCAGGGCTGGCCGGAATACGTGCTGCACCAGATGGTCACGGTGATGCGCGGCGGCGAGGAAGTGAAGCTATCCAAGCGTGCCGGCAGCTACGTCACCCTGCACGATCTCATTGAAGAAACCAGCGCCGACGCAGTGCGCTGGTTCCTGATCGCGCGCAAGCCCGACTCGCAGCTCACCTTCGATATCGACCTGGCGCGTGCCCAGAGCAACGACAACCCGGTGTTCTACGTGCAGTACGCGCATGCGCGGGTCTGCAGCGTGCTGCGCCAGGCGCAGGAGAAAGGCTACAAGTACGATCAGGTCCATGGCCTGGCCGAGCTCGCACGCCTGGACGACGAGCACTCGCTCGCGGTGATGGTGGAGTTGTCGCGCTACCCGGAAGTGGTGGACATCGCCGGCCAGACGCTGGAGCCGTACCAGATCGCCCAATACCTGCGTGAATTGGCGCACGCCTTCCACACGTGGTATCACAACAGCAAGGTGCTGGTGGACGATGCCGCCGAGCGCGATGCAAAGCTCACCCTGGCGGTCGCCACTCAACAGGTGCTGGCCAATGGCCTGGAACTGCTCGGCGTCAGCGCTCCGGAAAAGATGTAATCAGGCGACAGCGACCGGGCGCCATCGCATGCAGCTGGTGCAGCGCATGGCACCGCGGTCAACGCCGGCCTGCAACCTCGGGCGCTGATGGCGCTCACCGGACAATCAGCGCAGCAGCGCTCATTACCTCAGCAAGTCGGGCCAGTCGGCCCGCAACGACACGATTCGGAGAAGTGGTAGATGGCAGCACGACGCGGTAAGAGTCAGGCCCGACGCAATACCAGCAATGGCACCCCAGGGTGGGTGTGGCTGGTGGCTGGCGCCGCGATTGCGGCAGTGATCTTCCTGGCCGCACCCCACCTGTTCAAAAAGGACGGCGACGGTTTCCTGCGCGTGGGCCCGCGTGCCAATCCGGATGCGCAGCCCGAGCCGGTGGCCGATGCCGACGTGGACACGCCGGCCGAATTGCCCAAGCCCAGCGCGCAGCCGCCCAAGCCGCAGCCCAAGCCCGGCGATGCGCAGACCCAGTACGATTTCTATACCTTGCTGCCCGGCAAGGAAGTGCAGATGTCCGATGCCGAACTGGCCGCCAGCGCGCGCGCCGAAGAGGCCGCGCGTGCGCGTGCGGCGCTGGAAGGCAAACCGGTTGCACCGGCACCCGGCGCCAGCGTTGCGGCAGCCACACCGGCCGCCAGGGTGCCGGTGCCGCTGAACGAAAGCACCGCCAGCGTGCCCAAGCCGCTGTCGGAAGCCGCATCGCCACGCCCGGCCGCCCCCCCCGCCTCGGCCAGCACCGCCGCGCTCACCACGCCGGCCGCCGCTGCGCCCAAGCCCGCTGCAACCGCCGCCGCCGTCACGGCGACGACAGCTGCCCCGGCAGTTGCCGACACCACCCGCTACATCCTCCAGGCCGGCTCGTTCGGCGCTTCTGGCGATGCCGAATCCACCAAGGCCAAGCTGGCGATGATGGGCCTGGCCGCACGCGTGGAATCGGCCGACATCAGCGGCAAGACGGTCTACCGCGTGCGCATGGGGCCCTACGGCAGCGCCAGCGAACTGGCCGAAGCCAAGCAAAAGCTCACCGGCAGTGGCGTGTCCGCCATTGCGATCAAGGCGCAGTAGACACGCGTGATGCGGCGCATCGCGGGCATGTTGCTGGGGGGACTGGCATGGGCCGGCGCGGCGCATGCCACCGATCAGATCCCTGACCGCCTCCAGATCGACGGCCAGCAGGCGACGCTGCTGGCCGAGCCGTTGTCCGGGCCACTGGACGATCCCGCTACCTGGAAGCGCTTCGTGGCGCGCGCAGGCAGCGCACTGGGCAGCTGCAGTGCGAACTGGCGCGGCTACCGCGCCGACTGGCGGCTGGAAGCGCAACAGCTGGTGCTCGATCGCGTGGTCCTGGGCGCCTGCGGCGATGCGCCACCCAGCCTGCCGCTGGACGTGCTGTTCCCCGGCCAACCAGCGCCAGTGCCCGCCGTCTGGGTGGATGGCGAATTGATCGTCGAGCTACCCGGCACTGCGACGCCTGCTGCGCACGCACCGGCCACATACCTGGCTCTGCGGCTGCGTCGTGGTCATGTCGTCGCACGCGAGACCTTGACCGAAGCGATGTTGCAAGCGCGGCGTGCCGCAACCGCCGGCCAGCGGCTGGTTCCCTGAATCTGGTTCCCTGAATCCCCCTGTCTCGTTGGAGTTCCCCATGTCCAAGACCGTCCTGATCACTGGTGCCACCTCCGGTTTCGGCAGCGCCGCCGTGCGCCGCTTCGCCGCAGCCGGCTGGAAGGTCATCGCCACCGGTCGGCGCGCCGAGCGCCTGCAGGCGCTGGCCGCTGAGCTGCCTGCCGGGCAGGTGCACACCGCCGCGTTCGACATGCGCGATGCGCAGGCCTTGTCGGACGCGCTCGACGCAGTGCCGGCCGCATTCGCCGACATCGACGTGCTGGTCAACAATGCCGGCCTGGCACTGGGCACCGCGCCCGCGCAGCAGGCCGACCTGGCGCAGTGGCAGCAGATGATCGACACCAACGTCACCGCGTTGGTCACGCTCACCCACCGCCTGCTACCGGCGTTGATTGCGCGCCGCGGCGCCATCATCAACATCGCCTCGGTCGCGGCGACCTATCCGTACACCGGCGGCAACGTCTACGGCGGTACCAAGGCATTCGTGCAACAGTTTTCGCTGGGCCTGCGTGCGGACCTGCACGGCACCGGCGTGCGCGTGACCTCGATCGAACCGGGCATGGCCGAAACCGAATTCACGTTGGTGCGCACCGGCGGCAACCAGACCGCCTCGGACACGCTGTACCGCGGCGCCACGCCGATGACGGCAGAAGACATCGCCGAACAGATCTTCTATGTCGCCAGCCTGCCGGCACATTTGAATATCAACCGCCTGGAAATCATGCCGGTGACGCAGTCCTTCGCAGGGTTCCAGGTGGCGCGCGAGGCGCCATGATGACGGCAGCTGCGTCGGCATCGCGGCCGCAGCTGACGACCGCCGCAAGCGTCGTCAGCCACCATCGGTCGCCGGCGACCCGCCGCGCGCGTGGCCGCACCACCCGATCGCGCAGCCGCAGGAATGTGCGCTCCACCGTGTAATGCAACAGCGCCACGCCCAGCACCGCAATCGCCCCATACACCACCAATGCCAGCACACCGCGCCCTTCCAGCGCCGGGCCGAGCCAGAGTTGGGTGAGGTGGAATACCGCCTTGTGGGTCAGATACAGGCTGTAGGAAATGGCTGCCAGCCACGCCGCGCCGGGAACGCGCAGCCCACCCAGCACACCGCTGGTGGCGGTGCCCGCGAGCACCAGCAAGGCCAGTCCCAGCGATAGCACCGGCCAACCGACCGCATTGCCAGGCAGGCCGGTGCGTTCCCGAAACAACCACATGGCCAGCGCCAGCGTGACCACGCCCGCCAGCAGAAGCGCATTGCCGTGCTGCTGCAGCCGTTGCCACCGCGGCGGGCGAAAGACCTTCAGCGTCGCCAGGACCACACCGGCCAGCAGTCCATCCAGGCGGTTCCAGGTCGGGTAGTAGATGTCCTCGATGAACCAGTTGCGCTGCAGACCGGCGCCGGCACTGTCCAAGGCGGTGTTGTGCAGCCAGATACCGGCACGCAGCGCGATGCCTGCAACCATCACAACAACGCAGAGCAGGACAAAGCGCGCCGCCGATGGACGCCGCGACAGCAGCGTCGCCAGCAACGGAAACACCAGATAGAAATGTTCTTCCACGCACAACGACCAGGCATGCGAGAACGCGGCATCCCGGCCGTAGTCAACCAACAGATTCAAGCTGAAGGTCGCGAACATCCACCACGGCGCCAGGCCGGGCGCTTCACGAAATGGCGGCCACAGCAGGTAGACAAGCAGCACCACCAAAAACGCCGGCAGGATGCGGAACGCACGGCGCACGTAGAAATCGGCGATGTCCAGCCGCTGCCCGCGCGCCAATGGCGCAAGCACCTGGGTGCCGATCAAGAACCCGCTCAGCACGAAGAACAGATCCACGCCCATCCAGCCATAGCGCGACACCCACGCCCAGTCCGGCCCCAAGCCGCCGACCACGAAGGAATGGAACAGCATGACCCACAGGATGGCGATGCCACGCAGCAGGTCCAGAGCCGGATAACGCATGCGTCCGTTCGGGCGGCGAGAAAGCCCGATTATGCCCTGCACTACCGGCCGCATCACAGCGGCCAGTGCCTCGTTGGCGCAGCACATCAATGCATCCCCCGCGCGATGTCGACCGAGCACGCATCCAGCCGCACCGTGCGGCGTGTATTCCCTCGATCATGCTGGCACCGCTGCGCGCCTGCACCGTTGGCGGCGTCGGTGCTTGCCTGCAGCTAACCGGCCAACGTCGCTCTCACCCACGACGCGGCTGGATTGCCACACCTCACCTGGACGGGCGCATCGCCCCCCTCGCGTCCGACTCCGCCGCCTTCCCATGCAGCGACAGTGTGCCGGTCATGCGATCGCCCGCTCGCTGTCGCCGCGCGCCGCCACTGGCTTGACCGGCTCCAGCAGCGCCCAGGCCTGCAGTTGATCCAACGCACGATTCACCCCGTCTTCCTCGCGCACCCGCTGACCGAGTGCGCGTGCCGCCGCACGCATGGCCGGCGCGCTGGCCTGGTGTATGGCATCGGCCAGGGTCTATGGCTGCAGACCGGCGCGTGCGAGCGCCGGGGGCGCCACCCCGCGCTGCGCCAAGCAGTACGCCTAGAACGGCTGGTCGTAGCCAAAGGGCAGCACCACCGACGGAATCCCCGCTGCCAACGCGGCACCGCTGGTGCCAGCGCCACCGTGATGCACTGCCACCGACACGCGCGGAAACAGCCAATCGTGCGGTGCCTGCTCCAGATGGCAGAAGCGCTCGGCATCATCAACGGCAGCGGCCTCCCCGGCCGCCAAACCGCCCCAGCCGCTGGCCAGCAACGCACGCTGCCCGGTCAACCGCACCGCTGCCTTGACCGTGGCGGTGAGCTGCGCGGCGGCGCTGCTGGTCATGCTGCCGAAGCCGATATACAGCGGCGGCGGCCCGGCCTGCAAAAACGCCTGTAGCGCGGCCGGCGGTTGCCGCTGCGACGGCGGCAGCTGCCAGAAGCCGCACACCTGTGCGCCTTCCGGCCAGTCTGGCGGACGCGGGCACACATGCCCGCTATAGCCGTAGATCACGCGTAGCGTGCTGCGATCCGGACCGCTCCACGGATATTCCGGCAGCCCCAATGCCGAACGCACGATGCCGTTGACCACCGGCCGCATCAGCTGCCAGCCGACAAAGCGCAGCAGGCGATGCAATGCCACGCTGACCCTTCCAGGCAGACGCAGGTTGGGCATCAGCATCAGCGGCAGATGGCGCGACTCGGTGAGCGGCTGCAACTGCGCAAACGCTACAGGCACGCCATACGCCTCGCCCAGACTATGGACGAGGAAACTGGCACTGCCCACGCCCAGGATCAAGCCGGCACCGGCACACGCCGCGCTGCCCTGCGCGGCCCAATCGCGCGCCCACTCCGGCAACTTCTTGCGCAAGATGCCAGAGGCACCGCGCATCTCGGCAATGTCCGGATGGTCTTGCAACAGCTCCTGGACATCGCCGCTGAGCGGGAAGAATTCCAGGCCGTTGGCACGGATCAACGCCGCGAAGTTGGAACTGGTCAGCACCCGCACCGGATAGCCGCGCCGCTGCAAGCCGAGGGCCAGCGCAATGATCTGGCGTACGTCCCCATGCGTGCCCAGGGTGGCGATGACCACTGGGCGGTTGTGCGCGCTGCTGGCAACAGACTCAGGCATATTCGGCCACTCCATCGCTGGCGGTGGCGATGCTGCCGCTGCGCTGCGTGGCCTGCGCGGTGGCTGCATGCAGCAAGCCGCTGAGCGTGGCCGCGTGCGCCGACGACAGCATCGAATGGTGATCGCTGTCCAGTACGTGCAGATGCAGGTTGCGCACGTAGGGGCGCCAAGCCTGCGGGCGGTAATCCACCCATGTCGCCTCATCGCCGCCGGAGCTCATGCGCACGCCGGCTTCGACGAACAACACGTCCTGATCCAGCGACTTGGGCCGAAAACGCCGCGCCAGCTGCAGGTGATGCTGGGTCATGCCGCCCATATCGTCCAGCAGCGTGGGGCGTTGTTCGAGCAGCTGACGCACTGCAGGCAAGTCGTTCAATGCGTAGTGCGCGCACAGCAGGCTGGCCAACTCGGCCACTGTGGTCGGCATTGGCTGGCCCGGCGCCAGATGCAGGCCCAGCGCGTGCACCGAAGCGAGTACGTTCTCCGATTCCGGCAGCGATGCGGCCTGTTCCAGGTGCGGGTAACTGTCGAGCATGGCCAGCACTTCGACTTCTTCGCCCATCGCATGCAATTCGGCCGTGATGGCGTGCGCGATCAAGCCGCCCAGCGACCAGCCCAGCAAACGGTAAGGCCCCTTCGGCTGCACGCTGCGCAGATGCGCCAGGTAATCGTGTGCGATCGCCTCGATGCTTTCCGGACGATGCTGCGGATCCCTCAGCCCCGGCGATTGCAGCGCATACACCGGCCACTGCGGATCCAGCTGACCGAGCAAGGTGAGATACGACCAGCCCAGACCGATCACCGGGTGGATGCAGAACAGCGGCGTGGTGCCGGCCGTGCCTGCACGCAACGGCAGCAGCACGCTCAGGGGGTCGTTGGACGTATCCGCGCTGCGTTTGATCACACCGGCCAGGCCGGCGATCGTTGGCTCATGGAACAACGTGCCCAGCGGCAGTTCCATACCGAACATCTGCGGGAAACGCGCGGCCACTTCCGCCGCACGCATCGAATCGCCGCCGAGCTCGAAGAAATTATCGTCCACACCCACCACGTCGATGCCGAGCACTTCCTGCAGCATCGCTGCCAACTGGCGTTCGAGCGCATCGCGCGGGGCCACATGCGCGCGTTGCGGCAAGGCGCCGGGCGACGGCAATGCGCGCCGGTCCAGCTTGCCGTTGGGGGTCAGCGGCAGTGCCTGCAGCATCACCCACTGGGTAGGAATCATCGATGCTGGCAGGTGCTGCTGCAGATGCGTGCGCAGCAGCTCGATCGATAGCGTGTCGCCATGCTTGCCCACCACATAGGCCAGCAGCTGCAAGGCGTGATCGCCATCGCTGTGACCCACCACCACGGCCTGCTCCACCTGCGAATGCAGCAGTAGCGCGTTTTCGATTTCGGCCGGCTCCACCCGATGTCCGCGGATCTTCAGCTGCGCATCGGCGCGCCCAATGAATTCCAGCAGGCCATCGGGGCGTTGACGCACGCGGTCGCCGGTGCGGTACATGCTGCTGCCGTCGTCGGCGAACGGGTCGGGCACGAAACGCTCGCTGGTCAGCTGGTGCTTGCCGCGATACCCCTTGGCCACACCGGCACCGCCGATGTACAGCTCGCCGATCGCACCGGTGGGCAGCGGTTGCCGCTGCGCATCCAGCACATAGACGCGCGTATTGAGCAGCGGCCGGCCGATCGGCGGTGCGGCCGCGTCGGTCAGCTGCAGCGGCATGATGGTCGACCAGATCGTGGTTTCGGTCGGCCCGTACAACTGGGTCAGGCGCCCCACCCGGCTCAGCAATTGCGTAGCCAGTTCCGGCGCCAACGCCTCTCCACCGATCAAGGCGTGGATGCGATCCAGCACCAGATCCTCATTGGCCAGCAGGATGCGCCACAGCGATGGCGTGGCCTGCACCAGGCTGATGCGTTCGTCCGCGATCAGGCGCGACAGGCTGCGCGGATCGTGGCTGATGCCGGCCGGTGCGATGACCACGCGCGCGCCCACCAGCAACGGCAGGTACAACTCCAGCCCGGCGATATCGAAGGTGATTGTGGTGACTGCCAGCACGCGATCGCGCGGACGCAATGCCAGCTCGTGCTCCATCGCATGCAGGAAATTGAACAGGTTGCGATGGCTGATTTCCACGCCCTTGGGCGCACCGGTGGAACCGGAGGTGTACAGCACATAGGCGGTGCCGTCGGGCGTGGCGAGCGGTGCGATCGCCTCCGGCAACACGGCCGGACGCGGATCCAGCCAGACCATGCCGCCGAGCAGATAGCGCTCGCACAGTGCCGGCTCGCAGACCAGACCGATGGCACCGGAATCGTTGAGCATCTGGCGGTTGCGCGCGGTCGGGCTCTCCGGATCCAGCGGCAGGTACGCCGCACCGCTCCACATCACCGCCAGCAACGCCACCAACAAGTGTTCGCTACGCGGCAACGCCACCGCGATCACATCGCCAGGGCCCACGCCATCGGCCACCCATTGCGCGGCGATGCGCGAGGCAAGCTCGCACAGGGTGGCGTAATCGAGCGTGCGGTTGTCGTATTGCGCCACCACCGCGGCAGGCATCAGTTCGGCGCGCTGTAGCATGCCGTGCAACAGCGTGGCCTGTTCCGGCAACGGCGCTGCGGTGTTGTTCCACGTGTGCAGCAAACGCCGGCGCTCGCTAACGCCGAGGATATCGACCTGGCCCAGCGCGCATTCCGGATCGGCCAACACCGCATCGGCCAGATGGGTCAGACGGCGGCAGTGTTCGGCCAGCTCTTCGCTGTCGTACAACGCCGGGTTGGCATCCAGATCGAAACGCATTGCCGCCCCATCGCCGCGTTCGTAGCAGAAGATGGTGAGGTCGTCGGCCGGGCCATTGGAAAGGTTGTGCGGCACCGCGTACGCCTCGCCGAAGCGCAAGGTGTAGTCGAAGGCTTCGATGTTCACGGCAAGACGCGCGATCTTCTGCTCGCCGCCGAAAATGCCCATGTCGCGACGCACATCTTCGAACCGGTATTGCTGATGCCGCAGCGCATGCTTGACCACCGAAGAGACCTGCGTGAACAACGCATGGATCGGCTGCTGCGGCTCCATCTTCAAGCGGATGTAGACCACATTGGCCACCATCCCCGGTGTCTTGCGGTAACGCGCATTGATACGCCCGCTCACCGGCATCGCAAATACCAGGTCGTCGGCTCCGGTGTAGCGATAGTAATAGGCCGCTACCAGCGCAATCAACATCTGCGGCAGGCTGACGGCGTAGCGCTTGCCCACCGCGCGCAGTTGCAGCATCTGGCGCGCAGAAAACTCCCACGTTCTGCGCATTGAGCCGGCCATCTGGTAAGTGCCCGGCCTTGCCAGCGTTGCAGGCGTCGGCAAATCGGCCAGTTGCTGCATCCAGTAAGCGCCATCGCGCTGATAGCGATCAGAGTCGCGATACTGCTGCTCCAGCACAACCAATTCCGTCGCACTGGCGAAGTCGGCTGCCTCCGGCTCAGCGTCGATCAGGTAGGCGTTGTAAAGCACCGCCACGCGCTGCGCCACCATGGCCGTGGTATAGCCATCCATCACCAGGTGGCTCATGTATTGCACCCACAGGTGATGATCCTCACCAAGACGGAACAACGCACAGAACCACAGCGGTCCGTTGCGTAAATCCTCCGGCTTGCGGATCTGTTCTTCAATCCAGTGCTCGGCCGCGTTGCGCGGCGACGGGTCCTCGGCCACGTTGAAGTAAGGCATCGTGCCGGTGTACTCAGGTAGCACGCTCTGCACCGGCAGCCCGGCTTGCTCGGCGATGCACAAGCGCAAGGTGTCGAATTCGCGGGTAACCTGCACGCTGGCGCGCAAAATCACCTGCGGATCCAGCGGGCCGAATAATTCAAGCGCTTCCGACAACATCAGGGTGTTCTCGGTATAAAGCTTGTTGCCCACCCACAGGCCGCGCTGGGCACGGGTCACGGGAAAAACAGGTGTCGAGGCGTCAGCGTGCATTGCATGCATCCTTGTAGTGTGGCGCGCAGTCCGTCGACGCCCTTGGACCGTCATACGGTCAATGGACGCCGAATCAGCACTTGGCCTAAGAAAACGAGGGGTAATAAAACCGCCCACTCCCAGCAAGTGCCGGCAATACGCGGTGGAAACGCACGATAGAAGACGCACAGCAGGCTGCTCACACAACCGAACACGATGTGCAGGCAACTTAGTTGAATAACTTGTGCCCAAGCAAGTTAAACGCACACTAACTATTCGCGCAACCCCAAAACTGTGGAAAAAATCACGAAAATCACGTGATGACAAAAAAATCTTTACAAAACGGTGATTGCAACTCCTGTTCTGGGTGCATACCTCCGACCCAGTTCGGCGCTGCATCCGGCGCATGTCGGCACCACGCCACGCAGCGGACTTGTTTCGACGATACGCGCTGGTTTACATCCAAACACAAGCGCCACGATATATTTCCGGAGCAGCTTGAATAAGACCATTCCCAAATAAACGTTGCTGGAATGACGTTATTTGGCAAATCACTTTAAGAGACGGAATGCGTATTCAACGCGCCGGTCTTTATAAGCGAGCACGATCATGGAATGGTCGTCTGACTGTCATCGACATGCAGCAACACGCACGGATGAGCTGAGTCGAACCGATTGAAGGCGTGGCTCAAGACCAATTCCGGGCAGGTTTCGTTGATCCGAGGACCCGCGTCGGCAAAAAGCGGACCAGACTGCAGCCGACCGCAAAGCACGACGGCCGGACCACGCCGTGTCGATTTGCCGGCCTGCAGCAGCCTTACCGGCGAGGCACCTGGCCTGCTTTCAAGCGACGTCTGCGGCAGTGGCGCGCGGCAGCTGTGCCACATTCTGCCCAGCCTGCGCTGCGGCAGAGGCCGCAGCGCATTCGCAGATCAGCCCAACGGTTCGTCGGACAGATAGGTATAACCGGTCAGGCCGGCCTCCAGCGCGTCGTGCAGTTCCTGCGCGCGCTCGGGCGGCAGTTGCGCTGCGGCGATGCGCTCGGCATAGGTCGCACGCAGCGTGTCCAGCTGATAGCCCACGTAATCCAGCATCACATCGGTGGTGTCGCCGCGACGCTGCTGCACGATGCGATAGCCGTCCCCGTCCACCGCCACTTCCACCGCATCGGTATCGCCGAATAGGTTATGGATATCGCCCAGGATTTCCTGATAGGCACCGACCAGGAAGAAACCGATGCGATAGCTCTCACCCGCGTTCAAGCTGTGCAGCGGCAGCGAGCTGTCCAGGCTTTCGTTCTCGACGTAGGTCTTGACCATGCCGTCCGAATCGCAGGTCATGTCGGCAATGATGCCGCGCCGCTGCGGCGCCTCGTTCAGGCGCTCGATCGGCACGATCGGAAACACCTGGTCGATCGCCCACACATCCGGGATCGATTCGAACACGCTGAAGTTGACGAAGTACTTGTCCACCAGCCGCTCGTTGAGCTCGTCCAGCATCGGGCGATGGCTCTTTTCGTCGAAGCTCAGGCGCGCCCGCACGCCATGGGCGATGGCATAGAACAGGTCGTCGATGCGCGCACGTTGGGTCAGGTCGATCTGGCCCAGCGCGTAGGCACTCAAGCCCTCGGCATGGAAGTGCTGTGCCTCCTGGAACAGTTCCACTGCCGGGCGCACGTCGAGCTCGTCGTGGATCTCGCGCAGGTGGCGGATCGCTGCCGGTTCGTCGTCGTGCGCGTCGGGCACGCGGCCTTCCGGCGCCTGCTCCACTTCGGACACGTTGGCGATCAGCACTGCGTGGTGGGCGGTCATTGCGCGGCCGCATTCGGTAACGATGCGCGGCGGAGTCAGGCCGTGTTCTTCGCAGGCGCTGGCCAGCGGCTGCACGATGTTGCTGGCGTACGAATGCAGGCCGTAGTTGATCGAGCAATAGCTACGCGAGCGCGTGCCTTCGTAGTCGATGCCCAGACCGCCGCCGACGTCGACATGGCTGATCTTCGCGCCCAGGCGCGAGAGCTCCACGAAATAGCGCGTGGCTTCGCGCATGCCGTTGGCGATGTCGCGCACATTGGAGATCTGCGAGCCCATGTGGAAGTGCAACAGCTTCAGGCCGTCGGCATACTCGGAGTCGCGCAGCGTCTTCCACAGGTCCAGCACCTGACGCGGCGACAGCCCGAACTTGGCCTTGTCACCACCGCTGTTCTGCCACTTGCCCGCGCCCAGCGAGGCCAGCCGCATGCGCACGCCCAGACCCGGCTTGACGTCCAGCGCGCGCGCTTCATCCAGCACCAAAGTCAGCTCGGACGGCTTTTCGATGACGATGAAGGTCTGCAAGCCCAGCTTGCGCCCGATCAGCGCCAGGCGGATGTATTCGCGGTCCTTGTAGCCATTGCAGACGATCAGCCCGCCCGGACGCGACAGCGCCAGCACCGCCATCAGCTCGGGCTTGCTGCCCGCTTCCAGGCCGAAGCCCTCGCCGCGATGGCCGGCCAGGGTGCCGGCCACGCCACGGTGCTGGTTGACCTTGATGGGATACACCGCGGTGTAGCCGCCGGCGTAGTCCCACTCCGACTGCGCCTGCGCGAACGCTGCCTGCAACTTGCCCAGGCGCTGACCCAGGATGTCCGGGAAGCGCACCAGCAGCGGCAGTTTGGCGCCGGCCGCGCGCGCGGCGTCCACCACCTCGGGCAGCGACACCGACGGGCCGCCGACGGTCGGGGTGACCACCACGTGGCCGGCGGCGTTCACATCGAAATACCCATCGGCCCAATGCGGGATCGAGTAGGTCTTGCGGGCTTGGTCGAGGGACCAATCGCTCATTTCGTTGTCTCGGCTGGGGCAAAAAGGGCGTGAAGTGTAACGCCTGGCACGCGCAGGGTCCGTTACAATCCGCGCCGACTTCACGCCCCGCTCCTGGTCGGATCGGGGCCGAGCAAGGGTCAGCCGCTGCGCCGTTTGGCGGCACGCGGCTGCGCTCGACCCTCATCCGGCGCTACGCGTCACCTTCTCCCGCCGGGAGAAGGATCAGGCCCTTCTTTACTAGGATTTTTGCATGAGCACCAACGACAACTGGTACATCGAACACTTCCAGCCAACCGGCTCGGCGATCGGCTTCCGCGTCAGCGGCAAGCTGGACGAGGTGCAGTCCCCGTTCCAGAAGATCGAGATCTACCAGACCACCGATTGGGGCAAGCTGATGCTGATCGATGGCGCGGTGATGCTGACCACCCGCGACAATTTCTTCTATCACGAGATGATCAGCCACCCGGCGCTGTTCACCCATCCCGCGCCCAAGCGCGTGGTGATCATCGGCGGCGGCGACTGCGGCACGCTGCGCGAGGTGCTCAAGCACCCGGGCGTGGAAAGCGCCACCCAGTGCGACATCGACGAGCAGGTCACGCGCATGTCGGAGAAATATTTCCCAGAGTTGTGCGATTCCAACCACGATGCGCGTGCCGAGCTGCTGTTCGACGACGGCGTGGCCTACATGGCCAACTGCTCGGCCGGTAGCGTGGACATCGTGATCGTCGACTCCACCGACCCGGTCGGCCCGGCCGAAGGCCTATTCAACAAGGCCTTCTACGAGAGCTGCTTCAAGGCGTTGAAGGACGACGGCCTGCTGGTGCAGCAGTCCGAATCGCCGCTGGCGCTGCTGGACCTGATCAACGAAATGCGCACCGAAATGGGCAAGGCCGGCTTCCAGTCGTTCAAGACCCTGCCGTTCCCGCAGCCGTGCTACCCCACCGGTTGGTGGAGCGTGACCATGGCCAGCAAGCAGCCCAAGGCCGACTTCGCCTTCCGCCAGGCCGATGCGCAGGCCAAGGGCTTCGACACGCTGTATTACACCGCCCACCAGCACACCGGCGTGCTGGTGGCGCCGCCGTTCGTGGCCAAGGCGCTGGGCGAGTAAGCGGCACGCGACACATGGTCAGCAACGGCGGACGGCGCGCGCGACATCGCGATGCTTGAATGGTCGCGGCCGATTCAAGGCGACCGCCGCGCCCGCCTGGCAGTGAGGCGCAGGCGGTTGGTAGCGGCGTTTGCATAAGACGGCCTGCGCGCCTACGCGCGCGGGCGAATGGCTCTGGCCCAACGCATTGGGCCTGCTGCCGGGCTCACGCAACGATGCTCGAGCGTGAAGCCAATCCGCGTTCCTCGCACCGCTGGAACGGCGCTCAATCGCCGACGCAGTCATGCGATAGACACATTCATTACTTGCGACAACTGCCGTGTCCGCCCTGCGCTCTATGGCGCGGCCCGTTCAAGGCCGACCACTGCACGATGTGCTGAGTGGCCTACAGGCGCGCCAGTACGTCGGTTTTCTTGGCGTCGAATTCGTCCTGCGTGATCAGCCCCGCATCGAGCAATTGCTTGAGCTTGCTCAACACCTGCATCGGATCCTCAGCGGCGGTGGCAGGCGTGGCCGAAGAGGGTACCGCCGCACCTTGCGCAGCAGGTGCATGCACCACCACGCCGCCGGCCGCCGCGCGCAACTTGTCGATCTCCAGCTGCTGGCGCTTTTCGTAGGCGGATTCTTCCACCTGCTGCGCATAGGCATACACGCGCCGCGCCTGTTTCTTCGGCAGGCTGTCGACGGATGCGTAAGCGCCTTGCGTGGTGCGGCACATGATGGTCGCCCCGAGCATCTGTTCGCTCATGTGCACATCGAGCACTTCGCGCCAGGGGAAATCGCGGAACGTCATGCCGAGCAGTTTCGGGTAAACCACGATGAAGCGGCGGTTGGTCAGCACCACCGCGTCCGGCGACAGATTCATCACCATCTTCTTCTGCACGGCGATGTACTCGACCTGCTCGTCGCGGGTCAGCAACTCGGTGATCTTGGGCAGGATCTTGCCCACGGCCACCGGGTCCTGCTCGTCTGTCAAAAATTGCGCCAATGCGTCCATCTTCCCTCGCCAACGGCTGAATCATGGTTTGCCGCGACACTACAACAATCCGCATGGATGGCTGTGCAATGCCGATGACCATCTGCGGTGCGGCGTCGAACAGGATTGCTGACTGCAGAGTCGCTTTTGAACTGCATCTGGGCCGGAAGGGCGGTGCTGCCGCCCGCCCTTGTTGGCCGTCGACCCGCATCAGAAGCGGACTTCGGCCCCGAAGCTCAGCACTTCGGCACGATTGATCGTGAGGTCTTCGTAGTCATCGTAATACTCGTCGGCGTAGACGTAATTCGTGTAAAGCGCGCTCAAGCTCACGTGCTTGCCGATATCTACACCCAGACCGGCGCCTACGTATGCGCCATAGACACGCTCGTTGTAGTCCTCGGCTTTCGCCTTGCCGCCCCAATAGCCCAGCCGCACAAGAGCAAATAGCGGAACATCGCCAAAGTTGAAGCGCGCCGTTCCACCGATGCTGCCGAAATCCACGTTTGGAATGACGACAACGGCGCCCGCATCCTTGGCACCATCCACTTTCCCGGTTGCGGCTTCGATACCGATCAATGTCACCGGACCGGCGCGCCAGCGGTAGCCAACGTTGAAGCCCTGCATATCCTGCTTGCCGTTTTCAAACACCTTGGCTTTGCCAGTCTGCACGCCAAGGAACATGCCGCTCTTGAGCCGCTGTTCTTCTTCGCGCGGCGGTGGCGGTACACCGGCAGGCGCGACGGGCGCTGCCCCTGCCGATGTCTGCTCGGTCACCGTGCTGAATCCGCCGGCCTCGCCCGTTCCGCTTCCACCTACAGCGGCTGGCGCTCCGCCGATGCCCGCTTGCGCAGCGCGCGAAGATGGCGGTGCCGGCGCGGTGGTGCCCTGCGTGCCGGTCTGCTGCTTTTGCTGTTGCCGGTAGCTGTCCCAGCCGCGCGACAACGATTGCGCCGAGGCCTGTGCCGTGACGCCGAGCGCCGTGCAGGCCAACAGCAGTGTTGCGGTCCTTTTCATCGCATCCCCAATGAGTCGTACTCCATCGTTCCCCCATCCTTGCGCACGCAGGGGTCACCTGACGGCGTCTGGAAGTGGCGCAGTTGCTGTCGAATTCGGAGGCTTTCCCGGCATCACCGGATGTCGTGCGACATCGCTCCGGGCGCACGCCCAAAGAGCGTGCCCGTGCTAACGCGTGATACAGCCCCCTGACCGCAGACGGCACAGTGTCTGGAGTCTCAACGGCTGTCAATAAGGACGTGCCCCTCCACGCAGGAGCAGGCGTGGGTTGCCTTGCGTTTGCACGGGAAGCGAAGCGGAGCGCCGGCGATACGCCTGCACTGCTTCTGCTGGAAGCATCCAGATCCAGGTCCGGGTGCGCCGCAATGAATCGAACGGCGAATTCTGCCAAGCGATTGATTGCTAAAACCTTTCCATCTCCATAATCGTTGATTAAATAATTTCAGTACTCGCGCGTTCTAAATTATCCGGGCCGATTCCTCTCGCTCCCCGCGAGCCTGCGCAATACGTGACACCTCCGCGCCGTCAAGGTCTGGAGAACTGCCATGCACTCCCAGCCACTGGACGTGTCCAGCCTGCACCGCATCACTCCCGTTCTGCTCAAGCAAGGCACCCGGCTGCTGAAGCCCGACGTCTACCGCACACTCCTTGATGGGCAGCTGGCCGTGGTCAAGGACGACGGCCGCGATCGCCGCACGCGGCTGGCGCCGATCGCGCGGCTGATGGTGCGCCACGAGGCCAGACTGCTGCGGCAGCGGCAGGGCTGGCGGCATGCACCGGCCTTGCTCGGCACACTGGACGGCCTCGCGCTGGGCATGGAATGCATTCCGGCGACACATGCAGCGGCAACTTACTCATCAATGCGCTGCTGCCGAATCGGCAACTGCCGGCTCGCGAGAGACGATCAAACGCGGCGCCTGCGCGATGAAGCGGTCGAGCACGCCGTCGGCGATCTTGACCGGGCCACCGAAGCGCGTGGCGCCGGGAATCGACGGAACCGCAGCAGCCTTGGCGGCGAGCGCAGCCGCATCGGCGAACAACGCGGACGCCTCGGTATTGCCACGATTGGCCGCATCCAGCCCAGCTGCCGTCTTCTGCAGCGCGTGTCCCCAGACTTCCATTGCCTCCAGCCAGGGGCGCGATTGCTCGGCAAAGCCCTTGTCGGCGACGCCGTCGCGAATGATCTGCGGCGCGGCTGCCAGCTCGTCGCCAGTGCGCGCCAGTTCGGCGATCGCCTGCGTGCGCGCAGCGGCATCGCCCAGTGCGATCGCTTCGCGCACCTGATCGAGCACGGCCTTCAAGCGTGGCGCCTGGTCCTGCCACGGTTGGCTGCCAAAGGTTGGCGCCAAGTGTTGGGTATCGAAGAAGGTCAGCAATGCCGCAGTGACACGCGCATCGCCGCCGGCCAGATCGCGCGCCGCCGCATACCAGGTGCGTTGCGCGTCGTAGCCTTTGTCGTTCCAGGCGAATGCGGTCAGCCCCATCACCGCGACGCGGCTGGGCACTTCCTGATTCATCGGGTTGGACACGATGCCGGACAACTCGGCCGACAGACCCGCCTCGCGGCGCGCATATGGCGCCATCAGCAGGCGCCCGGCCGAGGTTTCGAAGTCGTTGACCGGGTAGTTGTCCCACAGCAGCGTCTTGCGGCCGAACGCTTTGGTGGCCGCACGCGCATCGGGGATGGAGATGGCCGGCGGCACCACGTCGGTGCCGGTCCACTGCACCACGATCTTCGGGTCCAGATGCTTGCGCAGCGCTTCCTTGTACGGGCTCTCTTTGGCGTCGTAATACTCGGTCGGCACCATGATCAGCTCCGAGCTTGCATCGTGGCGCGCCACCAGATCCGCCTGCACCAGATTGAGCAGATGCGCCTGCGCGATACCCGCCGCCTGCGCGCCGGACGCCCCGAACGTGGTCTTGTCGCGCTCGCAATTCCACTTGGTGTATTCGATATCGTCCAGCGCCACATAGAAACTGCGCACGCCCAGCGCGCGGAACGCATCGAACTTGCGCAACAACGCCTTGGCGTCGGCCGGGTCGGAGAAGCACACCGTGGGGCCGGGCGAAATCGCATAGACGAAATCGACGTGATTGCGTTTGGCGGTGGCGGCCAGCTGACCCAGCGCCTTCAAGTTCGCCTTCGGATACGACTCGCGCCAGCGGTCGCGCGCGTAGGGGTCGTCCTTCGGGCTGTAGATGAACGTGTTGGCCTTGGTACGGGCGAGGAAATCGATGTGCTTGCTGCGGTCGCTCATCGACCACGGCGCGCCGTAGAAGCCTTCGATCGTGCCGCGGATCGGCATGGCCGGGTAATCCTGGATCGTCAGCGTCGGAATGGCCGGCCGCTCGACCAGCTGACGCAGCGTCTGCGCCGCATGGAACAGGCCATCGTCGTCGTGGCCGGCCAGCGTGATGAGGCTGCCGCGATCGAGCGCAACGCTGGCCAGCGTATAGCCTTCCTTGTGGGTGTCCTGCGTCGCCTTGCTACGCGTCAGCGCATCGCGCACCACTGCCTCATCGCCGGTGCCGAGCACGATGTGCGGGCGGTCGAGCGTGGCAGGCAGGCGTGTGGCGGTGGCGATCTTGGTGACACCGGCGCTGCTGAGAATGCGGCGCACCAGCGCGACGGTGGCCTTGTCCGCGCCCGGCGCGACCACCAGTACCACCGAGCGGCCCAACGTGACCGTTGCGCCCTCCAGCTGGATCGACACCGGTGTCGGATAGATCGCTGGCTGGGTCACCGGTTCGGCCACCGACTGCGCCAGCGTCGGGGCAGCCATGACCAGCCCCACCAATACCGAAAGCAGGCGCACGCCCGGCTTGCTGTTGCGTGGCTTCATCTCGAACTCCGGTATTGGAATGGTATTACGGCCTAGAGTAGGCAAGTCGCGCGGCGGCGACAAGCGGGAGCGGGATGCACGTGTGTCCAGAACTTGAGAGCCCGGTGCGCTTGCTTCAGCGTTTATCTCCGCGGCGATCGAGGCACGCTCGACAGCAGTACGCGGCGGTATTGAAATGGTATGGGCAGATCGATGAGACGGCTTGGCACCTGACTGCAGCGGCTTTGCCCATGCGCACCCGACGGAGCATCAGCCCCGCTGATGAGCGCCACAGCCAACGCAGTCAGCGCGCGCTGCGCTCGGCCGCAATGCCTCTGGGCGGCCTAAGGTCTCTGCGAACCTCGCAATGCCTGCATTGCACCTGATCTAGCGCCGTCCCCTGCATCGCTCGTTCAGCACTACAGGTCCCCGGCATCGCAGTTGCGAGCACGGGGCATCAAAGCCCTCACCTCCTGCAGCACGCACCACGCAGCTGGCGAGCGGCGGGCCCGACGTGGGGACCCTAGAGCGCGTCGCTATCCAGCTCGCCGGTACGGATGCGCACCACCGTGCCGAGGTCGTACACAAACACCTTGCCGTCGCCGATCTTGCCGGTGCCGGCGGCCGCGACGATTGCCTCGACCACGCGCTCGGCCTGGTCGTCGGTCACTGCCACTTCGATCTTCACCTTGGGCAGGAAATCGACCACGTATTCGGCGCCGCGATACAGCTCGGTGTGGCCCTTCTGGCGGCCGAAGCCCTTGACCTCGGTCACCGTAATGCCCGCCACCCCGCAGCCGGCAAGCGCCTCGCGCACATCGTCGAGCTTGAATGGTTTGACGATGGCCATGATCATTTTCATCGGTGCAGGTCCCAGGGCATGACGGCCGCGCAGCATACCGTGGACGGGGGCAACACTCATCCCAGCCCGCACCGCTGTCACCGCGGACGACAGCCGAATGGGACTATCCTTACTGCCTGCCGACGTGCTTGCCGATGTCCCGCGTGTCCCGGCCTGCACTAGGCTTCCTACGGACCTGCGGAGAACACCATGATCGATTTCAATCAGCTCGACGACCTTGCCCGCCGCCTCAGCGACCTGGTGCCGCCAGGCCTGCGCCAATCGCGCGAAGAACTGCAGAGCACCTTCAAGGGCGCGCTGCAGGCCGGGCTGGGCAAGCTGGACCTGGTGACCCGCGAAGAGTTCGACGTGCAGCGCGCGGTGTTGCTGCGCACCCGCGAAAAACTCGACGCGCTGGAGCAGGCCGTCGCCGCACTGGAAGCGCGCGCGCCCGGCGCGCCGCCCGCTGCACCACCCACCACCCCCTGAGTGAAGGCCACCCATCATGAGTCTGGCGCTGGTGCACAGCCGTGCCCGTGTGGGAGTGCATGCGCCTGAGGTTCGGGTGGAAGTGCATCTCTCCGGCGGCCTTCCTTCGACCCAGATCGTGGGCCTGCCCGAAGCGGCAGTGCGCGAATCGCGCGAGCGCGTGCGTGCCGCCCTGCTGTGTGCGCAGTTCGAATTCCCCACCAGGCGCATCACCATCAACCTGGCACCGGCCGATTTGCCGAAAGAAGGCGGCCGGTTCGACTTGCCGATCGCACTCGGCATCCTCGCTGCCAGCGGGCAGATCGATCGCCAGGCCCTGGCCGATTACGAATTCCTCGGCGAGCTCGCACTCACCGGCGAGCTGCGTGGTGTCGACGGCGTGCTGCCCGCCGCGCTGGCGGCCGCGCAGGCCGGGCGACGGCTGATCGTACCGCTCGCCAATGGTGCCGAGGCCGCGATTGCCGGGCACGTCGAAGCCTTCACCGCGCGTACCTTGCTGGACGTCTGCGCAACGCTCAACGGCAGCCAGAAAGCGCCCGCCGCCGAACTGGCGGTGCAGGCGCTCGGTGCACGTGCCCTGCCCGACATGGCCGATGTGCGCGGACAACCGCATGCCCGTCGTGCGCTGGAGATCGCCGCTGCCGGTGGGCATCATCTCCTTCTGGTCGGCAGCCCTGGCTGCGGAAAAACGTTGCTGGCCTCGCGCCTGCCCGGTTTATTGCCCGAGGCCAGCGAAGCCGAAGCGCTGGAAACCGCTGCCATCACCTCGATCAGCGGCCGCGGACTGGATCTGGCCCGCTGGCGGCAGCGACCCTATCGGGCTCCGCACCACACTGCCAGCGCAGTCGCGCTGGTGGGCGGTGGCACGCATCCGCGCCCCGGCGAGATCTCGCTGGCCCATAACGGCGTGCTGTTTCTGGACGAATTGCCCGAGTGGCAGCGGCAAACTCTGGAAGTGCTGCGCGAGCCATTGGAATCGGGCCTGGTCACGATCTCGCGCGCGGCGCGCAGCGTGGATTTCCCGGCGCGCTTTCAATTGGTTGCGGCCATGAATCCCTGCCCGTGCGGCTGGGCCGGCGATGGCAGCGGGCGCTGCCCCTGCAGCAGCGACAGCATCCGCCGCTACCGCAGTCGCATCTCCGGCCCGTTGCTGGACCGCATCGATCTGCATGTCGACGTGCCACGCCTGCCCCCGCAAGCGCTGCGCAGCGGCAACCTTGGCGAAGACAGCGCCAGCGTGCGTGCCCGCGTGGTCGCTGCACGGCAGCGCCAGCTGATGCGCGGCGCGCTGCCCAACGCGCAACTGGATCAACCCGAGACCGACCGCCATTGCCGCCTGCAACACGACGATCAGTTGCTGCTGGAGCGTGCCATCGAACATCTGCAGCTGTCTGCGCGCTCGATGCATCGGATCCTGCGCGTGGCACGCACCATTGCCGATCTCGACGACAGCGCGGACATCGCCACGCGCCATCTCACCGAAGCGATCGGCTACCGCAAACTGGATCGCGCGCTAGGCACCGCCAGCGCGGCCTAATGCGTTCGGCCGGACACGCTCGGCTATGGGATTCGCAGACAATGCGGCGAGCATGCCAACCAGCGATTGCTGAGCTGCCCGCATGGTTAGGAGGCTATTGTTAGGACGCTACGTAAATTTTAGGCCGTTACGTCATTCGCTGCCGCGATGTTGAGCGCGTGCAGCCAGCCGATCACCCGCGCGGATTTAAACGGCGATGGCTGCATCGTGCCAAACACGCGGCGCGCACAGCACCGCCCCCCAGCATTCGGCAGGCTTCCCGCATGACGCTAGCCCGCCCCCGCATCCCAACATTCATTTCATGGCGATGCACGTACAACAGGCGCCACTCCATTGTGCAGAGGCCTGTATGAGCCACCATCCCGAACTCGCCACTGTCCCCTCGCTGGATCTGAATCGCTATCTGGGCACGTGGTACGAAATCGCCCGCCTGCCGATCCGCTTCGAGGATGCGGACTGCACCGATGTGTCGGCGCACTACGCCCTGGAAGACGACGGCAGTGTGCGCGTGCAAAATCGCTGCCTCACCGTGGAAGGCGCGCTGGAAGAAGCGATTGGCCAGGCACGCGCCATCGACGACACGCACAGCCGGCTGGAAGTGACTTTCTTGCCCGAGGGTCTGCGCTGGATCCCGTTTACCAAGGGCGATTACTGGGTGATGCGCATCGACCCCGACTACACCGCAGCACTGGTCGGTAGCCCTGATCGCAAGTATCTGTGGCTGCTGGCACGGTTGCCGCAGCTGGACGACAACATCGCCCAGGCCTATCTGGCGCATGCACGCCAACAAGGCTTCGACCTGGCACCGCTGATCCACACACCGCATACCGGACGGCTGACCGAGCAACCGCTTCCGTAGGCGCTACCCGGGGCCCGGCACAGCGTGTCGATCGGCACGCGCTTTATCCGGCACTCCGCTGTTCGCGTGAGTCTGAAACGTGTTTCGCTGACACATCAACCAACCCACATGGCAGGCTACTCTTGGCAGGCCCCGCTCTGGCACCGGCCCCGGCCAATGACAGAACCTTTGGCGGCATGGACGCCGCGACGGAGCACCCAGGGACGGATTCACCGTGTGCACTGCACATCGCGGGGGCACGCCGCGCACTCGACCAACCAGCCTCGACACTACTCGCGCAGCCTGCACGATGCGACAGATCCGCTTGGCAGCAGACTGTCCCCTAGTTCTCGACAGCATCTCTCGCGGTGTTGGACGTTGCCTCTCGCGCCGGATCTTGACCGTAGCGCGACGCCGGTCGTCCCTCCCGGCTGCCAACCACAAACAGCAGCTTCCGTGCGGCCTCGATGGCAACGTAGGCGCCGGAGGCAGACATGCACATCGGTGTGGCCCGGTGATGCCCGCAACGCCCGACACGATCTCCACCCACTGACGCAATCGCCATGCCGATCAGCATGGCGATCAAGCGCAATGGCCCCAGTCGTTCGACCAACGTAGAGCCAACACTGCAGCCAGCGTCAACCGTTGAGCGTGCCCAGATCCTTGGCTGCCGCCTGGGCGCCTTCGAGGCTGTCGAAGGCCACGCCGGTGTCGCCGACCACGTACTTGGTCAGCTCGCCGTCGCGTGTGGTTTCCTGCATCTTGAAAATCGGGACTGCGTCGGTGCCGCCGACGCGTTCTTTCTGTGTTGTCATGGGTGATTCCTCCGGTGAAAGCGCCTTGCAGGGGACCGGATTGTCCCGTGGCTCACGTGCAAGAGCACAGACGGTCCGACCCTAGCGCGGCATTGCGTGCAGGCGCGTGAATCCGCAGGCGACCTCGACTTCCACGAGGCGGTGCGGGATCATCGGCAAAAAAATCACAGCGGCTTTGCCCCACAAACGCGCGCAATGCACGCGTGTGTCGTACATTCGCGACGTGCAGCCTCATCAGTCCATGCTCCGTGTCACCAATCGCTGCGTGCGACGCATCCGCGCGTACTTCTCGCCAGCCTGCGTCGGCCATTTGCCGACACGCGCATTGCCGCAGAGGCTGTACGTGAACCGGAACCCCAGCCGTAGCGGGTGGTGAGGTGAAGCGCCGACGCATCATCAGTGTGACCGTGTTGCTGGTGTTGCTGTGCGCGACGCTGCCGGTCGGCCTGTCGTACTACCTGGCCTGGCGGCTGGCATTGGCGCGCGAAGAGAGCAGGCTGAGCGAGCTGGCTGCGCTGTCTATCCGGCGCACCGAAACCGCTTTCGACGAGGCGCACGGCGCATTGCTGAGCTTGGCTGCCTCGCAGCTGCCGCCATGCTCTCCCGCGCAGCTGGCGCAGATGCGCGCACTGGTGCTGACCAGCCATTACATCGTCGAGCTGGGGCGTTTCCAACAAGGTCGTCTTCGCTGTACCTCATGGGGCCAGTTGCGCGACAGCATTCCGCAGGCCACCGCCGATTTCGTGGTCAAGCGCGGTATCGCGGTCACCACGCGGCTGCTGCCCTTGGCCAATCCGCAGCGTCCGCTGATGGCACTGCAGCTGGGCGACTACAACGTCCTGATCAACCCCGACACGCTGGCCGACATCAATATCCCGCCTGGCCTGCAACTGGCGATCGGCACGCCGGAGGGGCAGCTTCTCAGCAGTACCGGCACCGCTGCCGAACACTTGCTGATCGAGCCAACGGCGGAACGGGCGCCGGACGACCGCGTGCTATCGCAGGTACTGTTCGGAAGCGACCGCCGTGGTGACTGGACGGCGGTGGTCACCGAGCCGGTGGCCTATCTGCGCGGGCCGCTGACGGCGGCACGGTGGCAGCTGGTGCCGGTGGGCATCGCGGTGGCGCTGTTGCTGGTCGGTGCGGTGCTATGGGTCTCGCGACGGCGCCTGTCGCCGCTGGCGCGGCTGGAAATCGCAGTGCAGCGCCGCGAGTTCATCGTGCACTACCAACCGATCATTGCGCTCGATAGCGGTGCCTGCGTCGGGGCCGAAGCGCTGGTGCGCTGGCAGCGACCCGACGGCGTACTGGTGCCGCCAGATGCCTTTATTCCACTGGCCGAAGCGAGCGGCCTGATCCTGCCGATCACCGACCTGGTGGTGGCCGAAGTCATCCGCGAACTCGGCCCCACCCTCGCTGCCGATCCGGCGCTGCACGTAGCCATCAATGTCTGCGCCGAAGACATCAAGAGCGGCCGCGTGCAGAGCGTGCTGGCGCAGGCGTTGCGCGGCACCGGCGTGGACAGCGGCCAGCTGTGGGTGGAAGCGACCGAACGCAGTCTGATGGACATCGATGCGGCGCGTGCCACCATCACGCGGCTGCGTGGCGCCGGCCACACGGTGTCGATCGACGACTTCGGCACCGGCTATTCGAGCCTGCAGTATCTACAGGGTCTGCCGCTGGATGCGCTGAAGATCGACAAGTCGTTCGTGGACACCATCGGCACCCACTCGGCCACCAGCGCAGTGACCGCGCACATCATCGAAATGGCCAAGACGCTGCATCTGCGTACCATCGCCGAAGGCGTCGAGCGCCAGGAACAGTTCGATTATCTGCGCGCCCATGGCGTGGACCTGGCACAAGGCTGGCTGTTCTCGCGCGCCTTGCCGGCCACCGGTTTCATCGCCTATCGCGCACAGGCACGCAGCACGACGACGCATTGACCGCGGCAACAAAAAAAGGCCGCCAGTGGCG
>NZ_FLTX01000084.1 GCF_900092025.1 Xanthomonas bromi
TAAGTCGATAAAAGGAAATAGGCATGCTTTGGGTTCAGCCCTGCAGCGGGCGGGCGTAGGCCACAGCACGCGCATGCGAGAGTTCGCGGAAGCCGTACTCCCCGTGGTAGTGGTCCATGCCGCTCTCGCCCACGCCGCCGAACGGCAGCGCCTTATCCAGGTAGTGGGGCGCCCAACCGTTGATAGACACTCCACCCGAGGAAGTGTTTTCGATCACGCGGTCGATGAACTCCACGTCGTTCGAGATGAGAAAGAGAGCCAATGGCTTGGTGCCGGCTTGCACGTGGGCAATTGCCGCATCGGCATCCTCGTAACCGATAACGGGGAGTAGGGGGCCGAAAATCTCGTTCTGCAGCACCTCTGCGTCGCTCGGAACGTCCAGCAGAATGGTGGGTTCGATGAGCAGCTTAGAGGCGTCAGTACCCCCTTCCGAAGGCTACCTTGGCCCCGCGCGCCTTCGCATCGGTCAGGTAGCCCTGCAGCCGCTGGAAACCCCGCTCGTTGATGATGCGGCTGCTGCGAGCGGGCTGGTACACGCCATCGACGTAGAACATCTGTCGATAGAAGTCGCTGAGCTGGGCCACAAACTCGTCGCGGCGGGAGTTGGGTACCAGCACATAGTCGGGGCTGATGCAGACCTGCCTGCCGTTGAAGGACTTGCCGATGCCCATCTGCTGGATGGCATCGCCGAAGTTGGATGTTTCGTCCACGATCAGCGGCGACTTGCCGCCCAGCTCCAGCGTGACAGACGCCAAGTGCTTGGCGGCGCGGCCATCACCGTGCGCCCCACCCGAGGGCTGCCGGTCAGGAAAATATGGTCAAACGGCAGTTCAAGCAGCAGGTCGGCTACTTCCACACCTCCCTCGACTACCGCGACTTCGTTTTCAGCAAACACTTCACGCAGGATCACGGTTGCCACTCGACCCGATGCAGGGGCCACCTCGTTGGGCTTCACGATGACTGTGTTGCCAGCGGCAATGATCGGAATCAGCGGTTCGAAGAGCAACGTGAAGGGGAAGTTCCAGGCCGAAAACAGCAGCACCACGCCTTTGGACTCGTAACGCACATAGGCCGATGCCGCTACAGTGACGTTGGCCGGTACGGGCGCCATCCACGCTTCGAGGTTCGCTACAGCCTGGTCGATGGTCGCCAGAATCCCAGCCGTTTCCATGCTCCCATTGTCGCCACGGGGCGGCCCATGTCCTCGAACAGCGCCGTTTGGATCGCGTCGCCGTGCGCCACAATCGCCTAGCGCAGGCGCAGTAGGCGGGCCTTGCGCGTGTCAGCCGTCGACTTGCGAACGATCTGTATCGGGCGTCAATTGGAACAGGAGGCTGGGCTGCAGCGACCATCGTTCGCCATGTACCTCGTCGATCCAGCTGTCGTTGCGTTGATACTCGGCGCTGATCCGTGCCGCGACATTCGGCGACAGCGGCAGATTGATGTCGGCGTAAGGATTCCAGGTCGAGACGCTGCCCGCGCGCAGCGCTGCGTAGCCGCTCAAGGCCGTCGGTTCCGGTCGCTCGCTCTCGATGTTGATCACGCCGCCAAGTGGGGTGCCCAGCCCGCGGCCATACAGCGTCGCGCTCGGCCCCTTGAGCACGGCGATGCTGGCGATGCCGACCATGCCAGTGGGATCGTAGGCCTGCTGGTTGCCGGCAAACAGCGGCAGGCCGTCCAGATACACCTCGGCCGGAAATCCGCGCACGATCGGCGGGATGAACAGGTTCTCGTCCGAACGCGTGGGCGTGACACCGGACACGTTGACCAGCGCATCGCCCAGCGTGCGCCGATCCTGCTCCTGCAGCAGCGTGCTGGTGATGACCTGCACCGACTGCGGAACCTAGATGAGCGGCGTCTCGGTGCGGGTGGCTGCCGTGGTGTCGGCGGTCGAATACAGGCCACGTTTGGCGGTGACGTTGACTGGTTTGAGCGTCCAGCTGGGCGCACGATTGGAAGCGGCCTGCACGGTCGGTTCGGCATCGGCCACGTCCTGGGTTTGCGCGTAGGCCGGCAACATCAGGCAGGCCAATGCCAGCGCGATGCCGGCGTTCAACAAGGTCTTGTGGGTCATGCGGAAGCGCTGAAAAAGAAACGTGATCCGGGGCGCTGCAGGCGCCCCCCGGCATGGCCTGGTAGCACTCAGTCGGCACATCGGTAAGACAGCGTCAGCTGCGCCGTTGCGGGGACGCTCGGCGTCAAGGTGTAGTTGAAGACGCCTGCCAAGCCGCCCGTGTCGTACTTGCGGTCGAAGACATTGAGCAGGTTGAGCTGTGTGCTCCACGGCCCGCGTTCGTACGCCACCATCGCGTCGGTCCGGGTGTAGGACGACAGCTGGAAGGTGTTGGGCAGCGTGACTTCGCGCGCACCGACGGAATAGACGCCGGCGCCGACCTTCAGCCCGGGCAGCGCGCTGAACGCATAGGTACTCCACACGCTGCCGCTGTGCCGCGGCACGTTCGACAGCGCATCGCCCACCGGCAGATCGGTGTCGTGGTCGACCTTGGCATCCGTGTAGGCATAGCTGGCGATCACCTTCCAGCCGGGCAGGATCGTACCGGCCAGAGCCAGTTCCGCGCCGCGGCTGCGCTGCCTGCCGTTGAGCACCTGCCGCAGCGGATTGGCCGGGTCGGTGGTCAGGAGGTTGGCCAGGTCCAGATTGAACAGGGCCAGGTTGGCATGGAGCCGGTCGTCGACCAGCGCCTGCTTGACGCCGACCTCGAACTGCTCGGCGATCTGCGCATCGTAGGTGATGCTGCTGCCGCTGTGGCCGACGTTCGGCGAGTAGCTGCGGCTCCAGTCGGTGAACAGCGACGTGCCCGCCACCGGTTGCCAGGTCAGTCCCACGCGTGGAGAGAACGCGGTCTGCCGCCCGCGCCCGGCGACCAGACCACGTTCGAGGGCATTGTTGACGAAGCGGCCCATGCGCATGCCGAGCATGGCCTTGAGCTGTGGGCCCAGCGCGACCAGATCCTGGAAGTAGAGGCCGTCGTCCTTGCCCTGGCCCTGGTGCGAATCCAGCGAGCCATTGGCCACCAGCGCGGCGACGTAGCCCGGATCGAACAGGTCGATGTCCATCGTATAGACGTCCGACCCGGCACTGCCTTGTTCCAGGTACCCGTCATCGACGCCGGTCAGGATCTGATGGCGCATGCCGGCAATCTGGAGATCACCGGCCAGCTCGGCCCGACCGCTGTATTGCCGGCAATTCTCATCGGCATTGGCATGGACCGAATATCCCAGCAGGCTGCCAGTCGGCGTGGTGCTGTTTGGAAAGGTCTGAGTCGAGCGCTGGCTGGCGGTGACGTACTGCCCCGCCAGGCGCAGCGTCCAGTTGGCCGACACAACATGCGAAAACAGCAGCGTGGCGGCAAGGGTGTTGTTGCGGCCATCGTCCCCCCGACACCGCGTCGTCGACACCATCGCTCAGGCCGTAATAGCGCGTCCGCGACAGGGCGCGATAGTCCGTGATCGCCGGAATCCCCAGGTCGAAGCCATCGCGGCGGAGTTGGTTGAACTCGGTCAACAGCGTCAGCGAGGTGCCCTGCTTGTTGTCCCAGGTCATCGATGGCGCGATCGACTAGGAATCGTAGCCACCGTTGTCGCGGAACGTGTCGTTGTTCTCGACTGCGCCATTCAGGCGCAGGCTGATCTTGCCGCTGATGATGTCATTGAAGTCCAGCGTGGTGCGGCGCAGACCGTCGCCGCCGACGGTCTGGTTGATCTCGCCAAAATTCTCCTGCTGCGGCAGTTTGGAGACCGTATTGACGTAGCCGCCGACCGCACCGACGCCGCCATACAACGCGCCTGCCGGTCCCTTGAACACCTTCACCTGGTCGATGTTCTGTACGTCGCGGAATGCGTAATAGCCGTAGTTGCGGAAGCCATCGCGCAGGCCGTTGCTCTCGCTAAAACCGCGGATGTTGAAGAACGTGGCGCCGTTGCCCCCATAGCTGGCTTCGGCATGCACGCCGCTGACGTTGTCCACCAACTGTTCTGTGCGTGTCACGCCGCGGTCCCGCAGCACCTGCGATGGCACCACCTGGATCGAGGCCGGATAGTTGGCCAGCGCAACGTCCGACTGGAGCGTGCTGCTCGTCCTGTCGGCGGTGTAGTCGCCGACCACCTGCACGGCAGGCAACTGCATGGCGTCCTGGGCGGCCGCGTCCAGCGTCCCTCCCGCGATCAGGAGGCCCACCAATCGTGTGTTCATGAGTTTCTTTGGTTCTCGTGCCCGAACGCCGCCTGTTGCCGGTGGCGCGTGCAGCGCAGGGGTCAGCCGCGGGGGATGAGGTCCTGCCGCGCCATGCGACATACGCGAGCCACGGTGCAACCGCACCGCGGGATCGGCGAATAACGCGTGAGTTCACTTCGCATCGAATTGCCGTCATTGGCGGCGATGCCCTGCCGATTCGACGGCCACATGAAGACTGCAGCAGCGTGCCGGACCGCGAAGGCGGTCCCACGGGCAGCCGCATCCTGGCCATCAACGATGACGGAACGGCAGATACGAAGACCGATGGCTGGCAGCCCGGACACGCCAGGCACCATCAGCGAAATCAGGCCGGCGAGGTGTCCGGCGGGCCGCGTGCGCCGTGCGCCGGCCAGGCGCTTGCGACGCGCGGCAGGAGGCGCAGGAGCGGCAGGCGCATCGCTGCGTGCTGCAGCAGCGGCAGCACCAGCACTACCAGCAGCAAGGCAAGCAGGCTGGCGGCAAGCACGCAGTAGTTGCAGACCATGCCATCGCCCTGGTCCATTGGCATGATCCCGGCATGGCCGTGATCCATGCCGGGCATGCGCATGTCCATCGACCTCGGGTACGCGGTCTGCATCGGGATGGCGCCAGAACCCAGCTCGACCTGTTGCATCCCGTGGCTGGTGCACAACTCCGCAAGCTGCCGCAAAGGTTGCGTGGCCTCATCCGCCAGGCTCCAGCGGCTGAGCACCGGCGCAATCACCATCAGCAACGCGCCTAGCAGGGCGAGCCGATGCATGACCTGCAAAACGTGGCGATGGCGCAGCATGTTTTCAGTCTAGACCATCACGCCAAGGCATTGGCTGGCGAATGTGTGCTTCTGCATGGCGGTTTGCGCAGGTGGTCCGGGGCGGATGAACGCCGACTGCCGGCAGAGACGACGACGTGGAAGCTTTCCCATCCAAGACCTCGCTGCGGCGAGGGCGTGACGTGTGCTTCCATCCTGGCACGTCGATCCGGCTGGACCAGCGGCGGTCGATCTTCAGTGCATCGAATGCGGGGAGGCGACGTTGCCTGGTGCATCGGCCCCCATCGGCTGCACGTCGAACTGTACGTTCACGCGTTGAGCGTTCTGAAACACGAGGGTCGCTTCGATCGGTTTGCCGACGACGAACGGCGCATGCGGTTCGATGAACATCAGGTGCATGCCGCTTGGTTGCAGCTGCACGGTGCCGCGCGCGGGTAGAGCCAAGCCGTCGTCGAGCCTGCGCATCTTCATGACCTCTCCCTCCATGTGCATCTCGTGTATCTCCACGCGCGCGCTGGCTGCCGATTCCACTGCGACAAGTCGGTCGGGCACATCGGCTCCGTTACGTAGCGTCAGATAGCCGCCTCCCACCACCGCGCCCGGCGGTGTGGCGCGCGACCATGCTTGGCTGGCCTGTACGACGGGCCTGTCAGGTGCGCTCGGAGCGACCTCGGCGTGGGGCGCGGCGGAGGGTGCTGTCGCTTCTGCGTGTCCGCCGGGTGGGCTGGCCTGTTGGCAGGAGGCCAGGGCGAGTGTCGTGGCAACGAGCAGCGTGGCGTGCATTTTCATGACGAATTATCTCCAGTGTGCGGAAAGACCCGGGCGTGGTGCGGCGGGTGGACGATGCTGATGGCGTGGCGGACGGACGATGGGCATTCAATCGTCTGAAAGACTCTGGCGGATATCCGCCACGCAGTCCTCCACGCTCTGCTCGTGGGCCAAACCCACACGCAGTCGGCCTTGACGGTCGAACACATAGCTGCGGGTGGAATGATCGATCGTGTAGGTAGTGCCGATCGGCACTTTTGCGTACACCACGTGGAGCTGGGCGGCGGCGGCCTTGACTTCGCTCTCGGTGCCGGTGAGGCCGATGAAGCCCGGGTCGAACGCGTTCACGTAGGTGCGCAGCATCTGCGGGGTATCGCGCTCCGGATCCAAGGTGGCGAAGGCGAACTCCACCTCGCGCGCATCCTTTCCGAGTTGCCGCTTGATCTGCACCGCCCGCGTCAGGGTGGTCGGGCAGATGTCCGGGCAGCGGGTGAATCCGAAGAACAGCACCAGCACCTTGCCTCGGAAGCTCTGCGAGGGCCGCGGGTGGCCCGCTGTGTCCCTGAGATAGAAGCTCACCCCGCGCCCCATTGCACTCAAGTCGGCGCCATGCGGTGCGGGGCGGCTGCAGGCGCACAGCAGCACCAGGGCGAACAGGGCCACGCCGAGGTGGCGGGCGACAACGTGCCGGCGATGCCGATCAAGGGGCATGCGCAATACCTCCAGCGGCCGGCATGCGCACCACCCCACCGAATGAGGCCTTCAAGCTCAGCCGCTCGGCGGACGCCTGCTTTTCCGCTATCGCCAGTGGCTCGGCCGACTGGACGCGCCGGAAGCCGGTCGAGCGGGCCTGCAGCGCGTCAAGCAAGGTGGGGGAGGGCTGGTCGACGGCATGGAAGGCGGCGGGCAGCAGGATAGCGGCCATGGGCATGGCCGTACGCGACGCACGCGGCGTCGCGACGATAGGAATCGACATGGAAATGTCCTGGAATGACATGACGCGCGCAATCTGCGCGCGGAGGACCGACGTCGGCTTCAGGCCCGAAGTGGAGGTCCGCGGGATCCCAGGCCAGTGGGATGCAGAAATGTGCGCGCGAGGTTACGCCGCCAGGTCCGCATGGCGCGTTGCGGCGTGGCCGGCAAGCAAAGCAGCAGGCACAGCAGTAATCCCATCATGCCCGCGGCAAGCGGGCAGTAGGGGCAGTCGCCATCCGCATGGCCGATGACTGGAGTCGCCGGTAATTGGCCGTCAGGCACGCTGGATGCTGCGCCGAACTTGACCAGCTTCAGGCCAGTTGCCGTACACATCTGCGACCACGTCGCAGGGGTGCTCCCGGAACCAGTCGCCATCAGCCGCGACGCGATCGGCATGGCGAACAGCAGCGCCATGGCCGGTATCGCCAAGGAGGTCATCGAGCGCTGGAAAGCGAAGTGCCGCATACCAACGTATTGTAGCCATGGCATCACGATTGCGGATGACCTGCCGCACGTGGCAGTGACAAACGATGCAGTCATCGTGTCGATCAGCGGCCACCTCGCAACCGCGGCGATGCGTGGAAACGTGTAGAACTCCAAGTCCTGCCTGGTGGTCCTTCGCCGAGTCATCAGGTTGTGGCGCCGCCCGACGCGTCGAACCCATCGACCTTGGCTCCATCAGATGTCTGGTATCGCGTGCCCTAGACGCCTTCGCTCCTGAGCCTGACCAACGGACGCATTCCGTAGGCCAGCAGGGCGCCCTTCAAAACGTTCTGCTAGTTGCCGCATCGGAATCGACTCCGCGCGCAACAAATTGAAACCAATCGGCCCGCTGCAGTGCCACTGCAGCGGGCCGATTGGTTTGTGGATCAGGATGCCGATAGCGCTTCGACTCTCGCGGCACTGCGACACCCGCGCCGCATCGGTGGCAGCGCGGCCGAAGCCGCCCTGCCGAAGCCCGATCAGATCACAGCATGTCGGGTGGCGGGGCAGTCGCCTTCGACTGCTGCTTGCCGCGCGCATGCTCGATGGCCGTGCGTAGCTTGCGCGCAGCGCCGGTCACGGCCGAGGCGGTGGTTTCGGCACTGTTGGTGGCCGCAATCGGCGGCAGGCCGGCGACATGCGCTTCGATACTGCAGGTTCGATCCGCCGCCCCGCCGCGCTGACCGTTCTCGTCGCGCAAGTGCACTTCCACACGGGTGATGTCGCCGGCGAAATGCGCCAGCTGGGCGGTGCAGGTCTTCTCGACATGCGCCACAACAGACGGATCGTGCGGTACGTGATTGTCGGTCTGGATCTGAATCTGCATAGAGGGTCTCCTTCGCGGTCATCCGCTGCGTCTGCCGCAGCGGTGATTCGATTCTGCGTCAGCCCGGTGTTTCCGCAAGGTGACAAGCCGTCGCATGTTCATGCACTGGTTGGCTCGGTGCTCGCACTGCCGGATGCTGCGCTTGCGTTCGCATGAATCGCCGCCATAGCGCTGGGCGTCAGGGCGGGGCGGTGGCTTAAGATGCCGGCACCGCGCGCTCCTGCGCCTGTCCGATGCCTGCCTGTGTCCCGATTTCGTTCTGTGTCGCCTGCCCGTTCGAGCGTGTTGCTGCGCGTGCTGCTGTGCTGTGCCCTGTGGCTGGTCTGTGCACGCGCGGTGCTCGCCCAGGACGAGGACAGCTTGTTGGAGACCGCGCAGACACAGTTGGACGAAGCGCAAAAGGTGCTGGACCAGGGGGAGGCCGGGCTGGACAAGGCCGATACCGAACTGCTGCGTGCATTGACCGACCAGGTAACGCTGGCGCAGCGGCAGGCACAGGATCTGGCACGTCAGCTGGATCCGCAGTTCAAGCAACTCAGCGCTCGGCTCGACGGTTTGGGCGTGGAGCAAACGACAGATCTGGCGGACCTGAAAAATCAGCGCGAGGCGCTGGCCAGCGAAAAAAACAAGCTGGATGCGGAACTCAAGCGCGCCAACCTGCTGGCATCCGAAGCAGGCGAGCTTGCCGATCGCCTGGAACAAAAACGCGCGCAACTCTTCAGTGTGCAGCTATCCACGCGTGTCGCCTCACCGCTGTCGCCGGCACTGTGGGGGCAGATCGCCCAGCAATGGCCCGATGACCTCACCCGTCTGCGCGGCGTCTACGACGATGCGGTCCAGGCGCTGCGCACCGGCACGGTTGCCAACGGCGTTGGCGGACTGGCGACTGGTGTGGCAATTGCGCTGCTGCTGGCCTTTCCGTTGCGCATTTTCCTTCGGCATCTGGGCCGGCGCTACGCCGCGTCGCGTGCGCCGGGCGGGCGGTTGCGACGGTCCGGCTTGGCGCTGTGGTTCCTGCTGGTCGGCACGCTCAGTCTGGGCATGGCGGCATGGGTGCTGGCCGAAAGCGTGCGCGCGATTGCCCAGGTGCCGGACGATCTGGACGAGTTGCTGGGTGCGTTCGTCTTCATCAGTTTCATCGCGGCCTTTGTCGGCTCGCTCAGCGCCAGCCTGCTGATGAAGCACCAACCCACCTGGCGGCTGTTCCCGCTGGACGACGCCACCGTCGATCGGCTGCGCGTGCATTGCCTGGCCACCGCCGCGGTGAGCTGGTTCAGCGGCATGGCGATGAAGCTCAACGACGTGGCGCGCACCAGTACCGCGGCCACCACCGCGACCGACGCGGTGGCCGCTTTGTTGTATGCCGGCTTGATCCTCTCGGCACTGGCTGGCCTGAGCCTGTCGTTGCGCGCGCGCGCCGCCAGCGCCGGAGCCGCCAGCGCCGATAGCAGCGAGCCGCCGCCGGTGGTGTCGCGTGGCGGCGGCGTCATCGTGCTGATCCGCCTGCTGGGGCATGTCGCAGTGATCGTGTCGCTGCTGGCGGCGTTGTTCGGCTATCTCAATCTGTCGTTGTTCATCGCGCGCCAGATCATCTGGATCACGCTGATCTGCAGCCTGCTCGGGTTGCTGGTGGTGTTTGCCGACGACCTGCTGACCTGGGTGTTCAATCCGGAAGGGCGCTTCAATCGCGCGTTGTCGCATGCCTTGGGCACGGGCATGGGCAGCGGGCGTCTGGTGCAGCTGGGCCTGCTGCTGTCTGCCGCGGTACGTGTCGTGTTGCTCCTGCTGGGAATCGCGGCGCTGATCACCCCGTATGGCGCCAATCTCTCTGCGGTCACCGGCTGGGCCGAGAACGTCTCGCACGGCATCCAGATCGGCAAGGAGCTCACCATCACACCGGCCGCAGTCGTGCGCGCGCTGCTGGTGTTCGTCCTGGGCCTGGGGGTGGTGCACGTGGTGCAGCAGTGGCTGCTCAATACCTATCTGCCCAAGACCCAGCTCGATGCCGGCGCGCGCAACTCGATCAGCACGGTGGCGCGCTATCTGGGCTGGTTGGTGGTGGCGGTATGGGGGCTGACCGCGCTGGGTCTGGACTTGAAGCGCTTGGCGCTGGTGTTGAGCGCGTTGTCGGTGGGGATCGGCTTCGGTCTGCAGGCGATCACGCAGAACTTCGTGTCCGGGCTGATCCTGCTGGCCGAGCGCCCGGTCAAGATCGGCGATTGGGTGCGGATCGGCGATCAGGAGGGCGACGTGCGCAAGATCAGCGTGCGTGCCACCGAAATCCAGGTGGGCGACCGTTCCACCTTGATCGTGCCGAACTCGGAGTTGATCACCAAGAGCGTGCGCAACATGACCATGTCCAATCCCATGGGCCGTGTGCAGTTGCAGTTCTCTGTGCCGCTGGAAACCGATGTCGCCAAGGTGCGCGACATGCTGCTGGCGTTGTTTGCCGAGCACGCCAAGGTGCTGGCCGATCCGGCGCCATCGGTGTTCATCGATTCGCTGGCGAGCGAGCACGTCAACTTCAATTCGTTCGCCTATGTGAGCAGTCCGCGCGATTCGTATGGCGTGCGCAGCGAGCTGTTCTTCGCGCTGCTGCAGCGCATGGCAACGGTGGGTATCGCGTTGCAATCGCCGCAGGAGATCCGCTTTATTCGTGCAGGTATCGCGGTGGCGCGCGATGCAGACGATGGCATGCCTGTTTCGGAAAGCTGAGTCGGGGAAGCGCTGACCTCACTGCTAGGGTCGCGGTGTGGCTTGCCGATACTGGCGCTTGTCGCCTGTCCGCTGTCCGTTGGAATCGACATTGGCGCACACGCGGCCACCACAAATGACCGCATCGGATGCGTAATACGCCTGGAGAACAGGGAGGGCATTCTCGTAGCGTTGCAGCTCTTCCTTGACGGTGGAGAGTTCGCGGCGGTAGTAGCCCAACACGGCCCAGCCGACGAGAAGAACGAGCAGCAGGATCGCGCCGGCGGCGGCGAACCACATCGGTAATCCCCCCGCCTTTAGCGTTCGCCAAAAGTGGAGCTACGCGGCCATCGCCAATTTCATTGCTGGGGTGATGCCGCCGAGCGCCATGTTGGGGCGCTCATGGTTGTACGTCCATAGCCAGCGCGTGGCCTTGTCCTGAACCTGCTCGATGGTGTCGAACAACGTTGTGGCCAGCCAGGCGTAGCGGACGGTGCGGTTGTAACGTTCGACGTAGGCATTTTGCTGCGGCTTGCCCGGCTGGATGTGCTCGATCCGAATGCCGCGCTGCTCTGCCCAGGCTAACAGCGCGCCGCTGATGTACTCCGGGCCGTTGTCGCAGCCAATGGCGTTTGGCTTGCCGGGCCAGTCGATGATCTGATCCAATGCGCGGATCACACGGGCCGATGGCAGCGATAGGTCGACCTCGATGCCCAGACCCTCGCGATTGAAGTCGTCGAGCACGTTGAATCACCGGAAGCTGCGACCATCGGCCAACTGGTCGTGCATGAAATCCATCGACCAGACCTGGTTGATCGTCTCCGGTACCGACAACGGCTCAGGCCGCTCACGTACCAGCCGTTTCTTCGGCTTGATCCGCAGGTTCAACTCCAGCTCCCGGTAGGTGCGGTACACCCGCTTGTGGTTCCAGCCGAAGCCCTTCACGTTGCGCAGGTGCAGAAAGCATAGGCAGAACCCCCAATCACGATAGGTCGTGGTCAACCGGACAAGCCAATCGGCAATCTGGACGTTCTCCTCGCTGGCCTTGGCTTGATAGCCGTAGCAAGTTTGGCTGACCTCAAACGCCTGGCAGGCGTGCCGGATGCTCATTGTCTTGTTCGCCACCGCCCATCGGGCCATCTCCCGGCGTTGAGATGGCCTCACCATGCTGATGCCGTGTTCCCGGCATAGCTCCGGCACCGACGTGCCGGCCTCGGCCTGCTTGAGGACGGCGATGATCTGGCTGTCGGTGAAACGGGATGTCTTCATGGAACCTCCTCAGAAAAGGGTACGAGAAAATTCCACTTCTGGCGTCAGCTAACCTGTGGGGGGATTACCAATCGGCCCTCTTGTAAGTGTCCGTTACATCGGGTTTGAACCCCACCCCGACCTTCGTCAAATATAAGAGATGGAGACATGCATCCCAGCAATGCGGACCAGGTCGGTGCTATCTAGTCGTTGGCTTGAACCGGCCACCTTTCGCTTGATGACGAGGAGAACTGATGATGTGCATGTCCATGCGTCAATATGCTTCCTGCGTTGCGCTGCTCGGAAGTTGCGTATCGCTCGCCCAGGCCGCGCCAACCTGCAACAACCCGGTAGGCCAATGGAAAAACCAGCTGGGTTCCACACTCACGATCACCGCCGTACAGACCTCCGGGCAGCTCTCGGGCACGTACATCTCGCCTTCCGGCACCACTGGCGCGGTATATCCGCTAGTCGGCTGGTTTGCCAACCCGGTTGCCGGGTCGACGGCATCGAGCAAACTGCCCGCCATCACTTTTTCGGTGCAGTGGGGTAATTACGGCAGCATGACTGCCTGGACCGGCACCTGTGATGCGTCTGGCGGCGTACCGGCCATCACCACAGTCTGGCACTTGGCGCGGACCGGTTCCCAGTATTCGTGGGACCACATGCTCACCAACAGCGATGTTTTCGTTCCCAAATGAAAGTGCTCGCCTACGCGGCCACCGCCAGTTTGGATTGATCCCGCCGCTTCCAGAGGGCATAGCTGGTGCCGCCTGCTCTTCAACCAAAGGAAATGCTCATGTTGCGATTGAACGGGTTACGCGGGTTGCTACGGACGATGGCGGCAACCGGCGCTTTGCTGACAACGGCATCGGCGTCGGCCGCTTGCGCCGACATGCTCGCGCTGTCCCTGCCGTCCACCACGATTCGCAGCGCTACCGACGTGCCCGCCGGTTCCTTCACGGCGCCGGACGGCACCGTGCTTGACGCACTACCGGCGTTCTGTCGCGTCGTCGGTGTGTCGCGGCCGACCAGCGATTCGGAAATCGGGTTCGAGGTGTGGATTCCGTCCGCGGGCTGGAACCAGAATTACCTGCAGGTCGGTACGGTCGTCTTCGCCGGAAACATTCAATATGGGTCGCTTGGTTTCGCCTTGCGCCGCGGCTATGCGACCGCAACCACCGATGGCGGCCACCGGGCGTCGATCGGCGATGCGAGCTTTGCGCTCGGCCACCCGCAGAAGATCGTCGACTGGGGCTATCAGGCGGTGGCCACGACGATCTCGAACGGCAAAGCGCTGGTCTCCGCCTACACGCACCGCGCGCCGCGCTATTCCTACTTTTTCGGCGCCTCCAATGGGGGCCGCGATGCGCTGATCGCAGCGCAACGCTTTCCGGGCGCCTTCGATGGCATCATCGCCGATGCGCCTTCCAGCGCCTGGGTCCACAACGCGTTTTCCTGGCTGTGGTTGCAAGACGCCCAGTTTGGCAGTCCGGCGGCGACCATTTCGGCGGTCAAGCTGCCAGCCATCCAGGCCGCCGCGCTCGCCCAATGCGATGCAAAGGACCACACGGCCGACGGCGTGGTCAACGACCCACGCCGGTGCCGCTTCGATCCCCGCGTGCTTTTATGCAGCGGTGCGGAGTCCGACGCGTGCCTCACTGCGCCGCAGCTGCAGACGCTCGCCGCCATCCTTGCCGGTCCGGTCAACCCGCGCACCGGCGAGCGCATCTACTACGGTTTCGAGCCGTTCGCAGTCGCCACGCCGGGGACATGGAACCAGTGGATCACCGGCAACGCCGCCGTTCCCGGCGGCGGCGATGCGGTGCTCGCCAACCAGTTCTTCGCCAATATGGTGTTCGATACCGGCAGCGCCGGGTTCGACCATACGCAGGTGAACTTCGATACCGATGTCGCCCGCGCCGAACGCAAGCCGGTCGCCGGCCAGCCGCTGGCCAGCGTCATTGACGCCACCTCTGCAGATCTAAGCGGATTTCGCGCGCGCAACGGCAAGATGATCCTGTATATCGGCTGGGAAGATCCGGTGGTTCCGCCGCGAGGCGCGATCACCTATTACGAATCGGTCGTGGCCAGGCAATGGCTGGATAACCCGCAGATCAGCAGGGCCGAGGATGCGCTTGCGCAGACCCAGCAGTTCTTCCGCCTGTTCATGGTGCCCGGCATGGGCCACTTCACCGGTGGACCCGGCACGTCGGCCTTCGGCGCGCTGTATGGGCCGCCCGCATTGGCCATCGATCGCCAGCACGACGTGTTGTCTGCGATGGAGGCGTGGGTCGAGCAAGGCATCGCACCGGAGCGCATCGTCGCGGCAAAATACGCCAATGACGATCCGGCCAAGGGTGTAGTCCGCACCCGGCCGCTTTGCCACTATCCGCAATCGGCGTTATGGATCGGCCAGGGCAGCGCCGACGATGCACAGAACTTCCTCTGTGTGGACAGTCCGCGCGGCGCATACCTCGACGGTGCGGCGCCTGTTCGCGCGCAGTTGACAAGCTCGGCGCAAGGCCGATAAGTCGGGCCCTCGCAGCGTGGCGATTGTTCAGAGGTGATCTAGCTTCCCTGAAATTCGGCGTCTTCTTAGGGAACCTCTGAACAAAGCACGGTAGATGCGCAACACTATTGCCACAGTAGTGAGGAATCATCCATGCAACTGACGTTCGGTGACGCCAAGGGCCTGGGCAAGCGCAAGCAGACCCGGCGCGAGATCTTGCTGGCCGAGATGGAGCAGGTGGTTCCGTGGCAGCAACTGCTCGGGCTGATCGCGTCGCACTATCCAGTGTCGGGGCGGCCAGGTCGGCAGCCGTACGCACTGGCGACGATGTTGCGGATTCATTTGCTGCAGCAATGGTATGCGTTGGGTGATCGGGCGATGGAAGAAGCGCTGCACGAGATTCCGACCTTGCGGCGCTTTGCCCAGCTCGGTGGGTTGGACGACATTCCCGACGAGACCACGATTCTCAACGTTCGCCGCCTGCTGGAGACCCATGGCCTTGCTGCACAGATGCTGGAAGCGGTCAACGCGCATCTGGCGCGCAAGGGCCAGAGCTTGCGCTCTGGCACGATCGTCGATGCGACCCTGATCGCTGCGCCCAGTTCGACCAAAAATGCCGACCATGCGCGCGACCCTGAGATGCATCAGACCAGGAAGGGCAACCAGTGGTATTTCGGGATGAAGGCGCACATCGGCGTGGATGAGTTTCCGGACTGGTGCACCACGTCCATTGCACCGCAGCCAACGTGGCCGATGTCACGGTGACGCATGCATTGCTGCACGGCAAAGAAGACAGCGTGTTCGGCGACAGCGGCTATACCGGCGCGGACAAACGCCAAGAACTGCAGGACTGCGAAGCAGCATTCTTCATCGCCGCAAGGCCCTCGACGATGCAAGGCATCGGCAACAAACGCGAGCGTGCTTGGGAACAGCGTTGGGAACACGTCAAGGCCAGCGTGCGCGCGAAGGTGGAGCATCCATTCCGGGTGATCAAACGCCAGTTCGGGTACACCAAGGTCCGCTATCGCGGCTTGGTCAAGAACACGGCGCAAATACTGACGTTGTTTGCGCTGTCAAACCTGTGGATGAAGCGAAAGCAGTTACTGCCTGCTATGGGAAGCGTGCGCCTGTGATCCGTGGAATTCCCCCGAAAAGCGCCAGGAATGGCGAAAAATCCAATGATCCAAACAC
>NZ_FLTX01000085.1 GCF_900092025.1 Xanthomonas bromi
CCGCCGAGCTTGCCCGCGCACAACGCCCACCGCGACGTGTGCGCCCAACCAAGCAGTGCACCGTGGGTTATGGCTATTATCCTGACAGCCAACAGCGCGTGCCCGCACTTCGCTTGCGTGGCCGTTGGTTGGAGCAAGTGGGCTTTGCTATCGGTTCAAAATTGTGCGTCACAGTGCATGATCGTGCGTTGGTAATCACGGTGATTGGTGACGAGTGCGAACAAGTGGACGAACTGCCCCGGCATCGCGCAGGGAGCCGATGATCTGCTCTTCGGGAACATGTTTCTTCACGTCAAATCTGCTCGGGGTACGGAATTGGACTCAAAACCGTAGAGCTATTCAAAATCGGAGATGCATCCACTGGTTTTCAATTTCTAAGCTCCATCAATCCGATCTCTCTTTTTCCTCTAAAAATCTTTATGCGCTTCGGAACCTTTTCTTGACCAAAAATCGCGATTAAATCGAAGTCGCCTTTTGAATATTGAATGCTGTTTAAATTATCTATTTTTGTTATTGCAAAGCCTGACCGTAGAATTTCCTTCTCCGCTTGCTTCCACGTCATCAGGGGATACATAAGTTGCATTAGAGCTGCCATAATTCCAAATGAAAAAGGAAATATTAGGCTTGGAATAATTGTTTGGGGTGATGTATAAAAATCAAGCCCTCGCGAAAAATTTTGAAGTCCGAAGAAATGATAATAAAATGCTGAAATTAAAGAAAAAAACAGTCCGACAACAAAGCCGACACAGAACAATCTTATCTTTCCAAATTTATTAATCTTGCTCGCGATGAGTGGGGTTGAAATCCCGGCGGATACCGCAAAAATTATATCAATCATGGGTTGGAATCTTCCGCATCTTTATCTTTGTAGTGATCGACTGCAGCGTTTGCCGCTTTTGAAATAGCCGTTCCTTGGGCCATTTGATTTCCTCGGATAACTATGCCGCCTATGCTCTGAACGCTTGGCAAGAACCCGATCGGCAAGCCTGCCCAGGTCAACATTTGCTGGGTATACACGCCTCCCGCCGCACCGACTGTGGCTGCAACACCGAGCTTAGGCCACGAGAAATTATTTGCAAACGTTTCTGTGAAATTCTTGCCTGTGTCCAACCGTTCGCTGTTGGCTTTGGCGGCGGTAGTAAGAGTGTAAATGGCAGCACTCTGAACTCCGCTTTTAAGTCCGGTTTGAGCCCACCATGACAATGTGGGATAGGTAATTACACCTGCGGCAGCAAGTGCTCCCGCACCAGCACTGGCGACCTGAAGTTTAAACACCCCCCACTGAGAAGATGATGCATTTGCGAACGCAGTATTTGCTGGTGCAAGGGCCAAATGCCAGTCGTCTTTGCTTCCTCCCGCATCCGCCAGTGCATTGAATACATCGACGAAATCTCCGGTGCTGCGCCCTAGCTCATTTGCGAACATGCTGGCATCGTTGCGATGCCGATTATCAAAGGACTCAACGCTACCATAGACCGCACGATTGGTCGCAAGAAATGCAATCGCAGCCTCATTTTCATATCCGGCACCAAGCAATGAAAGCTTGTCCTGAATGTCTTTTTCCACATAAGCAGCAGCCTCTACCAATAGAATATTGTAGGCTTCCTTCTCGCCGATTCCCTGTACTTTTGCGAACTCAGCTGCGTTTTCTCGGATCCACTTCACTTCGTCTGGATGCAGCATCCGATTGTTAGCGTCTTCGTTAAACGCGGTGGCCGCGCCTGCTGATCCGCCAATTGCCGCGCCCAGCCCAGCCGCCAAGCCAGCACCAACGGCTTCCTTCACGCCCTTTGGCAAATTCTTGGTGAGTTCTGAAACAACTGGTGCAGCCGTTGCAGCCGCCGCTGACCCAAGTGCGCCCTCAACACCTCCACCAAGCAGTCCCATCGCGGTATGCGCAGCTATGCGGTATTCGCCGCCTTCATCCCATTTTGCGGCTTCTTCTGAGTCTCCCTGCGCGCGGAGAACCAAAGCTTTCTTCGACGCGTAGTCCCCGACCGCTTTGCTGGCCTGCTGCCCAAACGTCGCCGTGATCTCCGCTCCGGCGCTCACTTGCCGCTGCAGCTTCTGCCCATCCCAACCTTTCACCAGCCCATTGGCGCTATCACCGGTGAGCACATCGCGGTTTAGTGCCGCCAGCACATCGCTGACGCTCTGCCCGGTCTTGGCTTGTTGGCCCGCCTGGTCGGTAATCACCACTGTGCCGCCACTAATGCCGCTGGTGGTGAGCGAGGTCTCGCTGCCACTCTTGCTGGAGTAACCGGCGGCCGCGCCTTGCGCACCGCTGCCCTGGTTTTGCCAGGACCAATTGCTGCCGTTATTGGTCGTCGGTGGCGTCTGGGTCTCGGTTTTGGCTCCGTCCTTGCTGCCTCCGGCAGCGTAACCGCCCGAGAGGCTGATGCCCGTGGCTTTGTAATTGTTGGTGTTGGTGATGTCGCTCACCGTCAGCGTGCCGGTCTGCAGGCGGTTGACGCCGGCATCCACCGCCGCCTGGGTGCTGGCGATCACGCCGCCTTTCAGGTCGGTATTGCCATGCACGCGGATGTCGAAGCCGCCGTCGCCGGCCTGGATGCCGCTCTGCTCGGTGACGCTGGCGAAGTCGCCGTTGACCTTGTTGCTGCTGTAGCTGGCGCTGGCACTGAAGCCGACCCCGAAGGTCACGCTGCCGCCCACCGCCTTGTCCTTGCTGGCGTAGGTGCTGGTGTCCTGCACGCTCTCGATGTTGAGGTCGCCGCCGATGTCGGCCACCACCGTGTTGGCCGACAGCACCGCGCCCTTGAGGGTGGTGTCGTTGCCGCTGATGAGGGTGGCGGTGTTGCCGGCCGACAGGTGGCTGTTGCGCTGGGTGACGTCCACACCATCGGCCTTGCCACGCGAGCCGCTGGCACTGGCGGTCACGCCGGCGGCAAAGCCGTCTGCGCCATAGGTGACGGCCACGCCGATCGCCGCACTCTTGCTCTTGCTGGTGCTGTGCTGTTCGAAGGTGTCCTGGGCGGACTCCAACGTGATGTTGTTGTCGGCCGCCAGCAGCAGTTGTTGCCGGCTTTGATGTCGCTGCCGCGCACCAGGATGTTGCTGTCTTGTCCACCCCCGGTGGCGATCAGGTTGACGTTGCCGCCGGCCTGCAGGGTGGAGCCCTTGGAGGTGGCGCTGCGCTGCTTGGTCTCGCTCTCGCTCTGGCTGCCGCCCACGGTGACGGCGATCTTGAGACCGGCCCCTTGTGCGGCGTCCTTGGCGCTATCGGCAGACAGCGCGCTGCCCATCGCCTGGCCCGCGCCATAGGCACTGTAGGCCGCCGATGCGCCCGCCAGCGCCTGCATGCGCGTGTCGCCCTCGGCCTTCTTGCCCGCCTCGGCACTGCTCACCGCGGCCTGCGCCAGATTGAGCGCAGCCGAGCTCAACGAGACCGTCAGCCCGCCTTGCTTGAATGCCGTCTTCTGCGTGCTGTCGCTGGTGTCACGCACCTCGGTAATGGCGATGTCCTTGGCCTTGGCGGTGATGTCGCCTTGCAGCGCCATCACGTCGCTGCCGGTGATCGCCAGTGTGTTGCCAGCGACCAGGGTGACGTTGCCCTGCAGGCTGCCGACCGTGGTGCCGGTATGGGTGACATCGGTCATGTCGGCCTCGGTCTTGACCGTCTGCTTGCCGATGGTGAAGCCGATGCCACCGCTGCCGAACAGGCCGGTTTTGACGGTCTGCTTGTCGTGCGCTTCGCTGTGCGTGCTCTGCGCGGTTTCCAGGGTCAGGTTGTTGCCGGCCGCCAGCACGACATTGCCGGTGCCAACGATTTGCGTGCCCTGCGAGCGCAGATCGTTGCCTGCAGCAACCGAGATTTGCTCGCCGCTGAGCGAACTGGTGATGGCGAGGCTGTCGTGGGTTTCGTCGTGGGTGGTGACCGTCTTGCCGGACAGCGCGGTCTTCTTGCGCGTTTCCTTATCCACCACCGCATCATGCTGCTCCTGCGTAGCCAATAACTTGATGTCGTTGCCGGCGGCCAGGGCGATGCCACCGGTCTGGCTGGCGACCGCGGTCGAGGCCAGGATGAGGTCGCGGCCGGCCTGCATGACGATGTTGGTGCCGGCGCCCAGCTGGGTGCCGCGCACGGTTTCATCGTAGTTGGAGGTGGCCAGCGAATTGCTCTTGGTCACGGTGCTGCGGTCGTTGGCGCTACTGTCCACCGCCGCGACGCTGTTGATGTCGCGCCCGGCCTGCAAGGCCATGGACTTGCCCGCGCCCACCTGTGCCGCCGTTAGATTGAGGTCGTTGCCCGCTGCCAGCACCACGTTGCCGGCGCCCTGGATGGTCGTGGCGGCGTGGGTGGTCTCGCTGCTGCGCTGGAAGTTGCGGTCGTTGGCGGTGGTATCGGTGCTGTGGGAAAGCGTCTGCGTGCCGACGTTGAGGTTGTTGCCGGCCACCAGCTGGGTCACGCCATCGGTGCCGGCGTTACGAATCTGCGCGGCCTGCAGGTTGACGTCGCGGCCCGCCACCACCGACAGCACGCCGTTGCCGTCGGTGCCGGTGACGTACAGGCCGGCCACGCGCCGGAGCTGGGTGGTGCTGTACTGGTGGAAGCCGCCGCCTTGCAGCGTTTCCACGGTGGAGGCCACGGTGACATCGCCAACGGCCTGCACGCTCAGCGCATCCACGGCGGTGACGCTGGCGCCTTCGATGCGGATGTCGCTGGCCGAGCGCAGTCCCACCTGGTTGCCTCTGATGCTGCCGCCCAGGTGCTCGATGCGGCCGGCGTCGATGGACACCAGCTGGCGACTGGCGATGGTGCCGGTGTTCTTCAGGCCGCCGGCCAGGGTGACATCCACGTTGGCGCCGGCCAGCAAGGCGCCGCCAGCGTCCAGATCGCCGGGACGCAACCGCAGATAGACCTGCGGCACCAGCGCGGTGGTGGTGCTGCCATCGGGCAGGGTGACGGTCTGCTCCACCAGCCAGACGATGTCGCTGGTGAGCTGGGCCATCTGCGCATCGGTCAGCGCAACACCCGGGCGCAGATGCCACGCCTTGCCCACGGTGGCGCCGGCATCCAGCAATGCCTGGTACTGCGCTTCGTCGCTCTTGTAGCCCTCAAGGAACCGCCGGCCGGTGAGCTGGCCGATCTGCTCGCGCACCAGCTTCTGCTCGTAATAGCCATCGCCCAGGCGCTTTTGCAGCGTGTCGGCGGAGTAGCCCATCTGGTTGAGCAGATAGTCCGAGCCCAGCCAGCTGCGGTAGTTGGTGAACTGCGGGTCGGTCTCCACCAGGTAATTGCCGGCAGACGGCCGCACCGTGAACAGGCTGCCGGTGGGTGCGCGCGTATCGGGCGTGCCCATGACGATACGATCCGGGGAGCCGCCGGCCGCAGTGACCACACGTGCGCCGTTGATTGGGCCGCTGCCCCCCACGTTGCCAACGGCACCGGAACTGCCGCCGCTGGCCGCTGTTGTCACCGCAGCAAGCGCGCGATCGGCCGCGTTGGCCGCCACGCTGCCCGGGCCACGCACCGTGCCGGTGCCGGAACTACCTGGCCCTGTCTGCGGCCCATGCAGGTTGAGGTTGGCCACGGCCGCACCATCCTGGACGTTGGGTGCATTGCGGCCCTGATTGAGGTTGCTCAGGTCGCCGACATCGATGTGCAGCGTGCCGCCGCTGGTGATGGCACTGCCGATCTGGCCGATCTGCTCGGAGATGGACGGGTTGCTCCAGCTGCGCGTGGCGCCGTTGTAGGCCGTGGTCACGTTGCTGAAGCTATGGGTGCGGTACAGCGTATACGCGAGGTTGGTGACATCGGCAGTGTGGGTGAGCCCGCTGACGCTCAGGTCGCCGCCAGCGGCGATGCGTGCGTACTCGTTGCGCAAGGCATCGGTGCCGATGCGCATCGCACCGCCGGCATGGATGACCGCTTCCGGGCCAGCGCCCGGCTGCAATACGTCTTCGACCACGGTGCGGGTGGCTGTGCGATAGCGTTCGTTGTCGCTGAGCCTGCCGCCGCCGGTGCCCTGCGGATTCATCAGGATGTGATCCGGATCGGTATAGGCGAACTGCGCCCATAGCTGCACGCAGTTGGTGGTGCAGGTGCCGTAGGCGTTGGAGTAACTGAGCGTGTCGCTGGTGTAACGGAAGGCGGGCGAGCCGGGCTCGATCTGCGACAGCTCGCGGAACGGGTCATCCGCGCCGGCGGTCACTTGGTCCGGATTGGCTTGGTTGTCTTGGCGGCCGACGTAGTAAATGGTCAGCGTGCCTGACTGGGAGTTCAGGCGTGACCGTTCGCCCGTGGCTTGGTACATGCCGCCGCGGGCGAAGAAATACGCGCTGGTTTGCGGGGTCACGCGGATGACTGCGCGCCGCACCTGGTAGCCATCCGGGGTGATGTAAGAGGTGTCCTCCAGGATGTCCTGAGGATTGAGGTAGTACACCTCGGAAGCGGCATAGTTGCTGGTGGAGCGGATATTGGAGGTGTCGTTTTCGCCGTTGTTGCGCCAGCTCGGCTGATCCAGGCGCACCGGTGCCAGCGTGGTGGTGGTCTGGGTGACCACGACGTTCTGGCGGATGTTGTTGATGGTGGTGGCTTGTAAATCGAGATCGCCGGCGACTTCGATGGTGGAGCCGAGATTGTCGATCTGACGCGCAACGCCGGTGGCCAGGCGATTGCCATCCAGCGTGCCGCCGATGGCTGCATCGCCGTCGCTGTAGATCAAGCCGCGATCGGTATTGCTGAGCTGGCCGACGCCCAGGTCCAGCCGGTCGCGCGCAGCCACGGTGGCGACACGGGTGACGCCGGCGATGGTTTCGGCACGGTTGAGCAAGGTGCCCGCGGCGATCGCAACATGGTCGCCGTAGATGCGCCCGGTGCCCACGTTGTCCAGCGTTGATGCCTGCAGATGGGTGAGGCCACCGTCGATCAGGCCGCGGTTGACCAGCTGGCCGCCGGTGACGATATGGGTCGTGCCCTGGCTGGTGATCTGCCCATTGACGGCATTGTCGACGTTGCGCGCAGCAAGATCGATCGTGCCGCCACGCAGAACGCCTTGATTGGCCAGATCGCCGTCGGCACGGATGGCGAGCGTGCCATTGGCGATCATTTCACCGGTATTGGTCAGGCCTTCGCGCAGGGTCAGGGTGAGGTTGCTCTGCGACTGCAGCTGGCCATCGCCGCTGAGGTTGCGCGCGGTCAGGTGCTGGTTGCCGTCCGAGCGCAGCAGACCGGCGCTGTTGGCGACCGCATCGGCGCGCATGTCCAGGCTGCCGCCCGAGGAGACCTGGCCGCCGGTATTGTCCAACCCCGAGACCAGCTGCAAGTTGCTCGCACCGTCGGTGATGACTTGCCCTTGGCGATTGTCCAGCGACTGGGCCTGCAGTTGCAGTTGCCCTGCCTGCAGGCCGAGCGCGTTGCCGCTGCGCGTGTTGCGGTTGTCCACGCTGGATGCGTTCAAGGTCAACAAACCGCCCGCAGCGACCAGACCGGCCTGGTTGTCGAGCGCGCCAGTCAGGGTGAGGTCGACGGCCTGGCCACTCTGAACCCGGCCGCCTGCGTTGTTCATCGCCGTCGCCGTGAGGGCGAGGTTACCCGCTGCGCTCAGCGCACCCGCGCCGCTGTTATCGACACTGGCGACGGCCACGCGTGCATCGCCTTGGGCGAACAACGCGCCGCCACGGTTGTCCAGCGCACCGCCGTCCACCTGCAGGCGTCCGCCCGCCAGGATGCCGCCATTGGCGCCCGAGCCGGTGTTGGTGATGGATTGCCCATTGGTCTGCAGCAGCAATGCGGCCTGCGACTGCAGACGCCCGCCCGCGTTATTGAGCGATCCGCTGCGGACATCGAGTGTGCCGGACTGGCTACCGATGGTGCCGCTGGTGTTGTCCAACTGCTGTGCGCGGGTGTCGACCACGACGTTGCCGCCGATGATGTTGCCGCTGCGGTTGGACAGACCGGCACCTTCCAGACGCAGTGCGTTGGCGGCCTGGATGGCGCCATTGTTGTTGCCGATCGCGGTGTCGGTGACAACCGTGAGGTCGGTACCTGCGACGACGGTGCCTGCTGTGTTGTCGAGCGTGCCTGCCTGCACCTCGAGCCGTCCTGCGCTGGATACCACGCCCTGCGTTCGGTTATCGAGCACTCCGTCCACGTCCAGCTGCAAGACGCCACCGGCCGCATGCAAGGTACCGGCCTGGTTGTTGACGCTGGCAGCAGTGATGCGGCCGTCACCGCCGAGCAGGATCTTGCCTTGCTGGTTCTGCAGCGCCTGGGTCATGGTCAGCGACGACTGCCCGCTGCCGGCGGCCTGCACCGTGCCTTGGGTGTTGATGAAATTCTGCGCGCCGAGCGCCAGCAAGCCGTTGCTGCCAATGGTGCCGCCGCGATTGTTCAGCGTGCCGGAGACATCGAGCCTGAGCAGTTGGTCTCCGCTGGCCGACAGTTGCCCGCCCGCCGTGGTGAGGTTTCCGGTGGCGACCGTGATGGTGTGGGCCGACGTGCTGGCATTGCTTAGATCGGTGTTCTGCCCGGTCACACGCAGCGTGCCGTTGCTGATGATCTTTCCGCCAGTGCCGGCGAGTGTCTGCGCGGCAATCTGCAGTTGCCCGACACCGGCGTGCTGGATCGTGCCTTGCGTGTTGTCGAGCAAGGTGCTGCTCAGCGACAGGTCGCCATTGCCGGCGAGTGTGCCGCCAGCGTTGTTCAGCACGTTGGCTTGGAGACTGCTGGCCCCCCTGCCGCTGGCGACGATGCGCCCGCCGCGGTTGTCCAGTGTCTGTACCTGCATGTCCACGCTGTCGGCGCCGATGGTCGCTTCGCGGTGGTCGACATCGGTTGCCGTCAAGGTCAGCGCACCGCTGCTGGCGATGGTGCCTTTGCTGCCATCCACACGACCGGCGACGATATCCAGGCCCTGCGTTCCGGAGTGGCTTAGCGTGCCTTGCTGGTTGATGAGATGATCTGCGCCAACGTGCAGCGTCGCGCCGTTGCTGGCGATGCGACCGCCGGTATTGTCCAGTTGCCCGGTGATGTCGAGACGGCTGTCGGCAGTGCCGGCAGCGGCGAGCGTACCGGCGCGGTTGGACAGCGCGGCTGCTTGCAACGCGATCGCGCCATTGCCGGCGATGGTGCCGCCGTCGTTCTCCAGTGCACCGCTCAACTGCAGACTTAGGACGTCGGTGCCGGTGGCGCTTAGCGCGCCGCCTGTGGTACGCAAACTGCCCGCGCGAACATCGATACGCTGCGCCTGCGTGGTGCTGTCTGGCCCTAGATCGAGAGCACCGCCGCGCAGTTGCAAGTTGCCGAGGCTGAGCACCTTGCCGCCAGCGCCTTGTAATGTATCGGCCGTCACGGTCAGCGCACCGCTGCCGGCATGCTCGATGGCACCTGCACGGTTATCCAGTGTGGATGCACTTACATCGAGGTCGCCGCTGGTGGCGAGGCGGCCACCTTGGCTGTTGTCTAACAAGTCGGCGGCACGGACCTGCAACGCTGCGCCATTGGCTGCAAGAACACGTCCGCCACGATTGAGCAGGGTGCCGGCCTGCAGCAAGACTGCGGCATTGCCGGAGATGGTGCCGGCGCTGTTGTCCAGGGTGCCACCCACGGTCACGCTTACGGCTTGGCTACCTGCTGCCAGGACCGAGCCGGCCTGGTTGTCGAACGCGCCTGCATCGATGGTGACGCCGGCGTTGCTGGCAAGGCTGCCGGCACGGTTGTCCAGTCGCTCCCGCACGTTCAACTGCAACGCCTGATTCCCCAGCGAGACGAGGTTGCCGCCGGCAGTACTCAGTGCGTCGGCGTCGATGCGGATCTGCTGTGCGGAGGTGCTGCCTGCGGCAAGATCGATATTGCCGCCTGTCACCGTCAATCCGCCATTGCTGAGCACACGGCCACCGCGTCCTTCAAGCGCGTCGGCAGCGATGGTCAGCACGCCGGTGCCGGCTTGTTGAACCTGGCCGCCGGCGTTGCCAAGCGTGCGGGCGCGCAGGGTCAGATCGCCATTGCTGGCGATGCTGCCGTTATCGCCATTGTCCAGACGACCGGCAACCTGCAGCGTAGCGGCCTGTGGCCCGGTCGATAGCAGCGTGCCGCCGCGGTTGTCGAAGGTATCGGCCTGCAAGGTCAGCTGCGTGGTGCTCACTGCAGCATTGCGATGATCCACCGCACCCGCGCGCCAGGTGAGCGCGCCCAAGGTGGCGATGCTGCCACCGGCACCGGACCAGTCTTGCGCGGCCAGTGTCAGCCCCTGCGTGCCTGCATGCTCGATGCGGCCGGCTGCGTTGAGGACAGTTTGCGCGTTGAGCTGCAGTGCTGCCGCATTGCTGGCGAGCACGCCTTGCGTGTTGTCCAGTAGCCCACGCACTTGCATGGCCAGTGCGCCAACACCGCCATGGCGCAATTCGCCGCTGCGATTGCTCAACGATTGTGTCTCCAGACCCAGCGCGTTTGTCACGCTGAGGTGGCCGGCATCGTTCACCAGTGCACCCAGCTGCAGGTCTGCGTCGCCATACACGTTGAGCGTGCCGGCACGGTTGAGTAGATCGCCGCGTGCGCTCAGTGCAGCCACACCGAGCCGGCCGCCGCTGTTGTCCAGGCCATTGGCCGCCGCCAGTGACACATCGCCGCCCGCGCTGATGCGACCGCCATCGTTGTCCAGCAGGCCTGCGATGGTGAGCGCGCCAGCCGACAGCGGTGCGACCACCGGGGCCTGGCCGCTTGAAGGAGGCGTGACGGTGCCGCTTCCTCCATTGCTACCACTGTTGTCGGGCGTTCCGCCTCCTGTATTGCCGCCTGTTCCGGGTGGCGCCCCGCCACTGGTCGGTGCAGCGGCGACCGCACCGAGGCTGCCTTCTGCGCGGTTAGTGACGCTGACTGCGGTCACGCCCAGCGCCTGGAGACCGGTTTGCTCGATGCTGCCGCCTTGGTTACGTGCCGCTGCCGCATCGATCTGCAGCCGCCGCGCATTCAAGGTACCGCCACGGTTGTCCAGATCGGCCGCCGTAGTGACGCGCAATTCGCGCGTTGCACTGAGCGTCCCGGCATTGGCGATGCCGCCACTGGCGGCGACGCGCGTGTCCTGCTGCGATTGCAAGGTGCCGGTGTTTTCAAGCCGGCCATCGACGGTCACCACCAGTTCGCCGGCCTGTGCGCCGATGTTGCCGGCGTTGCGCACGCCGACGCCATTCTCATTGCCGACCAGCCAGATCTTGTTGGCGAACATGCCGCCAAGCGCGCCCACATCCAGCGCGAACGTGGGTGCCTGGCCACTGGCAGCCTGCGGCGTGACGCGGGCATGGTCTGCGCTGACCACGTTGTTGCCGAGACTTGCCTGCAACTGGTTGGCCCAGATGCCGGCATTGACCTGCAGCGAGCGGGTAATCAGATCGGTATAGTCCGCGCCGCTGGTATCCAAACCAGCGCCAGCGACCTGGATAGAGCCGCCATTGACCCGATAACCTTCCAGCGCGCCATTGGAAAGGATCGGTGCACCGGTGGTCAGCGTCACCCGGCTGGCGTTAAGAAATCCGCCGCCATCCACCTGGATGCCGGCAGGATTGGCGATGATGACTTCAGCGCGCTGGCCGGCGACTTCGACATACCCATTGAGTCGACTGGCCGGCCCGTTGACTTCGTTGAGGATCACCCGGGCGCTGCCGGTGGCTAGCCATGGATTACCTTGCACCCAGCCGCCCAATCGGGTCTGGGTTTGACTACGGGCGTTGTTGAGGATCGCCCCTTCGCGGCCCACATCGAATTGCGAATAGCGATTGCGCGAGACGCCGGCGGCAGAGGGTGTCGTGATGTTGACCAGCGGTACCCCGTTGGGCGCGGTCATGACCGTTGGACGCTCGCTTCCGGGCGCAGCCGGATCGCCTACGATCCGACCAGCCGACTGCGCATGCGCGGCGTCGACCAAGCTGACACAACCGAGCGCGCAGAGCAGGGCGAACCGCAGCGGTCCGATGGTGGCGGAATGCGCGGGAGAAGCACTGGCACCTGTACTGCCGCCTGGAGCACGTACCAGCTCCGACGCCACTTGCCAGACGCGCAGTGCGCGGTTGAAGACCAGACGGTAGACGCGATTCATGTCACTAATCCTTGTGGATGTTTAATAACGCCAGGAAAGGCTGAAGCCGAAGGTGGTGTAATCGGTTGGAAAATTGGCCGGTTTTTCGAGTGCAGACCCGACGAAGGTGTCCAGCGAACAATGCTGCCAGCCACCGCGCAGGCCCACACTCATGCCGGCCAGGTGATCGCCGGCCTGAAAGCGTGTTGACTGACCGCCGATGTGCCCGTAATCGGCACTCAGATAGGCTTCCAGCCCGCCGCCCACTGCCAGGCCCAGGTCGTTGCGTAGCGACCAGCCGCGATCACCGCTCAACGTCGCCTCGCCATCGAAACCACGCACGGTGAAGCGCCCACCGATTGCGAAGCGATCCTGCGGTGCCATCGGCGTGTGGTTCCACTGCGCCCGCCAGGACGCGCTATAGCGCAGGCGCTGATTGCCGATCTGGAACGGCACCACCAATTGCGTATCGGCCACGATCAGTTTGATGCGCGAAGTGCCCTCCAGCGGGATCGACGGATCGAACGCGTGCGCGAGTTCTTCGGGGGCGCGTAAGGCGTCGAATGCACCGGTGCCGCGTCGATAGCCTAGGCTGGCGTCCAGCGTGACCTTGCCGAAAAACTGGCGATGATTTAGGCCCAGCTCCCAGCCTGCGGTGCGCCGCCGTTGCACCTGAATTTCGGTATCGTCGATTGCGCTGGTCGACTGCCGCCACCACCCGCGGCCATAGGCTCCGAACTTGATCGCTGCGTTGCGGAACAGCAGGCGATCGATGCGCGCTTCTGCATTGCGGCTACGGCCGCTGTAATCGTAGGTCTCGGTGGCACCGGCAACGGCTTGGCTGTAGTCGTAAGAACTTGCAGTCGCGCCGAACAACCAATAGCCATATGGAACGTCGTAATGTACCGTCCAGCTGTCGGTGTCCTTGCCGGCGCCGTTGAACACGCCTTTGCCAAGGCTGACGTAGAACAACTCGTTGAGACCGAGCGGATTGTCCAGCGAGAGCGTGCCGTTGGCCTGCAGTTTGCCGGTCGCCTCGCTGCCGGCATCGTCCAGACTCAGGCTGGTGCGGATACGTGACCGTTGCTGCCAGGCGATTGCCAGATCGCTTTCGCCTGGTCCTGCGCTGCTGCCTTCGGCTGGCGCAATCTGGATATCTGCCGTGACCGTCGGCACGCGCTGGAAGTTTTCCAGGCCTTGTTCGATGTCGCGCAGGTTGAGCAACTCACCGCGGCGTGCTGGCACTGCGTTGGCAATCGCCGCCCGCGCCGAGGCCGGTTCGCTGAAGCGCGCGGTATGCAGACGCCCTGGCACCAGCGACAGCGTCAGGGTGCCGCCGGTGAGGTCCTGTGGGGCCGCCAGCACGCGCGTGGTGACGTAGCCACGCGAGATCACCGCGTTCTGCACCCGCTTCATGACCAGGTTGATGCCTTCAGTGCCCAGACAACGCCCGATGGCCGGATCCTGCCGCGGGTTGGCGGCTTTCAGCGCCCAGGCAAACGCCTTGGCGCCATCGCCGTCGAGCACGATGCGATCGATGCGAAAGCATGGCGATTCGTTGCTGGGCAGCCGTTCGACGCCATCGGCTGGCGCCTGTTGCAGGCGCACGTCTGGACGCGCCTCCTGCTGCTCGCGCAGCACGCGCTCGCGCTCCTGCTGCCGCAACAGTTCCTGCGCCGCCGGATCTCCGACCTGCTGTGCCGCTGCCTGTGCGCTCACCCCGACCCACAACGCCGCGCACCACGCGACGCGCGCGCAACGCGCGCTCCCCTTACCGCTGTCCATGCTGCCGACCGCCCCAATCTATTCGACTACGACCGGCGTCACTGCACGGCCCCCTAATGCTATTTTAATCAGGGACAACCGGACACAACAGTAGGGAAATTCCTGACTTAGGAGGTCAGGCGACGAATTGGCGATACCAGCTCCAACGATCCGCCCATCCGCCACCAGGGTGCCCGACAGTAGGTGCCAAGCGTCTGCCGATCGGCTGGCGTCAGGCCCAGGCGGGCCAAGCACCCGATCAGATGCGAATACTTCGCAGCCTTGAAATCGGCGCGGTTGGCACGGAACTCGGCCAGCAGCGAGGCCGCGATCTCCATCACGAAGCGGTCCGAGCAGATCAGCACGCCCGGTAGCGCGCACGTCTCAATCTCTTTCCACGCTGCCGCCACATCCTCCGGCAGATGGTTGGGTGGTTGACCCAATACAACGGTGGACTTAGGG
>NZ_FLTX01000047.1 GCF_900092025.1 Xanthomonas bromi
GCGCAGCACTTGGCGCACACCGGCGGCGATCAGGAACATCGGCCACCAGGTTGCGATGAGGTTGCCTACATCCATATGCGCCAACCCCAGGTTGTCCAGCAGGAACAACGCGCCCAGGACGATCAGGAACAGGGCGGGGATCAAGCGGTGGTTCATGGCGACATCCTCGGTTGGTGTGAGGCCATGCTGCGCCGGATGCGCGCGCCGATCAGGTGCCGGAAGTCAACAATCGCGGATGACAAATGTCATGTCGTTAGCGCCATGCGGCAGGACGGCCGCTGGCGGAGGTGTGGACGGCGCCGCTGGCTAGCTGTGATCACGCAATAACCAGCGCTGTTGGGAATGCCGAGCATTCCGTGTTGAAGCGGCATCCACAGCGCACCAGGCTTCGCCCGTCGCTGCATCCGCCCCGCTCGGGTACCTTCTTCAGATGGAAGAAGGCAGATGCGGCGAAGCGCAAAGGCTGCGAGCCTTCTCGTTCACGATAGAACGCAATCCAGCCAACTCCGTGGCCACTGATGCTGACAGTGAGGGTCGATCAGAGACGCGCCGTCGAAACGGAATGCCGAGAGCTCTGTGAGCGATCGCACGATCAAGGCGCAGCGCATTACCGAGGCACGCAAGCGCCCAACTGCCCAACTGCCCAACTGCCCAACTGCCCAAAGATTACCGGCGCCAGCAGCCCGCTCTAACCAATCCCCACTCCCAATTCCCCAACCCCGGCCCCACCTACTTGCCGCGCCCGAACAGCATGCCGATCCCGCAAGCCACCAGCGCGGCGGGCCACCAGGTGGCGATCAGCCGACCAATACTGAGATTGGTCCAGCCCAGGTTGTTGGCCAGGAACAGCAAGCCGACGAGGATCAGGATCAGTGCGGCGACGACATTGGATTTCATGCGGAAGACTGGTTGAAAGACAGGCGCCTATCGTAGCCGCTGCGCCCACGCTGCGACATGCTGTTGCAACGTGTCCGGCGCAAAGCGCTGCGCGCTGCCACTGCCCCAGACCGGCCCTGGCCAGGCCGCATCGCCGGGATGGCGGCCGACCAGGTGCACGTGCAGCTGCCGCACGATATTGCCCAGCGCGCCGATATTGAGCTTGCTGACCGCAGGTTCGGCGCGCAGCAACCGCGAGAGCTGGTTGATTTCGGCCAGCAACAGACGCTGTTGGCCACCATCCAGATCGATCCACTCACTGACATCGGCCACCCGGGGCACCAGGACCAGCCACGGGAAGCGCGCATCGTCCATCAACCGCACCTGCGACAACGGTCCATCGGCGACGAACACGCTGTCCGCTGCCAGGCGCGGGTCGAGCTGGAAATCGACCGCAGGCATGCCCGGTGCGGTGTCGCTCATCCCAGGTGCGCCTGGAAGAAACCCAGGGTGCGCTCCAGTGCCCGCTCGGCGCTGTCGGCGTCGTAGTGGTTGGGGTCGATGCTACGGTTGAAGGCGTGCCCGGTCGGGTACACGAAGGTCTCCATCTGCGGCAGTTTTTCGCGATGGGCCTGGATCGCCTCGGGCGGAATGCTGGCATCGCGCTCGCCGAAGTGGAACATCACCGGTGCCTTGGGGGTTTCGTCCAGCAGTTGGATGTTGCGGCCACCGTAATAGCTCACCGAGGGCAAGCCCAGGCGGATGGCCGACAGCAGCGCCACCGAGCCACCCCAGCAATAGCCCACTGTGCCCACCTTGCCGGCGCGGGTCAGCAGGGTGGCGGCAGATTTCACCACCTCCACGGCGCGCTCCAGACCCACCGCATTGGCCAGCGCCAGGCCGCGCTGCAGGCTTTCCTGGTCGTACGGTAGCTGCACGTCTTTCTCTTCCAGATCGAAGAAGGCCGGTGCCAGCACCTCATAACCGCGTGCGGCGTAATCGTCGGCCACCGCGCGGATGTGTTCGTTGACGCCGAAGATCTCCTGAATCACCACCAGGCCACCGCGCGGGCTGGAAGCCGGTGTGGCGTGCCAGGCGGCGACCTGGCCTTCTGGGGTGTCGAGCGTGGTCCAGTGACCCATGGAAACTCCTGTTGCAGTAGGGGGAGGCGCGCATTATCGACCGGATCGGCGGCGCTGTAGGTGAGGGTTCCGCTAAGATGACCCCGCCTGCGCAGCACGCGGTTCAGAGCGCTGCCCACGCACCGCTATAATTGATCCGCTCAGGCCCCAGGCCGCTCCGTTCCCAGGCTCCTGCTTCCATGTCCCAGCTGAACCCCAAAGTCGGCTTCGTCAGCCTTGGCTGCCCGAAGGCGCTCGTCGATTCCGAACGCATCCTCACCCAGCTGCGCGTGGAGGGCTACGACATCGTGCCCAGCTACGACGCCGCCGATGTGGTGGTGGTCAACACCTGCGGCTTCATCGATTCGGCGGTGACCGAATCGTTGGATGCCATCGGCGAGGCGATGAACGCCAACGGCAAGGTGATCGTGACCGGCTGCCTGGGCAAGCGCCCGGAGCAGATTCGCGAGGCGTACCCGCAGGTGCTGGCGGTGTCCGGCCCGCAGGACTACCAGAGCGTGATGGAGGCGGTGCATGCCGCCTTGCCGCCGCGTCACGACCCGTTCGTGGACCTGGTGCCGGACTACGGCATCAAGCTGACCCCGCGCCATTACGCGTATCTCAAAATTTCCGAAGGCTGCAATCACCGCTGCAGCTTCTGCATCATTCCTTCGATGCGCGGCGATCTCGTCTCGCGCCCGGTGGACGAGGTGCTGCGCGAGGCCGAGCGGCTGGTGCGTGGCGGCGTCAAAGAATTGCTGGTGGTGTCGCAGGACACCTCCGCTTACGGCGTGGATCTGAAGTACGCCGAGCGCCCGTGGCGCGACCGCATGTACCAGACCCGCATGAAGGCGCTGTGCGAGGGCTTGTCGGAACTGGGCGTGTGGACGCGCCTGCATTACGTCTACCCGTACCCGCACGTGGACGATGTGATTCCGCTGATGGCCGAAGGCAAGCTGCTGCCGTATCTGGATATCCCGTTCCAGCATGCCAGCCCGCGCATCCTCAAGCTGATGAAGCGGCCCGGTGCAGTGGAAAAAACCCTGGAGCGCGTGCAACGCTGGAAGGCGATGTGCCCGGAGATCACGGTGCGTTCGACCTTCATCGTCGGCTTCCCCGGCGAGACCGATGCCGAATTCGAATCGCTGCTGGAGTTCCTGGATCAGGCGCAACTGGATCGCGTCGGCGCGTTCGCGTATTCGCCGGTCGATGGCGCCAGCGCCAACGCCTTGCCGGACCCGGTTCCGGAAGAAGTGAAGCAGGAGCGCCTGGCGCGTTTCATGGCCAGGCAGGCGGAGATTTCCACCGCGCGGCTGGAATCCAAGATCGGCAGCGTGCAGCAATGCCTGGTGGATCTGATCGAAGACGACATCGCAGTCGCCCGCTCACGCGCCGACGCGCCGGAAATCGATGGTCTGGTGCATATCCAGAATGGCGGCGAATTGGGTTTGAAGGTCGGCGACGTGGTCGACGTGGAAATCACCGACAGCGACGAGCACGATCTGTTCGGCGATGCACTGCCGGCGAACGTCGCATCGCGGCAAGGGCGCGCGTTGAATCTGCAGATGGTGTAACCGGCCTGCGCTGTCACAGCGATGCGGTCCGGCCAAGAGCAGCCAACACGACGACTGCGTAGCCGTCAGGCAGGCATGGCCGATGCTCGGAGTCGGCATGTGCCACGCGGACACTGCGGTTGCTGCGCGCCGTCCACGCGCACCTGACAACGGCTCGCTATGTGTTGGTCGCCGCGCTGGACAAAGAACATGCGCGTTGTAGGAGCGCGCTTGCGCGCGATGCAGACTTGCCGATAAAGCCACAGCGCGTCCGAGCGTTTCCGTAGCTCAGCCGCTTGTGGGCAGCTGTAGCTCACGGCTGTGCGTAGTCCACCGACACCACGACAAAGGTGTGCTTGCCGGCCGGCAATTGCGCGTCGAATTCGTCGTCCACGCGCTTTTTCAGTAGCGCGCGTGCCAACGGCGAATCGATGCTGATCCAGCCGCGTCCTGCATCGGTTTCGTCCGGGCCGACGATGCGGTAGCGCAGCAGCTCGCCACTGTCGGCATCTTCCAGTTCCACCTGCGCGCCGAAAAACACCGCATTCGGGTCGGTGGGGGCGGTATCCACCACGCGTAGCGCTTCCAGGCGCTTGCTCAGATAACGCACACGGCGGTCGATCTCGCCGAGCTGCTTCTTGCGATAGGTGTACTCCGCATTTTCCGAGCGATCGCCTTCGGCGGCGGCCGCAGCCAGTGCGCGTACCACCTCGGGCCGACGGACGCGCCACACTTCCTCCAGCTCGGCCTTAAGGCGGGCGTGACCTTCGGGCGTGATCAGCGCGGTGCTTTTTTCGGCAGGTGGGCGCCAGCGGCTCATGGGGCAGGGCAGGTTCGGACGACGGGGCCGCGATGCTAGCGCGCATGACGTGCTTGCGCATCTGCCGCCGCACAGCGAAGCTTTGCGCCATTCTCGGACACGGACGTCGTCATGCTGATCATGTCGCTGCACAAACCCTGGTCGCGCCAGAACATCCCCTGGGTGACGCTGCTGCTGGTGTTGATCAATGTCGTGGTCTATCTGGGCTACCAGCGCAAGGACGACGGGCTGGTCGAGAGCGCCGTGCGGTATTACGTGCACTCCGGATTGGGCGCGCTGGAACTCGACGCGCATACCCGTTACCTGCAGCAGACCGCTGACGCCAGGTTGCGCGCTGCACGCTAGGCGACGCTGAACAGCGTGCCCCGGCCGCAGCGCATTGCGTATCTGGCGCACCTGACGATGCACGATGTCGCCTTCGAGCATGCGCTGCGCAGCGGCGGCTTGTTCAAGGACGACGAGCATCTGCGCGAATGGCGAGCATTGCGTACGCCTTACGACACGCGGCTATCCAAGATATTTACGCTACGCCATTTGCAGCGCAGCTCCGAATGGTCGCCAGCGCGCATGCTGACCGCCACGTTCCTGCATGGCAGCGTCGATCATTTGCTGGGAAACATGCTGTTTCTGCTTGCGTTGGGCACCTTGCTGGAAGGTGCGATCGGCAGTGGCTGGTTCGTGTTGCTGTATCTGCTCGGCGGGTTCGGCGCCAGCCTGGCGAGCCTGTGGTGGCGCTGGGGCGAACCGGGTGGCGGCTTGGGCGCATCCGGTGCCATCGCCGCCTTGATGGGGGCGTTCTGCGTGGTCTGGGGACGGCGCAGGGAGCGCTTTTTCTATTGGTTTTTCGTGGTCTTCAACTACGCGCGCGGCCCGGCGATCCTGTTGCTGCCGCTGTGGCTGGGCTGGGAGTTGTACAGCCTGGCGTCCAGCGACAACAGCGCGGTCGCCTTCGAAGCGCATGCCGGCGGACTGGTCAGCGGTGCGTTGCTGGGCGCCTTGCTGGTGGTGTTGCGGCGGACCCGGCCGGCGTTCATGGAGGAGGGCATGGAGGAGGGCGATGCGGTAGCGGTGGACGATCGCTGGGAGCGTGCGCAACGGCATCTGGGCCGAATGGAAAACGCGGAGGCCGAATATTTGCTGGCGGAGCTGGCCAGCGAGCAGCCGCACAATCTGGACGTTGCGCTAGCGCGCTATCGCGCCGCGCGTCATGCAGGACGCAACCAGGACAGCCTGCGCCATGCCGAGACCTTGCTTACTCTGCAGACGCACAGCGCGGAGCAGACACGTATCCAGCTGGTAGTGGCTGCCGAACTCAAAAAGGCCAAGATCGCCTATGGTCCACCGGCGCGCGCGGCGCTGATCGCTGCGTGCATGCGCAACGGACTGCTGGCCGATGCCGAGTGTCTGTTGAAAGAAAGCGAGCTGGGTGCGCTGCACGACGAATTGGCGCAACAGTGGTTCGTGCTTGCCTTGCGTCACGGCGAGCTGCAGAACGCTGCGCAACGCACGCGCTTGCTGCGCCAGGTGCTGGATCAGTTTCCCGAGCAGGGACAGGCGAACAAGGCGCGCTTTTTGCTCGAGAACGGGTGAGTGGTCTCAGCGTGATGCGTGCTGTCCGATTCTCGCGACAGTGAGCAGGCAACAGCGAGTCGGTATGCACGGTTGTGCGTGGTGCACGCCGCGGAGGTTCTCCAAGAGGCAAGGTCTGATCGGATCCTTCAACGGAGTGTGTCTGCCGCTCAAGCCGGTTGAATTGTCACCGCTTGCAGCGCCGCATCCAGCTTCGCGCGCAGTGGACCGTTGTCGCAACGATCCAGCGCCTTCTGCAAAACGGCACGTGCCTCGTCATCGCGGCCGAAGCGCTCGGCCAGCAGCAAGCCGGCGTCCAGCGACCAGGCCGGCAGCATCGGATCGTGCGGCCATGCAGCGATGGCGGCTAGCAGTCCATCGTTTGCCAGTTGGAACTGCCCGGCCATTTTTGCGCGCTCGGCCAGTACGTTGGCCTGTTCGGGCGTCAGCGGCGTAAACGTCGAGTCGATGTCCAGTGCTTCGCGCTGCAGCGCAAGCGCGCGGCGTTCCTGCTTTTCCTGCAGTAGACGGTTGATGTACTGGCGGGTGTGTTCGCGTAGCTCGTCGTTGCGGTGATGCTGGCGAAGCAGGCGCTGATACAGCTCGTGCACGGCCAGGCTCACCGCGCGCGAACGCACCGCGCCGCGCAAGGCCTGGAACGCCTCGTCGGAATGACCGTCGCGCACGTACTGTTCGGCCTCGTCGAGCAGGCGCTGGTCCGGGTCGGCGCGTTCGTGCGCGGCCCCGCCGCTGGGCACGTATCCCAATTCTTCATGGTACTGGTACACCAGATACCCGAGCAGGTGGAAACTGGCGAACAGGCTCCAGATCGAAGCCACCACCACCGTGGCCTCGCGCACGATGGGCGGCAGATACTTTACTGCGACGAAGAGTGCTGCCGTGCCGCTGCCCTGGATGACGTAGAGCAGGCCGTAGGCGGCCAGATACGGCCAGCCGATCCGCAGCGCCATGTCGATTGAAACCGCCGGGTTGAGCGCGCGGCGCAGGCTGCCGTCGATGGCAAGGGAGATCAACATGCCAGGCAGCAGCAACATGGTTCCCAGATAGGCAAGGGTCAGCCCGAATTTACCTGCGAGCGCGGCGGCGGCGCCAATCACGATGCCCAGTGCAAGGGCCAGCAGGATCAGGCGCAACACCGCGCTGTCGAAGCTGTGATAGCCGAGCCGGGGCGCATCGGGCTCGCCATCGGCGGTATGCCGAAGGATGTCGAACGCGTAGGTGTAGGTCGCCATGCCGAGCACGCCCATGACCACCAGTTTGATGATGCCCGGCAACACCAGTAGCGCGCTGCACAGCGTCAGCGCGATCAGCGCATACAGCGCCGAGCCGCGCAGCGGATACGTGGCGATCGCCGGAATGCGGGTCCAGAACGGTGTAGGCGGAGCCTGCGCGGCCACCTGGCGTGCGCGAAAACGGTCTTCCATGACGTTCCCCAAATCTGTGATGTGAAAGGATTGTGAGGCTAGCGTGCGGTCGGGCGCAATCGGAATGTCGGGCCTGCTGCGAGCAGGCCGAGGGAGATGCGGTCAGTTGCCGGCAGCACGCACTCTTGCCGCGGTGCTGCCATGCTCTCAGCCGACCGACCGACCGACGGGTGGGGCGGGGGACGGGGCTGCATAGGTCTTCCGTACCAAGACGTGCCGATTGCGTCCACACGTTGCATGGCTCCCGCCGATTGCAATCCTTGCGACGGGTGATGGGCCATCATGCGCATTGGTCGCGCACATGGATTTCTGCGCAGCACGTCTGGTTCGCTACGTGTCGGTTGCCCGCGATGTGGCGACGTCGCTGCAGGCCGCAAGCGCTTGCGTGCAATCGAGAGGGCGTGGCCTTCTCCCCCACATCGCAAGGAGTGTTGCTTGAATCCATCTTTCGCCAACACCCCGCAGGTTCGCATCCGCAGCATCGATGTGCTGTCCGACAACTGGTATGTGCTGCGCAAGGTCACCTTCGATTTCCAGCGCAAGAATGGCCGCTGGCAGACCCTGTCGCGTGAGGCGTATGACCGTGGCAACGGCGCCACCATCCTGCTCTACAGCCGGGCCAGGCAGACGGTGATGCTGACCCGCAATTCCGCTTGCCGACGCTGCTCAATGGCAATTCGGACGGCATGCTGATCGAAGCTTGCGCCGGCTTGCTCGACCAGGACGATGCACTGACCTGCATCCGCAAGGAAACCGAAGAAGAAACCGGCTACCGGATCGAGAATGTGCGCAAGGTATTCGAGGCATACATGAGCCCCGGTTCGGTCACCGAGCGCCTGTACTTCTTCGTCGGCGAATATGCCGACGGCGACAAGGTGAGCGACGGTGGTGGCGTCGAAGAAGACGGCGAAGAGATCGAGGTGCTGGAACTGTCGCTCGACGCTGCGCTGGCAATGATCGCCACCGGCGAGATCGCCGATGCCAAGACCATCATGTTGCTGCAGTACGCCAAGTTGCATGGCGTGCTTGAGTAACGTGTCACATGGATCATCGCGTCTGCACCGGATTGCTTGCAGCGTGATTGCACGCGGGCTGCCGTTTAGCGGACGCGTTTCAAGACTGTGTCGCGATGTTCCGGCTAATCGCCGGTGTGGCAATTATTCCCATCCTGAGCGAGTTCATAGGCTAGTGCGTGGCTTCCCGACACACGTGTCTGGTTGATCCGGAATCCGTACAGATTTGGGGTGAGGGAGAGGTCGGAGACATCGTCGCGCGAAAGTATCAGGCACTCGTCTCCCATCTTGTCGAGCCACCATGGCCCGCGCTCAGTGAGGGGGCCGCGCGACCTTGGGTTTCGGGAGTGATACAGGTCGTCTTGACCGTGTAACGATGACTATCTTTCTTATTTTTTGTCGCTTCTAGCCACAGTTCAGCGCGAACGGACTGACACCGGCTGTTATTCGGGTGCAGCTTTCCCACGTAGTGACCGGCGAGCAGGTGTTGCCGGTTCAGTGGCCAGTCGGCGGGTGGGTTGTCTTGATTCGATTTCTTCTCAGCGTGTGCCGAGCAGGCGACGCTGAGCAAGAGGGCCAGCACTACGTAGCGACATCGACAGTTGCGTGTGCGCACTACGCAAGAACCGGGGTGCACGATGGCTAGATGTCGATTGCGTATGCCGGCTGCGCGCGTCTGATACGCGCGCAGCTGGTTGGTGACTGGCTTCAAACGTAATGACAGCTGCATCTCCTTGCATGTCCTAGCTCCTGGTCGATGTGTTGCGATGCACTCAGCGCTTCCCACCAAAAATACTGCCAAAAATCCCACGCACGATCTGCTGGCCGATCTTGTTGCCCACCGTACGTGAGGTCTGCTTGGCCATCGCTTCCAGCATGCCCTGGCGGCGGCTGGTGCCGAAGACGGCGTCCTTGACCGCTTGGCCGAAGCCGCTGTCGTGCGCATCGTCGTCTTCGCGGGTGCGGGCAGGCGGTGCTGCGCTGTGTTCGGCTACCTGTTCGACGCGGCGTGCGAGCAGTTCTGCGGCCGATTCGCGATTGATGGCGGTGTCGTAACGCGTGCCGACCGGGCTGGAAGCGCGCACTTGCGCGCGTTCGGTCTCGCTGATGGCGCCCATCCGGCAACGCGGGGGCGCGATGAGCGTCTGTTGTACCGGCGCCGGCACGCCCTTGCCCTGCAGCGGCGACACCAGCGCCTCGCCGGTGCCCAGGCTGGAAATGGCGGTGGCGACATCGAGCTTGGGATTGCCGACAAAGGTCTGCGCAGCGGTCTTGACCGCCTTCTGGTCGCGCGGGGTGTAGGCGCGCAGTGCGTGCTGCACGCGGTTACCGAGCTGTCCGAGGATGTTGTCCGGGATATCGTCGGGAAACTGCGAGCAGAAATACACGCCCACGCCTTTGGAGCGAATCAAGCGCACTACCTGCTCGATCCGCTGTACCAGCGCAGCTGGCGCATCGTCGAACAACAGGTGCGCCTCATCGAACACGAACACCAGCTTGGGTTGTTCCAGATCGCCCACTTCCGGCAGACGTTCGAACAATTCCGACAACAGCCACAGCAGGAACGTGGAGTACAGCGTCGGCTTGAGCACCAATTGGTTGGCAGCCAGGATGCCGATCACGCCGCGGCCATCCGGTGCGACGCGCATCAGCTCGGCCAGTTCCAGCGCGGGCTCGCCGAAGAACTGCTCGCCGCCGTCCTGCGACAGACGCAGCAAGGCGCGCTGGATGGCGGCCACCGACTGCGCCGACACCAGTCCGTAACTGGTGGAGAGCTCCTTGCGTTCTTCCACGACCAGCGCCAACAGCGCGCGCAGGTCGTCCAGATCCAGCAGCAGCAAGCCGCGGTCGTCGGCCAGCTTGAATACGATGTCGAGCACGCCGGACTGGGTGTCGTTGAGTTCCAGAATCCGGGCGAGCAGGGTAGGGCCCATCTCGCTGACGGTGGTACGCACCGGATGCCCGAGCTGGCCGTACAGGTCCCAAAACACCACCGGGCTGGCGGCTGGCGCGTAATCGGCGATGCCCACATCCGTGGCGCGCTGCAGCACGCCGGGCGCCCCGTCGCCGGCCACGGCCAGGCCGGCCACGTCGCCTTTCACGTCGGCCAGGAACACCGGCACGCCCAGCCGCGAGAAGCCCTCGGCCAGGGTCATCAGGGTCACGGTCTTGCCGGTGCCGGTGGCGCCGGCCACCAGCCCGTGGCGATTGCCGAAGCGTCCCTCCAGCACGACCGGGAGATCGTCGGTGATGCCTTTGCCGAGCAGGAACGAGGCCATAGCGCAGATCCGATGGGGAAAGTACGGATTCTAGCGGGCAATCCGGGCAGGCAATGCCGGGCGGCACATCAGCAGATTCTGGCCCTGTCGCCTTGATCGAACCGGCCGATCACGCGCATGCCACGCGGCAGCCGCAGGCAGCAGTCGACTCATCGCCGCGGTGAGCCGGTTCGCAGGTACTGCGCGCAGCGATCACTCCCCCCAAGCTAACGGCCCACTGACCCCGACAACCCCGCCGCCTTGCCCCGGTGTCGCCCCGGCGGCTACCCTGCCTGCCTTTCCGCTGTACTGCCTACGATGCCGCTCGCTCATTTTGGTTTGCGCCCATGGCCGGTTCTGGTCGTGGTTGCGTTGATGTCTGTCGTCCCCGCCGCCCACGCCATCTCCAAACGCGACACGGAGAAGGCCGCCGCGCTCGATGCGCGCATGGCCGCCGCTGAAAAGCGCTACCGCGATGCGCTGGTGCTGGTGAACAACTCCGACCCCAAGGGCACCGCCGAAGGCGATGCCGCGCTGGAGGACATGGAGGACGTGATCGACGCCTGCATCAAGCAGCGTGGTTGCCTGGTCGCCAATCAGCTGGCTACCTACAAGCGCCTGCTCAAGGCGCGCGCCGATGCCGAAGCGCCGGCTGCCGAAGATCCGGACGACGACGACACCCTGCTGCAGGCCGACCCTGACCACCTCGGCCCGGCGTCGAACGGCGTGCCCGAGGCTGCGCGTGCCGCCACGCTGCTCAACGACCAGCGCCACGAGTTCGACAAGATGGTGCAGTACAACCCGGCGGTGCAGGCCGGCATCCGGCGCTGGCTGACCGACATGCGCCCGGCGCTGCTGACCAGCTACGAGAACTACAGCAACCTGCGCGGCGTGATGTGGCCGGAGTGGCAGAAGCGCGGCCTTCCCGAGGCGCTGCTGTTCGGCATCATGGCCAAGGAATCCAATGGCAAGGTGCACGCCAGCTCGCGCGCGGGCGCGGCCGGGCTGATGCAGTTCATGCCGGCCACCGGGCGTCGCTTCGGGCTGGGGCCGGACGGCACCGGCTTCGACACCCGCTTCGATGCGCGCAGCGCCGCCGAAGCCAGTGCGGCCTATCTCAACGAGCGCATGGCCGAGCTCAACCGCAACATCGAACTGGCGCTGGCCGCTTACAACGGTGGCGAAGGCCGCGCGGCGCGCGTGTTCTCGCAGAGCGGTGGGCGCGGGTTCTGGGACCAGGGCGTCTACAACCAATTCCCGGCCGAGACCAAGGATTACGTGCCGATGGTGATCGCCGCGGCGTGGATCTTCCTGCACCCGCGTCAGTACGGCGTGGACTTTCCCAAGCTCGACGCGCAGCCGGCCACGCTCAAGCTGGCCAAGTCGACCACCATCTACGAACTCACCATCTGCCTGGGCAGCATGGGCACGCGCGACGGCTACATGCGTGCCCTGCGGAATCTCAACCCGCGGTACGAATCCGACGGCTGGATTCCGGCCGGCACCGTGATCAACGCCACCAACCGCATCGCCAGCCTGTACACGCGTTACTGCGTCAATGGTCCGCGCGCGGATCTGGCGCGCACCCTGATCACTGCCGACCTCAACAGCGCGATCGTGCGCAGCAACAGCGCGCCTGAGTACACACCCAGCGTGGCCGTGGGCGATGTCAGCCAAATGGCCGGCGTACCGACCACCGTGGCCACCGGCCAGCCGGCGGTCGCCAAGCCCAAGGCCAAGCAGGCCCGCAGCTACACCATCGCCAAGGGCGACACGCTCGGTCGCGTCGCGAACAAATACCAGTGCGAGATCAAGGAACTGGCCAAGGCCAACGGCTTGAAAGCGCCGTCGTACGCGCTCAAGCCGGGGCAGAGCATCAAGCTGGCCGGTTGCGACCGCTGATGCGCCGCAGCGAGTGCCGACGTAGCGAGCTATGCGTCGGGCCACGCGTGCTGGCTCTGCTCTGTTGGGAGCAGGCCAGTACGCGATGGAGCTGTTTCGGTAGCTCGATAAAGCCCCGTGTTGTCAACAGCGTTGCTGCAATTCAGAGACCCAAGCCAGGGGCGCAGCCGCGCATCAGCCCATCTGGCGGCGTGCGAGTGCCTGGCCTAACCGCACGGCGGTTTCGGCAGCAAGCCCGCTATCGAACTTCGCCACGCCCGGGGGCAGCAGCACGATCACGGTGGAGCCGTAGTTGAAGCGCGCCATCTCCGCAAACTTCTCCAGCACGATCCCCTTGCCGCGGTAATCCTTGCGCGTAATACGGTCGCCATAGCGCGGAATCTCCACGCCGCTCCACACCGTTTCCACGCCCGAGACCAGCAGCGCGCCCACCATCACCGAGGCCATCGGGCCGAAGTCGGTGTCGAAGTGACACACCAGGCGCTCGTTGCGCGCGAACAGGCGCGGCACGTTGCGCACCGCATCCGGGCCCACGCTGAACAGCCGGCCGGGCACGTGCACGGTTTCGCGCAAGGTGCCGGTCCATGGCATGTGCACGCGGTGGTAGTCCTTGGGCGATAGGTACACGGTGGCGAACAGGCCGTTGTCGAATGGCGCCGCAGCGGCCTCGTCGCCGAGCAATTCGGCGGCGGTGAACGACTGCCCCTTGGCCTGAAAAATGCGGCCGTTCTCGATCGGGCCGAGCTGGCTGATGCGGCCGTCGGCCGGCATCAGCAGCGCGGCTGGGTCGGCATCCGGCATGCGTGCGCCTGGCTTCAAAGCGCGAGTGAAAAACGCATTGAAGGTGGGATAGGCGCGCGGATCCGGCTCTTGCGCCTCGCTCAGATCCACGCCGAACTTGCGTGTCACCGTGTCGATCAACCACTGCTTGGTAGACGGCGTATCGGAGTACGCCAGCGCGCGCGCCAGCGAGGACAGCAACCGGTGCGGCAGCACGTAGGTCAGGGAAGTGACAAGACTCACGGTGCGGTTACCTTGGTCAGCCGTTGGAGGTCGGCGGCGATCGCCTTCGGATCGAGTGGGGGGCGAATCAAGCCGGCCAGGCGGCCTTGTGGATCGAGCACGGCGATGCTGGCCGAATGGTCCATGCTGTAGTCGTTAGGGTTCTGATCGAAGTTCTTGCCCGGCACCTTCTGGAACACGAAGCCCAGCGCGGTGGCAAAGCGCTCCAGCGCCGGCACATCGGCAGTGGCGGCCAGGGTGTCCTTGTGGAAGGCGTGCGCGTACTCGCCCAGGCGCACTGGCGGATCGCGCTGCGGGTCCACTGAGACGAACAGCACGCGCGGGCGCAAACCATCGGGAATGCTTTCCCATTGCTGCTGCGCCACGGCCAGATCGGTCAAGGTGGTCGGGCAGACATCCGGGCAGAAGGTGAAGCCCAGAAACACCAGCGTCCAATGCCCCTTGAGCTCGCCGGGCACCAGTTGCGTGCCGTCGGACTGGCGCAGGCTGAATTGCGGCAGCGGGCGCGGCTGTGGATAAAAGGTGATGGTCTTGGTGGGCGGCCACGGCGAACTGGGCGCGCTGCCAAGGAACTTCTGGCCCAGCAGCAACCCCAGGCCGGCGGCCAGCGCCACCAGTAGTACGATGCCGGTATTGCGATTGAACATGGCGGTTTCCAGTGCAACGGACGCTCATGATACCGATCCGACCTCTATAATCGGGGGCCGATTCCTTCTTAGTTGTTGCCATGACTGCCGCCGCGGCCGACGAACTGCACACCATCATCGACCTGATCCGCTACGGCACCAGCCGTTTCAATGCAGCCGGTCTGACCTTCGGCCACAGCTACGACAACGCGTTGGACGAGGCCACTCAACTGGTGCTGCATAGCCTGCATCTGCCGCACGATCTGGGCCCTGCCTACGGCCAGGCGCGTTTGCTGCATTCGGAAAAAGAGCAGGTGCTGGGCTTGTTAGAACGCCGCATCAGCGAGCGCGTGCCGGCGGCGTATCTCACTGGCGAGGCCTGGTTTGCCGGCCTGAGTTTCAAAAGCGATGCGCGCGCGCTGGTGCCGCGTTCGCCGATCGCCGAATTGATCGAAGCCGGCTTCGAGCCCTGGCTGGGCGGCCGTGAAGTCACCCGCGCGCTGGACCTGTGCACCGGTTCGGGCTGCATTGCCATCGCCATGGGTCACTACAACCCGCAGTGGGAGGTGGATGGCGTGGATATCAGCGATGACGCGCTGGCGCTGGCCGCCGAAAACAAGGCTCGCCTGCATGCCGACAACGTGACCTTGCTCAAGTCGGACCTGTTCGCCGGGCTGGGCGGTCGCCAGTACGACCTGATCGTCACCAATCCGCCGTACGTCACCAACGACGAAACCGATGCGCTGCCGCAGGAGTATTCCTACGAGCCCGAACTCGGCCTGCGTGCCGGCGACGACGGTCTGGATTTGGTGCTGAGAATCCTGCGCGATGCGCCGCAGCACCTGAGCGATGACGGCTTGCTGATCTGCGAGGTGGGCGAGTCCGAGCAGCACCTGATCAAGCTCCTGCCGGAAGTGGACTTAGCCTGGGTCGAGTTCAAGGTCGGGCAGATGGGCATCTTCGCGGTGGAATGCCGCGAATTGATCGCACACGGCGCACGCATCGCCGAGCTGGCCGCGCAGCGATGAGCCTGCGCGCATGAGTGCCAATTCGTTCGGCAAGCTGTTCACCGTCACCACCTTCGGCGAATCGCATGGCCCGGCGATCGGCTGCGTTGTCGATGGCTGCCCTCCGGGCCTGGAATTGGCGCCGGAAGAATTCACCCACGATCTGCAGCGGCGTGCGTCCGGCAAGAGCCGGCACACCTCCGCGCGCCGCGAGGCCGACGCCATCGAGATCCTGTCCGGCGTGTACGAAGGCCGCACTACCGGCACGCCGATCGGCCTGCTGATCCGCAACACCGATCAGCGCAGCAAGGACTACAGCAACATCGCCCAGCAGTTCCGTCCCGGTCATGCGGATTACAGCTACTGGCAGAAGTACGGCATCCGCGATCCGCGCGGCGGAGGGCGCTCGTCGGCGCGCGAAACCACGATGCGTGTGGCCGCCGGCGTGATCGCCAAGAAGTGGCTCAAGCAGCGGTATGGCGTGCTGGTGCGCGGTTTCCTGTCGCAGCTGGGCCAGATCCGTCCGTCCGGTTTCGATTGGGATGCGGTGGAAGACAACCCGTTCTTCTGGCCGCACGCCGCGCAGGTGCCGGAGCTGGAAACCTATATGGACGCGTTGCGCAAGTCCGGCGATTCGGTCGGCGCGCGCGTGGACGTAGTGGCCGGCGGTGTGCCTGCAGGCTGGGGCGAGCCGATCTACGGCAAGCTCGACGCCGAACTCGCTGCGGCCTTGATGAGCATCAATGCGGTCAAGGGCGTGGAGATCGGCGATGGCTTCGCCAGTGCCGCGCAGAAGGGTACCGAGCACCGCGATCTGATCACGCCGGAAGGCTTTCTCAGCAACCACGCTGGCGGCATTCTCGGTGGTATCTCCACCGGCCAGGCGGTCACCGCCTCGATGGTGCTCAAGCCGACCTCCAGCCTGCGCCTGCCCGGCGCGACGGTGGATGCCGATGGCAGCGTAGTCGATGTCATCACCACCGGTCGGCACGACCCGTGCGTGGGTATCCGCGCCACCCCGATCGCCGAGGCGATGATGGCGCTGGTGCTGATGGACCAGGCGCTGCGTCACCGTGCGCAATGCGGCGATGTCGGTGAAGTGGCGCCGCGTATTCCCGGTCAGCTCGATGTCTGACGCGCGTCGCGCCAAGGTATGGGTCAGCCAGCCGCTGTTCGACGATGTGGTCGCGCAACTGGGCGAGCATTTCGAGCTGACCACCACCGAACGCGTCACCGCCTGGTCGCCGGCCGAGCTGGCCGCGCAACTGGCAGCGCTGGACGGCGCACTGATCACGCTCAACGAGCGCATCGGCGCGGCAGAAATCGCCTCGGCGCCGCAGCTGCGCGCCATCGCCAATGTCGGCGTGGGCTACAACAATCTCGATATCGATGCCCTGAGTGCGGCCGGCATTCTGGCCAGCAACACCCCGGACGTGCTCACCGAAACCACTGCCGATCTCGGCTTTGCGCTCCTGATGGCCACTGCGCGCCGCATCACCGAATCCGAGCGCTGGTTGCGCGATGGGCAGTGGGGCCAGTGGTCGTTCAAGACCATGCTTGGCGCCGATATCCACGGCAGCACGCTCGGCATCCTGGGCATGGGCCGGATCGGGCAGGGCATCGCGCGGCGCGGCGCGCACGGCTTCGGCATGCGCGTGCTCTATCACAACCGCAGCCAGTTGCCGGCCGCCACCGAGCAGGCGCTGGGCGCGCAGTACGTCGATTTCGAGACCTTGCTGGCGCAGTCCGATCACCTGGTGCTGGTGTTGCCGTACACCAAGGACTCTCACCACATCATCGATGCGGCGGCGCTGGGCAAGATGCGCGCCACCGCCACGCTGGTGAACATCGCGCGTGGCGGCATCGTCGATGAACTGGCGCTGGCCGATGCATTAGCCAACGGCCGCCTGGCCGGTGCCGGCCTGGATGTCTATGAAGGCGAGCCGCGTGTGCGCCCGGAACTGCTGGCGTTGCGCAACGTGGTACTCACCCCGCACATCGGCAGCGCCAGCCTGGCCACCCGCCGCGCCATGGTGCAGCTGGCAGTGGACAACCTGATCGCCGCCCTGGGCAAGGGCTCACAGGCCGGGCATCCGCCAAGCGCGCTCAATGCCGATGCGATTGCCGCTGCCAAACACGGCGGCGCGATCGCGGGCGCGAGCAACACCATTTCGACCAAACGATAGGGAACCTCCGCGGCCAGCGTTGGAGGTTCCCCGAACCCAGCGCGCAGTGCTCCCTCTCTTTCCCCCATTTCGATAAAGACATCCTCATGAGCAACGAAAACCGTCGTTTCAACGTCGCGGTCGTGGGCGCCACCGGCGCTGTCGGCGAGACCATGCTGAGCATCCTGGCCGAGCGCCAGTTCCCGGTCGCTACCCTGTATGCGCTGGCGTCGTCGCGCTCGGCGGGCGGGCAGGTCGCGTTCAATGGCGGCAAGGTCGATGTGCTGGACCTGGCCGACTTCGACCCCACCGGCGTGGACATCGCGCTGTTCTCAGCCGGCGGCAGCGTGTCCAAGGAATACGGCCCGAAGTTTGCGGCGGCCGGTGCGGTGGTGATCGATAACTCGTCGGCCTTCCGCTACGACGACGACGTGCCGCTGGTGGTGTCCGAAGTCAACCCGGAAGCGCTCAAGCAGCGCCCGCGCGGCATCGTCGCCAACCCCAATTGCTCGACCATGCAGATGCTGGTGGCGCTGGGTCCGATTCACCGCAAATATGGGATCGAGCGCATCAACGTGGCGACCTACCAGTCGGTGTCCGGCGGCGGGCGTTCGGCGATGGAAGAACTGGGCAAGCAGACCAGCGAGTTGCTGAGCTTCCAGGACATCGACCCGCAGCGCTTCCCGGTGCAGATTGCCTTCAACCTGATCCCGCACATCGACGACTTCCAGGACAACGGCTACACCAAGGAAGAGATGAAGCTGGTCTGGGAAACCCGCAAGATCCTCGGCGACGACAGTATCCAGGTGAATCCCACCGCGGTGCGCGTGCCGGTGTTCTACGGCCATTCCGAAGCGGTGGCGATCGAGACCCGCGAAAAGATCACTGTCGAAGCGGCGCGCGCGCTGCTGGCTGCATCGCCGGGCGTGGAAGTGGTGGACGAGCGCAAGCCCGGCGGCTACCCGACCCCGGTCACGCATGCCTCCGGCAAGGACGCGGTGTTCGTCGGCCGCATCCGCGAAGACTTCTCGCATCCGCGTGGCCTGAATCTGTGGATCGTGTCCGACAATATCCGCAAGGGTGCTGCGCTCAACGCCGTGCAGCTGGCCGAACTGGTCGCGCACGAGCGCTAAGCGCTGCTACAAAGCGGCTGCGCCCCTGCCATGCGGGCGCGGCCGGTGCTCGGTGCGGCATGTGCCACGCGTACACGGTGGTTCCTGGGCGCCGTCCGCATCCGCCCGACGACTGCTCGCTACGTCTTGTAAGCCGTTTTAATCCGCCGTGCACTTGCTTGGGCGTGCCAGCGCGTGAGAACGCCTCACCGGGAGGCTCCTCGCGCGCAAGCGCTCCCGCAGCGTGCAGGCCAGCACGGTGAAGCGAGTACCTACCTTCAACGAAAGCTTGAATCTGCGCGACCGCTACCCAAGGCGTGCCTGCCTGCGCCATCTGCGCGCGTCGCCTCATGGCGAACCCGAGCGTGGACAGAGCAGTCAGGTTGCGCTGCCGCAGTCATACTGCGGCATCTTGCAGACCCTGTTGCTGGCTCCCGCGGCAATCCATGACGCCGACATCGGCGCCCTGCGATGCGTCACGCACGTAGTTCTTCGGACCGTGCGAACTGCTGATAAGCCGCTGCGCGCTTGATACGCAGCGCAGCGTTGTCGCCCGTCTATGCGCGCTGGTCTGCATTGGCTGCGCATGCATATCGCACTGCGGTAGTGCGGCTGTCGCACCGCTCTGCATCACGGCGCCGACTTTTTCGCTCATCCAGCGGCTATATTGATGCCCATGAAACATAGGGGCGGGAGCGCGATGCGTCCGATGCAAGCGATAGGTGCGTTGCTGCTGATGGCCTGCAGCGGCGCTGCCATGGCGTTGGGGTTGGGCGATATCCGGGTGCTGTCCAAGCCCGGGCAACCGCTGGTGGCCGAGATTCCGGTCATCTCCAACGAGCCGGGCGAACTCGACAGCGCGCGTGTGGCGCTGGCATCGGCCACCACGTTTGCGCGGGTCGGTCTGGAACGTCCGCAAGGGCTGGTCAGCAATCTGCAATTCCAGTTCGCGCAGGACGCGCGCGGGCGTGCGGTGATCCGCGTGACCAGCAGCCAGGTGGTGGACCAGCCGGCGATCAACTTCCTGATCGAAGTCGAATGGGGCCAGGGCCGACTGGTGCGCGAATATTCCGCCTTGGTCGACGCGCCCAACACCGCGGCCGCGATCGCCGAACCGGCCATCAACGCGCCGCGCGCCGGTTACCGCAACCTCATTGCGCGCGAGCCGGCGGCTGCGCCGCTTGCCAACCGCAGTGCACAGGACAGCGCCAGGGCCGAACCCACCGCACGTGCAACCGCCAGTGCGTCTGCTGCGGCCGCCACGCAAGCCGGCGATGTCTTGCCGGCAGTGCGCTCGGGCCAGACCTTGTCGGAGATTGCCGCAGTGGTGGCGCGTTCCAGCGGGCATTCGCTGGACCAGACCATGCTGGCGCTGCTGCGCACCAATCCGGATGCCTTCATCAACGGCAACATCAACCGTTTGAAGCAGGGCGCGGTGCTGCGCACGCCGCAGGAAGATGCGCTGGCGCAGGTCGGCGCAGCCGAAGCGGCGGTGATGGTGCGCGAGCAGGCCGCCCAGTGGCGGCAAGCGCGCTCGGCAGTGCCGCAACCGGCCGACGCCGGGTCCACTTCCTCCGCAACGCCAGCGCCCGCTACGCCTGCCGCATCGGCCGGTGCCGGTGCGCGGCTCGAAATCGCCCCTGCAGTGGCGAGTCAGACCAACACCGCCGGCGCGACGTCCGGCACCAGTGCCGAAGGCGAGGGCGAGATGGCGGCCAATCAACAGTTGCAACAGGCCAAGGAAGACATCGCCACCCGCGATGCGGAATTACAGGATCTGCGCACGCGCGTGGCCGATCTGGAAAAGCTCAAACAGCAACAGCAAACGCTGATCGCAATGAAGGACACCGATCTGGCGGCCGCACAGAAGCGCCTGTCGGAAGCCCCGGCGGCCGCGCAACAGGGCAATGGTTTTCCGTTGTGGTCGATCGGCGGACTGGTATTGATCGTCGCTGCCGTGGTGGCGTGGCTGGCCGCACGTCGTCGCAAGCCCTCGCCGCTGCCGCCGTTGCCACGCCGGCAGTACGACTTCGTCCTGCCTGGCGCGCCCGGGCAGGCCACCGAACCGCAGGACGACGCGCAAACCACCGAGCCCAGCGAACGCGATGTGGTGCACGAGACCGAATTCGAGGACGCCAATCTGCGCGAAGACGAGCGCGCCCATGACGTGCATCAACCGTTATCGGACGTATTGCGTCGCGAGCCGCTGCTGTCCGAGCCGGTTGCTGCACCCATGGCGGTCAATAGCGACGATTGGCGCTCGCTGCGTGCCACGCCTCCCGTGGCGGTAACCGAGCCGCAGCACACCGCGCCCGTCGACGAGGCGCCGCACCAGTTGGAACGCGCATCTGGGGAGACGAGCCGCGCAGAAGTCGCGCCCACGATCAGCGCTGTCCCATCGATTGCTTCCCCTGCTTCCCCTGCATCGGTGGCCACCCAGGACAGCCTGGATTTCGACCCTCCGCCTGCGGCACCGATTGCGGCGCCCAGTACGACGAGCAGCAGGGACTTCGCTTCGGCCGGGCGTGATCGCCTGGAACTGGCGGTGGCCTACATGGACCTGGGCGACAAGGACACCGCGCGCGGCCTGTTGTTGGAAGTGGCCGCCACTGGCGATGACGCCACCCGCGCCGAGGCCACCGAGTTGCTGGGCCGCCTGACATGAGCCCGGCGATCGACCATCTCGCCCCGCAGCAAAGCGCCATACGCGAGCGCCGCATCGACTACGTGGAATTCGCCTCGGTCGACCCGGACGCCAGCCGCGCGTTTTTCGAAGCGGTGTTTGGCTGGCAATTTCAGGCGTATGGGCCGGATTACCTTGTCTTCAACGATGGCCGCCTGGACGGTGGCTTCTACCGCGCAGCGGCGCCGGCCGAAGGTGGTCCGTTGGTGGTGCTGTATGCCGATGATCTGGCGCCAGTGCTCGACCGCGTGCGTGCTGCGGGCGGGGAGATCGTCAAACCGGTGTTCGGTTTCCCGGGTGGGAGCCGGTTTCACTTCCGCGAGCCCGGCGGGACCACGTTGGCCGTGTGGTCCGAGCGCAGCGTCGCCTCCAGCGACTGACAACGCGCGCGTTGTCGCTGCTCGGCATCGAGCGATGCTGCTCGTACACTGCACGTCCTCCGCAGCAGCGGGGCCGTGCCGACAATCGCCTGCGATGGCGTGATCGGCATGACCAGCGCGCGGATTTCATCGATTCACTACAGGCAGGTAGCAATGCGTTACGCGCTGGGCGTGGAGTACGACGGCAGCGAGTTCCAGGGCTGGCAGCAGTTGGGCGAGCATGGCGGGCCGAGCGTGCAGGCCAGCCTGCAGGCGGCCTTGTCGTCGGTCGCCGATGCGCCCGTGCAGGTGATCTGCGCCGGGCGCACCGACGCGGGCGTGCATGGCGAATGCCAGGTCGTGCATTTCGACAGCGATGCACGCCGCGAGCCACGGGGCTGGATGCTGGGCACCACCGCACGTCTGCCGCCGTCGATCGCGGTGCGCTGGTGCGTGCCGGCAGCCGATGACTTCCATGCGCGTTTTTCCGCGCGCGCGCGTCGGTATCGCTATCGCCTGCTGAACCGGCAGATTCGCCCGGCGCTGTATCGCCAGACCTTGAGTTGGGAGCGGCGTCCGCTCGATGCCGATGCCATGCATGCGGCAGCGCAGGCCTTGCTGGGCGAGAACGATTTCAGCGCGTTCCGTAGCGTGCAGTGCCAGGCGTTGCACGCGCGCCGCAACTTGCAGGCCATCCACGTGCAGCGCATTGGCGAGGTGGTGGAGATGCAGGTCCAGGCCAATGCATTCCTTCATCACATGGTGCGGAATATTGTGGGCTCGCTGATTTTGGTCGGTGCCGGCGAGCAGCCGGCCGACTGGATCGCGACGTTGCTCGCCGGCCGCGACCGCATTGTGGCCGGCCCGACAGCGCCGCCACAGGGTCTGGTATTTATCGGACCTCTGTATCCTGCAGAGTGGCATCTGCCTGCTGAGGTAACCCAATGAATCGATCGCTGTACCGCACCCGTATCAAGTTCTGTGGCATGACCCGCGCCGGCGATATCCGGCTGGCCGGCGAGCTGGGTGTGGACGCGGTAGGTTTCATTTTTGCGCACGGCAGCCCGCGGCGCGTGGCACCGGCCGAGGCGCGCGCGATGCGCCAGGCCACCGCGCCGATGGTCGATGTGGTGGCGCTGTTTCGCAACAACTCCAAGGAAGAAGTGCGCGAAGTGGTGCGTACCGTGCGCCCGACCTTGCTGCAATTCCACGGCGAGGAAGACGACGCGTTCTGCCGCAGCTTCAACCTGCCGTATCTCAAGGCGGTGCCGATGGGCAGCACCGGCGTGAATGGCGAAGACGCCAACGCGCGCACGCTGCAGTTGTCGTATCCCAATACCGCTGGCTTCCTGTTCGACAGCCACGCACCCGGCGCGGGTGGCGGCACCGGCAAGACCTTCGATTGGTCACGCTTGCCCACCGGGCTGCATCGTCCGTTTTTGCTTGCAGGTGGCATCAACGCCGACAACGTGTTCGATGCCATCGTGGCCACGCTGCCCTGGGGCGTGGATGTCTCCAGCGGCGTGGAACTGGCGCCCGGCATCAAGGACGGCCACAAGATGCGCAGGTTCGTTGAAGAAGTGCGAAGGGCGGATTGTCACGAGATGTCGTGAGGGTGGAAGGGAGAGGCGGGATTCGTGACAGCGCTGGCTTGATGCAACCGATGTGATGGGTGTTGGCCTGGTTGGGCGCGTGCTTGCAAGTCTCCGCCTGAGTTCCGGTAGCCGATGTAGGGAGTCGCCGCACGTTCGTGCGTTGTTTGTTCAGGTTGTGCCGAGGCGCTGTCTCCCCTTGAAGTGATCTAGCGGGTGATCGTGCGCTGGCACGCACCTCGCAGCCATCCAGTGACTGGCTTTGCGCTCCTTCTTGCCAGCCGTGCCGATGCGTGGCGTGTCCGTCCGGTATTGCCTGGTTCCTAGCGGTGCACGCATGCGTTATGGCCACTGGCAGTCGCTGCAGTTGTGCAGCGACTGCCAGCCATGGCCGCTCAGGTTTTCGCAGCCTCCCTGGCCGGAAACCGTTGCTGGTCTTTCTCCAACGCTGCTCCGAGCCAGCCTGCCAGCCGTGCGATGCGTGGGTCCGGGTTGCGCTTTGCGGCGCACAGCACCCAGCGGCCGTGGGTGGCGGTAAATCCCCACGGCGCCAGCAGGCGCCCGGCGGCCAGATCCGCCGCTACCAAGGGCTGCGGCGCGATGGCGATCCCCAGACCGGCGGCAGCGGCTTCCAGCAGATACACCAGGTGTTCGAATTCGGTGCCATAGCGCAGGGTCTCAGGTGCCAGGCCATGCGCCTGCGCCCATTCCGGCCAGGCCTGCGGCCGCGAGCGGGTTTGCAGCAGGGCGTGGTCGCCCAGTGTGGCCGGGTCGGTCCCGTCGATCTGCACTGTTGACGCGAGCTGGGGGCTCAGCACCGGGCCGATCCATTCCACGCCCAGCGCGTGCACCTGCCACTCGCTGGGCCAGGGCGGAGTGTCCAGCAGCAGGGCGGCATCCAGGCCGTCCAGGGCCGGGCCGGGCGGCTGTTCGCTGGCCGACAAGTGCAAACGCACGTCAGGCAGGTCGTGCTGCAGCAGGCCCAGGCGTGGAATCACCCAGCGTGCCAGCAGGCTGCCGGAACACCCCAGCACCAGCGGCGCCTCGACGTCTGGGCGCTGCAACGCTGCCCAGGTCTGGCCGATCACGCCAAAGCCTTCGCTGGTGGCATCGCGCAGCCGGACGCCCGCCGCGGTCAGCACCAAACCGCGGCCCTGGCGTGCAAACAGCGCAGTGCCCAATGCGTGTTCCAACGCACGTACATGCCGGCTGATGGCGCCATGGGTCACGTGCAATTCCTGGGCAGCGCGGCTGAAGCTTTGCAGGCGCGCGGCAGATTCGAACGCACGCAGCGCCGCCAGCGGAGGAAGTGTACCAGTCATATGTGATTCCAGGTCACAGGTTGCAGCAATCTTATCGATTTATCGCCCGTCGCGGCTGCGCTAAAGTAGCGCTTCTCGTATGACGCATCGCTGCAGAGGATTCCCATGTCGGCCCAGCCCATCAGTGACTTTCACGCCTATCCGGATGCTGCCGGCCACTTCGGCAAGTTTGGCGGCCGCTTCGTCGCCGAAACCTTGATCGGCCCGCTGCAGCAGCTGGCTGCCGCCTACGATCAGGCGCGTCAGGATCCGAGCTTCATTGCCGAATACGACAAGGACCTCAAGCATTACGTCGGCCGGCCCAGCCCGATCTATCACGCCGAACGGCTCAGCCGCGAAGTGGGCGGGGCGCAGATCCTGCTCAAGCGCGAGGACCTGAACCACACCGGCGCGCACAAGATCAACAACACCATCGGCCAGGCGCTGCTGGCCAGCCGCATGGGCAAGACCCGCATCATCGCCGAGACCGGCGCCGGCCAGCACGGCGTGGCCAGCGCCACCGTCGCGGCACGTCTGGGCCTGGAGTGCGTGGTCTACATGGGCGCCACCGATATCGAGCGGCAGAAGATCAACGTCTACCGCATGAAGCTGCTGGGCGCGACGGTGATCCCGGTGACCTCTGGCTCGGCCACGCTCAAGGACGCGCTCAACGAAGCCATGCGCGACTGGGTGACCAACGTGCGCGACACCTTCTACATCATCGGTACCGTGGCTGGCCCCGACCCGTATCCGCGCATGGTGCGCGACTTCAACGCGATTGTCGGCCGTGAGGCGCGCGAGCAGATGCTGCAGGATTACGGCCGGCTGCCGGATGCGATCAGCGCTTGCATCGGCGGCGGCAGCAATGCGATTGGCCTGTTCCACGCCTTCCTCAACGACCCGGGCGTCAAGATCTATGGCGCCGAAGCGGCCGGCGACGGTATCGCCACCGGCCGCCATGCGGCGTCGATTGGCGCTGGACGCCCCGGCGTGCTGCACGGCAACCGCACTTACGTGATCTGCGACGACGACGGCCAGATCACCGAGACGCATTCGATCTCAGCCGGCCTGGATTACCCCGGCGTCGGCCCGGAGCATTCGTTCCTGTCCGACAGCGGTCGCGCGGTCTATCAGGGTATTACCGACGACGAAGCGATGGCCGCGTTCCATCTGCTGGCACATACCGAGGGCATCCTGGCTGCGCTGGAGTCCAGCCATGCGGTGGCACAGTCGATCAAGCTCGCACGCGAGCTGCCCAAGGACGCGTTGGTGTTGTGCAATCTGTCCGGGCGTGGCGACAAGGACGTGCATACGATTGCGGCGCGAGAAGGCCTGGCACTGTGAACCAACAAACTGTGAACCAACAACACGTGTACAGCCGTGCCAGCGCGATGGCGCTGCTGTCTTCCTCTGCGATTGCAGTCGGCTCAGCAGCGCCCGTGCTGGGGCGCAGTGCCGGCGCGGTGCGTGTCGGCCAACGCTTTGTCAGACTTGCGCCGCAAGCGGACGGGCAGCGCGTCGATGCCAGCCCGATCGAGAGCGGCGATGACGTCGAGGCGGGGCTGCTGCGCGCTGGCGTACCGATGATGCTGCAGGACGGGCGTGTCGCACGCTTGGACGTCTGCGACGCCACGACGGTTGGACCATTCGGCATCGCCAGCGGCGATAACGAAGCCACGGCGCGTGCGCGTCTGGCGGCAGGCTATCGTGCCGAACTGCATCATGACGGCGCCGGCGACGGCAACGATCGTTATTTGACTTGTCGCGACCCGCAGAGCGGGTTCGCGGTTCGCTATGAAACCGGAGAAGGCAGCGTGAGATCGATGTATGCGGGAACCTGGGACGCCGTGCAATTGGTGGAGGCATGCGCATGAGTCGTCCGCCCGACCGCATCGGTGCGCGCTTTGACGCGCTGCGCCACTCCGGCCGCAAGGCACTGATTCCCTTCATCACTGCCGGCGACCCATCGCTGGAAGCCACCGTGCCGGTGATGCACGCGCTGGTGCGCGCCGGTGCCGATGTCATCGAGCTCGGTGTGCCGTTCTCCGACCCGATGGCCGACGGTCCCACCATCCAGCGCAGCTCCGAGCGCGCGCTGGGACGGGGCGCCGGGCTGGCCTATGTGCTGGAAGCGGTGCACGAGTTCCGCCGCGAAGACGCCACCACCCCGGTGGTGCTGATGGGTTACCTCAACCCGATCGAGATCCACGGCACGCGCCGCTTTGCCGACGCTGCCGTCGCCGCCGGCGTGGACGGCCTGCTGCTGGTCGATCTGCCGCCGGAAGAAGCCGACGAAACCCGTGAAATCTTCACCGAGGTCGGGCTGGCGCTGATTGCACTGGCATCGCCCACCACCAGCGAGCAGCGCCTGGACATGCTGTGCAGCACCGCGCAGGGCTATCTGTACTACGTCAGCTTTGCCGGCGTGACTGGCGCGTCGAATCTGCTCGATACCCATGCCGCCAGCGACCGTCTGCGCCAGCTACGCCAGCGCGCCGGCGCACCGGTGGTGGCGGGCTTCGGCATCAAGGACGCCGCTAGCGCCGCTGCCATGGCCGTGGATGCCGACGGCGTCGTGGTGGGCAGTGCCCTGGTCGCCGCCCTGGCCGAAGCCGATGACGTCCGCAGCGCCCGCGAACGCGCCGAGGCGTTCCTGGCCCCGTTGCGCCAAGCCCTCGACCAGCATAAGAACTCTAGGGCCAGCTACTAAACCGACGATGCCGCCGCCAATGCGGGCGCGGCCGGTGCTCGGAGACGGCATGGAGCACGCCTGCCTGCACTGCAGTTCCTGCGCGCCGCTCACCTGCCCGCCACGCTTTTAGCCGCTCCAAGCCGATCTCCCACCTCAAGGGGGGAGGGATGCGGGCGCAGCCATGGGCACCCAAGCCACTGCGTTGCATCGACAAAACAACGCAGGAGCAGGCCGCGATCCGCCCGTAGCCCGCTTTTCGCAAAGACCTCCAGCCGCCCAGGCCCGGCCGTATCCGCACCAGATCCAGCATTCATGACACCGGCTACCTTGGCATTCCCGCCGCGCGTTAGACTGTCGCCCCTCTGCGGCCCGCCAGGCCGCCCTGCATGGATTGTCATACACGCATGAGTTGGCTCAGCAAATTGATGCCCTCCGGCATCCGCACCGAGAACACCCCGGCCAAGAAGCGCAGCGTTCCCGAGGGTCTATGGGAAAAGTGCAGTAATTGCGGCAGCGCGCTGTACGGCCCGGAACTCGAAGAAAACCTCGAGGTGTGCCCGAAGTGCGACCACCATATGGCGATCCGCGCCCGTGCCCGCCTGAACTCGCTGTTCGACCCGGAAACCACGACCACCGAAATCGCCGCCCAGCTGGGTCCGGTCGACGTGCTCAAGTTCAAGGACCAGAAGCGCTATGGCGAGCGCATCAAGGCCAGCCAGAAGGCCAGCGGCGAATACGACGCGCTGATCGCCATGCGCGGCACGCTCAAGGGAAATCCGCTGGTGGCCGCCGCCTTCGACTTCGCGTTCATGGGTGGCTCGATGGGCTCGGTGGTCGGCGAGCGCTTTGCGCGTGCGGCCGAAGTGGCGCTGGAAGTCGGCTGCCCGTTCGTGTGCTTTTCCGCCAGCGGCGGCGCACGGATGCAGGAAGGCCTGTTCTCGCTGATGCAGATGGCCAAGACCTCGGCAGCGCTCGGCCGCCTGCGCGAAGCCGGCCTGCCGTACATCTCGGTGTTGACCCATCCCACCACCGGTGGCGTGTCGGCCTCGTTCGCCATGCTGGGCGACATCAACATCGCCGAGCCGCATGCGCTGATCGGCTTCGCCGGTCCGCGCGTGATCGAGCAGACCGTGCGCGAAACGCTGCCGGAGGGCTTCCAGCGTTCGGAATTCCTGCTCGATCACGGCGCCATCGACCAGATCTGCGACCGCCGCGAGATGCGCGACCGCATCGCCGACCTCACCGCGATGATGATGCGCCAGCCGCATCCGCAGGACGCCGACGCCGCATGAGCGCACGCAAGTATTTCGGCACCGACGGCATCCGCGGTCGGGTCGGGCAGGGCGTCATTTCTGCCGATTTCGTGCTGCGCCTGGGCAATGCGCTCGGGCGTGTGCTCACCCAGGGCCGCAGCAAGCGGCCGTTGGTGCTGATCGGTAAAGACACCCGCATTTCCGGCTACATGTTCGAAGCGGCGCTGGAAGCCGGTCTGGTTGCCGCAGGCGCCGACGTGCAGCTGATCGGCCCGATGCCGACCCCGGCCATCGCCTTCCTGACCAGCACGCTGCGCGCCGATGCGGGCGTGGTGATCAGCGCCTCGCATAATCCGCACTACGATAACGGCATCAAGTTCTTCTCCGCCGAAGGCGAGAAGCTCGACGACGCCACCGAAGCGGCGATCGAAGCGGCGTTGGAAGAGCCGTTCCACACAGTGGAATCCGAGCGCCTGGGCAAGGCCATCCGCACGCGTGACGCGATCGGTCGCTACATCGAATTCTGCAAGGCCAGCGTGGCGCGCGGCTTCACCCTGCACGGGCTGAAGATGGTGCTGGATTGCGCGCATGGCGCCACCTATCACATCGCACCGATGCTGTTCCGTGAGCTGGGCGCCGAGGTGGTGGTCATCGGCGCTGCGCCGGACGGGCTCAATATCAACGACGGCGTCGGCTCCACGCATATCGACAATCTCGCCGCCAAGGTGCGCGAGTGCGGCGCGCATCTGGGCATCGCCTTCGACGGCGACGGCGACCGCGTGCTGATGGCCGACGACCGGGGCAACCCGGTCGATGGCGACGATCTGCTGTACGTCCTTGCGCGCTCGTGGCAGGCCAGTGGCCGGTTGACCGGCACCGTGGTCGGCACCTTGATGACCAATTACGGCCTGGAACAGGCATTGGCTGCACTGAACATCCCGTTCCAGCGCGCCAAGGTCGGCGACCGTTACGTGCATCAGGCGCTGGTCGAAGGCGGCGGCACGTTGGGCGGCGAAACGTCCGGCCATCTGCTGTGTCTGGATCGCGCCACCACCGGTGATGGCATCGTCAGCGCGCTGCAGGTGCTCGAAGCGCTGAGCCGCGATGGGCAGAGCCTGCGCGAAGCGCTCGGCAGCCTGAACAAGGTGCCGCAGAAGACCGTCAACGTGCGCCTGGATGGCGGTGCGGCCAAAGCCATTGTGGAAGCGGCCAACGTGCAACAGGCATTGCAGCAGGCGCAGGCCGCCGTTCAAGGCCGCGGCCGCGCGTTCCTGCGCCCGTCCGGCACCGAGCCGGTGGTGCGGGTGACCGTGGAAGCCGACGACGCCGGCCTGATGCAGGACACGCTGGACCGACTCTCAGGGGCAGTGCGTGACGCGGCGTGAGTCAATCGTGATTGGCGTGTGCGTGGTCATCGCCAAGGCCGCGACGTTTTACCTGTTGTATCGCCTGCTCATCTGACCAGCAGGCGTCACTCGACCCTTTCGACCTTGACTGCAGACATCCGTATGAGCGCGCGCATTCCCACGCTGGACATCACCCGTTTCGACACCGACCGCGACGCCTTCGTCGCCGAGCTCGGCGCGGCCTATCGGCAGTGGGGCTTTGCCGGCATTCGCAATCACGGCATCGCCCAGGTCGACATCGATGCCGCCTATGAGGTGTTCAAGGCATTCTTTGCGTTGCCGGAAGCGACCAAGCGCCGCTATCACGTGGAAGGCAGCGGCGGCGCGCGCGGCTATACCGCGTTCGGCGTGGAAACCGCCAAGGATTCCAAGCACTTCGACCTGAAGGAATTCTGGCACATCGGCCGCGAGATTCCGGACGATTCGCCCTATCGCGCGGTGATGCCGCCGAACCTGTGGCCCAGCGAAGTACCGGGCTTCCGCGAGCGCGGCTACCAGCTGTACCAGCAGCTGGATCAGCTCGGCTCACGCGTGCTCTCGGCGCTGGTCCTGCATATCGGCCTGCCGCAGGACTACTTCGTCGACAAGACCAACAACGGCAACTCGATCCTGCGGCCGATCCATTACCCGCCGATCACCAGCGACGACATTCCGAATGTGCGTGCCGGTGCGCATGGCGACATCAACTTCATCACCTTGCTGGTCGGAGCCAGCGCCGCCGGCCTGGAAGTGCGCTCCAACGATGGCGAGTGGGTGCCGTTCACTGCCGACGCCGACACCATCGTGGTCAACATCGGCGACATGCTGCAGCGCCTGACCAATCATGTGTATCCGTCCACCATCCACCGGGTGGTCAATCCGCCGGGAGAGCAGGCGCGCCAGCCGCGCTATTCGGTGCCGTTCTTCCTGCACCCCAATCCGGATTTGCTCATTGACGTGCTGCCCTCGTGCATCAGCGCCGATAACCCCAGCCGTTACCCCGAGCCGATCACTGCGCATGGCTTCCTGGAAGAGCGCCTGCGCGAGATCAAGCTGAAGTAATCCAGCGCGCGTCGGAGTGCGTTGCGCGCAGCCAATAGCTGTGCTCGCAATAGGGTTGGTGACGATTGCCACATATTCATTCACGAAGTTCCGCTCGCGTCCGGTTAAAGCTTGCGTTCACTCCCGCCGATAACCCAGTCTGATCGCTAGCGCGACGTCGGACTCGCCTGGCGCCCGCTACCGATTGCATAAGGTTGGGGACGCTTGCGCATGCGATGGTTCAAACGGGTGGGTGTGGTGTGTGTGCTGGCCGCGTATGCCGTCTCAGGGGCGGTAGCGGCCACGTCTGTTGGCGTGACCGTGGCCGACGCCAATGGCGTGTTGGTCGATGCGGTCGTGAGTCTGGAGCCTGCGCGGCCGGTGGCGCCTGGCGCGGTCAAGACCGTGGAAATGGACCAGATCAACTCGCAATTTGTGCCTGCCGTGCTGGCAGTGCGCACCGGCACCCTGGTGCGCTTTCCGAACAACGACCAGATTCGCCATCAGGTCTATTCGTTCTCGCCGGCCAAGCGCTTCGAACTGCCCCTGTTCCAGGGCACCACGGCTACACCGGTGCGTTTCGATCAGGCTGGCCTGGTCATCATCGGCTGCAATATCCACGATTGGATGCTGGGGTACATCGTGGTGCTGGAGACACCGTACTTCGGCAAGAGCGGCAGCGATGGCCGCGTCCAGCTTGACGCGCCTGCGGGCAATTACACGCTGCGTGTCTGGCATCCGCGCATCAAGGGCGCTGCCAGCAGCCAGCCGCTGGTGATCGCACGCGATGCGGTGCAGCGCCGCGTTACCCTGCAGACCACCGGCACCGCTCCGGTCGTGGCGCCAGCGGATGCGCGCGTGCGCGCGCTGCAAGACAAGTTCCGTAACGCCGACCCGAAGAAGCCGCGTCCATGAGGTCGATGCGCCTGCATACCCGCATCGCGGCCTTGTTGGTGCTGGTCGTGCTTGGCACGCAGGCGCTGACATTTGTTGCCGTGCAGGTGGCGACCGAGCGCAGCGTCAAGGCGCAGCTTGGCGAAGAGCTGGAAATCGGGCAGCGGGTCTGGCAACGCATCAACGTGCGCCGCGACGAGCAGTTGGTGCAGTCGGCGTCGGTGCTGGCCGACGATTTCGGGTTCCGGGCGGCCGTCGCCAGCGGCGATATACCGACCATGCAATCGGCCTTGCGCAACCACGCCGCGCGCATGTCGGCGCAAACCGCGTTGTTGCTGTCGCCGGATGGCGAATTCCTGACCGGCCTGGCCGATGTGCCGCAGGCCGAACAACTGCGTGCGGTGCAGGCATTGCTGCAACAGGCCCAGCGCGATGGACGCGCGGTAGGCGTGGTGGCGCTGGATCAGCACATCGTGCGGCTGGCGGTGGTGCAGGTGCTGGCGCCGAACCGGGTCGGCTGGATCGCGATCGGCAACGAATCCGGCGATGGCCTGGCACAGGATTTCCGCAGCACCACCGGGCTGGATGCCACCTTCTTTACCGATGGCCCTCCGGTGCGCGTGCTTGCCTCCACGATGGAGCCATCGGCGCGTGCCGAATTTGCGCAACAACTGCCCGCGGCTGAGAAGGTGCAGAGTGCATCGATCCCGTTGACGCTGGGTGAGTCGCGCTATCTGGTCAGGCTGCAAACGATCCAGGGCGACAGCCATGTGCGGGTGGCATTGCAGGCATCGTTGGACCGCGCCGTGGCGCCATACCGCATCCTCAAGCTGCGCATCCTGCTGCTGGCCGGATTGGCGACCGTTGCTGCACTGGGTGTGGCGATTTTTCTTGCGCGCAGCGTGAGCAAGCCGGTTGCGCAACTGGTACAGGCCGCGCGGCGCATCCAGCGCGGCGATTACCACACCGCCTTGCAGGTGCCGCCCGGTCGCGAGCTCGCCGAACTGGCCGACAGTTTCGGGCGCATGCAGCACCAGATCGCCAGCCGCGAGCAGCACATCCTGCATCAAGCCCGGCACGACGCCTTGACCGGGCTGCCCAACCGGATCTGGTTGCTGGAGCGGTTGAAGGAGGTGGTGGAGCAGACCGTGGCATCCGGGGGTACCGCCGCGGTGCTGATCCTGGATCTGGAGCGCTTCAAGGAACTCAACGACAGCCTGGGCCACGACTTCGCCGACCAGGTGTTGGTGGAGGCCGGGCGCCGGCTGGTGGAGGTCGTGCAGGAGCCCAATCTGGTGGGCCGGCTGGGCAGCGATGAATTCATGGTGGTGGTGGCGCACGCCGACGCGGCCAGCGTGCAGCAGGATGCGCAGCGCCTGCTGCTGCAGCTGCGTCGTCCGCTGGTGCTGCCGCAGGCGCGCATCCAGCTGGAAGCCAGCATCGGTATCGCCTTGATTCCAGACCATGGCGCCGACCCGGATACCTTGTTGCGCCGCGCCGATATCGCGCGGCGGCAAGTTGGCACCACAAGCGCCATTGGCGCCAGCGTCTATCGCCTGGGTCAGGACGAACAGCATCTGCGGCGTTTGCGCCTCACTGGCGATCTGCGTCAGGCCATCGGCGCCAACGAGCTCACCTTGCGCTTCCAGCCCAAGATCTGTCTGCGCAGCGATCAGGTCGAGCAGGTCGAAGTGCTGGTGCGCTGGCATCATCCGGTGCTTGGCCCGATCGGCCCGGACGAATTCATCCCGCTCGCAGAGCACTCCGGCGTGATCCATCCGCTCACCCGCTACGTGCTGGACGAAGCGCTGCGCTGCCAGGCGCAATGGCGCGCGCAAGGGCTGGTGCTGGGCATGGCGATCAACCTGTCCGCGCTCGATCTGTCCGACCCTGGCTTGCCCGACTTCGTACGCGGCCGTCTGGAGCATCACGCCGTACCGGCGCATTCGGTCACGCTGGAATTGACCGAAAGCGCCTTGATGCGCGATGTCGAATTCGCGCTGCACATGCTGCATCAGCTACGCAGTGTGGGCGTGCGCCTGTCCATCGACGACTTCGGTACCGGCTATTCCTCCTTGGCCCAACTCAAGCGCATGCCGGTGAACGAATTGAAGATCGACAAGAGTTTCGTCATGCAGTTGGCCGAAGGGACCGACGATGCCTTCATCGTCCGCAGCACGATCGATCTGGGCCATAACCTTGGCCTGAGCGTCATCGCCGAAGGCGTCGAAAACACCACCGCGCTGGCGTTGTTGCGTGGTTATGGCTGCGACATGGTGCAGGGCTATCTGTATTCACCGCCTCTTGAAGAGGCGCCGCTGGTGGCCTGGTGCATGCGCCAACTCGGCATGACCTCGGCGACGCACGCAGGCGTGCAGCGATGAGCGCGTGTCTGCGCGTCGCACTGATCGCGTCGGCAATGGTTGGCGTGTTCGCGCCACTGCCTGCACTGGCCGGCGACGGGCGCCTGCTCGCCACTGGCGGCGTGTCGACGATCGAAGGCAGTAGCGGCGGCGGCATCGTGCCGTGGGCCACGTTATCCGGTTACGGGACGCGCGACGAACTCGGCACGATTGTGTTTGCCACGCATGTGGACAGCGGCGATTACCGCCTCGACGTGCAGGGCGCTGCGCTCACGGTCGGCAATCGTCTGGAGTTGTCGCTTGCCCGCCAGCGTCTGGACCTGGGCGCCTTGCAGGACCGGCTTGGCTTGCCATGGAATGCGCTTGGCCAGGACGTGTTTGGCGCCAAGCTGCGCCTGGCCGGCGATCTCGTCTACGGCAATGCGCCGCAAGTCAGCCTGGGCGTGCAGTACAAGCGCGTGCGCAACGGCACCTTGCCGCTGGCGATCGGTGCGCGCGACGACCACGGCACCGACGTCTACGTCAGCGCAAGCCGCTTGTTGCTGCAGGGCGCCGGCGGGTATCAGTTGCTGCTCAACGGGACCTTACGCGCCACGCGCGCCAACCAGACCGGCTTGCTCGGCTTCGGCGGCGATCGTCGCAACAGCTATCGTCTGATGCCCGAAGTCGCTGCCGCTGTGGTGCTGTCGCCGTCCTGGGCGGTGGGTGTGGAATATCGCGACAAACCCAATAACCTCGGCTTCGCGCGCGAGCAAGCGTGGGCAGATGCATTCGTCGCCTGGTTTCCCAGCAAGCATGTCTCGTTGAGCGCGGCGTGGGCCGATCTTGGCGACATCGCCACGCTTGCCGATCAGCGCGGTCCTTATCTCTCTTTGCAGGTGGCGTTCTGATGAATCGATGGTTGCGCTGGCCCTTGCTGTGCATGCTGGGCCTGACAAGCGCCTGCGCCAGCACGCAACCGCGACAGACGCTGTACGACGAGCTTGGCGGGCAAGCCGGCATCGAAGCGCTGGTGGAAACCATGCTCTCGCGCATCGCCGACGACCAACGCATCGTCGATAAGTTTGCACGCGTCAATATCGCCATGCTCAACGAGCGCCTGGTGCAGAAGTTCTGTCATGTCGCCGACGGCCCATGTCCCGACACTGCCAAGTCGATGCAGCAGGCGCACGCGCACCTGGCCATCCGCGAAGGCGACTTCAACGCCTTGGTCGAAGATCTGAACTGGGCGATGGATCAGCGCAAGATTCCGCGCCGCACGCAAAATCGCCTGCTCGCACGTCTGGCAGCCATGCATGGCGAGATCGTCAATCACTGAGGGCGGTGATTGGTTCTAGCGCTGGCGGTCAGGCGCGCGAGCCGATGCTGCCATGCAGTGGGCAGGCGCGCTTTCGAACCTCTGGACGAGCGATGCATGCGCTTGCGTGGTCGTCGCACGTCCTCCGAACGACCAGCCTGCGTACAGCCACGAAGCGCCGCTGAGCAGATGCGGAATCTCTCACTCAGCCAGTCCGCGGCCGCTCAATCCAGCGGCCGCACCCGATGTGAGCCGCGCGCCATCAGGCGTAAGGCGACCGCATGCGGCAGCAGCCGTAGTGCGGCATTGACCAGCCGATAGCGCCAGCCGGGCACTGCCAGCACCTGGCCGCGTTCCAGCGCGGCGATTCCGTACTCCGCCACCGCGTCGGCCTGTAGCCAGGCCCAGGCGGGCAGGGTGGACATCGCGTTGCGGGTGCCGGTGACATCGTGGAATTCAGACCACGCAAAGCCTGGACACAGCGCGCACACCTTCACCGCGCAATCGGCGTTTTCCAGCGCCAGCGATTCGCTGAAGCGCAGCATGAAGCTTTTGCTGGCCGCATACAGGGTCTGCCCGTCAGCGCTTGGCGTCAGCGCCGCGAACGAGGCCACGTTGAGAATGCGGCCCTGGCCGCTGGCGCGGATCATCGGCAACAGTCGCCAGGTCAGCTCGCACACCGCGCTGACCATCACCTGCAGAAAGCGCGCATGCGTGGCCCAGTCGTTGTGCAAATACCGGCCCGGCACACCGTAACCGGCATTGTTGACCAGCGTTCCCACGGTCCAGCCATTGTGTTGAATCTGCCTCGCCAACGCCTCGGCCGCCGCAGGGTCGGCCAGATCGGCTGGCAGCACTTCCACCCGGACAGTGCTGCGCAATTCGTCGGCCAATGCCTGCAGCCGGTCCACCCGGCGCGCAGTCAGGATCAAAGGCACGCCGCGCCTGGCGTACGCGCGCGCAATTTCGCGGCCGATGCCGCTGGAAGCGCCGGTGATCAACGCAAAGACAGGCGAATCGGACATGGCAGGTTCCTGGAAGGAGAGGGATGGGACATGCGGCGGACAGAAGTGTGCCGATTGCTGGCAGACCTTGAGCTATTCTGTCGCCTGTCTTCAACTCAGGGACCTGCGCCTGATGCGTCGTAAAATCGTTGCCGGAAATTGGAAGCTGCATGGCAGCCGCGCCTTCGCCACAGAACTGGTGGCCAAGCTCGCCGCGCACATGCCCCTGGAGGGTGTCGACGTCGTCATCCTGCCGCCACTGCCTTACCTCGGCGACCTGATCGAGGATTTCGAGGCGCATCACCTGGCGTTCGGAGCCCAGGACGTCAGCAGCAATGAGCAGGGCGCCTATACCGGTGAGGTGTCGGCTTCGATGCTGGTCGATGTCGGTGCCGGCTACGGGCTGGTGGGTCACTCCGAGCGCCGCCAATACCATCAGGAAAGCAGCGAGCTGGTGGCGCGCAAGTTCGCCGCCGCCATCCATGCCGGGCTGATTCCGGTGCTATGCGTGGGTGAATCGCTGGAGCAGCGTGAAGCCAGTCAGACTGAGGCAATCCTGCGTGCCCAGCTCGAACCGGTCCTGGCGCTGGTCGGCAGTGCCGGTTTCGCGGGCGCGGTGCTGGCCTACGAACCGATCTGGGCCATTGGCACCGGCCGTACCGCCACCCCGGAGCAGGCCCAGGCCGTACACGCCTTCCTGCGTGGCGAAGTCGCGAAAGCGGATGCTAGAATCGCCGACTCTCTGCCCATCCTGTACGGGGGCAGTGTCAAGCCCGACAACGCCAGCGAGCTGTTCGCACAGCCCGATGTCGATGGCGGGCTTGTCGGAGGCGCCTCCTTGGTGGCCGAAGATTTCCTGGCCATTGCGCGTGCGGCGGCCGCTTGTTAACCCATTAAGTTTTGTCCGGGGACGGATTTCGAAATGCTGATGTTGATCCTCAATGTGGTCTACGTGCTGGTCGCGCTGGCGATGATTGCGCTGATACTGATGCAGCGTGGCGCAGGTGCGGCGGCCGGTTCCGGCTTCGGTGCCGGCGCCTCTGGCACCGTGTTCGGTTCGCAGGGTGCGTCTAACTTCCTGTCCAAGTCGACAAAGTGGCTGGCGGTGGTGTTTTTCAGCATCAGTCTGTTCATGGCGTGGTACGCCACCCACGGCGCGCGTCCGACCGATCAGAACCTGGGTGTGATGTCGCAGTCCGCCACCCCGGCGCCGGCTGCGGCCGGCGAGCTGCCCAAGGCGCCGGCTGCCGGTGCCGTGCCGACCGCGCCGTCGCAGCCTGCTCCTGCCGCCGCGTCGGCTGCGGCACCAGCGCAGTCCGCACCATCGCAACCGGCGCCTGCAGCACGCGAAGAAAACGCTTCAGAGCCAGCACAAAAACGCTGAAGCCGGTTACAATACGCTGCGCACTGGGATGCCCAGCGGCGCAACGTATGCCCAGGTGGCGGAATTGGTAGACGCACTACCTTGAGGTGGTAGCGACTTAGGTCGTAGGGGTTCGAGTCCCCTCTTGGGCACCATTGTTTGGCTGCAGTTCCTGTGCATTGCGGTTCGCTGCGCGCGGGTCCTGCCTATACCCCATGCCGGCACGCGGCGCGTGCGGGCAGAGGCAAGAGAGAATCGCTGTGCTGGCCGAATATTTGCCGAGTCTGCTGTTTCTGGTTGTTGCCACTGGCATCGGCATCGTGTTGATGCTGATTGGTCGGTTCCTCGCTCCGCGCAGCCCGGACGCGCGCAAGCTTTCGCCGTACGAGTGTGGCTTCGAAGCATTCGAAGACGCGCGCATGAAGTTCGATGTGCGCTACTACCTCATCGCGATCCAGTTCATCGTGTTCGACCTGGAAATCATCTTCATCGTGCCGTGGACGCAGGTGTTCATGGAGATCGGCGCACGTTCGCTGGTCACCATGGGTCTGTTCGTCGGCATGTTGTTCCTCGGCTTTATCTACGTGTGGAAGAAGGGAGCGCTGGAATGGGAGTGATTCAGACCCTGGATCGTCTGATGACCAACCCGATGCCGGAAGGCCGGGTGGAGGACATCCTGCGCCCGGAAGGCGAAAACCCGCTGCTCGAAAAGGGCTACGTGACCACCAGCGTCGATGCGCTGCTGAATTGGGCGCGCACCGGTTCGATGTGGCCGATGACGTTCGGCTTGGCCTGTTGCGCCGTCGAGATGATGCACGCGGGCGCTTCGCGTCTGGATCTGGACCGCTACGGCGTCGTGTTCCGCCCGTCGCCGCGCCAGTCGGACGTGATGATCGTTGCCGGGACCCTGGTCAACAAGATGGCTCCGGCGCTGCGCAAGGTCTACGACCAGATGCCGGATCCGAAGTGGGTCATCTCGATGGGTAGCTGCGCCAACGGCGGCGGCTACTACCATTATTCGTATTCGGTGGTGCGCGGTTGCGACCGCATCGTGCCGGTGGACATCTATGTCCCGGGCTGCCCCCCGACCGCCGAGGCGCTGGTCTATGGCATCTTGCAGCTGCAAAAGAAGATCTGGCGTACCCAGACCATCGCGCGCTGACACCCGTCTTCTTCTACCGAGAGCAGCCAAGCCCCCATGGCAGAGCAAGCATCCTCCTTCACTGACCGACTTGCGGCACGTTTCGCCGGTGCGCAGATTGCCGTGGCTTTGCCGCGCGGCGAAGTGACGCTGGAAGTCGCTGCGGCCGATTGGCACGCCACCTGTCTTGCGCTGCGCGACGAGCTCGGGTTCGAGCAGCTCAGCGACCTGTGCGGCGTCGATTACCTGGGCTATGGCAGCGCCGAATGGGACACCGCCGATGTGTCCTCGCAGGGCTTCAGCCGCGGCGTCGAAGGCAAGGCACTGGGTCGATTCGCCTGGGGCGAATTTCCCAGCCAGGAAAGCTCCACCGGCGCGCATCCGCAGCACATGCCTAAGCAGCGCTTTGCGGTGGTCGCGCAACTCATTTCCTACCAGCACAACCAGCGTCTGCGCGTGCGTTGCTACGCACCGGACGAGCAGGTGCCGGTGGTGGCGTCGGTGACCGATATCTGGCCGGGCGTGAACTGGTTCGAGCGCGAAGCGTTCGACCTGTTCGGCATCGTGTTCGATGGTCACCCGGACCTGCGCCGCATCCTGACCGACTATGGATTCGTCGGCCATCCGTTCCGCAAGGATTTCCCGCTGATCGGCAACGTCGAAGTGCGCTACGACGAAGAGCGCAAGCGCGTGGTGTACGAACCGGTGACATCGGTCGAGCCGCGCGTCGGCGTGCCGCGCGTGATCCGCGACGACGCCCGTTATGAGACTGCCGCCGGTGAAGTGGGCAAGTCGGAGACTGCCAAGTGAGTGAGTTCCGCCAGGCAACCGATGCCTTCGCGAGCAATCCTGTGGAAAGCAAGCAGGAAATCCGCAATTACACGATGAACTTCGGCCCGCAGCATCCTGCGGCGCACGGCGTGTTGCGCCTGATCCTGGAAATGGATGGCGAGACCGTGGTGCGTGCCGATCCGCATATCGGCCTGCTGCACCGTGGCACCGAGAAGCTGGCCGAGTCCAAGCCGTTCAACCAGTCGGTGCCGTACATGGACCGCCTGGACTATGTGTCGATGATGTGCAACGAGCACGCCTATGTGCGCGCTATCGAGTCCCTGATGGGAATCGAGGCGCCCGAGCGCGCGCAGTACATCCGCACCATGTTCGACGAGATCACCCGCATCAAGAACCACCTGATGTGGGTCGGTTCCAACGCACTCGATCTGGGCGCAATGGCGGTGATGCTGTACGCATTCCGCGAGCGCGAAGAATTGATGGACGTCTACGAGGCGGTCAGTGGTGCGCGCATGCACGCGGCCTACTATCGCCCCGGTGGCGTGTACCGCGATCTGCCCGATCGCATGCCCAGGTACAAGGAATCGCGCTGGCACAAGGGCGGGGCGCTGAAGAAGCTCAATGCAGCGCGCGAAGGCTCGATGCTGGACTTCCTCGAGGACTTCACCAATACGTTCCCGTCGCGCGTGGACGAATACGAAACGCTGCTGACCGATAACCGCATCTGGAAGCAGCGTACCGTCGACGTGGGCATCATCAGCCCGGATCTGGCGCGTGCCTGGGGCATGACCGGTCCGATGCTGCGTGGTTCGGGCATCGAGTGGGATCTGCGCAAGAAGCAGCCATACGCTAAGTACGACGCGGTGGAGTTCGACATCCCGGTCGGCACCAACGGCGACTGCTACGACCGCTATCTGGTGCGCGTGGCAGAGATGCGCGAATCCAATCGCATCATCAAGCAGTGCGTGAAGTGGCTGAAGGCCAATCCTGGCCCGGTCATGGTCACCAATTTCAAGGTCGCTCCGCCAAGTCGCGAAGGCATGAAGGACGACATGGAAGCGCTGATCCATCACTTCAAGCTGTTCAGTGAAGGCTATTGCGTGCCGGCCGGCGAAACCTACAGTGCGGTCGAAGCGCCCAAGGGCGAGTTCGGTTGCTACCTGATGTCCGATGGCGCCAACAAGCCGTTCCGCGTGCATTTGCGCGCGCCAGGCTTTGCGCATCTGTCGTCGATGGATGCGGTGGTACGTGGCTATTTGCTGGCCGACGTCGTGGCGATGATCGGTACTTACGATTTGGTTTTCGGTGAGGTTGACCGATGAAGGCGACGGGTAATTTCGAAGCGGCGCGCGACGTCGATCCGCAGGTAGTGCTGAGCGACAAGACGCGTGCGCATATCGATCATTGGCTGGCCAAGTTTCCTCCCGATCGCAAGCGGTCGGCGGTGCTGCAGGGCCTGCACGCTGCGCAGGAACAGAACCAGGGCTGGCTGACCGACGAGCTGATCGTTGGCGTGGCCAAATATCTGGAACTGCCGCCGGTTTGGGCCTATGAGGTCGCCAGCTTCTACTCGATGTTCGAGACCGAAAAGGTTGGCCGCCACAACGTGGCGTTCTGCACTAACATCAGCTGCTGGCTCAACGGCGCCGAAGATCTGCTGGCGCACGCGGAAAAGAAGCTGGGTTGCAAGCTGGGTCAGTCGACGGCCGATGGCCGCGTCTACCTCAAGCGCGAAGAAGAGTGCCTGGCGGCCTGCTCCGCAGCGCCGATGATGGTCATCAACGGCCACTACCATGAGCAACTGACGAAAGAGAAGGTCGACGCGCTGCTGGACGGGCTGGAATAAGACATGGCACATAATCACGCACCTACAGGTCCGGTCGGTCCGGCGCCGTTGCCGCATCAGGTCGTCTACACGACCCTGCACTACGACACCCCGTGGTCGTACGAGAGCTACCTCAAGACCGGTGGCTACGCCGCGCTGCGCAAGATCCTGGAAGAAAAGATTCCGCCGGCCGACGTCATCGAGATGGTCAAGGCGTCGAATCTGCGCGGCCGTGGCGGCGCGGGCTTCCCGACCGGGTTGAAGTGGTCGTTCATGCCCAAGGGCACGATGCAGAAGTACATCCTGTGCAACTCGGACGAATCCGAACCGGGTACCTGCAAGGACCGCGACATCCTGCGTTACAACCCGCACTCGGTGGTGGAGGGCATGGCGATCGCCTGCTACGCCACCGGCTCGACCGTGGGCTACAACTACCTGCGTGGCGAGTTCCACCATGAGCCGTTCGAGAACTTCGAGCTGGCGCTGGCCGATGCGTATGCCAATGGCTGGTTGGGCAAGAACATTCTCGGCAGCGGCGTGGATATCGATATCTACGGTGCGCTGGGTGCCGGTGCCTACATCTGCGGCGAAGAAACCGCACTGATGGAGTCGCTGGAAGGCAAGAAGGGGCAGCCGCGCTACAAGCCGCCGTTCCCGGCCAATTTCGGCCTGTACGGCAAGCCGACCACCATCAACAACACCGAGACCTACGCATCGGTGCCGGCGATCATCCGCAACGGCCCGGAGTGGTTCCTCGGCCTGAGCAAGACCAAGAATGGCGGCCCGAAGATCTTCTCGGTGTCCGGCTGCGTGCAGAAGGGCGGCAACTTCGAAGTGCCGCTCGGCACCACCTTCGACGAACTGCTGGAAATGGCCGGCGGTCTGCGCCCGGGTCGCAAGCTCAAGGGCGTGGTGCCCGGCGGTGTGTCGATGCCGGTGCTGAAGGCTGACCAGGTCGCTGGCCTGCAGATGGATTACGACACCTTGCGTGCGCTGGGCACCGGTCTGGGTTCGGGCGCCATCGTGGTGCTTGATGACAGCGTCTGCTGCGTGCGTTTCGCGTGCCGCATCTCGCAGTTCTTCCACAAGGAATCCTGCGGCCAGTGCACCCCGTGCCGCGAAGGTACCGGCTGGATGCACCGCGTGCTGGAGCGCATCGTTGCCGGCAAGGCCACGATGGAAGACCTGCACCAGCTGCGCACCGTCGCCGGCCAGATCGAGGGCCACACCATCTGCGCGTTCGGTGAAGCGGCAGCGTGGCCGATTCAGGGCTTCCTGCGCCAGTTCTGGGACGAGTTCGAGTACTACATCGTCAACGGTCGTTCGATCGTCGACACACACGTCGGAGTGGCCGCATGAGCGCCCAACCAGTGAACCCGAACGTGCCGCCGGATCACGTAACCGTCGAGATCGACGGCCAGAGCCTGGTCGTACCGAAGGGCTCGATGATCATCCAGGCGGCCGACAAGGCCGGCATTCCGATCCCGCGCTTCTGCTACCACGAGAAGCTACCGATCGCCGCCAACTGCCGCATGTGCCTAGTGGATGTCGAAAAGTCGCCGAAGCCGTCGCCTGCCTGCGCCACGCCGGTGATGGATGGCATGAAGGTCACCACCCGCAGCGAAAAGGCGCTGAAGTACCAGCGCAGCGTGATGGAATTCCTGCTGATCAATCACCCGCTGGATTGCCCGATCTGCGATCAGGGCGGCGAGTGCGAACTGCAGGACGTCTCGCTTGGCTACGGCCGCTCGGTGAGCCGCTTCAACGAGCGCAAGCGCGTGGTGCCGGACGAAGACATCGGTCCGTTGGTCGCCACCGAAATGACCCGCTGCATCCAGTGCACGCGCTGCGTGCGCTTCACCGCAGACATCGCCGGTACCTACGAGCTGGGCGGCATGTATCGCGGCGAAAATCTGCAGATCGGCACCTACGACGGCAAGCCGCTGACCACCGAAATTTCTGGCAACGTCATCGACGTGTGCCCGGTGGGCGCGCTGACCAACAAGGTGTTCCAGTTCCGCGCGCGGCCGTGGGAACTGATGGCGCGCGAATCGCTGGGTTACCACGATGCGATGGGCTCGAACCTGTTCCTGCACGTGCGCCGCGGCGAAGTGCTGCGCACCGTGCCGCGCGAGAACGAGGCGGTCAACGAATGCTGGCTGTCCGATCGTGATCGTTATTCGCATCAAGGTCTGTATTCGGAAGACCGTGCGGTCAAGCCGCTGAAAAAGGTCAACGGCGAGTGGACGGAAGTGAGCTGGACCGAAGGTCTGGCCGCTGCAACCCAGATCCTGCGTGACAACGCCGGCGATCAACTCGGCGTGCTGGTGCATCCGTCCACCTCCAACGAGGAGGGCGCGTTGCTTGCGCGTCTGGCCGAAGGGCTGGGTAGTGGCAATCTGGATCACCGTCTGCTCAACCGCGACTTCTCCGATGCTGCGGTGGCCGAAGCCTTCGCCACGCCGCTGGCCGAGATCGAGCAGGCCGATGTGGTGGTGTTGTTCGGCACCAATGTGCGTCACGAATTACCGTTGCTGCATGCACGTCTGCGCAAGGCGCACATTCAGAACCGCACCCAGATTCACTCGGTCAACCCGGTCGATTTCGATTTCGCCTTTACCCAGGCCAGCCGCACCGTGGTTGCGCCGTCGCAGTTGGCGGGTGCGCTCGACGATGCCGCGCTGCGCGATGCGGTCAAGAGTGCGACACGCGCCGTGATCGTCGTCGGCGCCTTGGTCGAAAATCATCCGCAGGCTGCAGCGCTGCGTGCTGCTGCACGTGACTTCGCTACTGCAACCGGCGCCTCGCTGTGCCGCATCCCGCAGGGTGCCAACGCGGTGGGCCTGGTGTCGCAGGGTGTGCTGCCGACCGCACGCGATGTGGCCGGCATGCTGGCGCAACCGCGTCAGGCCTACCTGTTGTACGGCATCGAGCCGGGTCTGGATTTTGCCGACGCCGCCGCTGCCCGCAGCGCGCTTGCCGGTGCCAAGGTTGTTGCATTCAGCCAGTTCGCCTGCGCTTCAACGCGCGATGTGGCGGACGTGATTCTGCCGATCGGCGCATTGCCGGAAATCGATGCCTCGTTGACCAATCTCGATGGCCGCGTGCAGACCGCACGTGCTGCAGGCCGCCTTCCGGTCGAAGCGCGCGAGGGTTGGCGTGTACTGCGCGCGCTCGGCGGTGAGCTGGGTTTGGCCGGTTTCGAGTTCATCGATCTGGTCGGCCTGCGTGCCGGTATGCAGAACCGCAGCGTGACGCCGACCGCGTCGGCACAGCCGGCGATCGGCGGCAACGGGCTGGAAGTCGCTGCGACCGCAGCGATCTACCGCACCGACGCGGTGGTGCGTCGCGCCGCTGCGCTGCAATCGCATCCGCTCAATATCGCCCCGTGCGTGGCGATGCATCCGGAGCAGGCTGCGCAATTGCAGTTCCAGGCGGGTCAGATGGTCAAGGTCGGTACCGATGCCGGTAAGGCAACGTTGCCGGTGGTGCTGGACAAGCGCGTCGCACCGGGCTCGGTGTGGATCGAATCCGGTCATGGTGCAACCGCGCCGCTCGGTGCCGGTCGTGTAACGGTGGTGGCTGCATGAACGAATTGCTGTTGAACGTGGTCGACCCGCTGCACCAGTGGTTCCTCGGACTGGGCGACGGCGGCATCTTGCTGTGGACCGTGTTGAAGATCCTGTTGATTGCCGTGCCGGTGATCGTGACGGTGGCTTTTTACGTGGTCTGGGAGCGCAAGCTGATCGGCTGGATGCACGTGCGTCACGGGCCCATGTACGTGGGCATGGGCATCTTCCAGGCCTTCGCCGACGTGTTCAAGCTCCTGTTCAAGGAGATCCTGCAGCCGAGCAGCTCGCACAAGGCGATGTTCATCATCGCGCCGCTGCTGACCTTGGCGCCGGCTTTCGCAGCATGGTCGGTAGTACCGTTCGATGCCAAGCTGGTGTTGTCCAACGCCAACGTGGGTCTGTTGTATCTGTTGGCAATGACCTCGTTGGGCGTGTACGGCATCATCCTGGCCGGTTGGGCGTCCAACTCCAAATATGCATTCCTGGGTGCGATGCGTTCGGCCGCACAGGTGGTCAGCTACGAAATCGCGATGGGTTTTGCGCTGGTCGGCGTGATGATTGCTTCCGGCAGCGTCAATCTGAGTCAGATCGTGTTCGCGCAGGCGGGTAACTCCGGCTTCTTCGACTGGTTCCTGATTCCGCTGTTCCCGTTGTTCATCGTGTACTGGGTCTCCGGCGTCGCCGAAACCAACCGCGCGCCGTTCGACGTGGTGGAAGGCGAATCGGAAATCGTCGCCGGGCACATGGTGGAATACTCGGGCGGCGCGTTCGCGCTGTTCTTCCTGGCCGAATACGCCAACATGATCCTGGTCAGCTTCCTGATCTCGATCTTCTTCCTCGGCGGCTGGCTGAGCCCGATCCAGGGTTGGGTCACAGCAGACATCTCGCCGTGGATCAATTGGGTGTGGACCGGAGGTTGGCCGTGGCTGCTGATGAAGGTGTTCTTCTTCGCCAGCGCTTACATCTGGTTCCGTGCCAGCTTCCCGCGCTACCGCTACGACCAGATCATGCGTCTGGGCTGGAAGGTGTTCATTCCGCTCACGATCGTGTGGATCGCAGTGACGGCATTGATGGTGTTTTACGGCGTGATCCAGAAGGGCGTGTAATTGATGAACAAGATCACCCATTACTTCAAGAGCCTGCTGCTGCTCGAACTGCTCGGCGGTTTGTGGCTGACGTTGAAATACACGTTCAAGCCCAAGTACACCGTGCTGTACCCGATGGAGAAGTTTCCGCAGTCGCCGCGTTTCCGTGGCCTGCACGCGCTGCGTCGCTACCCAAATGGTGAAGAGCGTTGCATCGCCTGCAAGCTGTGCGAAGCGGTGTGCCCGGCGCTGGCCATCACCATCGACTCGGCCAAGCGTGAGGACGGTACCCGCCGCACCACGCGCTACGACATCGACCTGTTCAAGTGCATCTTCTGCGGTTTCTGCGAAGAAAGCTGCCCAGTGGACTCGATCGTCGAGACGCACATCCTCGAATATCACTTCGAGAAGCGTGGCGAAAACATTATCAACAAGCCGCAGCTGCTGGCGATCGGAGACCGGTTGGAAACCGAGATCGCCGAGCGTCGCGCTGCCGATGCCGCCTTCCGTTGAGGTCATGATGGACTGGGTCACTATTGCTTTCTACGCCTTCTCCGCCATCGCGGTGGTGTCCGCCGGTGCGGTGATCAGCGTGCGCAACCCGGTGTATGCCGTGTTGTGCCTGATCCTCACCTTCTTCTCGATGGCCTGCGTCTGGTTGCTGGTCGGCGCCGAGTTCCTCGGCGTGACGCTGGTGCTGGTCTATGTCGGGGCGGTGATGGTGCTGTTCCTGTTCGTGGTGATGATGCTGGACATCGATACCAGCCGCCTGCGCGAGGGTTGGGTCAAGTACATGCCACTCGGCGTGATCGTGGCGGTCGCCATGCTGGCGCAGATGGTCACCTTGATCGGCGTCAAGGCGCGCAGCGCCACGCCGTTCCCGGCCGACAACGCGGCGGCGCAGGCTGCCGACAGTTCCAACCTGACCTGGTTGGCCAAGAGCCTGTACACCGAATTCCTGCTGCCGTTCGAATTTGCGGCGGTGATTCTGACCGTGGCGGTGGTGGCTGCGGTGATGCTGACCTTGCGCAAGCGCACTGGCATCAAGTTGCAGAATGCCGGCGAGCAATCGCGAGTGAAGGCGGGCGACCGTCTGCGCATGGTCAAAATGGCGGTTGAAAAGCCGGTACAGGTTGCGCCGCAGATCGACGCGGCCGACGGACAGGAGGCGAAGTCTTGATTACCTTGGGCCACCTGCTTGGACTTGGCGCGGTGCTGTTCTGCATCTCCCTGGCCGGCATCTTCCTCAACCGCAAGAACGTCATCGTGTTGCTGATGTCGATCGAGTTGATGCTGCTGTCGGTCAACGTCAACTTCATCGCGTTCTCGCGCGAGCTCGGCGACACCGCCGGTCAGTTGTTCGTGTTCTTCATTCTGACGGTTGCCGCTGCGGAGGCTGCGATCGGCCTTGCGATCCTGGTGACTCTGTTCCGCACGCGCCGCACGATCAATGTGGCCGAAGTCGATACGTTGAAGGGCTGACCTGTAGATGGAAATCACTCTCTCCAAGAGTCTGCTGATCGCAGTGGTGCTCGCACCGCTGATCGGCAGCATCATCGCCGGCCTGTTCGGTCGTCAGGTGGGGCGCAAGGGCGCACAGTACTTAACCATCCTCGGTGTGGCGGTCAGCTGCGTGCTGTCTTGCCTGACGCTGTACCAATTGGTGGAGCAGGGCGCCAGCCCGTTCAACCAGAACCTCTACACGTTCTTCGACGTCGGCAATTACTCCGCGCATGTCGGCTTCATGGTCGATCGCCTGACCGCGATGATGATGGTGGTGGTGACCTTCGTGTCGCTGTTGGTGCACATCTACACCATCGGCTACATGGAAGAAGATCCGGGCTACCAGCGCTTCTTCAGCTACATCTCGTTGTTTACGTTCTCCATGCTCACGCTGGTGATGAGCAACAACTTCCTGCAGCTGTTCTTCGGCTGGGAAGCGGTGGGCCTGGTGTCGTACCTGCTGATCGGTTTCTGGTTCAAGCGCCCGACCGCCGTGTTCGCCAACATGAAGGCGTTCCTGGTCAACCGAGTCGGCGACTTCGGCTTCATTCTCGGCATCGCCGGTGTGCTGTTGTGGTTCGGCTCGCTGGATTACTCCACCGTGTTCGCCAACGCGACAACCCTGGCTGGTGCCAAGGTGCAGTTGTTCGCTGGTCACGAATGGAGCGTGATGACGCTGATCTGCATCTGCCTGTTCATCGGTGCGATGGGCAAGTCGGCGCAGGTGCCGTTGCACGTGTGGCTGCCAGACTCGATGGAAGGCCCAACCCCGATCTCGGCACTGATCCACGCCGCAACCATGGTCACCGCCGGCATCTTCATGGTGGCGCGCATGTCGCCGCTGTTCGAGTTGTCGGAGACTGCGCTGAACTTCATTCTGTTCATCGGTGCGACCACGGCCTTCTTCACCGGCCTGATCGGCATCGTGCAGAACGACATCAAGCGCGTGGTGGCGTATTCCACGTTGTCCCAGCTGGGCTACATGACCGTGGCGCTGGGCGTGTCGGCGTATTCGGCCGCCGTGTTCCACCTGATGACGCATGCCTTCTTCAAGGCGCTGCTGTTCCTGGCGGCCGGCTCGGTCATCATCGGCATGCATCACGAGCAGGACATGCGCAAGATGGGCGGCCTGCGCAGGTACATGAAGGTGACCTACTGGACCAGCGTAATCGGTACGCTGGCGCTGGTCGGTACGCCATTCTTCTCGGGTTTCTACTCGAAGGACACCATCATCGAGGCAGCCGCACACCATGCCCACGAGTCGCATAGCTGGATCGCGACCTACGGTTACTGGTCCGTGCTTGGGGGGGTGCTGGTCACCAGCTTCTACAGCTTCCGTCTGCTGTTCTTGACCTTCCACGGCAAGGAGCGTTTCCGCGATGCCCATGCGTACGATGCGCATGCCCATCACGACAGCGCGCACACCGATGCCGAAGCGCAGGTGCATGCGCACGACAGCCACGCGCACGATGCCCATGCGCACGATGCACACGGCCACGACGATCACGGCCATGGGCACCACGGTGCGCACGAGCCGCATGAGTCCAAGTGGGTGGTCACGTTGCCGTTGATCCTGCTGGCGATTCCGTCGGTGGCGATCGGTTTCTTCACCATCGGCCCGATGTTGTTCGGTACCGATTGGCAGGGGCACCACGCGGCGCACGCGCTCAAGGGGCAGGCCGTGTCGTTCTTCACCGGCATCGTCGACTTCTACGATCCGGCGCGCGACACCGTCGGCGCCCTGGCCGAGGAATTCCACGGCCCGGTCGCGTTTGCGTTGCACGGCATGATGGCGGCACCGTTCTTCCTGACGGTTGCCGGTCTGCTGCTGGCGGCGCTGTTCTACCTGTGGAAGCCGGAGCTGGCCACCAAGTCGCGCAAGACATTCGCGCCGATCGTGTGGTTGCTGGAAAACAAGTACGGCTTCGACAAGCTGTGGATCAATGGCTTCGCCGGTGGCGGTGTTGTCCTTGGCAAGGCGTCACGTGCAGTCGATACCCATGTGGTCGACGGCGTGGTCGTCAATGGTTCTGCCCGACTGATCGACCTGGCTGCAAATCTGCTGCGTCGCACGCAATCCGGTTTCCTCTATCACTACGCCTTCGCAATGATCATCGGTTTGATCGCCTTGTTGGCGGTACTGATGCATTTCTGGCGTTGACCTGTACGGAATAAGAAAACGTGTCGAACTGGCCTTTACTGTCTATCTTGATCTGGCTGCCGATTATCGGTGGCGCCCTGATCCTTGCGTTGCGCAACGCCGAGACTGCCCGCTGGGCATCGCTGGCGGTGGCGGTAGCGACCTTTTTGCTGAGTCTGCCGCTGCTGGGCTACGACACGGCCAATGACGCGATGCAGTTCATCGAACTGCATGCCTGGATTCCTGCCTACAACATTGGCTACAACCTGGGCGTGGATGGCATCGCGGTCGCGTTGATCGTGCTGACCACGTTGGTGACGGTGCTGGCGCTGATCGGCGCCTGGCGTTCGATCGACAAGCGCGTCAATCAGTACGTCGCCGCATTCCTAATCCTGGAAGGCGTCACCGTCGGTATCTTCGCTGCCACCGACGCAATGCTGTTCTATGTCTTCTTCGAAGCCATGCTGATCCCGATGTTCCTGATCATCGGTGTCTGGGGCGGCCCGCGGCGTATCTACGCGGCGATGAAGTTCTTCCTCTACACCTTCCTCGGCTCGGTGCTGATGTTGGTGGGCCTGGTCTACCTGTATTTGAAGGGCGGCAGCTTCCAGCTGGCCGATCTGTATGCGTTGCAGCTGACCGCCAAGGAGCAGACCTGGATCTTCTTCGCGTTCCTGATCGCCTTTGCGGTCAAGGTGCCGATGTTCCCGGTGCATACCTGGCTGCCGGACGCGCACGTCGAAGCGCCGACCGCCGGTTCGGTAATCCTGGCGGCGATCGCACTGAAGATCGGCGGTTACGGCTTCCTGCGCTTCAACTTGCCGATCGTGCCGGATGCCAGCCATGAGTTTGCGTGGTTGGTGATTACGCTGTCGTTGATCGCGGTGATCTACGTCGGCCTGGTCGCGCTGGTGCAGGACGACATGAAGAAGCTGGTGGCCTATTCGTCCATCGCGCACATGGGCTTCGTGACCCTTGGCACCTTCATTGCCTTCACCCTGGTGCGCGAGTACGGCAGCACCGACGCTGCACGCCTCGGCCTGCAGGGCGCGATGGTGCAGATGATTTCGCACGGCTTCGTCTCTGGCGCGATGTTCTCCTGCATCGGCGTGTTGTACGACCGCATGCACACCCGTCGCATCGCCGATTACGGTGGCGTGGTCAACGTGATGCCGTGGTTCGCCACCTTTGCCATGCTGTTCTTCATGGCCAATGCCGGCTTGCCGGGCACCAGCGGCTTCGTAGGCGAGTTCATGGTGATCCTGGCCAGCTTCCAGAAGCATCCGCTGATCGCCTTCGGCGCGGCCACCACGTTGGTGATCACCGCTGCGTACACGCTGTGGTTGTACAAGCGCGTGTTCTTCGGCGAAGTGGCCAACGCCCATGTGGCCGAACTCAAGGACATCGATGGCCGTGAAGCATTCGTGCTGGGGGTGTTCGCCGCCGGCGTGCTGGCCCTGGGCCTATACCCGAAGCCGCTGACCGATCTGATGGAACCATCGATCGCCAAGCTGGCGACCCAGATCGCTGCGACCAAGCTCTAACGGCTGGCCGTCCGTTTTGATTTTCAGGATTTGATGATGACCACGCCAACGCTCGCGCCGTTGACCACCGCTGACTTGGCTCCGCTCGTACCGGAACTGGTGCTGATCGGCGGCGCCTTCGCACTGCTGATGCTCGACCTGTTCGTGAGCCAGCGGAACAAGGTCTGGACCCACCTGTTCTCCGTCGCCGTTCTTGCCGTGGTGCTCGTGTTGTTGGCGACCGGCACGGGCGGGCAGGGCGACATCTTCAACGGCATGTTCGTTCGCGACACTGCGGCCGATGTCATGAAGACCGTGATCGTGCTGGTCAGCGGGCTGAGCCTGGTCTACGGCTGGACCTACCTGCGCGAGCGCAATCTCTATCAGGGCGAAATCCCGGTGCTGGTGTTGTTCGCTACCGCCGGCATGATGCTGCTGGCGTCGGCCGGCAGCCTGCTGATGGTGTATCTGGGTCTGGAATTGCTGGCGCTGTGCTCGTATGCCCTGGTTGCGTCCAACCGCGACAACGGGCTGGCGACCGAAGCGGCGATGAAGTATTTCGTGCTGGGTTCGCTGGCGTCGGGCCTGCTGCTGTATGGCATGTCGCTGGTCTATGGCGCCACCGGCACCTTGAGCCTGGCCGGCATCCACGATGCCATCGAAGGTTCGGGCGAGCGCACACTGCTGCTGACCGGCACCATCTTCATGATTGCCGGCGTGGCCTTCAAGCTGGGCGCCGCGCCGTTCCATATGTGGCTCCCCGACGTGTATCAGGGTGCGCCTGCGCCGATCGCATTGTTCATCAGCTCGGCGCCCAAGCTTGCCGCGTTCGGGATGGCGTATCGCCTGCTGGAAGTCGGCATGGGTCCGTTGTCGCCGCAGTGGCATCTGCTGATCGGTGGCCTGTCGGCATTGTCGCTGGTGATCGGCAACCTGATGGCCATCGCGCAGAGCAACCTCAAGCGCATGCTGGCGTATTCGACCGTTTCGCACATCGGCTTCCTGCTGATGGGCGTGGCTGGTGGCGGCGAAGAGGGCTATTCGGCGGCGATGTTCTATGCAGTCAGCTACACCATCATGTCGACCGCCTCGTTCGGCGCCATCATTGCGCTATCGCGCAATGGCTTCGAAGCCGAGAACATCGACGACTTCAAGGGACTCAACGCGCGCAACCCGTGGATGGCCGGCCTGGTGTTGTGCATCATGGCCTCGCTGGCAGGCATCCCGCCGTTCCTCGGTTTCTGGACCAAGCTGGCCGTGTTGGGCGCGGCAGTGAAGGGCGACATGCTGTGGTTGGCGTTGGTCGGTGTGATCTGTGCGGTGATCGGTGCTTACTACTATCTGCGTGTCATCAAGGTCATGTATTTCGACGAACCGGTAGGCGAGCCGTTGCCGGCCAATCACGACCGTGTGCTGGGCACTGTGCTCGGCGTCAACGCGCTGGCCTTGCTTGCGCTTGGTCTGGCCTGGAGCCCGATCATGGTGTGGTGCCAGCGCGCGTTCGCTGGCCTTGCCTGAGACGGGCACGCCAGCGCCAAGTCGTGCGATGCCACACCATGCGTTTTGCATCGCACTGAAATAAAACTGCGTTTACTGTTTCGTTTTTGTTGCATCGCGGGTATCATTCCCGGCGACGTTGAGCAGCCGCCATGCTGTTCAACAGAAGAAAAACTAGGGCTTGCAATTTTCGCTCCAGTTCTTCATAATTCCGCTTCTGCTGCGGGGTGGAGCAGTCTGGCAGCTCGTCGGGCTCATAACCCGAAGGTCGCAGGTTCAAATCCTGCCCCCGCTACCAAGTTTTGAATTGTTGCTTCATCGCAGTAATTCAGCTTCTTGGATCGTAGAGACGCATGTTCCCGTCTTTACGCCGATCCTGAGAGGTCGGGCTTTTTTCACGCAAGGGGCCCATCGGGCCCCTTGTTTTTTCCGGAACCGGAAAGTTTGCTGCCGGTTGCCGGGGGTCTACTGGCAATCATCTGATCAGGGCAGTCTGTGAGCGAAAAAGCGACCGAAATCGCGAATCTGCTGAGTCCAACGGTTGAATCCCTGGGCTTGGAACTGCTGGGCGTGGAATATCTTCCCGCTCCAGGCGGCGCCACATTACGCCTGTATATCGATGTGCCGCTGGCCGAACAGCCCGAGCGTGTCATCACTGTCGACGATTGCGAGCGCGTGAGCCGTGAAGTGTCGGCCCAACTCGACGTCGAAGATCCGGTCAGCGGCAACTACACCCTGGAAGTGTCTTCGCCGGGTGTTGATCGTCCACTGTTCACGCTGGAACAATTCGCGCGCCATACCGGCGAATCCGCAAAGATTGTCCTGAAGCTTGCGCAGGATGGTCGGCGCCGCTTCCAGGGCGAGATCCTGCGCATCGATGCCGAGGCAGACGCCGTAGTGTTTGCCGTCGACGGCAAGGACGTGCAGATCGGCTTCGATAACATCGACAAGGCGCGCATCCTGCCGGATTGGGTCGCTTTAGGCCTGGCGCCGCAGAAACCGAATAAGCCCGGCCCGAAAAAAACCGGGCACGAGAAGAAGAAACCATCCAACGAGTCGGCGGCTGGCAAGCCGCGCGCGGAGTGACGAAATGAGCAAGGAACTTTTGCTGGTAGTGGATGCGGTCGCCAACGAAAAAGGCGTGCCGCGCGAAGTGATCTTCGATGCGATCGAGGCCGCGCTGGCTTCCGCAGCGAAAAAGCGCTATCCAGACCAGGACGTGCTGGCACGCGTCACCATCGATCACAAGGACGGTACTTACGAGACCTACCGTCGTTGGGAAGTGGTGGCCGACGACGTGGTGATGGAATCGCCGGACCGTCAGGTGCGTCTGATGGATGCCATCGACGAAGCCGACGGCGTGGAAGTTGGCGATTACATCGAAGAGCAGATCGAGAATCCCGATTTTGGTCGTATCGCCGCGCAGGCCGCCAAGCAGGTGATCGTGCAGCGTGTGCGCGAAGCCGAGCGTCAGCAGGTGGTGGACGCGTGGAAGGATCGCGTTGGCGAGTTGATCACCGGCGTGGTCAAGCGCGCCGAGCGCGGCAACATCTTTGTCGATCTGGGCGGCAATGCCGAAGCCTTCATTGCGAAGGACAAGGGCATTCCGCGCGACGTGCTGCGTCCCGGCGACCGCGTGCGCGGTTATCTGGCCGAAGTGCGTTCCGAACCGCGTGGGCCGCAGCTTTTCATCAGCCGCGCCGCACCGGAGTTCATGATCGAGTTGTTCAAGCTCGAAGTGCCGGAAGTGGGCCAGGGCCTGGTCGAGATCAAGGCCTGCGCACGTGACCCGGGCGACCGCGCCAAGATTGCCGTGATCGCGCACGACACCCGTACCGATCCGATCGGCGCCTGCATCGGTATGCGAGGTTCGCGCGTGCAGGCGGTGTCCAACGAGCTCAATGGCGAGCGCGTGGACATCGTGTTGTGGAACGAGAACCCGGCCAACTTCGTGATCAACGCGATGGCGCCGGCCGAAGTGCAGTCGATCATCGTCGATGAAGACAAGCACTCGATGGATCTGGCCGTGGCAGAAGACCGCCTGGCGCAGGCGATCGGCAAGGGCGGCCAGAACGTGCGCCTGGCCAGCCGCCTGACCGGCTGGCAGCTCAACGTGATGACCGCCGACCAGGTGGCCGCCAAGTCCGAGGCCGAGCAGGCAGCGGCACGCCAGCTGTTCATGGATCGCCTGGAAGTGGACGAGGAAATTTCCGCGATCCTGGTGTCCGAAGGCTTCAACACGGTCGAAGAAATCGCCTACGTCCCGGTCGGCGAACTGCTGGCGGTGGAAGGCTTCGACGAAGACATCGTCGAAGAGTTGCGTGCCCGTGCCCGCGATGCGCTGCTCAACGCGGCGCTGGCCGAGGAAGAAGGCCTGGAAGGAACTCAGCCCACCGAGGACCTGCTGGCGCTGGAGGGGATGAACGAGGAAACGGCTTTTGCTCTGGCCGAGCACGGCGTGCGCACCAGCGAGGACTTGTCCGACCTGGCCGCGGACGAGATCGTCGACTTCGGCATCGAGGGTTTGACCCAGGAGCGCGCCGCGGCGCTGATCCTGGCGGCCCGCGCCGAGGAGATCGCCCGTTTGGAGCGCGGCGAATGAGCCGGCAATGAACCGCGCCCTGACCCCATCAGGGCTTAGAATCAGCGTTTCCCTTGCTCTGGGCGAGGGGGCGCCAACCAGATCATAGGATCCGAATGTCGCAGCAAACCACCATCCGCAAGCTTGCCGAACTGGTCAATACGCCGGTCGATAAACTGCTGGTTCAACTGGCCGAGGCCGGAATGAAGTTCAGCGGTCCCGACCAGGTCGTGACCAGCACCGAGAAGATGAAACTGCTTGGCTTCCTGCGTCGCACGCATGGCAAGGCCGACACGCCCGCCGAAGCGGCGAGCGAAGCAGCCAAGAAGATCACGCTCAATCGGCGCAAGCTGCAGGAAGTCACGGTCAACGCCGGCCGCACCAAGACCACGGTCAACGTGGAAGTGCGGCAGAAGCGTACCTACGTGAAGTCCGAGAACGAAGGCAGCGGCCGTGCCGCGCCGATGACGCCGGACGAAGAGCGCGCCGATATCCTGGCCAAGCTTGCCGCCTCGCGTCAGCGCAATCTCGACGAGCAGCAGGCGCTGGCCGAAAGTGATCGTGTGCGCGATGAAGCGATTCAGCGCAAACGCGACGAAGAGCAGGCCGCCAAGGACCGTGCGGAAGCCGAGCGCAAGGCCGCCGAGGAAGCCGCTGCGGCTGCCAGTGCGCCGGCCCCGGTTGCTGCTGCGCCGACGCCGTCTGCCGCGGCGCCTGCTGCACGCGCACCGTCGTCGCCGTCTTCCGCACCGCGTCCGTCCCGTCCGGGTGGCGCCTCGCCGGCCTCGCGTCCGGCAACGCCAGCGCGTCCGGATGACCGCAACAATGCCGCCAAGCACAAGACGCGCGGTTCGCACGTCATGGTGGCTGGCGTCGAAGACGATGATGCGACCAAGCGCTTTGCCGGTCAGCTGCATCTGTCTGCGGCCGATCGTGCGCGTCGTTCCAACGTGCGTGGCAAGCCGACCGGTCGTCCGGGGTCGTCGTCGTCGCGTCGTGGCAACGATGGTGGTCGCGGTAGCAACCAGAGCAACAGCGGCCCGCACGGGTTCGAGCGTCCGACCGCACCGGTGGTGCGCGAAGTGGCGATCGGCGAGACCATCACCGTTGCAGACCTGGCGCAGAAGCTGGCGTTCAAGGGCGGCGACGTGGTCAAAGCGCTGTTCAAGATGGGCGTCATGGCGACCATCACCCAGAGCATCGATCACGACACCGCTGCACTGGTGACCGAAGAACTCGGCCACAAGGCCGTGCGTGCGGACAATGCCGACTTCGAAGATGCGCTGTTGGCGCATGCCGAAGACGCGCAGGGCGAGACCACCTTGCGTCCGCCGGTGGTCACCATCATGGGTCACGTCGATCACGGCAAGACCTCGCTGCTGGATTACATCCGTCGCACCAAGATCGCATCTGGCGAAGCGGGCGGCATCACCCAGCACATCGGTGCGTACCACGTCGAAACCGGCCGTGGCGTCATCAGCTTCCTGGATACGCCCGGCCATGCCGCGTTTACCTCGATGCGTGCGCGCGGCGCCAAGATCACCGACATCGTGGTGCTGGTGGTTGCTGCCGATGACGGCGTGATGCCGCAGACCAAGGAAGCGGTGGCGCATGCCAAGGCGGCAGGCGTTCCGTTGATCGTGGCGGTCAACAAGATCGACAAGGCCGGCGCGGATCCGCTGCGGGTCAAGAACGAGTTGCTGGCCGAAAACGTGGTGGCCGAAGAGTTCGGTGGCGATACCCAGTTCATCGAAGTGTCGGCCAAGGTCGGTACCGGTGTGGACACGCTGCTGGACGCGATTTCGCTGCAGGCCGAAGTGCTGGAACTCAAGGCAGTGGCCGACGGCCGCGCCAGCGGTACCGTGATCGAATCGTCGCTGGACAAGGGCCGCGGCCCGGTCGCGACGGTGCTGGTGCAGCAGGGTGCGCTGAAGCGTGGCGACTACCTGGTGTGCGGCATTCAGTACGGTCGTGTGCGTGCGCTGTTCGACGAAACCGGCCACCAGCCGGCCTCGGCGGGCCCGTCGATTCCGGTGCAGGTGCTCGGCCTGTCCGGCGTGCCGGAAGCCGGCGACGACTTCGTGGTCGTCGACGACGAGCGTCTGGCCAAGGACGTGGCACAGCAGCGCGAAACCAAGCGCCGCGAGTCGCGTCTGGTTGCCTCGGCCACCAACCGCATGGAAGACATCCTGGCCCAGATGGGCAAGGGCGAAGGTCAGCAGGTGTTGAACCTGGTGATCAAGGCCGACGTGCAGGGTTCGGTGGAAGCGCTCAAGCAGTCGCTGGTGGCGTTGTCCAACGACGACATCCGCATCAACGTGATCCACTCCGGCGTGGGCGGCATCACCGAATCCGATGCGAATTCGGCTGCGGCCTCCAAGGCCACGGTGATCGGTTTCAACGTGCGTGCGGATGCCTCGGCACGCAAGATCGTCGAGTCCAACGGTATCGATCTGCGTTACTTCTCGATCATCTATGACGTGATCGATCAGGTGAAGCAGGTGGCGTCCGGTCTGCTCGGCGTGGAAATCCGCGAAGAGATCATCGGTATCGCGCAGGTGCGCGATGTGTTCCGTAGCTCGAAGTTCGGTGCGGTTGCAGGCTGCATGATCATCGAAGGCGTGGTGAAGCGCAGCAAGCCGATCCGCGTGCTCCGCGACAGCGTCGTGGTGTTCGAAGGCGAGCTGGAATCGCTGCGCCGCTTCAAGGAAAACGTCGACGAAGTGCGCAACGGGACCGAGTGCGGTATCGGCGTGAAGGCGTATAACGACGTCAAGGCCGGCGATCAGATCGAGTGCTTCGAGCGTATCGAGGTTGCCCGTACGCTGTAATGGAAATCGGGGCCTGCGGGCCCCGATTTACCGCGCTGGCGCATGGCGTCGCGCAAGTTCTGCAAGGCGAGGGCGGCATGGCCGCCCGCGTCCGTTTTTGGCTTCGGTGCCATCTGGCCCTCCGAATCAACCAGGTCCACGACCATGCCAACCAAATCATTCCATCGCACCGACCGCGTTTCGGCGCAGGTGCGTCGCGACCTCGGCACGATCGTGCACGCGGCCGTGCGCGACCACGGCTTGCCGTCGGTCAGCGTGTCCGATGTCGAGATCAGCCGTGACCTGGCGCATGCCAAGGTGTTCGTCACCGCGCTGCAGCAGGAGCGGTCGGCCGAAGCGGTCAAGGGGCTCAAGGAAATCGCCGGGCAGCTGCGCACGCAGCTGGCGCGCGCCATGAAGCTGCGACACGTGCCCGAGCTGCACTTTTACTACGACGACTCGGTCGACCGTGGGGAACGGATCGATAACCTGCTGCGTGACCTGGACGACGTGGGTCCCGAGACCACATCCGGCGACGAAGACGCACAACAGCGCTGAGCGCTGTGACGGCCTGTCGCCGTTGCTGCGGTCCTGAATTTCTGCGGGCGCGTACAGCGCTTGATTCGAGCACCGATCTTTTGAAACCCCGCATCGCCTACCGCCCGTTGCACGGCATCCTGTTGCTGGACAAGCCGGCAGGGCTCAGTTCCAACAATGCATTGCAGGCCGCGCGCCGCTTATTGCGCGCAGAGAAAGGTGGTCATACCGGCAGCCTGGATCCGCTGGCCACCGGCCTGCTACCGCTGTGCTTTGGCGAGGCCACCAAGATCGCCGGACTGCTGCTCGGCTCGGCCAAGGCCTACGACGCCGAGATCGTGCTGGGCCTCACCACCGATACCGACGATGCCGACGGCGAGCCGCTGCGCGAACGCGTGGTGTCCGACGTGAGCGAGGCCGATCTGCGGGCGGCGTTGGCGCCTTTCATCGGCCGCATCCAGCAACAGGCGCCGATCTATTCGGCCCTCAAGCAGGGCGGCGAGCCGCTGTACGCGAAGGCGCGCCGCGGCGACCGCATCGAGGCGCCGGTACGCGAGATCGAGGTGCAGGCGATCCAGGTGCTCGGCTACAGCGCACCGCGTTTGCAACTGCGCGTGACCTGCGGCTCGGGCACCTATATCCGGAGCCTGGCGCGCGATCTGGGCGAGGTGCTGGGCTGCGGAGCGCATATCGCGGCGTTGCGTCGGCTGTGGGTGGAGCCGTTTCGCGATCCGCAGATGGTCACGTTGGAGGCGTTGTCTGCAGCGCTGGAGGCGGGCGCCGAGGCGCAGACAGTGTTGCTGCCGATCGAGGCCGGTTTGGTAGATTTTGCGCGGATCGTGCTCGATCAGACTCTCGCGGCGCGTTTCCGCATGGGGCAGCGCTTGCGCGATCCCGCATTTCCGACGGGCCAGGTGGCCGTGTTCGGACCCGACGGAACCCCCTCTGGGCTAGGCCTGGTGGATGCGGACGGGCGCCTGTCGCCGCAGCGATTGTTCAACGGGCTGAACGAAATTTCAGCCTGTTAAGATTTTGTCAACTTGTTCCCTGGGCCGCGCGACGTTACACTTTCGCGGCCCTGATCGGGGCACCTCAGCGCCAAGCGCGCATATTCCTAGCAAACGGCGAGTCCGACGGTGCGTCACGCACGTTCCTGTCGACCACGCATCTATCGAGAACACATCATGTCTGTCGACACCCAGAAAGTTATTGAAGACAATAAGCGCAGCGCCCAGGACACTGGTTCGCCGGAAGTCCAGGTCGCTCTGCTGACCGCACGCATCGAGCTGCTGACCGGTCACTTCAAGACCCACAAGAAGGATCACCACAGCCGTCGTGGTCTGCTGCAGATGGTCAACCGTCGCCGCAGCCTGCTCGACTACCTGAAGAAGAAGGACAACGACCGCTACAAGTCGCTGATCGAGAAGCTCGGCCTGCGCCGCTGATCGAGTCCTACCACCGCGGCGCAGCGATGCGCCGCGGTTTTGTTTTGGTCAATCGCAGTACGTTTTTCGCAACACGCAACCTTGGGCCGGAGCCTCCCGGCCGCCCGTTCTCGGCATGGGTCGACGACGGTCCAACGAAGACAGTTACACCTAAGGAAAAACCTCCGTGGCAAAAATCACCAAAACCTTCCAGTACGGCAAGCACACCGTCACTCTTGAGACGGGCGAAATCGCTCGCCAGGCAGGCGGCGCCGTCCTCGTCAAGTTCGACGACACCGTACTGCTGGTCACCGCCGTCGCCGCCAAGAGCGCGCGCGAAGGGCAGGACTTCTTTCCCCTGACGGTCGATTATCAGGAGAAGTTCTACGCCGGCGGCCGCATCCCGGGCGGCTTTTTCAAGCGCGAAGGACGTGCGACCGAGAAGGAAACGTTGATCTCGCGCCTGATCGACCGCCCGATCCGTCCGCTGTTCCCGGAGGACTACAAGAACGAAGTGCAGATCATCGCCACCGTGATGTCGATGAACCCGGACATCGACGGCGATATCGCCGCGCTGATCGGCGCATCGGCCGCGCTGTCGCTGGCCGGCACCCCGTTCAACGGCCCGATCGCTGCGGCGAAGGTCGGTTACAAGAACGGCGAATACATTCTCAACCCGACCGTGACCGAGCTGAAGGATTCGCAGCTGGAGCTGGTTGTGGCCGGTACCGCCAACGCGGTGCTGATGGTCGAATCCGAAGCCGAGCTGCTGTCGGAAGAAGTGATGCTGGGCGCTGTGACGTTTGGCCATCGCGAGATGCAGAAGGTCATCAACATCATCAACGAGCTGACCGTCGAAGCCGGCACCAAGCCGTCCGATTGGGTGGCCCCGGCGAAGAATGACGGCATGATCGCCGCACTGAAGGACGCGGTGGGCGATCAGCTCGCGTCGGCGTTCCAGGTGCGCGACAAGCTGCAGCGCCGCGATGCGATTTCGGCGATCAAGAAGGACGTGCTGGGGTCGCTGGCGCCGCGCGCCACCGTCGAAGGCTGGGCTGCCGGTGATCTGTCGAAGGAATTCGGCGAGCTGGAATACCAGACCATGCGTGGCTCGGTGCTGAGCACCAAGGTGCGCATCGACGGCCGTGCGCTGGATACCGTGCGTCCGATCAGCGCCAAGGCCGGCGTGTTGCCGCGTACCCATGGCTCGGCGTTGTTCACCCGCGGCGAGACCCAGGCGATCGTGATCACCACGCTGGGTACCGCACGCGACGGTCAGGTCATCGACGCGGTGTCGGGCGAGTACAAAGAGAACTTCCTGTTCCATTACAACTTCCCTCCGTACTCGGTTGGCGAATGCGGTCGCTTCGGCGCGCCGAAGCGTCGCGAAATCGGCCACGGCCGTCTGGCCAAGCGCGGCGTGCTGGCCGTGATGCCGAGCCTGGAAGAATTCCCGTACACCATTCGCGTGGTTTCGGAAATCACCGAGTCCAACGGTTCCTCGTCGATGGCATCGGTCTGCGGCAGCTCGCTGGCGCTGATGGATGCCGGTGTGCCGATCAAGGCGCCGGTCGCCGGTATCGCGATGGGCCTGGTGAAGGAAGGCAACGACTTCGTGGTGCTCTCCGACATTCTGGGTGACGAAGATCACCTGGGCGACATGGACTTCAAGGTGGCCGGTACTGCCGAAGGCGTGTCCGCGCTGCAGATGGACATCAAGATCGAAGGCATCACCGAAGAGATCATGAAGCAGGCACTGCAGCAGGCCAAGGCTGGTCGTCTGCACATCCTGGGCGAGATGGCGCATGCACTGACCACCCCGCGCCTGGAACTGAGCGACTACGCGCCGCGTCTGCTGACCATCAAGATTCACCCGGACAAGATTCGCGAAGTGATCGGCAAGGGCGGCTCGACCATCCAGGCGATCACCAAGGAAACCGGCACGCAGATCGACATCCAGGACGACGGCACGATCATCATCGCCTCGGTCAACGCGATTGCCGCGCAGGCTGCCAAGTCGCGCATCGAGCAGATCACCTCGGACGTGGAGCCGGGCCGCATCTACGAAGGCAAGGTCGCCAAGATCATGGACTTCGGCGCGTTCGTCACCATCCTGCCGGGCAAGGACGGCCTGGTGCACGTCTCGCAGATTTCCAGCGAGCGCGTGGAGAAGGTCGGCGACAAGTTGAAGGAAGGCGATCTGGTCCGCGTCAAGGTGCTGGAAGTGGACAAGCAGGGCCGTATCCGTCTGTCGATCAAGGCAGTGGAAGAAGGCGAGGGCGTGCCGGCTTCGGCCGAGTAATCGCCGCTGCAGTGCACTGAGAAAAGCGGGCTTCGGCCCGCTTTTTTTATGCAGATGATTTGCCGCTTCCCGTTTGCTGCGTCATGTACCTCGAGCAGCCTGCAGCATGCTGCGCGTTTGACAGCGCATGCCAAACGAGCTGCTTTTGTTCGTTGTCATGGAAAACAGATTCACGTTTGCGGCAACGGATGCGCGGCGCAAAGGACTGCCGCAATTGAGAACCCGGCCGCTGCGCCGCATTTTTTACCAGCCGTTTTCAGCCAACCAAGGGTTCGCTCTTCCCTTCTTCCCATGCATGGGAGAGGTAGCGCGCAGCGCCGTATGAGGGCGCACTGAAACACGAGCGAACTGCAGCGCTCATCCCGATACAAACGACCCGATCCGCGCCGTGGCATGTTGCTTCAGTGGTGATCCACCAGGAACGTATCGAGGTGCAGGAATATTGCCTCCGGGCTCAGCCGGACTGCGGGGTCGGCGCCGGCGGCGTCTCCGGACGTGGTGGCACCACACGCGGAAAGCCGGGCGGCATGGTCTGCTCGGTCGGTAGCCTGACGGGCGCAGGCAATGCTTCGGTCGGTGGCGGCGCAACCAGCGCTGCATCAGGACGCAGTTTCAGCAGCGCGGCCCAGTCGCGGCGATTGAAGTCGCACAGTTCTTCCTTGGCTGGCGTGCATTCGCTGGCGATGCCCAGGCTGTCCTCGTTCTGGTCCTGGCTGCCGTCCGATTGCGGTGTTGGCAACACCACCCGGCCGGCGCGGTCCAGTGGCATCTTGCGCATCATCACCGTGTTGAACACGTTGCCGCCAATCAGGTACAGCGTGCGATCGCCGCCGACGTTGGTAGCCACCACGACGTCGCAATGCGATTGCCATGGCATCGGTGCGCTGTCGCCAAGCGCAGCTTTCAGGCCCACGTAGCCGAGCGCCACGCTGCGCCCGCGCAACAGACACAGCATGTCGCCTGGAGCAGGTTTCTCCACCGCCGGATCGGTGAATTGATACGGACCGGTGGCGCCGTCGTTGTAGGCGCTGCGAATGTAATCCAGATGGCGTGCGGAGCGATGAAAACCGCTCAGGCCCGACTGCGTCGTCACCCAGGAAATGAAAGCAGCCGACCACGGGTTATCGATCAGAAACGCGCGGCAATCGCTGGCGGTGTAGCGCGTGCCGTCCAGTGCCGCACAGCTGGAAGCACCGGGACGCCCGCCCATCGAGACAAGCGTGCCGCTGTCGCGCCAGTAGCCTGCAACGCGCTGCCACGCGATCACGCCGTGGTCGGCCAGATAGCCCGATTCGGCTTCGGTCACGCCCAGGCTGGCCAGGCGACCCTTGGCATCGATAAACGGACGCTGCCACAAACGGTGCTCGTTGCAGGCCGTGCGCACGATGGCGATGGCCGCAGGGCTGGTGCCGAAACGCTGTGGCACATCGCACACTTCTGCAGCCGCAGCGCTGCCTCCTAATCCTGCAAGCAGCAGGCACATCCACGGCCACGGTCTTGCGGTCATCGAACATCCTGCACAAAAGCAATCGCAGCAGGCTGCCAGAGCGGCCTGCGCGCAGACGTGAAATCAGTGCGGCGACGGGCCGAGTTTCAGCGACAGATCCACTGCCTGCACATGCTTGGTGAGCCCGCCAATCGAAATGCAGTCCACGCCGTCTTCGGCAATCGCGCGAATGCCAGCCAGATCCACGCTGCCGGAGACTTCCAGCGGAATGCGTCGTTCGCGCGGCAATGCGGCTACGATGCGCACCGCTTCGCGGCGCATGGGCTGATCGAAGTCGTCGATCAGGATGCGCGTGCAGCCGACCTGCAGTGCTTCATGCAGTTGCTCCAGCGTTTCCACTTCCACCACCAGCGGCAGTTGCGGTTGCTGCACGCGTGCGGCATGCACCGCAGCGCTCAGCGAACCGGCAGCGCGGATGTGGTTTTCTTTGAGCATCACCGTGTCGAACAATCCGATGCGGTGATTGTCGCCACCGCCGCAGCGCACGGCATATTTCTGCGCGGCGCGCAGTCCCGGCAGCGTCTTGCGGGTGTCCAGGATGCGCGCATGTGTCCCGGCCACTGCAGCCACATACGCTGCGGTGGTGGTGGCGGTGGCCGACAGCGTCTGCATGAAATTGAGCGAGGTGCGCTCGGCGCTGACCAGGCTGCGACTGCGTCCCTGCAGAAGTGCGAGCACCGTGCCGGCGCTGACGTGCTGACCCTCGTGCACCTGCCAGTCGATGCGCACCTGCGGGTCGAGCGCGCGATGAGTGGCATCGAACCAGGGCCGGCCGGCGATCACGGCGTCCTGCTTGCACAGCAAGTACGCGCTGTCGGCTTGATCGGGCAGCAGCGCAGCAGTCACATCGCCAGTGCCGATGTCTTCGGCCAGCGCGCGCGCCACATCGGCATCGACCAACGCGGCTGGCGGTGCCTCCGGCAGCGTATGCACTGATGCATTCACTTTTCGGGGAAATCGGTGATCTGCGCAGTGCCGATGGCCTCTTCGGCCAGCAGCACCGGAATGCCGTCGTCGACGCGGAAGATCTGCTTGCGGTCGCGGGTGATCAAGGCCTCGCGCAGCGGCTGGCTTTGCGCGGTGCCGTCGGCGCGCTGCAGGTTTCCAGCGGCGATGGCGGTGTTGAGTGCTTCCAGGCCCTTGCCGTCGAGCAGCGACAGCGGCTGGCGGGTGTCGGGCGAGCACAGCAGGTCGAGCAGTTTGCGATCCATCGAAGTCTTGTCTTGCGTGGAGATTGGCTAGAATACGTCTTTACCGCAGGGCAGGGCCATGACCTCCAACCACTCCGCGCCGCTGGTCGGCATCGTGATGGGCTCCCGTTCGGATTGGGAGACCATGCAGCACGCAGCTCAGAAGCTCGACGCGCTGGGCGTGCCGTATGAAGTCAAGGTGGTCTCGGCGCACCGCACGCCGGACGTTTTGTTTACCTACGCCGAACAGGCGAGTGAACGCGGGTTGCGCGCCATCATTGCCGGTGCGGGCGGCGCGGCGCATCTGCCGGGCATGCTGGCCGCCAAGACTGCAGTGCCGGTGCTGGGCGTGCCGGTGCAGTCCAAGGCGCTCAACGGCATGGATTCGCTGTTGTCGATCGTGCAGATGCCGGCAGGCATTCCGGTGGCCACCTTTGCCATCGGCAATGCGGGGGCGGCCAATGCGGCGTTGTTTGCGGTGGCCATGCTGGCGCCCGAGCAGGCGCAGATCGGCCAGGCGCTGGCGCAATTTCGCGCCAAGCAGACCGACGATGTCATGGCCAGCGACGACCCGCGCCAATGAGCGCTGTCGGCATTCTCGGTGGTGGCCAATTGGCGCGCATGTTGGTGCTGGCCGGTGCGCCGCTCGGCATACGCTTTGCGGTGTTCGATCCGGCGGACGATGCCTGTGCAGGGCAGGTGGGGCCGCTGCAGGTTGGCGCATTCGATGATGCTGCCGCACTTGCCGCATTCGCCGAGCAGGTGGATGTGATCACCTTCGATTTCGAAAATGTGCCGGCTACCAGCGCGCAGCAACTCGCCGCGCAGGTGCCGGTGTATCCGAGTCCGGCTGCGCTTGCCGTTGCGCAGGATCGCCTCAGCGAAAAAACCTTGTTCCGCGCACTCGGTATTCCAGTGCCGGAGTTTGCCGCGATCGACGACCGTGCCGGCCTGGATGTCGCGCTCGCGCGGATCGGCACGCCGTGCGTGCTGAAGACCCGCCGCTTCGGCTACGACGGCAAGGGCCAGTTCCGCATCAAGAAGCTTGCCGATGCCGATGCAGCGTGGGACGCATTGGGCGCGCAGGCGGCGAGCGTTGGGCTGATCGTGGAAGCTTTTGTGCCGTTCCAGCGTGAGGTCAGCGTCGTCGCTGTGCGTGGGCGCGACGGTGAATTCCGCGCCTGGCCGCTGACCGAAAACTGGCATGTGGACGGCGTGCTGTCGGCCAGCCTGGCACCGGCAAGTGCAGACCCAGCACTACAAGCCACGGCCGAATCGCACGCGTGCGCAGTGGCGGAAAAGCTCGACTATGTCGGCGTATTTGCGCTGGAACTGTTCGTGCGCGACGGTGAGCTGCTGGCCAACGAAATGGCGCCGCGCGTGCACAACTCGGGGCATTGGACCATCGAGGGCGCCGAGACGTCGCAGTTCGAAAATCATGTGCGTGCCGTACTCGGCTTGCCGCTGGGCAGCACGGCGATGCGCGGCCACGCCTGCATGCTCAACTGGCTGGGCGCGATGCCGGACGCCACGGCGTTTCTGGCGGTGCCGGGTGGACATTGGCACGACTACGGCAAGCAAGCGCGCGATGGCCGCAAGGTCGGGCACGCAACACTGCGTGCGGAGACAGTGAAGGCGCTTGCACTTGCGGTGAGCGATGCAGGCGCGGCATTGCAGCGCGATGCGCAGGTTCGTCCGGTGGTTGCGCGCTTAAACGAAGCATGATGCGCGCCGCGCATTGGCAGCGATCCGGCGCTGCGTGACGCGTTTTCTGCGATGACGCGTTGTTGTCGGGTCCGAAAATTCTCGGTAGCGTCTGGTCGCAGATGAGCCAATCCTCATCTGCTATCAAACGCTAGGCGGTCAGCTCAGCCTGCTTGCGACAAAATCCCAGCTGACCAGTTTCCAGAAGGCATCCAGGTAGCGCGCGCGATCCTGCTGGTAGTCCAGGTAATACGCGTGCTCCCAGATGTCGCAGGCGAGTAGCGGGATGTCCGGACCGGTGAGCGGGGTGGAGGCATTGGGTGTGGCGACCACAGCCAGCGTGCCGTCCGGGCGCTGCACCAGCCATACCCATCCCGAGCCGAAGCTGGTTAACGCAACGCGATTGAACTCCTGCTTGAAGTGCACGACGTCGCCGAACGATTTGGCGATGCTGTCGGCCAGCCGCCCGAGCGGCTCGCCGCCAGCGCGCGGACGCAGGCACTGCCAGTAGAAATTGTGGTTCCACACCTGCGCGGCAAGATGAAACAGCGTGCCCTGCGCCTGCGCGATGATCTCTTCCAGCGTCAGCTCGGCAAATTCGCTGGTCTCGATGCGCGCATTCAGGCGTTCGACCTCGCTGCGGTGACAGACGCCGTGATGCGCCTCCAGTGTCGCAGACGACAGATGCGGCTCGAGGGCAGCGCGGGAATAAGGCAATGCAATGTGTTCGATCGGCATGATGGCAGTGGCAGCGAAGGGAGTGCGGCGACAGGTCGCGCTGAAGGCTTACAATGCGCGCCTTTGCGGAAGTCTATCCGACCCGGCGGTCGGGCCTGCCGCTCACAGTCAGGAGAGTCCAATGCCGGTGATGGAAAGGATCCAGGCCGAAGTCGAACAACACCCGATCGTGCTGTTCATGAAAGGCACCCCGCACTTCCCGATGTGCGAGTTTTCCAGTCGCGCCGTGCAGGCCCTGGTGGCCGCCGGTGCCGATCAGCTGCACACGGTCAACGTGCTTGAAGAGCCGGAAGTGCGCGCCAATCTGCCGCGCTATTCCAACTGGCCGACCTTCCCGCAGCTGTTCATCCATGGCGAGCTGATCGGCGGTTGCGACATCACGTTGGAACTGTTTGAAGCCGGCGAGCTCAAGCGCATCGTCAGCGAGGCGTACCAGCCGTGAGTTCGGCGCGGGCCCAGGCTCAAACTGCTGCCTTGTCGGGACGCGTGGTGCTGATCACTGGCGCCGCCGGTGGCCTCGGCGCTGCCGCGGCGAAGGCATGTGCCGTTGCTGGCGCCACGGTGGTCTTGCTTGGGCGCAAGCTGCGCCCGCTGGAGCGCGTCTATGACGCAGTGGCCGCGCTGGGTGCCGAGCCGCTGCTGTATCCGCTGGATCTGGCCGGTGCCACGCCGGACGACTACGCCGCACTCGCGCAACGGTTGCAGTCCGAGCTTGGCGGCCTGCATGGCCTGCTGCAATGCGCTGCCGACTTTGCCGGCCTGACGCCGGCCGAGCTCGCCGCGCCCGCGGATTTCGCGCGCAGCTTGCACGTCAACCTGACCGCCCGCGCGTGGCTGACCCAGGCGTGCCTGCCGCTATTGCGTCAGCAGCACGACGCGGCACTGGTCTTCGTGGTCGACGACCCCGCGCGCGTCGGCCAGGCCTATTGGGGGGCGTATGGCGCTGCCCAGCATGCGCAGCGCGGCCTGATCGCCATCTTGCATCATGAAACGGCCGCCGGCCCGGTCCGCGTCAGCGGCTTGCAGCCCGGCCCGATGCGCACTGCATTACGCGCACGCGCCTTCACCCATCAGGAAGACAGCGACGCGGTCGATGCCGCACGTTACGCCCCTGCATGCGTCAGCGTATTGTCCGCCGCAGGGGCGACGCATCGCGGTGCGATCTGGAGTCCGTCGGTATGACCATTCTTTCTGCGGCGCTGCTGCTGTTCCTGATCCTCGACCCGCTGGGCAACATTCCGGTGTTTCTCAGCGTGCTCAAGCCGCTGCCGCCCAAGCGCCAACGCTTCGTGCTGGCGCGTGAATTGCTGATTGCCCTGTGCGTGTTGATGGCGTTTCTGTGGGGCGGCAAGTACGCCTTGGAGCTGATGCATCTGCGCCAGGAATCGGTGGCCATCGCCGGCGGCATCGTGCTGTTCCTGATCGGCATCCGCATGATCTTCCCGCGACCCGAAGGCCTGATGGGCGAAATCCCCGACGGCGAGCCCTTCATCGTGCCGCTGGCGATTCCGCTGGTGGCCGGCCCGTCCGGCATGGCGGCGGTGATGCTCATGGGCAGCAACGAACCCACGCGGCTCTGGGACTGGAGCCTGGCCCTGATGATCGCCTGGATCGGTGCTTCGTCGATCCTCGCCTCCGCACCGCTGTTGTACAAATTGCTCGGACACCGCGCGCTGACGGCCATCGAGCGCCTGATGGGCATGCTGCTGGTCGCCATTTCGGTGCAGATGTTCCTGGATGGCCTTGGCACATACTTCAAGCTGCCGGTCTCGATCTAGCGTGGCTGCTGGGGGAGGGGGCCCTGCGGATATCGTCGGCGTACGCGCGGGAGCATGCACCGAAGGTTGTTTCAACCCCTTCCCACCGTATTGGATGTGCCCGCTGCCCATGGGTCTGGTCGCTGGCCACTGAGGCATATCCCCAGGTTAAGTGGAGTAGGCATCGGGCCACAGGCGGATGCGGGGGGCGAAGCAGTGATTGGTCGCAGACCACGTCTCAGGGGATCCGCTCGGTCCGGCAACGCGGAAGTAAGGCGTCATATTCCGAAGGGGCATCTGCCGATGACGACGACCGATGCAGCGGGCATCCTATGGGCGCTCAACGTCTTGGATCGCTCGGATCCTCGGTAGCGCCGATAGGCGCCTGAAACCGCTACGGGTGTCTCGTTCCCATTGCGACCTTGCGCAATCTGGCGCTTGCGCCTCAGATGCGCAGTTCATGTTGCAGTGCGCGAGGTTTGTCACGCCGCCGTCACAATCAGGCCTTAGCGTGTTAATCTGTTGTTAACCGTTGCGGCTGCAACTAGCCGCGCGGCAAGGGACCCCAGATCATCGGCAGCCCACCCCCGGGAACGGTTGGGCTGACTGCGCCTTTTTGTCACTGCCCAACCTGTATCGAGGCTACCGAAATGACCCACCCCCGTTGTCTCCGCATGTCCAAGCTGACGCTTGGCCTTGTCGCCGCGCTCGCCGCCGCTCCTGTGTTCGCACAGAGCACCTCCGCCGGCGTCGCCGGCCTGGTCACCAGCAGCGGCGGTCAGCCGGTGCCGAATGCCGAAGTCACGATCACCCACGTCGAATCGGGCACCGTCAGCCGCGCCACCACCGATGCCAGCGGCCGCTATAACGCGCGCGGCCTGCGTGTGGGTGGGCCGTACACGATCACCATCACCAAGTCCGGTGAAGGTACCAAGACCGAAGAGGGTGTTTACCTGAACCTCAATCAGGTCAATACGGTCAATGCGGATCTCAAGGGCGATATCGCCGCCACCAACCTCGAAGCTGTCCAAGTGATGGCTGTGGCCGGCGGCTCGGACCTGTTCAGTGCATACAAGATGGGCACCGGTACCAACGTTTCGCGCGAGACCATCGAGTCGCTGCCGTCGGTCAACCGGAATATTCAGGACTATATCCGCCTGGATCCGCGCATTTCTCAGGTCAGCAAGGCGGATGGTGCGATTTCCGTCGGCGGCCAGAACACGCGCTATAACGCCATTCGTATCGACGGTATTGGCGCAGGCGATCCGTTTGGTCTGGAATCCAACAATCTGCCGACCGAGCGTCAGCCGGTGTCCATGGACGCCATCCAGGAAATCAACATCGATGTTGCCAACTACGACACAACGATTTCAGGCGGTACCGGCGCAGTGATCAATGCGGTCACCAAATCGGGCACCAACAATTTCGGCGGCACGGTCTATTACGCTTATCGCGATAAGGACATGGTGCGCAAAGAACTGGAAGGCGTTCGTTTCAACGGCTTCGACGACGAAAAGACCTATGGCATGACGCTGGGCGGTCCGATCGTCAAAGACAAGCTGTTCTTCTTCGCCAATTACGAAAAGATGGAGCGTTCGGCGCCGGGTATCAGCCTGACCGATTCGCCTTACGGCAAGGGCAACATCACCGACGCCGATATCGCGCGCGCGCAGCAGATCGCCACCGGCTACGGCTTCAACGCCGGCTCGCTGGCTCAGCCGGCCAACAGCACCGAAGTCGAAGAATATGCGCTGAAGATCGACTGGAACATCAACGAAAATCATCGTGCTGCCGTGCGTTACAACAAGCTCGAGCAGAACGTCGTGCGCTTCCCGCAGATCAGCAACAGCGCCGTGTCGTTGAGCACTTTCTGGTACCAGCAGCCGAAGACCTACGAATCCTGGATGGGAGAGCTGTTCAGCGATTGGTCCGACAATTTCTCGACCGAATTCAAGCTGTCGCGCAAGGAATACTCGGCAATCCGCGAGCCGTATTCGACCCTGCCGCAGATCCAGGTGCGTGGCTTCGGCGGCACCACGGTCAACAATTCGCTGTACTTCGGTACCGAGCAAAACTCGCATGTCAACGCGTTAGAGAGCAAGGAGTTGAGCGCCTTCGGTGCCGCCACCTGGTACGTTGGCGACCACACCGTCAAGTTCGGTTTCGACTATTCCGACAACGACCTGCTGAACTATTACGGCCGTAACCTCAACGGCGTGTACGTGTTCAACAACCTCAACGATTTCGCCGCGGGCCGCGTCAACCAGTACATCGTGCGCGCGCCGCGTCCAGGCGGCAGCTACGACGATATCCCCGCCGAGTACACGCTGAAGAATACCGGTCTGTTCCTGCAGGACAGCTGGGCGGTCAACAGCAACCTGACCGTACAAGGTGGTGTGCGCGTCGATATGCCGGACTTCAGCGATCAGCGCCTGTACAACCCACGCATCATGTCGCTGTACGGCTACGACAACACCCAGTTGCCCGACGACAAGCTGGTACAGCCGCGCTTCGGTTTCAACTACACCTTCGATAGCGAACGTCCGACGCAGCTGCGTGGTGGGCTGGGTCTGTTTGGCGGTGCGGCGCCTAACGTCTGGCTCGCAGGTGTCTACCAGAATACCGGTCTGAATTACACCGAATACACTGTCAATAACCCGGTTGGTATTTTTACTCCCAATACTAATCCCCCCTATATCCCAAGCAGTGGCGCGGGCGCGCGCCAGAATGTAGATATCGCTGCGTCTGATCTGAAGCTTCCGTCGGTGTGGAAGACCAATCTCGCCTTTGATCACGAGTTGCCTTGGTATGGCATCGTTGCCTCTGCCGAAGTGGTCTATACGAAGGTCAATAACGCGATATACCTCGAGCGTCTGGACCTTTACAACCAGGCTGGCGTCGGCGCAACGCGCATCGGCCAGGATGGGCGTGAGCTGTACTGGAATGCAGCGGGCTATCTGCCGTCCGCAGGCAATAACACCTCTGTCCAGAATGGCCAGACCACCAGCCTTGGTTCCGTCAACGGCAAGGCGAATCGCCCAACCGACATGGGCGATGTAATGCTCATGCGCAATACCGACAAGGGCGACGGCAAGCAGTTCACTTTCGGTCTGAACAAGCCGCTGATCAACAACTGGGGCTGGTCGCTGGCGTATACCTATACTGCTGCGACGGAAGTCAGCCCGCTGACCAGTTCGCAGAACACCTCTAACTGGGGTGGCACGCTGATCGGCACGGCCAACGAGAACGTGGCCTACGACTCGCGCTACGCGCTCAAGGACCGCATCACCGGCTCGCTCAACTGGAAGAAGGCGTTTTTCGGGAAGTACAACACCAGCGTCGGTTTGTTCTATGAAGGCCGTTCTGGTCGTCCCTTCAGCTACATCTACTACAACGACATGAATGGTGATGCAGCTGCGACCTCTGGTAACGGCTACTTCAATGACCTGTTCTACGTGCCAAAGGGTCCTGGCGATGTTCTGTGGACTCGCGGTGCTGCAATGGAGCAGCAATTCTTCGATTGGCTGGCAAAGCATCCCGATTTGGCTGCTTACAGGGGGCAGATCGCCCCGGCGAATGAGTTCCGCACCAAGTGGGTAAACAGCTTCGATGTGCACATCAGTCAGGAGTTGCCGGGACTGTTCGAGGGCCATAAGACCGAACTTGCGCTGGACATCATGAACGTGGGTAACCTGCTCAACAAGAAGTGGGGTCGCATTGAAGACTATGGCTTCAACTCCACTGCCCGCGTCGCCAGCTATGCAGGTATCGATCCTGCGACTGGTAAGTACATCTACAACTTCAGCGGTACGACCGACGAGCCTACCGTGCAGGAAAACAACAATGACAAAGGCAACACCGGCGTTTCCCGCTGGTCAATGCAGCTGACCTTGAAGTACAAGTTCTAAAAAACCTGAGAAGTAAGCAGCAAAAACGGCCGGGCCCTCCCGGTCGTTTTCTTTTGCGTGGGTGAGTACGCTAAAGTTCTGTGCATACGACAGGAGCAAGCTATGGAACTCAGCAGTACGGCAGCACGGGCGCTGCCGGTGGTGGATGCGCGGATCTACCCGCGCGGTGGCCTGGATGTGTTGTCCAAGGCAGAAGTAGCCAGATTGCGTGATGCCTCCAGCGGTGGCTTGCATGAGCTGTTGCGCCGTTGTGCGCTGGCCGTGCTGACCAGCGGCAGCGCATCGGACGACCCGCGCGCCGCACGCGATCTTTACCCGGATTTCGACATCCAGGTGAACCAGCAAGACCGTGGCATCCGCATCGATCTGATCAACGCGCCGGCAATGGCGTTCGTCGACGGCGAGATCATCCGCGGCGTGGCAGAGCTGCTGTTTGCCGTCGTGCGCGACCTTGCTTACATGGCCATCGAACTCGAAGCGCAACGCGCCGATCTGGACACCAGCGAGGGCATCACCAATGCCGTGTTCGGCCAGCTACGCAATGCGCGCATCTTGCAGCCGTTGGATCCGAACTTGGTTGTGTGCTGGGGCGGGCATTCCATCTCGCGCGATGAATACCTGTACACCAAGCAGGTCGGCTATGAGCTCGGCCTGCGTGGGCTGGATATCTGCACCGGCTGCGGCCCGGGCGCAATGAAGGGCCCCATGAAGGGTGCCACCATCGCGCATGCCAAACAGCGTAAACACAATACCCGCTACATTGGCGTCACCGAGCCCGGCATCATCGCCGCCGAATCGCCGAACCCGATCGTCAACCATCTGGTGATCATGCCGGACATCGAAAAGCGCCTCGAAGCCTTCGTCCGCATCGGACACGGCATCCTGGTATTCCCGGGCGGCGTCGGCACGGCGGAAGAAATTCTCTACCTGCTCGGCATCCTGCTGCGCGAGGAAAATGCTGATTTGCCGTTCCCGCTGATTCTCACCGGGCCGACCATCGCTGCGCCGTACTTCGAGCAGATCGACCGGTTCATCCGCCTGACCCTGGGTGACGCTGCCGCCTCGCGCTACGAGATCATCGTCGGCGATCCGGTCGCCGTGGCGCGCCGCATGGCCGAAGGAGTCCACGAGGTGCGCGCGCACCGCAAGGACCAGAAGGACTCGTATTACTTCAACTGGTCGGTGCACATCCCGCTCGAGTATCAGCAACCGTTCGAGCCCAGCCACGAAGCGATGGCCGCACTGGACCTGCACCACGGCCGCCCGGCACCGGCCCTGGCCGCCGACCTGCGCCGCGCCTTCTCCGGCATCGTCGCCGGCAACGTCAAGGAAGACGGCATGCGCCGCATCGAGCAATTCGGCCCATTCGAGATCCACGGCGATCCAGACATCATGCAGGCCCTGGACGAACTCCTGCGCGGCTTCGTCGAGCAACGGCGGATGAAGATATCGGGGAATTACCGGCCCTGTTATCGGGTGGTGACCTA
>NZ_FLTX01000087.1 GCF_900092025.1 Xanthomonas bromi
CGCCGTTGGCGGGTCTTTTTGTTTGCAGCATGGGCGGCGTAAGGAGCGGGCCTTGCCGTAGATCGGCACTGTGCCGTCAGATAAATGCAGCCGCCGGTGCGCAGCGGTATTGCCCGCTGCCCGTGACCGTAGATGGCGACGCCATTGCGGTACCGCTGACCTCAGTCTTCGCCAATATCCTCGTTCCACACATCCGGGTTGGCAGAAATGTAGCCGCCGAGCAGATCGATACATTCCTGGCTCTGCAGATCGATCACGTTGACGCCATGCTCGCGCAACCACGCGATGCCGCCCTGGAAGGTGACCGATTCGCCCACCACCACCGTGCCGATGTTGAACTGGCGCACCAGCCCGCTGCAGTACCAGCACGGCGCCAGCGTGGTGACCATGATGGTGTCCTTGTAGCGGCGCTGGCGGCCGGCCTTGCGGAACGCATCGGTCTCGCCATGCACCGACGGGTCGTTTTCCTGCACGCGGCGGTTATGGCCGCAGCCGAGCAGGCGCCCGTCGTTGTGATACAGCGCCGCGCCGATCGGGATGCCGCCTTCGGCCAGCCCCAGGCGGGCTTCGGTAATGGCGGTGTCGAGCAGTGCGCGGTAGTCGGGGGTGGTGATCATGCGAGCTCCAAAGGGGCCGCGCCGGCAGGGCGCAGCATGTCGAGATGTGGAATGCCGTCTTCCAGATAGTGCGCGGATGATGGCGCAAACCCATGTGCGGCGTAGAACGATTGCAAATGCGCCTGCGCACCGAGCTGGATTGCGCTCCCCGGCCACTGCGTGTGCACCCGCCGGATGCCTTCGCGCAGCAGTGCGTGCGCCATTCCGGTGCCGCGGAATGCAGCGGCGATGACGACACGACCGATGCTCGGTTCGGAATAACTCAAGCCAGGCGGCAACACACGCAGGTAGGCTGCCAGCTCGGCGCCAGCGGTCGTGCCCAGCACATGCAGCACAGCAGGATCGGTATCTTTGCCATCCAGTTCCGGGTAGGCGCATTGCTGCTCCACCACAAACACATCCGTGCGCAGGCGCAACAACGCGTACAACTGCGTGGTGCTCAGTTGCGCAAACCGCAGGTGTTGCCAGTGCAGGGAAGGGAGGGCTGTGGTGGGCATCAGCGCATGATAGCGGCTGTGTCCCGGTTGAGCTGCGAGGGCATGCCGGTGTGCGGTAGTGGCCGGCAGAACTTGCGCCTGCAAACCAAGGCAAGCACGAGTCAGGCAATGACGGCTGCGACGTTCGCGCCAGCGTTATTCGCCCATGCTGCGGTGACGGCCTTGCTCAGTCGACCGCGCGATCGGTATCGACGGCCACCACCACCGACATGCCCGGCCGCAGCCGCGGGGCCAGCGGCTGGTCTGGGTCGACGCTGATGCGCAGTGGAATGCGCTGGGCGATCTTGACGAAGTTGCCGGTCGCGTTATCGGCCGGCAGCACGCTGAATTCCGAACCGGCAGCCGGCGAAATTTCCTGCACGCGGCCGTGCAGACGTGCGTTGTCGAGCGCATCCACAGTGAAGCTGGCGCGCTGGCCGATGCGGATCTTCGCCATCTGGGTTTCCTTGAAATTGGCCACGATCCATAGCGTGTCCGGCACCAGCGACATCAGCTGTGTGCCGTTGGTGACATAGGCGCCCTGGCGCACGCCAAGCTGACCGAGCTGGCCATCGCGCGGGGCCAGGATGCGCGTGTTGTCCAGGTTGATCTGCGCCAGCTGCACAGCGGCCTGTGCGTTAGCAACAGCGGCTTGCAACGCGGCGCGGTTGACGGTGACGCTGCGTGCGTTCTCTTCGGCAGCCTGCACCGCGGCGCGTGCCTGTGCCACGCCGGCATCGGCCTGCGCGCGTGCGGCGAATGCGGTGTCGCGGTCCTGCTCGGACACCAGTTGCTGGCTGGCCAGCTGCTGCGTGCGCGCATAAGCCGAACGGGTGCGGTCGCGTTGAGCCTGGTTGCTGCTCAGCGCTGCGCGCTGCTCGGCAATCGTTGCCTCGGCGCTATGTCGTTGTTGCGCCCAGTTGGCGAGATTGGCCTGCGCGGTCTGCACCTGTGCATTGGCCTGTTCGAGTTGCTGGGCGTAGATGCGGTCATCAATGCGGACCAATAACTGGCCGCGCTTGACGTGCGCAAAATCCTGTACGGGTACTGCGATGACATAACCGCTGACTTGCGGCGCAATCACCGTGATCTGACCGTGGACCATGGCGTTTTCGGTGCGTTCGATGGCACTGACGAACGGAGGCAGGCGCCATGCGTACAGCACCAGCGCCACGCCGATCAGGGCAAGCCCGCCGAAGCCGATGACCCCAGCGATACGGCGACGCCGACGACGTTGTCGGCCGGCAGGTGGTGAAGAATCCGCAGGTGTATTCATGGGCGTGCAGTGGGGGCAGAAGGAGGGGGCGACACCGGTGGGCGCAGATAGCGGCGCCACAGCAGCACGGACAGGATCCATAGCCCGGTGGCGATGGCGATGCAGCCGATCAACAGGAACACGTCGTTATAGGCCAGCACATTGGCTTCGCGCGTGGCCACGGTGCCCAGCGTGCGTAGACCTTGGGCCTGACGTAGCGCCGGATCGCCGATGCTGCGCCCATACAGGCTTGCATACGCCTGCACGCGCGCAGCTACCTGCGGGTCGGTTAGCACCAGATGGTCGACCAACTGGCTGGAATGGTATTTCTCCCGCACCACCTGCACGCTGCCCAGCAGCGCGCTGCCGAGCAGGCCGCCCATGTTCTGCGCCATGCCGAACAGCACGATGAAACTGATCAGATTGCTCGGCTGCGCAATCACCCGGCCGAGACCGGCCACCATGGCCGGGCCGATGAAGAACGTGCTGCCGAACGCAAGCAGGAACTGGCTCAGATACATCTGTTCGGGGCGAGTGAGGCTGGTGGCATCGGCATCCATGAAGCTACCGATGCAGATGGCCGCCACTGCGATGATCAGATGCTCGGTCACCCGTGCCGGGTTGATCCGCCAGGCGCTGGCCGCCACGCCCACCGCCGCGCCCAGCAGCATCAGCGCGAACAAGGTCTGCAATTGCGTGTTGGCCAGACCCAGGGTCTGGAAGAAACCGATTGCGCCGGTGCTCTGCTCGGACAGCACCAGCCGGATCAGCACGATCGCCAGGCCCAGCCGCAGCATGTCCGCGCTGGCCAGCCAGCGCGTGTTGATCATCGGGTGGCGGCGGTTGTGTTCGATCCAGCCCGCCGTGCACAGCAGCACGATGGACGCGGCCAGCACGACACCCAGCCACGGCGTGCTGGTCCACCACAGCAAACGCCCGAGCGAGAGCACTGCGGCCAGGCCGGCCGCACCGGCCGCGAACAGGCTGAAGGTGAGGAAATCCAATGGCTCGAACACGCGATAGCGGTCGCTCGGCGGCAATTTGAGCGCCAGCACACAGGCCAGCGCGAACACCGCCAGCCCGCACTCGAACAGGTACAGGCCCTGCCACTCGCCAAATTCCAGTAGATCGGTGGAAAAGACCCGTGCCAGCGGTAACGCCAGTTGGGTCATGCCCAGGCCCAGCACCACCGCCTTGAGCCGGTATTTGGTCGGAAATGCCTGCATTACGTAATACAGGCCCAGCGAGCTGAGCGCCGCGCCCACCAGCCCATGCGCGGCACGTACGGTGATCGCCGAGCTCAGGGTGTGCACGAACAGATGCGCAAAGGCGATGAGTGCGTACAGCGCCAGGAAGATTTCGGTAAACCGGCGCAGCCCGAACTGCTGGCGAAACTTCACCAGGAGCAGGTTGGCCGACATGTTGGTCATCACATAGGCGGCCGGCAGCCACGCCATTTCGGTGGCGTAGGCGCCCAGGGTGCCTTGCAGATAGGTCAGGTTGGCGCTGACCAGCGCGTTGCTCAGCCCGCCGGTGAGCGCCACCACCACACCCACCAGTCCGTACTGAATACGCCGCCGGGTGGTGTGCAGCGGGGTGGAGGCCGACCCCGGCAAAGTGGGCCGCTCGTGGGGCTGCCAATCGCGCTGGACGTACTTGTCGCGCACGGAATGCTCGCAGGGCCGGTCGCAGTTGAGACCGCGATTGTGGTCCGGTTTCGGTCACGGTGGCGTCAGCAGTGCGATAATCCGCCCATGAGCGAATCCCCCTATACCTCCGGCACCACCCATTTCGGCTTTCGCGATGTCGCTGCCAAGGACAAGCAGAAGCTGGTCGGCGAAGTGTTCACCTCGGTCGCGCGCAACTACGACCTGATGAACGATCTGATGAGTCTGGGCGTGCACCGCGCATGGAAGCGCTACTTCGTGGCGACCGCGCAGGTGAAGCCGGGCGACCGCGTGCTGGACCTGGCGGGCGGCACCGGCGACATCGCCGTGTTGCTCAAGGAGCGCGTCGGCAACGAGGGCGCTGTGGTGCTGGGCGACATCAACGCCGGCATGCTGTCGGTGGGCCGCGACCGGCTGACCAACCGAGGGCTGGTGTCCGGTTTCGACTACGTGCAATGCAACGCCGAAGCGCTGCCGTTCCCGGACCAGAGTTTCGATCTGGTGACCATCTCTTTTGGCCTGCGCAATGTCACCGACAAGGACGCCGCACTGCGCGAGATGTACCGCGTGTTGAAGGTGGGCGGCCAGGCGCGTGTGCTGGAATTTTCCGAAGTCACCGCCGAGTGGTTCAAGCCGATCTACGACTTCCACTCGTTCAAGATCCTGCCCAAGCTGGGCCAGTTGTTCGCGCGCGATGCCGACAGCTATCAGTACCTGGCCGAAAGCATCCGCAAGCATCCGCCGCAGGAATCGCTCAAGGGCATGATGGGCGAGGCCGGGTTTGCGCGTTGCCACTTCAAGAATCTCACAGGCGGCATCGTGGCGATCCACTCCGGCTACAAGATCTGAAGCCGCGCTGCGGTTGATGGCCAACCCGGCGCGTGCCTTACGCGCCGGGTCTCGTATTAGGAAATCGCTTGTGTTCGCTTGTGTTCGCTTGTGTTCGCTTGATGCGGCTTCGCTGCGCCGCAGGTAAGTGCGGATAGCGAATTTCTGAGACTTTCGTCGTGTTGGTTCCACCCTCTGTCGGCGACACTAGCCGCTCTTTTGCCGGAGAGTTTGATGCGCTCATACGCTGGACTCTCGCGCGTGTTTCCCCGTTCCTTCAGCGCCAAGTTGCTGGCGGTGACGTTTGTCGGCATCCATCTGCCGTTGCTGCTGTTGATCGCGTGGCTGGCCTCGCAGAGCGAGCTGGAAGGGCGCCTGTTGTGGTCGGTGGTGATCGTGGCATTGCTGGCCACGTTGGCCGGCACCGCGCTGACGTTGGTGGCGCTCTATCGCCTGCTGGCGCCGCTCCGCGTCGCCGCCGATGCGCTGGATGCGTATTACGCCGATCAACGTCTGCCCAGTTTGCCCGAGCATGGCGATGATGAGTTGGGCAGGCTGTTGCGCGGCATCAACCGCAGCCTGCGTGGCATCGATGCCGGCATGCGTGACCTCAAGAAACATGCCTTGCTCGACCCATTGACCGAAGCGCTGAACCGGCGCGGCTGCGAACAGGCGATGCGCGATTCGGTCACCGCCTCGCAGCGCGAGGGCTGGCCGTTCGTGCTGTTCGTGCTGGACATGGACAACCTCAAGCAGATCAACGACCGCTTCGGTCACCTGGCCGGCGACCGTGTGCTGGTGCGGTTGGTGGAATCGGCCTACGGTTGGCTGGGCGCGCAGGATTGGGTCGGGCGCTGGGGCGGCGACGAATTCCTGATCGGCATCCATGCCAGCGAAGGCGAAGCCACGCTCAAGCTCAATCAATGGCTGTCGATGCTCGAGCGCGAAAATGCCGACGATGCGCCGCTGCACGTGAGCGCCGGCAGTGCGGTGTGCGAACGAGGTCTGGATGCCACCGAACTGTATCGCCGCGCCGATGCGGCGATGTACCGCGCCAAGTTCTCCGGTGGTCGACGTCTGGTGCGCGATGGGCACGACACGCCGCGCGATCATCCGGTGATCTGACCGCCGGCAACCCGGTGGCGGCAGCAAGCGGCAGGCAATCGCGCGGATCGGCCGCGGATGGCACGGGCAGGCTGCGGCGCAGAGCGCTAAAATGCCCAATTCCCCCTGCTGCGGTGCCGTCGATGCGCTTCCCGTACCTGTCGCTGTCCCTGGCCGTGTCCATTGCGCTGGCCGGCTGTTCCAACGAATCCACATCGCCGGCTGCCACCACCGCTGCGCCGGCCGCCACCGCCAAGGCCCCCGTGAAAGCAGACGCCCGCAACCACGACGAAAGTTCCTACGCCCAGCCGCAGCGGGTGGTGATCAAGGATCTGGCGCTGGACCTGAAGCTGGATTTCGACAGCAAGCAGATCGGTGGCACCGCCACCTACACGCTGGAGTGGAAGGACAAGGCCGCCAAGCAGCTGGTGCTGGATACGCGCGAGCTGAGCATTGCGCAGGTACAGGCCGACGACGGCAGGGGCGGCCTGGCGCCACTGCAGTTCGCGTTGGCGCCGGCCGACAAGACCTTCGGCAGCAAGCTCACCATCGAGACGCCGAACCAGCCGGCCAAGGTCGTGATCACCTATCACACCGCACCGACCGCCTCGGGCCTGCAGTGGCTGGAGCCGTCGATGACCGAAGGCAAGCAGCTGCCTTTCATGTTCAGCCAGTCGCAGGCGATCCACGCGCGCAGCTGGGTGCCGCTGCAGGACACCCCGAGCGTGCGTTTCACCTATAGCGCGCACGTGACCTCGCGTCCGGACGTGATGGTGCTGATGAGCGCCGACAACGACCCCAAGGCCGTGCGCGACGGCGACTACAGCTTCAAGATGCCCGAGCCGATTCCGTCCTATCTGCTGGCCATTGCCGCCGGCGATGTGGTGTTCAAGCCGATCTCCGCACGCTCCGGCGTGTGGGCCGAGCCGGCGATGGCCGACAAGGCGGCCAAGGAATTCGAAGACACCGAAAAGATGATCGGTGCGGCCGAGAAGTTGTACGGGCCGTATCGCTGGGGCCGTTACGACATGCTGGTGCTGCCGCCGTCGTTCCCGTTTGGCGGCATGGAAAATCCGCGCCTGACCTTCGCCACGCCCACCGTGATCGTCGGCGACAAGTCGCTGGTGTCGCTGGTCGCGCACGAACTGGCACATAGCTGGTCGGGCAACCTGGTGACCAATGCGAGCTGGAAGGACATCTGGCTCAACGAAGGCTTCACCACCTACTTGCAGGCCCGCATCACCGAGGCGCTGTACGGCACCGAGATGGCCGAGATGGAGCGCGAGATCGACCAGGGCGATCTGCTGGCCGAAGTGAAGGACATGCCGTCGGCCGACCAGGTGCTGGAGTTGCCGCCGCTGGCGCAGCGCGACCCCGACGAAGCCTTGAGCCAGGTGGCCTACGTCAAGGGTGCGTGGTTCCTGCAGTTCCTGGAGCAGCGCTTCGGGCGTGAGGTGTTCGACCCGTTCCTGCGTGGCTGGTTCGACGACCACGCCTTCCAGAGCGCCACCACCGACCAGTTCGTCGATTACCTCAAGAAGAACCTGCTGGACAAGCATCCCAACACCGTGAGCGCAGCCGAAGTGGATGCGTGGCTGAAGCAGCCGGGCATTCCGGCCTTTGCGGCCAAGGCGCGTTCGCGCAGCTTCTCGATCGTCGACACTGCACGCATCGCCTGGAGCGGCAGCGGCACGCTGCCCAGCAAGCAGGTCACCAGCGAGTGGGGCACGCAGGAATGGGTGCACTTCCTCAGCGGCATGGGCGCAACGCTTAAGCCGGAACAGCTCAAGCAGCTCGATGCTGCGTATCACTTCACCGGCACGCCGAATGGCGAGATCGCGATGCGCTGGTACCCGCTGGCGATTCGCAGCGGGTACACCGACGCGCGTGCGGCTGCGGGCGGGTTCATCGAACGTGTCGGCCGCCGCAAGCTGGTGCTGCCGATCTACGCCGAGCTGTTGAAGACCCCTGACGGCATCGCCTTCGCCGAACAGGCCTTCGAAAAAGCCAAGCCCAGCTATCACCCGATCACCACCGCATCGGTGGCCGAGATGATCGCCAAGGCCAAGGCGGCAACGCCTGCTGCGGCACCTGCTCCTGCAGAGAAACCGGCGCCGACGCAGCAGTAGTTGGTCGCGCAACGCAGAGCCGTCAGCCTGGCGGCACGTGCAACAAACGGGGAGCCTTGTGCTCCCTGTGTGTTGTCTGAGTCCCGACAGGCACGTCCTTGGGCATCGCGTTCAAGAGCAAACGGCTCACTGTGGCGATCAGGCATCGCGTGATCGCTGCCGGGTCAGTGCTCATCGCAGCGGCATCGTTCGCCAACCCTGCGATCTTGCGCCTCTACCAAGCAGTGAGCCTGGAACGATACGAGGCCTCCGCAGCGGACACGTTTGCCGGTCCGGCGATTGCGCGCAGTAACGCGGGCCGTGCTCAATTCGCTGCAGATCTGCCAAGGGATCGGATCGCGTCTCTGATCCGTACCTTGTTGCGCAGCCTCGATGTGCGTTAGCGGGCACGCGTGTGGCCCTGTTTGAACACCGCCACGCATGCATGCGGCCTGCAACGTCGGACTGGTATCGTTGCCGCTGTTTTCCACGCCTTTCGGAGTCGACGATGAAGTATCTGCTGAGTGCGGCCTTGTGCGTCGCTGCCTTGAGTGCCTGCACCGACCGCGAGGTGCAACGTCAGGCGCAGGCAACCGCGCAGGCGCAGGCCAAGGAAACCCAGGCCGAGGCGCTCGCCAAGCAATACGACGAAGCGGTCAAGGTGCAGAACTGGGACATGGCGCGTGCGCATGGTGCGGCCTTGCTCGAAGGCTATGCCGGCACCGCGGCCGCCACGCGCATCGCGCCCGGCTATGCCGACATCAAGGCCAAGGGCGAGCAGGCGCGCGAGCTGCGGCGCATGCAGGCGCTTTGGCAATACTCGCAAGTGCCGGCCAAGGGCGGCACGCAGCGTTCGGCGATGATCGATGCCAAACACGCCGTGGACGTGGATGGCAGCGGGCCCAAGCCGGTGAGCCTGGTGTTTCGCGATCACCCGCAGTGGAAGCGCCACAGCTATCTCGTGCTCAAGGCCGGCGATTTCAATTGCTACGGCGGTTGCAAGGTGCAGGTTGCGGCCGATGGCGGCGCACCGCGCGCGATGGCCGCGCACCGCCCGGACACCGACGAAGCCATCGCCATGTTCATCGACGACGACAAGGCGTTGTGGAAGGCAGTACGTAACGCAAAGCGCATCAGCATTACGTTTCCGGTCAAGGCCGGCGGCACGCGCACCGCAGAGTTCGAGGTGGGTGGCCTGGACAGCACGCAGATGCCAGGCTGGAAATAGGCGCGACGGCGATGGAGTGTTTGCTCAGGCGGAGTGCGCGCAAGCTGGCGCGTCGTCGCCGCACTTGCTCTATCGCACAGTAGATTGGGGGAGATGTCGCTGTAATGCACCGGCATATAGCGCTTGGAGCGGCGAGCAAGGGCGCACGCAGTTACCGGCTGGGCGTGGACGCGCGCAGGGGCCGGGGTGTGTGCAGAGTACATGCCGACCGAGCGCATGCCGCGCGCACCTGACGATGACTGCCGCAAATTTTTAATCGCTTTTGGTGACTTTGCAGCATGCGCACCGTGTATTTACTTCAACGCACCTGCAGCATCGAATCCACCGTTTTCATGGCTTCGCATGGATGGACCGTATGACACCCACAGCGCTATCTCCCTCGTTGTCCGGCTACCGCCATTGGGTGTTCGATATGGACGGCACGCTGACCGAGGCGGCGCACGATTTCGGCTTGATCCGCCGCGTCCTGGACATTCCGCCGCAGGCAGACATCCTGCATCACCTAGCAGCGCTGCCGGCCGACGAGGCAGCGGCCAAACATGCATGGTTGCTCGAACACGAGCGTACGCTTGCGCAGGCCGCACGCGCGGCACCGGGTGCAGTGGCGCTGGTGCGTGCGTTGCGTGCCGCTGGATGCCGGCTTGGCATGCTCACCCGCAATGCGCGCGAACTGGCAAAAATCACTTTGCAGGCGATCGGCCTGGACGATGCATTCGGCTGGGACGATATCGTCGGCCGCGACGAAGCCGCCCCCAAACCCGCGCCAGATGGACTGCATTATTTCGAACGGCGCTGGTCGGTGCAGGGCAGCGCCCTGGTGATGGTTGGCGACCACCATAACGACCTGGCCTGCGGCCGGGCTGTCGGCGCCTGCACTGTCCTGGTCAACACTTCCGGCGATCCGTGGCCCGGCTTCGCCGACTGGCGTTTGAAAGATTGCACGCAGTTGCTCGCGCGCTGGGAAGGCTGAAGTCGGTGCTTTGCGCCTGAGCAAAGCGCGGGACGCCGGCGTACAACGCGCTGGTGGAAAGCTTCAATAGCCGGCTTCGGCAGAAGTGTCTGAATGAGCATTGGTTCTCGTCCCTAACCGATGCGCAGAGCAAATCGAAGCGTGGCTGCGCTTCTATAGCGACGCAAGCATAGGCTCGCCACTAGCAAACGTACTAACCACAATTCTTAACGCGTTGACTTGACGAGGATCTGGCTGGTGACATAAGACCCGAACAGGATCGATGAGCTTCTGGATGAGCTGAAAGAGGCGCTTCCAGCGATGGTTGTTGAAACCCGGACCAGGATGATTTTTGGCCCGCTTTTGCCGGCAAAGCGATGCGATCCATGAAAACGCTGGTCCGTTCCAGGAGTTGGTGCGGCAGCGCATCAGTGCGATGCTTGTCGGCAATGGCTTCCCCTGGTAATCCCCCCGCTTTTAGCGGACGCCAGAAGTGGAGTTATGCAGCCATCGCCAGTTTCATCGCTGGCGTGATGCCGCCTAGCGCCATGTTCGGGCGCTCATGGTTGTACGTCCATAGCCAGCGCGTGGCCTTGGCCTGCACCTGCGCGATGGTGTCGAACAGGGTGCGGGCCAGCCAGGCGTGGCGGACCGTGCGGTTGTAACGTTCAACGTAGGCGTTGTGTTGTGGCTTGCCCGGCTGGATGTGCTCGATGCCGATGCCGTTGCGTTCCGCCCACGCCAGCAGTGCTCCGCTGAGGTATTCGGGCCCGTTATCGCAGCGAATGATGTGTGGCTTGCCGCGCCACTCGATGACCTGCTCCAACGATCGGATCACCCGGGCAGATGGCAGCGACAGGTCGACCTCGATCGCCAGCGCCTCGCGATTGACGTCATCCAGGACGTTGAACAACCGGAAGCTGCGACCATCGGCCAACTGGTCATGCATGCAGTCCATCGACCAGACCGTGTTGATCGATTCCGGTACCGCTAGCGGTTCGGGCTTCTCGCGCACAAGTCGCTTCTTCGGTTTGATCCGCAGGTTCAACTCCAACTCCCGGTAGATCCGGTACACCTGTGGTTCCAGCCAAAGCCCTTCACGTTGCGCAGGTACAGGAAGCAAAGGCCCAAGCCCCAGTCGCGATACGTCGTCGTCAATCGCACCAGCCAGTCCACGATCCGGGCGTTCTCGTCCGATGCGTTGACCTGGTACCTATAGCAGCAGGTCTCACTCACCTCGAAGGTCTGGCAGGCGTGCCGGATGTTCGTGCGTCCGACCTCGACCGCTGTTGGGGCCATCTCCCGACGTTGAGATGGCCTCACCATTTTTTTGCCATCGCCTCCTTCAGCAGGTCGGCACTGAGCTGGGCGTCGGCGTACATCTTCTTCAGGCGCCGGTTCTCGTCCTGCAGCTCCTTGAGCTGGGACATCAGCGACGCATCCATGAAGTATTCCCCGGAAGTCCGGGAGCGCGCGGTGCGGATGGTGCTGGAGCACCAGGACAGGCACAGTTCGCAGTGGGCGGCGATCGAGTCGATTGCCGGGAAGATCGGGTGCACAGCCGAGACGCTGCGCAACTGGGTAGGTCGTGCCGAGCGTGACCAGGGGCTGCGTCCGGGCTTGACGACGGACGAGCGGGTGCGGATGAAGGCGCTGGAGCGGGAGGTGCGCGAGCTGCGGCAGGCCAACGAGATCCTGCGCAAGGCGTCGGCGTATTTCGCCCAGGCGGAGCTGGACCGCCGCTTCAAGCCATGACCGGGTTCGTTGCAGAGCATCGCGATGCCCACGGAGTCGAGCCGATCTGCCGAGTGAACCGCCCCGGTTTT
>NZ_FLTX01000089.1 GCF_900092025.1 Xanthomonas bromi
CCTTAAGGACCTGACCGAAGCATCAGGCGCCTCTGCATTAGCCGCACTGCACAGCACGCGTGACACGCAGGGTGCCGATCTTGTTGCCTTGCTACGCCCTTACCGCGCAAATCAAGGCGCTTGCGGCATGGCGTGGCTGAACGGTGGTGGGCTTCAATCGTACAATGTCAATATGCAGGGATCGGGGTACGCCGCAGTCAGTGACGGTACCGATGAAGAAGCCGGAAATTACTGCGAAGACGTTACCTTCGCGCATGAAATCGGCCATAACCTTGGTCTGGCTCACGACAAAGCCGATTCCGGTCCTGGGGCGTTCACTTATGCTTACGGATGGCGGCAGACATTGGATGAGGGCAGTTTCAATACCATCATGGCGTATACCGCCGACGATCAGCAGAGGGTTCCCTACTTCGCCAATCCACGTATCACGTTATGCAATGGCAACCCGTGCGGAGATGTAAACGAAGCCGACCAGACCAGAGCATTAAATATCACCATGCCCATCGCGGCCAACTTTAGGCCGACCACGCAATGAGTCACCCATAAGTCCAGCGACTACCGGAGCCGTGACAGCGCATGGCGTGCGCTAAGGAAGGTCTGAACAACCCATCAAACCTCTAAAATTCCAGCTTCTTGCATGTCAATGACTGGAAAATAGTGTCTCGCATTTGTGGTGCGTTGTTCAGAGGTTCCCTAGAGCGCGAACAAGAATTGTGTGAAGCTCTGTTCTGTACATGATTAACTTCTGTCTAATATATTCTGAAGGTGGCGCGAAATCCACAGAAACTCATGTTTAGTGCCGCGACCGTACTCATGTCCAATGGCGCCCAGCTATGCGCTCCCTAGCACAGCATGGACTTACGGAGCCGCCGTTGGCAAGTTCAGTGGCGTTCCGCAGAAACAGGCGACGGTCGAGCCCGTCTAGTCTGGATCGGACTCGGCTGATGGGTCGCTTATCCGTGTGTTATGCAGCGGCCGCGCCTTCCTGCTGCCCATACTGCGGGCCTGGCCACCATGGAAAGGCCCGTAACAATTGCCTTGCAGGGCTTGCCGGATTTGGTAAAGCCGGAGCAGACTACTTTGTAGCCTGAACGGTGCCACGCGAGATAGTCCTCTCGACTCACCCCATAGTGTTCGGCGAAGTATCCAACAGGATCGGCCGCATACCTAATCACTTCCTCGGCAGAGAGCGGAACAGTCGTTTGACCATGCGGACTGTCATGCATTGCGTAAAACCCAACTTGCTTCTCGGCCAATTCATTGACAACGTCTACGAGTTGATTGGTCATGACTAGGATCCGGGCACCAGTGAGAGGACAGATAGTAGCTCGTGGCCAGAGCGCCGAAGGCGCTTCAAGCAATCGCTTGGTCCAAGCAGATTCAGAACGATGCTCGGCTTCTGACGGCATCTGGCCAGATTTTGTGCATGATGTCGCCATGACCATCGAACCATGGGCTGACGCCCAGCTATCTGAAGCGCTTCCTCGGATTGCTCAATGCGGCGAGAGTGAGAGTGTCGAGTTCAAGCGGGAGTTGCCAAAGCAGGTACGAGATCTTGCAAAGGAGATCGCAGCCTTCGCTTCCAGCGGCGGTGGCCAGCTCCTTCTTGGCGTGGCAGACGATGGCTCGATTCCAGGAATTGCAAATGCACATGACCCAGCGGTGCGAGACGATTTTGAAAGAAGGGTAGTGGGCGTTTGCCAGATCATCGACCCTCCTGTCCGGCCTCAAATCAATTGGGCATCGGTCAATGGGGGCGGCGTTCTCATCGTCACCGTTAAGAAGGGTTCGGAATCTCTGTACTACGTGGATTCGCGTGCGTACATTCGGCACGGCACTGTCTCCCGACCGGCGACGCCTGCAGAGATTAGTGCTGCCTTGGCACCCGGCGAGCCTGCTGAGGGTGCCAAGAATCACCCTGAGCTATCGGCGCTGGCCGATGTGCTTGCCAATGTGCGGCGCTGGAGCGATACGGACGCCGAGATGCGAAGCCTGAAGCCCTGGGTGGACGAGTGGTCGGCTGATGCAGAAAACTATGCGTCGAAGCTGCGCGACCTGTCCGTTACCGACTGGGCTGTAGAGAGCCGCGTCAATGAACGGTTGGACGCCACAGCAGAGAAACTCGATGAAGTCGCGCAGTTTCGGCACTATCTAGGCGGCGGGGATAGCTTCAACGACGTGTGCAACGCCGCAGGCTTCGCTGCTGCAGAGTTGATGCGCGAACTGGTCGATCCTGTCCAAGTCAGCAAAGAGACTCAGCGCGAAGTCCTGGAGGCGGTTGCCAAGTTGGCTCGCAAGTTGGCCCAGATATGGGATCGTGCCGGAAGAGAAATCTTCGACGGACGCGTCGAGAAGGCCCAGCAGGCGACCTATAGCGTGGGCCAGCAAATCGCAAAATGGACCTACTTTAGGCTCTCCTTTCTGCCAGAAAGCACGCTGCTCGATCTGCGTCGGATCGGTCTTGGCCTGCTTCAACTGGTATCTATGAGGGTCTACATGGACGGCGGCGCATCACTACATCGCATCGTTGATGACGCACAGATTCTAGTGAACGAGTTGAAGGCGAAAGTGGTGAGTTTCCCGCGCTTCGACCAGTAAATGTCTAAACGTCGCTGTTAAGCTTGGAGTCGCCGCTGCCAAGCGCCGAGCGACCTCAATGTGTCTTCTGAATATTTCTGCTCACGCCCGCGCGCGTAAGAAAGCATTCTCACCCTCACCGGCGCGGGCAAAGAGTTGGCCTAGTAGCTGCAGCGCATCATCCTTGGGTCGCAACTGGCCGGAGGCAAGCGCCTTGAGATAGGCCTCGATCACTTCCAGGCTCTCTGGGGCTACTGGCGATGCGCCCGCTTCCTCAACCCGTTCCCCTGCCTCCCAACGATCCAGTCGATTGGCCCAGTCCTGCATCATCAGACGCCGTTGCTCCACGTAGGCCGCGTGGTTGTAGGCGGCACGGATTTGATTGGGGTCGGCGTGAGACAGTTGCGAATCGATCCACTCCACACGGTATCCGAGCTCATTGAGCGCGGTGGAGATCGTGCCCCGGATGCCGTGACCGGTCAGTTGCTCTTCGTAGCCCATTCGGCACAGCGCGCCATTGAGTGTGTTTTCGCTGATGGGCTCTTTGAGGTCATCGCGATTGGGCAGCAGATAGCGCTGCGCTGGTCGCCTTGCCTGGGCGTCGAGCAGGTCGCGGACGATGGCGATGGCCTGGGTCGACAGCGGCACTACGTAGGGCGGCACGGTCTTGCCTTCCTTGCGCATCTTCAACTGCAACTGCTTGACGATTACTGCGGGGATGGTCCACAGGCCTCGTTCCAGGTCGAACTGCTCCGGCACCGCCGAGCGTAACTCGCCCGTCCGAACGCCGGTCAGGAATAGCAATTGAATGCCCTGGCGCGTGGCTTTGAAGCCACGGTACTTGCGCAGTGTCCGCAGGAACGTAGGCAACTCCTCCATGCGCAGGAACGGGTTATGGCTCACCGGCGGCTTGGGCACGGCCACGATATCCAGATCGCTGGCAGGGTTCGCGGGCAAGCCTTTCTCCACCATCGCATAGCGAAACATCTGGTTGAACCAGGTGCGCACCTTCTCCGCTGTGGTCAGCGCATGGCGGCGCTCGATCTTGCGCAGTACTTCCAAGAGGTGTGCCGGCGTTACATCGAAGATGGACACCATGCCGAGCCAAGACAGAACATCCTTGTCGAAGATGCGATTGATCTGCGACAGCGTGCTCTGCCGGCCAGTCTTCAGGCTCAATGCCTTGAAGTCCCGCCACGACTGAAACACCGCCTGGAAGGTATGCGTCGCTGCCACATTCGCCTTCTCTTCGACTTGACGAAGATGGACGCGCGGATCAACGCCGTTGGCGAGGTGTCCCCGCAACTCATCACGACGCGCCCTTGCGTCCTTGAGGCTGATCTCGGGGTACGGGCCGATGGCGATGCGCTGCTGCTGGCTCATCCATGAAAACCGGAAGTGCCACTTCTTCTTGCCTTTGGCACTCACGAAGAGCAACAAGCCATGCGCATCGTTGAGGGTGTAGTCCTTGCCGGTCGTTCTGGCTTGCCGAACGGCGGTATCTGTCAAAGCCATCGCACTCTCCTTCAAGTTGGAGGAGAGGTGTACCGACGTCGATGAAGCGCCAACAGCCAAAAACCGCACCGCATGGCCACCGGATTTCCAGTACTAATTTATGTACTAAAAATTCTTGGCTGGGGGTGGATTTCAGCAGACTTCGCTGGATGCTCCACAGGCATAAACCACTGTGGGATCAAGGCGCTGTGGACTTCGATAGAAGTCCACAGCATAAAAATTGGAGCGGGAAACGAGACTCGAACTCGCGACCTCAACCTTGGCAAGGTTGCGCTCTACCAACTGAGCTATTCCCGCGTGGAGCAAAATTGTACAGCTTGTCACCTCGTTGCGCCAGACCTATCGTCGTTCCTGACGACAGCAAACAGCGCATGCGATGTGGAGGCCTGGGCCGGAATTGAACCGGCGTACGCGGATTTGCAGTCCGCTGCATAACCACTCTACCACCAGGCCGAAACATCAAACCCAAGGCATCCTGCCTTGAAACAACGAGACCCCTGACGCGGGGTCTTGTCTAAATCTGGAGCGGGAAACGAGATGCTCACTCCCTCCCTAACTCCTTGACCCATAAGAGGTCTGTCAGTCATCCTCTCGTTGCCAGACCTCTATTGTGTACTATTTTTGTGGGCTTGGCCAACACGATGCACAGGTATAGCTTGCCATCGTTGGTCTTTAGCTCGGTAATGTCGGTCACCCACTCGGTCTCCGGCTCCAGGGCAGTGGAGCCGCGCTTCAGCAGGCTGCGTATACCCGGCGGTGTCAGCGCCGGTCGAGCGCACTGACCACGGCGCTTGGATCGCGGTCAGCCCTGCAAACCGTCGAGACTGCCATTAGGCGTGCTCCCCGGTTCACACTGGCCCTCTGACCTTCGTCGGCAAGGTCTTCCTGGATGCGGCCCGGCGCCCACGGTGCTTCGGCTGTCTTCGTGCAGCTCACGCATCCGATCAAGCGGTAATCCCCCCACAGGTTAGCTGACGGCAGAAGTGGAATTTTCTCGTACCCTTTTCTGAGGAGGTTCCATGAAGACATCCCGTTTCACCGACAGCCAA
>NZ_FLTX01000100.1 GCF_900092025.1 Xanthomonas bromi
GGAAGACTCCAGCGCGTAGACCGCAATCTTGGTGGGCGTCGCTCTTTGCGCGGCGGCAACTTCCAGGACCTTCAGAAATTCTTCCCTGAGGTCAATGTGGAGCGCTTGGCTGACGTAGAGGCTTTCCACGATGGGGTCGCCCGGATCCTCAGAGACCAGTTGAAGGAGTCCAAGCAGTTATTGTCGGAGGAGCTAACGCTCATCGATCAGGGCATCTCTGGCATTGAAGCTGAGATGGCGGCGGCGCTGGGCTCGGTGGAGCAGCCAGAGTGGCTCGTGGATCACGTCTACAGGGTTGCGTTGTCCTTACAAGAGGCTCGCGCGAGCCGGGATGGGTTCGAACTCGAGAAAGCGCACGCGGAGACACTGCGGTTAGCGAAGGAGGCGCTCGTGGAAGAAAAACAGCGGATCCTGAATGAAATCGAGACCAGCGTGAACGACGGTATGCGCGAAATCGTTCGTGACGCTGCTGGTGAGCATCGGAAAAGCCCTCGGTTATCTCTCGGCGATACGAGCTACAAGTTCGAGGTCTTCGAGGACACGGGCACTGGCACAGCCTTCTTCGGTTTGGTGCTCTTCGATCTCGCCGTGTTCTGTGCAACCAACCTTCCAGCCATTGCCCACGATTCCGTGCTCTTCAAGAACATCTCAAACGACTCCGTAGCTCACCTCGTTTCCCTGTACGCCAAATCCGAGAAGCAATCGTTTATTGCGCTTGATGAGATCAAGAAGTACGGCGAAAGCGCCGCCGCGACTTTGGTTGAACAAAGTGTCATTCAGCTTAGTGATGAAGTCGTACTCTATGTTAAGGACTGGCGCCCAAGCCGGCCGTCTGTGCCGACCCCAGAAAGCGAGTAGTTGCTTGATGATGTCAAGCCGGGCGGGTCATCACGAACGTTGATCGACCGTTTTTGGCGTCGAGTTCGGCAAGCCGAAAGACTGCAGCCGCTGCGAAGGGGTTGGCTGCGACGGATGGCGAGATAACGGCTTGGGCTGTTTGCGAACGGTCCCGCTGTCAAATTCGGCGATCACGGCGAAATGGACTGAGTGGCTGCCAGCGCATGAGCCAAGGCACGGGTTGTTGGCGAGGAGCATCCCATCATCGTGAAGCCTCGTCGGCCTACTTTTACGGTCCCGACTTTGCCAGGCCCGCAAAAGTAGTACATAATAGCGTTCTTCCAACAGAGGGGTGTCTGACAAACCTCTTATGGATCAAGGAGTTAGGTCGGGAGCGAGCATCTCGTTTCCCGCTCCATATCAGAACGACTGGCCGTAGTCATACGATCGAGTTGTTCGCAAGAAAAAGGGCCGCAAGGCCTTTTTTTGTTGCTCTGAAAAAGTGCGCCGCTTTTTCTCGCCGACGGCGGCACTTGGGAGGGCGGGACAACGGCGATCCGAAAAGGTCGCGGTGTCGCTAAGAAGATGCAACGCTTGCGAAAGACGGACTTGCCTTTGTGCAAGGCATCGATTCTGCAGCGTCGCGAATTGTCTGCGTTGGAAGGTCAGGCTCGCGCGGCAGCGTCACCGGGTCCGGCTCGACAGCCCCAAGGCCTGCGCACGCGTTTCACTGAGGGGCCGCATTCAATTTTCCACGTTCGCGGAAGCCAACGTGTCGCTGGTCTACCCACCGTGCGTCTCGATCTTGTGACCAATTCGTCCGGTTGCACCAGCTCCCGCAGCATTCTGATCCGGCGCTGCCGCCGAGCAATGTGCAAGTACAGGCACCTGTCTTATGAGTTGCTAACAATCCTACTGCGCCGCCGCCAGGCGAGCGCGGCCGGTGCTCGAAAGCCTCAACACCACTCGTACACTCAGGTGCTGAGCGCGCCGTGCACGCCCACCTGACGACTGCTCGCCACGTTCTATTAGCCGCTCTTAGAGCTTCTCATGCTTGTCAATCCAGGCATATCTCGCATTGGCGTAGGCCTGGCATTCCTCGCCATTCAGCAGTTTCTCTGCCTGCGTCACATCAGCCATCTTGTGCGCCTCCATCCCAAAGAGCTACTGCTGGCCCTTCTTGGCCTGGCGCATCGCCAGATCGCGCGTGCCGCTGCTGTTCCGTGTCTAACTCGGCGCCTCGATGATCGTGGTGTCCCTGATGCTCCAGTGCCGCGGCAACAATTCCTTCCCTTGAACGTGTCTGCTCGCCGCCTCCAACGGGTGGCAGTGCTTCTTGCGACAGACCTAAACCGGTTTCTAGCCAATACGCACAGTGTCTGATGAAGGCGTTTAAGTCCCACATTCGTCAAGAGAGAGTGTGCGGAGGTATCAGAATTATATGAAAGTTTGTATGGTTTAAAGAGTATGTAAAGATAAATTATCTCCATTTTTTTAATAAACGTGTTTTGGATTTTTACGTGACTCAAATCACTTTAATTCCACGCTGTTGATCGCAATTCTCCTGCGCACGAAGAATCGTTTCGGTTTTCGATTGATTGTAATGTTGCGCTCAATGCTTATCTATAAATAAAAACTTGGCGATCGGAGCGCTTCCGAGGAATGTATCGTGATATCAATGCGCGGGTGCAACCGCACTCTTCTGGTGCGGATAAGTTATTTAAAGGGGGATTCTCCAGGAATGTAATACTCGCTTTCCTTGGATATGAGTTTTTAAACATTCAAAAAATCCAAGAGAGGAACGGGTGCGGGTGGTCATCCGATGATGCGCCACTCCTGTAATGGCTGAAGGAGATAGCGAGCGGCTTTCCCGCTCATGGTCTTCGCAGTCTCGTTAATTCTGAAGGCGCTTTCGTCCGACGTCATCGTCGTGGCGCAGGGCGGCGCTTATCCGCATTTCATCCATGTATTGAACAGACCGGCAAGCGTCCGAGCAATTCTCGTGCGCTGTGGTGCTGCGCTCATGAATCATTCTTGTAGGGAACACATCATGCAGACAAACGCGCGGCAGACTTTTCCCCTCAGCGGACCGCAACGAGAGATTTGGTTGGAGCAGTTGATGCTCGGGCACCCACTTGCTTCGAACATCGGCGGTTACGTTGAAATCGAAGACGAGGTCGATCTGGTGTGTTTCCGCCGCGCAGTGCAGTACATGGCCGATCACTGCGACGTCCTAAGAACCCGGATCTTGCAGGAAGTAGATAGCGACGGCATACCGCTGCAGGGGTTTGCCGACCGTCTCGATGTTCCAGTTCCCGTAGTCGACGCCTCCGGGCTGCCAAACCACGAAGTGTGGCGGGCTGCATGGATCCAGGAACAAATGCAGACGCCTTTCGAGTTTGATGGTACGCCGCTTTGGCGTATCGCGCTGTGTCACCTTGAGGCGCGGAAATGGTGCTTTGTAGTGAGCGCCCACCACATTCTGCTGGACGGTTGGTCGATCTATCTGGTTCTCCAGACATTGAGCCAGGTCTACAACGCTTTACGCGCCGGCCGTGTTCCGGACGTGGCGGTGAGGTCGTACGTAGATTTCATTGAACATGACCTGAGCTACCGAACTTCGACGCGCTATCTGAAAGATCGGGAGTACTGGGCACAGAAGTACGCCACTTCTCCGCAGCCGATGTTGGTATCGGGTTCCAAGCGTGGCGATGGTCATAGTGGCCCGCCCAGCATGAAGTTCACACGCGAGTTTCCGCGTGCACTTCTCGACCGGATGAAGGCGTTCGCAGAAGTACATGGCATCTCGCCGCTTCAGGTCTGTCTGGCCGCCTTGTACGTCTATTTCTCGCGCACTTTGCAGCACGACGACATCTCGATCGGCATGCCGGTTCTCAATCGGTCGGGTCATCAATTCAAGTCGTCCATCGGGATGTTTGCGCAGGTGACGCCGATACGGATGCGTTTCGACGGAGATTCGACATTCCTGGAATTAGCGTCGAAGCTGTCCAAGGAGCTTCGGCAGGACTATCGCCACCAGAACTTCCCGATCAGCGAAATCGGACGCGCCTGCGGATTGCTGAAGAGCGGAGCTGCGCGCCTTTTCGATGTGTCGTTCTCCTTTGAGCAAGAGGAGCACATGTATCGCTTTGGCAGCGAGCATTCCCGCTCTTTCAAATGCTCCAACGGCCATGAGTCTGAGCCGCTGTCGATGTTCGTCAGAAGCAACGCACATGACGATGTCGCCTTGTTCCACGCGATTTACAATACTGCGTATTTTGACGCGGACGCGATAGAACTGCTGACAGAACGGTGGATCGGGTTAATCGATCAGGGTCTGGCATCTCCGGATCGTCGCCTCCATGCATTCGAGGTGACGACTCCTGGCGAATTAGACAAGTTGGAGGCGTGGAGTCGAGGCAGGGCGACAGATGTCCAACCAGCGACGTTTCAAGCGCTCTTCCAGGCGCAGGCCAGGCGTACGCCCGATGCGGTAGCGGTGGTCTGTGCCGACCGGCAGCTGACTTACGCGCAGCTCAACGCGCAGGCCAATCAGCTCGCCCACCATCTGATCGCGATGGGTCTGCAACCCGACGAGCGCGTCGGGCTCTGCTTGGAGCGCAGTATCGAACTGGTCGTGGCTTTGTTGGCGATATTGAAGGCCGGCGGCGCGTATGTGCCGCTAGATCCGCGGTATCCCGCCGAGCGGTTGTCTTACATGCTGGCCGACAGCGCCCCCCGCGCGTTGCTGGTGCACGCCGCAACCGCCGCGCACCTGCCCGCCGCGAAGCTACCGCGGCTTGACCTTGATGCGCCAGAGTGGCGATCTGCCGCGGAGACCGACCCGTGCGTGTCCGGCCTGGCGCTTTCGCATCTGGCTTACGTGATCTACACCTCAGGCTCCAGCGGCCGGCCCAAAGGCGTGATGGTGCCGCACGCGGCACTGGTCAACTACCTGGCGTGGGCCGTCGACTACTACAGGCCTGAACACGGTGCAGTGGTGTCGTCATCGCTGTCTTTCGATGCCACCGTGACCAGCCTTTATTTGCCGCTGCTGTGTGGCGGCACCACCGAGCTGTTGCCGGAGTACGACGAAATCGACGCGCTGCAGCGTCGCCTGAGTTCGGATAAGCCGCTGGGTCTGGTCAAGATCACTCCTTCCCATCTCGACGCGCTTACGCATCAGTTGGTCGCATGCAACGCAACTCCCGCCGCAGCGTTATTCGTGATCGGCGGCGAAGCGCTGCCTGCCTCCACCGTGAAGCATCTTCGCGCGCTCGCGCCCGGCGTGCGGTTGGTGAATGAGTATGGCCCGACCGAAACGGTGGTGGGCTGCGTCGTTTATGAGGTTCCGCTGTGCTGGGAGTCTACTGCAGCGACCAGCGTGCCGATCGGTGAGCCGATTGCGAACATGCGCGTGCATGTTCTCGACGCGAACGGAAGGCCGATGCCGATTGGCATTGCGGGCGAAGTGTGCATCGCCGGGCCGCAGGTCACCCGGGGATATCTCAATCGGGAGGAACTGACCGAGCAGTGTTTTGTCGCCGATCCATTCGGTTCTTCTGCGGATGCACGCATGTATCGCACCGGCGATCTCGCACGATGGTTGCCGGACGGAACGCTGGACTACCTGGGTCGCAACGACGATCAGATCAAGATTCGAGGCTTCCGGATCGAACCTGCAGAGATTGCATCCAAGTTGCAGGAGCATCCGCAGGTGCGTGATGCCGCCGTGGTGGCACATACGGATGCGGGTGGGCACAAAGCGCTGCTTGCCTACTACGTGCAGGCCGAAAGGGGTGCACCATCACCCGAGCAGTTGCGCGGCCATCTGCAACAACAGTTTCCGGAGTACATGGTGCCTGCGCTTTACGTGCAGGTTGACGCATTGCCGCTGACGCCCAATGGCAAGCTCGATCATAAGTCCTTGCCCATGCCGCAGGCGCAGGCATATGTCCAGCGCGGATACGTCGCGCCCGAGGGGCAGGTCGAGCGGCTGTTGGCGAGGTTGTGGAGCGAAGTGCTCGATGTCGATCGGGTAGGGCGCCACGATCACTTCTTCGAACTCGGAGGACATTCGTTGCGCGTAGTCGCATTGCTGGAGCGCATGCGCCGACATGGACTGCACGCCACGGTCAAAGCGTTGCTCACGCAGCCGACCTTGATGGGGATGGCGGCGGCGATCGGTGTCGACAGCGAACTCGTGGTCCCGGAGAACAGGGTTCCGTCTGAGTGCGACCGTCTGGTGCCCGCCCATCTGTCATTGGTGGACCTGAGCCAGGACTCCATTGATCGCATCTTAGCGACGGTGCCGGGCGGGGTAGGCAATGTGCAGGAGATCTATCCGTTGGCGCCTTTGCAGGAGGGCCTGCTCTATCACCACCTGTCGGCGAAGCGGGGTGACCCGTATCTGCAGTGCGTCAGTTTCACCTTCGCCGATCGTGGACGCATGGACGCGTTTGCCGATGCACTGCAGCAGGCAGTCATGCGGCACGACATCATGCGTACCGCTATCGTTTGGGAGTGTGTCGATGAACCCGTGCAGGTCGTCTGGCGGCGTGCAACGGTGCCGTGGGTAGAGTTTCAACTGGATGCGGCAGAGGGGGATGTCCTGCAGCAACTCCAGATGCAGATGGATCCAGGCGGGCAACAGCTTGAGTTGGGCACGGCGCCACTGTTGCGCGTCGGTTACGCGCACGATGCCGCTGGTCAACGCTGGGTCGGTGTCATGCTTCTTCACCACTTGATCGCAGATGCGGCATCGTTGGGCAGCTTGCTCAAGGAGATCGGATGCCATCTGCAAGAAAATGCTGACGGGCTTCCGCCGATGTTTCCTTACCGTGAGTACACGATGCGGGCGCGGTGGAGTCGGCAGTCGCAAGAACACACCGCATTCTTTACCGAGATGCTGGGTGAGGTGAGCGAGCCGACATTGCCGTTCGGAATTCAAGTTCCGGAGGACGACGGTGATGGCATGCGCAGAGTGGTCAAGAGGCTGGACGTATCGGTGGACCAACGCCTGCGCGTGCAAGCCAGGCAATTGGGTGTAAGCGTCGGGGTCTTCCATCATGTGGCGTGGGCCCGGGTGCTGGGCGCGACTGCCGGCCAGGATGATGTAGTTTTCGGGACGGTCTTGCTTGGCAGAACGCAGGGAAGGAACATCGAACAAGCCATCGGCATGTTCATCAATACCTTGCCGATCCGGGTAAAACTCGGGAGCACGACGGTTCGTACAGCGATCCAGCAGACGCAGACGTGCCTGAGTGCCTTGCTGTCGCACGAGAATGCCTCGCTGGCGCTTGCCCAGCGGTGCAGCGGTGTCGCCGCGCCGTCCCCATTGTTCAACACGTTGTTGAATTACCGCAGGACCGGCAGAGAACAGCTCGGTGGTACCGTGGTAGAAGCCTGGCCCGGCATTGGCATGCACGGCGCTGAAGAGCGCAGTACCTATCCTGTGTGTCTGTCGGTGGACGATATGGGAGACGGCACGCAGTTGACCTTGAGTGCCTGCGATCTGCTCGATGCCGAGCGCCTGTGCATGTACATGCAGACGGCGCTGACGCAGCTGGTCGAGGCATTGGAGGCGCCAGAGGAGCCTCCGATCGTCCAACTGTGCGTGCTCCCGGAGGCCGAGCGCCAGCGCGTCCTGCAGGACTTCAATGCGACCACGCGTGCGTATCCGCAGACCCAGACCATCCATGCGTTGTTCGAGCAGCAGGCGGCACGGCAACCGGATGCAATGGCGGTCCTGGATGGCGGGCAGCATTACAGCTATGCCACCCTCGATCAGCAGGCCAACCGTCTCGCGCATCACCTGATCGGGCTGGGGGTGGGGCCGGGCGATCC
>NZ_FLTX01000092.1 GCF_900092025.1 Xanthomonas bromi
AACATCGAACTGGGCGCACCGGGCACGATTGCGTTCAAGGGCGGGCAGCAGGTGTTGACGGGGCCGCAGGGCTTTAGCACCCGCGTGCAGCTGCCCTCGGCGGACAAGCCGGTGTGCCTGGAGTGCATGCGCGATCTGGCGTCCCGGCACGAAGCCGTCGCATCTCGCGGGTGATCGGTCATGCATCCGCTCTTCGAATCGTGGTCCACCTTCCTCGCCCCGCATCGCCACCGTGAGGGCACCGGGGTTTTCCTGCTGCTGGATGCCGCGCAGCTGCCCATCAATGCGATGCCGTGGAAGGAGATGATCGGCGAGCAGCGCGTCTACAACGTGCTGCGAGATCAACCCGAAAGCGTCGATCCATCGGTGTGCGCCCTGTTGATGGACTACGAAGCCGCCTGGGTCGATGCGCTGTTGAACAGGTATCTGCCGCGCAGGCCGTTCGCCTTCGTCGCCCTTTCCAGCGCGCTGCCTATCGCCCAATTGGCCCAGGCATTGGCCAAACGCGCCGACGTCTCCCTGCCCGACGGCAAGAAAGGATTGCTCCGCTATTACGATGCGGCGGTGCTGCAGGCGCTGCCCAGGGCGGTGGAGGCTAACAAGCTGGATGCCTTCCTGTCCTGCGCCGATGCATGGGTTTGTATCGGTCGCGACGCCGCCCCGCTGGCACTGCGCCCCTCGCCGGAACGCAGGCCCGGCCGGCCCGCCGCGCGCCTTGCGCTCACCCCACCCGAGCTGCAACGGCTGGACGCGCTCGGCCGGCTGGATCGCATTGCCGCGGAGCTGAAGCGCAACGGCGCGCTGCCGGTCGATGCAGACCCCTTCCAGACGTGGAAGACACTGTCCGTGACGCAGGAGGTGTTGCTGGAGGCGGGGCTGGAAGCGGAACTGCTGCTCTATCGCTGCTGTGCGGCGCTCGTGCGCCGGGAAGTCGATGACAGCTGGCACGCACAGCTTGCCGGTCTCGTGCACGCGCACCGGACGGACCACGATGCGCTTTGCGAAGCGCTAGTGGATTGGGCGTATGACGTGGCGAGCACGCAAGAGCGCCAGACATGAGCAGCGAGCCTGTCTCCGAAAGAATGGAACGGCGTCTTAGCAATGGGGGGATGAGATGGGTGCGGATGAGCTTCCTCCAACCCCGTGTATTGCTCAATAAGAATGGTCTTTGAGGCACCTATGAGATGAGCATTATCAGATTTTTGATGGTGGCGTTTATCTTCTTGCTGGGCGGTTGCAAGGATGGTTTCTCGCAGTCGAGAACCGTATGCGTCACTGGCTACAATGAGTACGAAAAGAAAATTCATGAATTCTGGCTAGACAATGAATCTAGTTCAGGATGCTTTGGGAATCCTCCGGGTCGGACTGATGGGAATTTGTGGGGAGGTGGCGGGAAGTTTTCTTGCGGATGTAATGTCACGCCTGGAAAGACTGTTAATTTGCAGTGGACATTTGTTATGCCTAAAGAGGATTTTTATGCTGGTAAGAAGGCTGAAGAGCATGAAGTAAAAGTCACTATCCCTCAGCCGGAATCAAGAAATTCTCGGTATTTCAGAGTCTATTTTCGGAAAGATGGAACGGCGTCTTTGCAATGGGTGGATGATATGGGCGCGGATGAGCTTCCTCCAACCGCGTCTATTGCCCAATAAGAATGGTCTTTGAGGCACTCATGATATGAGAATTATTAGATTTTCGATGGTGGCGTTTATCTTCTTGCTGGGCGGTTGCAAGGATGGTTTCTC
>NZ_FLTX01000113.1 GCF_900092025.1 Xanthomonas bromi
TGTCAGCGGCAACGCCTCCAGCTGCACGTAGGCCGATGGGATCATGTAGCTCGGGAGCACTGCCTCCAGCCAGGCCCGCAAGGCCTGCGCGCCTGCGCTTTCATCCAGATGCGCGGTCCCCACCCAATACGCCACCAACCGCTTGCCGCCGTTATTCGCCTCCAGCGCCACCACCACGCACTCACGCACGTCCGCATGCGCACTCAGTCGCGTTTCAATCTCACCCAGTTCGATGCGGAACCCGCGGATCTTGACCTGGTGGTCGTTGCGGCCCAGAAACTCGATCGTGCCATCGGCGCGCCAGCGTCCCTGGTCGCCGCTGCGGTACATCCGTGCCGTCGGATCGGCACTGAACGGATCCGGCAGGAAGCGCTCCTCGGTCAACACGTCTTGATTGAGATACCCTCGCGCCACACCCGCACCACCGATGTATATCTCACCGATCACCCCGATCGGCACCGGCTGGCGATGCGCATCCAGCATATAAAATTGCGTGTTCGCCACGGGCCTGCCGATATGCGCCACGAAACCGTCGTCGCGATCCATCGCCACCCAACTCGAATAGGTCGTGGTTTCCGACGGACCGTATAGGTTGCACAGCCGTCGCACCTGCGTCCTGGCAAAAAGATCCTCCACCAGCTGCCGCTTGAGGGGTTCACCGGCAACATTGACGGTGTGCACGCCGGGACTCAGCCCGCTCGATTCCAGCACGGCCTTCAACGCCGACGGCACGGTATTGATCAAGGTGACGTCATGCGAGCTGGCTTGTAGCGCAAGAAGATTGTCGACCACTTCGATCGCACCGCCACAGGTCAACGGCACGAAGCACTCATAGACCGACAGGTCGAAGTTCAACGAGGTGGAAAACAGGGTGTTGGCCAGCACAGAGGGCGCAAAGGCGCGGTGGGCCCAGATCAGCAGGTTCACCGTGTTGCGGTGTTCGATCATCACCCCCTTGGGCTGGCCGGTGGAACCGGAGGTATAGATCACGTAGGCCAGATGCGCCGACGTCAGGCCGTTGATCGACAGATTGGATATGGCATGGGACTGCCAGCATGGCGTATCCAGATTGACGACCGGTACCGATGCGATCGGCAGTAGATCCAAGGTCGATGCCTGCACCAGCACTGCGGCGGGGGCGCTGTCTTCCAGCATGTAGGCCAGGCGTTCGGCCGGATAGGTCGGGTCCAGCGGCACATAAGCACCACCGGACTTCAACACCGCCAGCAGCGCCACCAACGTCTCTACATCGCGCTGCAGACAGATCGCGACCCGATCATCCGGACGGACCCCGAGCTCACGCAGGTAATGCGCCAGACGGTTGGCTTGCGCATTCAATTCTCCATAGGTGAGCGACACCCCGTCTCGCACCACCGCCACTGCCGTCGGCGTGCGCGCCACCTGTGCCTCGAACAGCGCATGCACACAGGTATCGCGCGGATAATCCGCTGTCGTCGCATTGAAGTCCTGCAACACGTGCCGGCGCTCGGCCTCG
>NZ_FLTX01000071.1 GCF_900092025.1 Xanthomonas bromi
TGATTTCTTTGCCTTGGGTGGGCATTCACTCCTGCTGGTTCGTCTCAGCAGCTTGTTGGAGCGGACGCAGTTGACGACCCCACTGGGCGAACTGCAGCAGCATTCCACGCTTCACGCGATGGCAATGGCGATCCAGCGCCACCAGGGTGCCTTGCACGACCCGGTGACATCCGGGGTGATTTCCTTGCGCACCGTCGGCACGCAGCACCCTCTTTTCTTCGTGCATGATTTCACTGGGCTGGATCTTTATTTTGCGGTCGCAGAAAAACACATCGAAGCGGATGTGCCGATTTATGGCCTGCCGGCGACTCCTTTGGGCGAATATCAGCCATACACGGTGGAAGAACTTGCCAGGCGTCTGCTTGCACATATGCGTACCGTGCAGGCAAAAGGACCGTATCGAATCGCTGGTTGGTCCTTCGGGGGCCTGCTTGCATATGAAATGGCCATCCAGTTGATTGCATGCGATGAGCAGGTCGAGTTCGTGGGCTTGATCGATACCTATCATCCCTCGCAGATCTCTCTGGGTCCGGCCTTGCCGACCCCGGAACTTACCCAGTGCTATGCATTACTGCAGCACTGCCTGGCGGCAACAGCGGAGCATGACGATCCGCAATCGTCGAAGCAGTGTCTGACTGCGCTGTGTGAAAAAGTACAGCAATGGAAAATAAAGGGGCTGCTTTCCCTCGTCCGCCAGCGCAACTGGCTACCCACGCAGTGGGTGGGCCATAGCGACACCACGCTATTGAACAATCTGGTACGCGACGCCGCGCATCGGCATGCGTACACTCACTATGTACCGATGCCGATCACAACGCCCGTGCATCTGTTCGCTGCGGCCGATGGGTTACCAGACCATGCCTCCAGCAATGCCGAGCTTGGCTGGAAACGCCTGTTGCCCGCGGGGATGCTCAAAAGCGTGGTGGTGCCAGGGAACCACATGACGCTCTTTGACACATCGAACGTTCCCGCATTGGGGAAGGAACTGAGCAGTGCGCTGGATGCCGCCAGCCACACCCCGGCGCATCGTCAGCACAGGCATCATCCGCTGACCTGTATCCATAAGGGTCTGCCCAACAGGACGCCGTTGATCTGTGTGCCCGGAGCGGGCGACAACGTTGCGGGATTTGTCGATCTATCGTTAGCGCTAGGCACGTCATGGCCGGTGTACGGGATGCAGCCACGCGGCCTAGATAGGGAATATCTTCCCTACGGCAGCGTCGAAGTTGCGGCGCAGGCGTACGTGCGTGCATTGGCAGAGGTGATCCCTGATCGCGCCGTCCATTTACTTGGACATTCGTTCGGCGGCTGGGTGGCCCTGGAGATGGCTTGCATTCTCAGGATGCAAGGATTTGCCGTCGCATCGCTGACGCTGGTCGACTCAGAAGTACCCGGAGGCCAAGGCGTGGTGGGTAGACCGCATACCGCGACTGAGGTCCTGGAGCGCTTGATCGAGTCGTTAGAGCTTTCCAGTGGCGTCGATTTCGGCATTTCCCTGGAGCACCTTCGAGCGATGGATCACGCCGCGCAATTGCACGCTGTTCATGCCGGGATGGTCCGGGCAGGCCTGTTGCCGCAGCGCTCGATGCCCGGCACGATTCAAGGCATGGTGCAGGTGTTCGGCATGGCATTACGCACGGTATATGCACCTGCAAGGCAGTATGACGGGCCGATACGGCTGGTGCTGGCCGATGATCCGCTCCAGGATGTCGAGCAGAACCAGCTGGAGCACTGCATTAGGCGCGCTTCCTGGAGCGCACTTGCTCCACACTTGGACGTCTGGCAGGGGCCTGGCGATCACTTCACGATGCTGCGTGCACCGCATGTCGAGCAGTTTGCGAAGTGGTGGGCGCCAGCGATCGACGGAGAATCTCAAGCACCGGGCAGGACGCAGCTGTAGCTTTAACGACGATCCGGCTCGGCGTGCCCCTCCAGGTGCGCCGAGTCGCAACATACGTCCCCCTTGCGGCACTCTGCCAAGTGCTCGGCACCAAGCGCATGGGGCGCCCTCTTGGTGGAGTGACCCAAAGCCTTGCCAGGCTGCCAGCAGCCATTGACGATCAGTCCTTGTCGCATTCGCCTGACCGAGGGTGGTCAGCATCCAGCCAATTGCCCGTTACCAAACGCGGTAGGTCATGATGGTGTGTGGATCGACGAATCCAAAACCGATCTCGCACTGCTGCCCTAACAGCAACTCAGGGCACAGTTGTTCGCACAGCTGCAGGCGAACCCGTCCAGCGCGAAGGCTTAGTGCAACAAGGCGCGCACTCGAAAAATCGAAGTAACGTCCAACGGCCGAAAAACTCGCCTTGAAGAGACTTTCCTTGGCGGAAAAAACCAGCGTCAGCAAGACGTCCAATGCGCAGTCGGTCGACGCGCAGATCGACTGCAGCAGCAAGCGTTCGGAGTGGTCGACAACCGTACTCAGCAGCGCCTCGCGTGTGCTGGCATCAACGATGTGCTCGAGATCGATCCCGATTCCACGCCATCCATCCGAGGGCGCTACCGCAGCGGCTGCAAACTTGCTGGTGTGCGAAATACTACCGATCGACTGAGCCGGCCACACCGGTGCGCGTGAACTACCAATGGCGATCTGGGGCACGCTGTCGGTTGGAAGGGAAGCCTGCTGACGTGCGCTCTCGCGTGCGGCCAATCGTCCGAAGAAGTATTCGGCCTGCCGCTTGTGGACGCTACGGGCGATCGGATCGGGGCATGCGATATCGCATCTATCAAACGCATCGGGCGAGAACCGCTCCAGCTCGAATGCGATCACCTGCACGCTCAGTACCCTGGCATCCAGGCACGGCAGTGCGTACTGCCAGCGCGCACGAATGGATGGCAGCGAATCGACCATCGGGCCACCGGACGGTGCTGGTGTTCTGGCAAGCACTGGCCCGCAGACCTGCGTATCGGCGTGTTCATCGCCTTGCGAAGCAGCCATCATCACACTCATCCACCGGCTTCTTCGGCCAAGCCCGCGCTGCGGGAACCGTGGTACATGCGGGGGTCGCCCGGCCGGGACCGCGCGACGGAAGTGTGCCCGGGGCGGGGGTCGAACCCGCATAGCCTCGCAGCTGAGGGATTTTAAGTCCCTTGCGTCTACCAATTTCGCCACCCGGGCATGGCGATAGCGTGCCTGATTGCGCGGCGATTGTGAATCTCCAGACGAAGATCGCGCCCACTGCCGGTCCAAATCCCGCGTGCGCTATGCTGCCGCCGCACAGCTGCGCGGCAACCGATCGCGCGCTTCCGAGGAATTGCATGTCCGGCCCCACGCTTGTCCAACCGCAGCACGCACGCATCGCCGTCATCGGGCTGGGCTATGTCGGCTTGCCACTGGCCGTGGCGTTTGGCGAGCAGCGCGACACCCTGGGTTTCGACATCGATGCGCAGCGGGTTGCGCAGTTGCGCGAAGGGCACGATGCCACGCTGGAACTGGACGATGGCGAACTGGCTGCGGCCACTCAGCTGCGCTATAGCGCGGCCGCCGAGGACCTGGCGATGTGCAGCATCTTTATCGTCACCGTGCCGACGCCGATCGACAGTTTCGAACAACCGGATCTGAAGCCGTTGCGCAGCGCCACCACGTTGATCGCTGCCGCGCTCAAGCCGGGCGATCTGGTGATCTACGAATCGACCGTCTATCCGGGCACCACCGAAGAAGTCTGCGTGCCGTTGCTGGAAGCGGTGTCCGGCCTGCGTTTCAACACCGATTTTTTCTGCGGCTACAGTCCGGAGCGGGTCAATCCGGGCGACCGGCAACGGCGCTTGCGCGATATCCGCAAGATCACGTCCGGTTCCACGCCGCAGGCGGCAGATGCGGTCGATGCGCTGTATACCAGCATCATCACTGCCGGCACCTGGCGCGCGCCATCGATGCGCGTGGCCGAAGCGGCCAAGGTGGTGGAGAACATCCAGCGCGACGTCAACATCGCGCTGGTCAACGAGCTGGCGTTGATCTTCGACAAGCTTGGCATCGACACGCTCGATGTCCTGGAAGCGGCAGGCACCAAATGGAATTTCCTGCCGTTCCGCCCCGGCCTGGTCGGCGGGCATTGCATCGGGGTGGACCCGTACTACCTGATGCACAAATCCGAAAGCGTGGGCTACCACCCCGACTTGATCCACACCGCGCGGCAAGTCAATAACCGTGTGGGCCGGCACGTGGCCGAGCGGGTCTGCGGCATGCTGGCGATGCGCGGCGTTGCGCTCGTTCAGGCGAGGGTGCTGGTATTGGGCGCCACCTTCAAGGAAAACTGCCCGGACCTGCGCAACAGCCGAGCGCTGGAGCTGGTGCAATTGCTGCAGGCGGCCGGTGTGCAGGTCGACACCTGCGATCCCTGGGCCGACCCTGCAGAGGCGCTGTTGCATGCCGGCGTGCAGTTATGCGAGAGCCCGGAGGAGGGCGCGTACGACGCCGTCGTGCTGGCGGTGGCGCATGCGCAGTATCGCGACTACGACGCCCAGCGCATTGCTGCACTGGGCAAGCCGGGTGCGGTGGTCTACGACGTCAAATCGGTGTGGCCGCGCGTGGTCGTCAGCGATCGGCTGTAATTCGATTGCCGTGCCGCGTTAGCCACTCGATCGCACCGAGCCCAGCGCGACGCCCGCTGGCAAAGCAGGCGGTCAGCAGATAGCCGCCGGTCGGCGCTTCCCAGTCCAGCATTTCGCCAGCGCAGAACACCCCGGGGCACGCCAGGGCCATCAACTGCGCGTCCAGCGCCTCCAGTTCCACGCCACCGGCCGAGCTGATCGCCTCTGCAAGCGGGCGTGGCCGCAGCAGGCGCAGCGGCAATTGCTTCAGCGTGCGTGCCACCAACGCCGAATCGTCGCCGGCCTGTTTGCCGAGCAGTTCGTAGACCAGTGCGGCCTTGACGCCCTCGATACCGACCTGACGGCGCAGATGTTCGCTGAAACTGCGCCCCTTGCGCGGCCTGGCCAGCTCGGTGTCAACGCGCTCCAGCGAACGGTCGGGTAGCAGATCCAGTGCCAATTCGGCCACGCCATGCACATCGATCTGCGTACGCAACTCCGCCGCGATGGCATAGATCAGGCTGCCCTCGATCCCGGTTTCAGTGATCACGCATTCGCCTTGTAGCGCGTGCTGCACGCCCGCGCTGTCGCGCCAATGCGCGACCACCGGTTTGAGCGGAGCGCCCGCATGCCGTTGCGCGAAATGCGCACTCCAGTCGAGATCGAAGCCGCAGTTGGCCGGCACCAATGGGCGCACGGCGATGCCGTGCTGCTGCAGCGGTGCCTGCCAGGCGCCATCGGAACCGAGCTGCGGCCAACTGCCGCCACCCAGCGCCAGCACCGTTGCATCCGCCTGGCGATCGACAGTGCCGGCCGGTGTGGCGAATCGCAGCGCACCGTCAGCGCTCCATCCCAGCCAGCGATGCTGCACGTGAAAGGTAACGCCCTGGTCCTTGAGCCTGCGCACCCAGCCGCGCAGCAAGGGCGCGGCCTTGCGATCGATCGGAAACACCCGTCCGGAACTGCCGACATAGGTCTCCACGCCCAGCTCGCGCGCCCAGGCGCGCAATGCGTCGGCATCGAACTCCTGCAGCCACGCCGCCACCGCTGGCGTGCGCTCACGGTAGCGCTGGACGAACAGCGGCATCGGATCGGAGTGGGTGAGATTGAGCCCGCCCTTGCCGGCGATCAGGAATTTGCGCCCCACCGAGCCTTTTGCCTCGTGCAGATCCACGGCGATCCCAGCAGCGCACGCCACTTCGGCAGCCATCAACCCCGCAGGCCCACCGCCGATGACCGCCAGCCGCGGTCTGCTCGCATCCATCATCACTCTCGCACTCAGCGCGGTTGCACGCCGAGCAATTCCACATCGAACACCAGCGAAGCGCCCGGCGGTATGACGCCGCCTGCGCCGTTGTCGCTGTAGCCGTAGTCCGGCGGGATCATCAGGGTGCGCTTGCCGCCCACACGCATGCCGGCAACGCCGTCGTCCCAGCCACGGATGACCTGGTGGCCACCCAGCACGAACTGAAACGGCTCGGCGCGATCCACCGAGCTGTCGAATTTCTTGCCATGTTTTTCGGCGGCTTTCTCGTCGTACAACCAGCCGGTGTAGTGCACGCTGACCACCGCGCCTGGCGTGGCTTCTGCGCCGGTACCCACGGTGCGATCGATTCGCTCGAAGCTGGCGATGGTGCCACCGGAGGGCGGCAGGGCGGGCGTGCAGCTTGCGAGCAACAAGGCGGCACAGAGCGTCAGCACAAGGCGCATGGGCATGTCCATAAAGGAGGACAGCCATTATCGCACCTGGCTCCCGTTATCATCGCGCCATGGCCAAGCTGCTGCTCAATCTGCGCAATGTTCCCGACGACGAAGCCGACGAGGTGCGTGCGCTGATGCGCGAGCAGCGCGTGCAGATCTACGAAACCCGCCCCAGCAATTGGGGGATCTCTGCCGGAGGTATCTGGCTCAGCGACGATGCCGACTATCCGCGCGCCAAGGCGGCGATGGATGCCTACCAGGCGCAGCGCGGCGCGATTGCGCGCGCCCAGCGCCAGGAGGAGCTTGCAGCCGGTACCGCGGAGACCTTTGGCGCCCTGCTGCGTAGACGGCCGGTGTTCGTGCTCGTGACGCTGATCGGTATGCTGCTGGTCGCCTCGCTGGTGTTGCTGCCGTTTCTGCTGTTGCGCGGCTGAGGGTGTGGTTTGATTTTGGGGGGCGAGGTTGCTGCTGCCACCGGCCGCACGTCCGGTTCATGTGCTCGCTAGCGGCTGCCGGCGGCTTTAAAATGGCGGCATGATTACCAATACCGCCGCCTACCAGTTCGTCACCATCCAGGATCCGCAGACGCTGGCCGCAAGCGTGCTCGCACAGGCCGAACAGCAGGCGCTGAAAGGATCGGTGCTGGTGGCCGAGGAGGGCATCAACCTGTTCCTGGCCGGCGATGCCGAGCAGATCGGCGCGTTCTACGTCTGGCTGCAGGCCGATGCGCGTTTTGCGCAGATGCGCATCAAGTACAGCGAGAGTGCGCATCAGCCGTTCGCGCGGCTCAAGGTCAAGATCAAGCCGGAAATCATCAGCTTTCGGCGCGACGATGCATCGCCACTGCAAGGTCGTGCGCCTTCGGTGACGCCCGCCGTGTTGCGCGAGTGGCTGCGTCACGGGCAGGACGATCGCGGCCGTCCGCTGGTGTTGCTGGACACGCGCAACGCGCAGGAGGTGGCGTACGGAACATTCCAGGGTGCGTTGACGCTGTCCATCGACAAATTCACCGAGTTGCCTGGCGCCCTCGAACCGCATCGGGCCGCACTGGCCGATGCCACGGTGGTCAGCTTCTGCACCGGTGGCATTCGCTGCGAAAAGGCCGCGCTGTGGATGCAGGCCGACGGCATGGACAACGTGCTGCAGCTGGAGGGCGGAATTCTGGGCTATTTCGAGGAGGTCGGTGGCGAAGGCTACGACGGCCGCTGCTTCGTCTTCGACGAACGCGTTGCACTGGATCCCCAATTGACCCCGTTGGTCGATGCAGAACGTCCCGTCGATACAGGGAAAATCTGACCGGGCGCCACTGGATTGCCCGATGTACTGGTCGTGCGGGTCCCTGCATCATCGTTACACGGCGCAACGTTGCGACATCGCGCTACGCGCACGTCACGCATCCTTTAGTGACGCGTCTGATGCTCTAACTTCAACGTAATACGTCGCATCGAGCTTGCCCTGAATTATTCACGGAGATAGGCTGCACCAGCCAGCCGCTAGCGAGGACAACAAGGATGACCATCAGAGTTTTTCTGATCGACGATCATGCACTCGTGCGTACAGGCATGAAGATGATTCTGTCCAAGGAAGTAGACGTCGATGTGGTGGGCGAGGCGGAGAGCGGCGAAGCCGCATTGCCGCAGGTTCGTCAGCTTAAGCCGGACATCGTGCTATGCGATCTGCACTTGCCTGGCGTGAGCGGACTGGAAATTACCGAACGCATCGTCAAGGGCGACTACGGCACACGCGTCATCATCGTGTCGGTGCTTGAAGACGGCCCGTTGCCCAAGCGACTGCTCGAAGCGGGGGCGTCCGGCTATGTGGGCAAGGGCGGCGACGCGCACGAACTGCTGCGTGCGGTGCGTGAAGTTGCGCTGGGACGGCGTTATCTCGGCAATACGATCGCGCAGAATCTGGCGCTGTCCAATCTGGAAGGTGGCGGCTCGCCGTTCGATGCATTGTCCCCGCGCGAGTTGGAAGTGGCCCTACTGCTGACCCAAGGCCTGCGCCAGGAAGACATCGCCAAGCGCCTGAATCTCAGCGCCAAGACCATCAATACGCATAAGGCGCGCTTGTTCGAAAAGGTCGGCATCCAGGACAACATCGCCCTGGCCCGGCTTGCCAACCAGTATGGCCTGACCGATCCATCCAGAGTGCTGTGAGTGGTTGTATTGAATCCAGCGCAGTGATTGCGCTGCGGTGCACGGCGGGCTCGGGTTGAACCACATCGCGTAGAGCGGCTCATCGTGTGCAGGCGAATGGTGCGCATCGGCCCATCAGCGGTGTCGGCTGGATTGCATCAATGCATAGATGCGAACGCATAGATGCGCAAATTGGACCAGCCTTCCATCTGCGCATGCTGGACGGGACGATAGTGGTGTCCGCCTGCAGCCTTGGTGGTGAGCATGACGACACACTGCGTACAAGCAGCTTTTCCGCAACGATGGCTGTTATGCGCCAGCAACATCTGGCGGCGTCTCGCAGCCCCTGATCGTCAGAGGTTTCTTGCAGCCATCAGGGACCAGTGGCGCAGTATCACCGCCATGCGGAAGGACATGCTGCTTGGGAACCTTGCCTGCACTTCAGTAGGCGCGTCAGCCGCGCGCGCGTTTGCATGCGGCACATAAAAACACAGCGGCCCGAAGGCCGCTGTGTTTGATGCCGGCATGGCCTGTTGTTAACTCACAGGCCAGCCTGATCGATCACCTAACGCTTAGTGCTCCCCACGCGGCTTGTTGCTGTCGTCATCCTGCGCCTCGTCGGCCTCGGTAGACGGCGGGACAACAGGCTTTGCTGGCTCGGACACCACCACCGTCGGCTTGGGCTTGTCTGCCGCCGCCTGCTGCGCGACTGCAGGGGCTGCCGTAGGTTCACTGGCCGAGGAGGCTGACGTTGCAGCATCGGTCGGACTCAGCGCATCGAGCAAGGTGGTCTGCACCGGGGCATATGGCTTACGCACTGGCACGGTGTCATCGCTCGGACTGGCCTGCACACCTGCTGCCGTGGAGGTGGTCGCCGGCTCGGCCGATGCCGCCTGTGAAGCAGACGATTGGGTGTGCGGCGACGTGACCGTCACCACCGCGGCCTGCGAAGCTGCCGCCGGTGCCGATAGATCGGCCGCAGGCGTTGCTGTTGCCGTCTGCACCGGTGCCGATTGCACCGCAGGCGTTGCAACCTCCGCCGACGCGGTGCGCTGCTGCTGGTCGGGCTTCGGTGCCGAGGCCTTGTCGGCGGCAGATACAGCAGCACTTGCCGACGCTGATGCCGAAGGCTGGTGCTGACTGGTTGGCGCAGCATCGGTTGCCGCAGGCGTTGCCGGAGCCGACGCAGCAGCGACCGGTGCAGGCGATGCGGCCTCGGCGACAGGGTCCACCGCAGGTGCCGGCGTGGATGCCACGGCTGTGGAGACAGCAACCGGTGCCGGCGCAGTGGATGCCTGCTGCGCGACCGGAGCCGGGCGCTGGTCCACTGCTTGCGTTGCCGCACGCTCGGCATTGACGGCCGTCGACGCTATGGCAGCCGGCGCGGGCTGGGCTGGTGCCTCTGCAGTAGCGGTCGGCGCAGCAGGGCGTTCGTGGTCGGCGTCAGCCTTGGCAACGGATGCTGCTGGCGGCTGCGACGCCGGCAGGGTGCTGGAAACCGGCGCGGTGGTCGAAGACGTGTCATTGCCGCTTTGTGGCTCCGCACGTTCCTTGGGGACCGGGCGCGGCTTGGCGACTGCCTGAGCAGCGGGTTCGGTCTTGGCGCGCACGGCCGGTGCCGGTGCGTCGTCGTCGAAGTCGAACTCCGGCTGGCCGGCGCGCGGTGCGGCCGACGCATGCCCATGCGTTCCTGCGTCGTCACCCTCGCTGTCGCCATCGAGCTCGTTGTCGGTATCGCCGTCCAGATCGTCGCCTTCCAGACCATCGACGTTGGCGCCGCCTTCGCCGTTGGCACCGGCGCCACGACGACGACGACGACCGCCCCGACGACCGCGGCGGCGACGGCTTCCGCCTTCGCCATTGGCTGCATCGTCGCCCGCGGCATCCTGGCCCGGTACACCCACGTTTGCGTCGGCACTGTGATCAGCGGTGGACTCGTTCACCGTGACGTCAACCGAATGTGCCTGTGCCGCTTCGTTAGCGTTGGCCTGCACATTGGCAGGTGCCGCGGCATCGGCAATGGCAGCCACCACGCTCGATGTCGTTGCGGTTGCGGCAGTCGAGGTGACGGTCTGCGCCGCCGCGGTGCCCTCATCCTGACGCGCCGGACGCGGCTGCCGCTCGGACGGCGCGCCGTCCTGCTGCGCAGGCGCACGCGGCGGACGCGGCGTCTGGTTCTGCTGCTTGGGCTTTTGCTGCTGTTGTTGCTGTTGCTTCGGTGCCTGCGCTTCGTTGCGCGGCGGCTTGGGTGCCTGCACCTGCTGCTGGGCCTGGGCACCGGCTTGTGCGGCCTGGCCGTTCTGGCCGTTGGCCGGCTGGCGGCGCTCGTCGCGACGCTCCTTGTTGGCACCGTTGCCGTTGCCGCGCTGCTGATTGCCACCATTGCCGTTGCGGGCATCGCGACCATCGCGACGTTGACCGCCACGCTCGCCGCGCTCGTTACGGTTATTGCGGCCGGCATCGTTCTGGCGCGGGCGCGGAGTCGATTCCGGCGCGGGAGCGACCGGCTCCACGCCACCGAAAATACGCTTCAGCCAACCGACCACGCCGGTGACCGGAGCCGGAATCGGCACGGTCACCACCGGTGCCGGCGCGGCGACAGGCGCAACCGGGGCAGGGGCCTCTTCACGCACCGGAGCCGGCTGGCTCGGCTTGATCGAGGTCACCGCAGGCGCTGCCGGAATATTCAACTGCGCCTTGGTCAGCGCATGCACCGGCAACTTGCGCGGGGTGCCGCGCTGGTAGCTCGGCTTGCCGCTGTCTTCGCCCAACTCGTTCTCGCGCAAACGCGTGACTTCATAGTGCGGGGTCTGCAGCTGCTCGTCGGCCACGATGATGATCGGCGAGGCGTGGCGATTTTCGATCTCGCGCAGCGCGCTGCGCTTTTCATTGAGCAGGTAGTTGGCGATCTCCACCGGGGCCTGGACCAGCACCTGCCCGGTGTTTTCCTTCATGGCGTGTTCTTCGGCCACGCGGATGATCGACAGCGACAGCGATTCGACGCTACGCATGCGGCCATGGCCGTCGCAACGCGGGCAGACGATCTGGCTGGATTCGCCCAGGCTCGGACGCAGACGCTGGCGGCTCATTTCCATCAGGCCGAAGCGCGAGATGCGACCCAGCTGCACGCGCGCACGGTCGTACTTGAGCGCGTTCTGCAGCTTGTTTTCGACTTCGCGCTGGTGCTTGGACGAGGCCATATCGATGAAGTCGATCACCACCAGGCCGCCGAGGTCGCGCAGGCGCAGCTGGCGCGCGACTTCTTCGGCCGCTTCCAGATTGGTCTGGAACGCGGTTTCTTCGATGTCGCTGCCCTTGGTGGCACGCGAGGAGTTCACGTCGACGGCGGTCAGGGCTTCGGTCTGGTCGACCACGATCGAGCCGCCCGAGGGCAGGCGCACGTTGCGCTCGTAGGCGCCTTCGATCTGCGATTCGATCTGGAAGCGGTTGAACAGCGGAATGTCGTCGGTGTAGTGCTTGAGCTTGCGCAGGCTCTGCGGCATCACCTGCTGCATGAACTCCTGGGCGTCGGCATACAGCTCCGGCGTATCGACCAGGATTTCGCCGACGTCGGCGCGCAGGTAGTCGCGCAATGCGCGGATGATCAGGCGCGATTCCTGATAGATCAGGAACGCTGCCGGCTTGCTCAGCGCGGCCTCGGCGATCGCCTTCCATGTCTGCAGCAGGTAATCCAGATCCCATTGCAGTTCTTCGGCATCGCGACCCACACCGGCGGTGCGGATGATCACGCCCATGTCGTCGGGGATATCGAGCTTGTCCAGCGCATCCTTCAGCGCAGCGCGGTCTTCGCCCTCGATCCGACGCGAAACGCCACCGGCGCTCGGCGAATTGGGCATCAGCACCATGTAGCGGCCGGCCAGCGAGATGAACGTGGTCAGGGCAGCGCCCTTGTTGCCGCGTTCTTCCTTGTCGACCTGCACCACGATTTCCTGGCCTTCGCGCAGCAGCTCGCGAATGGTCGACTTGTTATGGTCGACGCCGGCCTGGAAATAATCGCGGGAAATTTCCTTCAGCGGCAGGAAGCCATGACGCTCTGCGCCGTAGTCCACGAACGCCGCTTCCAGGGAAGGCTCGAGCCGGGTGATGCGGCCCTTGTAGATGTTGGACTTCTTTTGTTCCTTGGACGGCTGTTCGATGTCGATGTCGTACAGGGTCTGGCCGTCCACAATCGCTACGCGCAGCTCTTCGGCCTGCGTTGCGTTGATCAGCATTCGCTTCATTGTTGCGTTCCTCACGCGCTCTACCGCGCGGAACGCCGTGACGTTTCGCCTCTGGAACAGCTTGTCGGCCCTTCGCGCAACGCGCGGACAGGCCTGACCAGGGTTTCCAGCGCTGCAACACCACGGCAGGCCGCGGGAGCGCTTCTTCAGTTTTATAGGTGTTTCAGGGCCGGCAGCCGCGTCCGGACGAAACCGGGGCAGCGCACGGGACATGGTCAGCGCAACGGTCAAAAACCGCTGGCGATGGCCGGGTAGGCCGGTGAGCCGCTAACATGGCCGCCCCGGGGGCGGTGGTCGCGCACTGTGCCGGAATCATCGGAAGTCAGGCTTCTGGCCAATCAACTTCCAACAAAATCAAACCCTTATCTCGCTCGCCGAGTGTAACAGAATAAAGAGCCGGATGACCGACCCCCAGCCCCCCAAGCCGCCGACCGACCGCGTCGGCGTGCGCATTCTCAAAGTTCCGGAAGACCGTGCTGGGCAGCGGCTGGACAATTTCCTGCTCGGCCAGCTCAAGGGTGCCCCGCGCAGTCTGATCTACAAGCTGGTGCGCAGCGGTCAGGTGCGGGTGAATGGCGGGCGGGCCAAGGCCGAGCGCAAGCTCGAAGGCGGCGAAGAAGTGCGGATTCCGCCGGTACGTGTCAACGAAGAGGGCGACAAGGCGGCACCGCCTTCGTCATTCATGGCGCGGCTGGAGGCGGCAATCGTGTTCGAGGACGCGCGCCTGCTGGCGCTCAACAAGCCATCCGGCGTGGCCAGTCATGGTGGCAGCGGGATCAGCTTCGGCGCGATCGAGACCTTACGGGCGCTGCGGCCGAACCAGAGCCTGGAACTGGTGCACCGGCTCGATCGCGATACTTCCGGCCTATTGATCGTTGCCAAGAAGCGCTCGGCGCTGACCGAGTTGCAGGCGCTGATGCGTGAAGACGACCGCGTCGAAGGGCGCGGTATCACCAAGCGCTATTTGACCTTGCTGGTCGGGCGGATGCCGGACGGCGTGATGACGGTCGACGCGCCCTTGCATATTGGCCTGCGCCAGGGCGGCGAGCGGCACGTGCAGGTGAATGCGATCGGCAAGCCGTCGCTGAGCCATTTCAAGTTGCTGGAACGGCGCGGCGGGCACTCGTATTGCGAAGTTCGCATCGAAACCGGCCGCACCCACCAGATCCGCGTGCACGCCCAGCACCTGGGGCACCCGGTGGCCGGTGACGATAAATATGGCGAAGCTGACGTGAACAAGCGGCTGCGTGACCAACTGGGTTTAAAGCGGCTGTTCCTGCATGCGGCCTCGCTGGAGTTCGCCCTGGATGCCGGTAAGACGCCGTACGTGTTGAGCGCACCGCTGGCGCCAGAGCTGGCAGCGGCGCTGGACCAGCTCGGTCGCTGACGCAGCCAGATCGGCTGCGTCAGCGCGCTGGCTCAGCTGTCGTGGCGGTGATCATGGCGCTGCGGCTGCCCTGACGGATGCGGGCGCTGCTGGTGCATCTCGGCCGGATGTGCCGGAGCGGCCCGCGGTGGTGTGAAGGAAGCCATCCGCTGCGGGTGTTGCTGCGGCTCGGCCTTCATGACCGGGCGCGGTTCGACGCGCTGTGGCCGCGGCTGCGCATGTTCCACACGTGGCAAGACAGCGGACGAGAATTGCGGACGGGCCGGCAGCTGTGGTTGCCGTTGGACGCTTGGCTTCCATGACGCAGGTTGTGCTGTAGCACGGAACTGAGTGCCGTGGCCGTCGCGGCTGGCAAATGCATCGCGCGGCGGGACGAAAGCATGTGCGCGGTTGGCTGCGGCTGCTTGCTCCTGCGCTTCCCGCGAGTCAGAGCGCAACTGCGCCATGCGCTGCTGTGCTGCGTGCGTGTCTGCCGCCCGCGAAGGCGGTGCAAGCGATGCGAATGCTGGCGCCTGCAGGCGAGACGCCGCATGCGTCTCAGCAGGCGATGGCTGCATCGGATGCGCCGCCATTGGTAGTGAGGCAGCATGCGGCGACGGCGACGGCGACGGCGACGGCGATGAAGCGCTCAGCGCCACCGGACGTCCCGGCTGCAACATCTGCGCATTGAAATGCGGCGCGGCCAGGTGCGCATAGTCGGGCGGACGATGAGGCTGGGCGGGCGAGGGCGCTGGCGCAGCGGCTGCGGCAAACGCCCTGAGGCCATGTGCGCTGGCCGCCGCTGCCGGGAAGCTGCTCGGCGACATGCGGGCAACAGGCGCTGGCGCAGCGGTCGAATTGGACCAATGACGTTGATCCTGATGCACATACGAGCGTGCATCGATGTAAGTATTTCGGTTGTTGATGATGGTGGTGCGCGGCGCATAGACATGGTTCTGGTAGACCACGTAGTGCGGTGCGGCCGGCGGCGCGTTCCAATCCACACCCCAGCTATTCCAGCCCCAACGGTGCCAGGCCGGCGCCGGTGCGGCCCAGCCGAACCAGCCATGATGATGTTCGAGTGCGCCGCCGACCAACACGCCGACGCCGAAGGACACCAGGCCGGTGGTGACGACGTCGCCTTGGTCGTACCAGCGGACCGGGCGGTAGCGATACTCGCGGTAGACATCCACCGGTGTGCCGTAGACCACGCCGGGGTCGTAGCGCGGTACGTACACCACGTCCGGCTGCGCTGGTTCGATGGTGATCACTTGCGAGGGCGGCGGGATGCTTCCCTCATCCAGAATGGGCGTCACTACCACATGTCGCGCGACCTGCACCTGCTGTTGCGGCGTGCTGCGCAGGTGGCCGCTGGCCTGGGCGCGTTGCCGCATGATCTGCACCGCGTTGAGCACATCGTTGGGATCGTGGGCATAGGCATCGCCGAGCGCACGCGTCCAATCGAGATTGCCGGCCAGTTGGGAGACCACATCGGGAAACGCGGTCAGCGCCTTGATGCTCGGATCCCAGGATTGCGACACCGTGGCCTGCGCGCGATCGGCAGTGCTCAAGCCGCTGTTGCTGCGCAGCCATTCCTGCGCGGTGACTACCTGATCGGGATACACCGAAGCTGCCAGCGTTTGCGCCAGCAACTTGTCCGGAAACAGGGCGATCGGCGCAACCAGTTGATAAAGTTGGTCCGCTGTGGGCGGCGTGTAAGCCGGCGTTGCGACCGCACTGGGAGAAGGAGGCTCGGCGGCGGTCGGCGCCGGTGCATCGGTGCGTTGGCACCCAACCACTGCAATCATGCTCGTGGATGCGATCGCCAACGCCCAGGTGAGGCGCCCTTGAGACCATGTGCGTTGCATACGGCACCTCGCTGTGTGTGCGTTGATGACGCGCGTACGATGCGCCGGCTTGAATGTCTGGAAGCTTTCTGAAATCGCTCTCTAGTCGACCGGGCGCAATGGTGTTCAGCAGACGTGCGGGAAGCCGCATGCCAAGACGGTGCGCGGCGATGACGGGCGAACGATTGCGGGCAGGCGGCGCGCATGGGCTTGCCAATCGCGAGACAGCGACGTCACCATCAAAGTGGCAGTGTCAGTTCTTGTTGCGTTGGACTTCGCTGCCCGGAAAAATACCGATTGGCAATGCTCGCGCACGAGGTGCTTTACGGCGTTGCGAAGCGGAACAACACCAGACTGATCGCCAACGTCCCCATGCCCGACACCAAGCCATACACCGTCTCGTGGCCTTGTGCGTAGCGCTTGGCAGCAGGCAGCAACTCGTCCAGTGCAAGAAACACCATGACCCCGGAAATCATCCCGAACACCGTGCCGAAGACCGCATCTGACAGCACGCTGGACAACGCCAGATATCCGATGCTCGCGCCGACCGGCTCGGCCAATCCGCTGAGCAGGCTGGCGCCCACTGCGTAGAACTTGTTGCGCGTGGCGAAATACACCGGCACCGCGATCGCGATGCCTTCGGGAATATTGTGGATGGCGATCGCGAACGCCAGCGGCATGCCCACCGCCGGGCTTTCCAGCGTGGCGAAGAAGGTCGCCAACCCTTCCGGGAAGTTGTGCGCCGTGATCGCAATGGCGGTCATCAGACCAACCCGGCGGATATAGGCCCGGTTGTCGTCTCGAAACTGCGGATCGTCGCTGGACAGACTCTGGTGCGGGTTCGGCACCAAGCGATCGATCACCATGATCAACAACATGCCACCAAGGAAGGTCAGCGTGCCGAAGGTGAAGCCGAGCTTGTCGTTGTAAGCATGGGAAAAGGCAGCGATCGACTTGTTGAGGATCTCCGTCAGCGACACGTACACCATCGCCCCACCAGCGAAAGCCAGCCCGAATGCCAGCAGCCGCGGATTGGGCTTTTTGGCGAACACCACCATGAGGCTGCCGAGTCCGGTCGCCAGTCCGGCAGCCAGCGTGACCGCAAGCGCGATCCAGACGTTGTGTGATGAGACTTCAAGCATGTGACGCGACGACCTCGTGGAATGGAGAACTCTCCGGAGAGGATCGTCGCGATTACAGCTGCGCAATGTGCGCACGACCCACCGCGTGCGCAGGATGGCTATGCCTGGATGACGAACGCGTGGTGTCGAGCACGAAAAACCAGCGCATCTGCGCCAGCTTTAAGCCGGCGCGAACTTCATGCAAAGACGAACAAGGCGCTGTTGCGCGTGCGATTCTGTCTTTGCGCCTGTGCCCTGCAGGCAGAGGACGTCGCCGACCAGGGCTGCCTTCAGCCGCCCCGGCGTGCGCGTTCTTCGATGGCGAAACATTCGTTCGGACGCGGCACCGGCGGCTTGAACGAGACCGGCACCTGGATGGTCTGCGGCACGGCCTGGCCATTGCGGGTGGCGGCCTTGAACTGCCATTCGCGCACGCGCTTCTGGGCAGCTTCGTCGAGCACGGGCTGGCCGCTGCTCTGCGCCACCGCGACATCGGTCGGTGTGCCCTCGGGGCCGACGACGACCTTGAGCACGGTGGTGCCACCGACTCCGGCGCAAGCCAGCTCCGGCGCGTACTCCGGTGGTGGCGTCTTCAATGCCGCCAGCTCGGTGGGCGCGACCGCGGGCGCGGCCGCCTGTTGCGGCGACTTGCCGCAGCCGCTGAGGCCGGTGGCGATGATGAGGCCGGCAAGCGCGGCGCGATACATGTTCATGCAGTGATTCCCTGATCGTAGAGCTGTGCGGTCTTGGCCGCGCAGATGAAGTCGTTCTCGCTCAGCCCGCCCACGTCATGGGTGGAATAGCGCACCACGACGCGGTCGTAATGCACGCCCAGGTCGGGATGGTGGTCTTCGCGGTGGGCGATCCAGGCCAGCGCATTCACAAAGGCCAGGGTGCGGTAATAGTCGGCGAAGCGGAACGTGCGCGTGAGTGCTATTCCGGCCTCGGCCAGCTCCCAGCCGGGGACCTGGGGCAGCAATTCGGCCAGGCGCGCTTCGCCCAGCTTGTGGTCGCTACCTTTGCGCGGGAGGCAATGGGCCTGCTCCAGCGGAATCAGATCGGTCATGACGGTCTCGCAGGGGTGGCGGACGGCGCACCCACCAGGATCACGGTGTTCCATGAGCGAGGGCGCTTTGAGCGGTAGAATAACCCGCATGATCCAGATATCCGACAAAGCCCAAACCTATTTCCGCAAGCTCATCGAACGTGAGGGCGTGCCCGGCATGGGCGTGCGCCTGAGCGCAGTGGACCCAGGCACCCCGCGCGCAGATGCCCGGCTCGAGTTCGCAGAGCCTGCGGACCTGAGTGGCGACGAGTGGGCCATCGACTGCGATGGCTTCACTCTATATGTGGCTGCTGCCAGCGTGCCGTGGGTGGATGGTGCCGAGATCGACTACGTCACCCAGTCCACTGGCAACCAGCAGCTGACCATCAAGGCACCCAAGATCAAAGGCGAGGCGCCGGCCGACTCGGCCTCGATGGTGGAGCGCGTGCGCTGGGTGGTGGAAAACGAGATCAATCCGCAGCTGGCATCGCACGGTGGACGTGTGGCCGTGCAGGAAGTCTCGGCCGACGGCTTGGTGTTGCTGCGCTTCGGCGGTGGCTGTCATGGCTGCGGCATGGCAGATGTCACGCTGAAGCAGGGCATCGAAAAGACCCTGATGGGACGCGTGCCCGGCGTGATCGCAGTCCGCGATGCCACCGACCACGCCACCGGCGACGCACCGTACATTCCGCGCGACAGCGCGGCCTGATTCCGCGTCACAGGTGATAACCGCTGCCGATCTGCTGCAGGCACTGCGCGCGCGCATGCCGAGCAAACTCATTCTGGATCGGCGCACGGGCCTGCCGTATGGCTGGGGCATCTGGATGGGCAATCGCAGGCAGGTGGCTGCGCCATTCAACGATGGGCATCTGGTGGATGCGCTGCGCGCACGAACACAGCCACCGCAGCGTGGCGTGGCCGGCGCTGGCATCCTGTCGCCATTCCAGGCATTTCGCAGCCTGTGGTGGCAGCACTGGGATCCGCGCCCGAAGGATCAGCATCGGCAGCACTGGTTGGCGGTGCTCGGCAGTGTGTTGATACATCTTGGTTTCATTGCACTGCTCATCTGGGTGGTCACCGTGCGTTGGGCGCCGGATGACACCAAGCCCGGCGACGAATCGCGGGTACGGATGACCTTTATCGGCGATGGCGCGGCAGAGCAGGGGGGCGGGGAAGGGCCGCCTGCGGCGTCGGCGCAGGCCGCTGCAACTGCGGCGTCTTCTTCAGCGCAAACGGGTGCATCGATAGCGGCAGGTAGATCTGCTCCGACGCCGACGCCATCGACGCCAGCGCAGCCAGCCGCCGATCCGGTCGAGCGTCCCAACACGGCGCAGGCTCAGGAAAACCCGCCGGAACCGGTGGACGCTGCCAGCGAGCCGGTCACAGCGGATGTTCCGCAAGTGACGGTGCAAGTGCCGCCTGTGACGATCGAATCGCCGCTGCAGGTCACCGAAACTCCGGTCGCCACCAACGACTTTGCCGTACCGCCGCCACCCACGATCACGCCGACGCCGCGCGCGATCGAACCGGCAGCGCCGCAAATTGAAGTCCGTCAACGCGACATCCAGACGGTGACCGAACGTCCGCAGCTTCGCGAATTGCAGCGCCCGGCCACAGACGTGGCGGTGCGCACTGCCGCTGCGCCAGCAGTACGCGAGCGCGACATCGTCATCCCCGAGCGCCCGCACATCACCGCGCCGGCTGCACGCCCGCGTGAGATCTCGCCGACGGTGCGCATGCCCGACGTCGTGGTGCGCACCGCAGAGTTGCCGAGCGTGCCGGATCCGACGCCTGTGCCTGTGTCGGCGGCGCCTGCGGCGCCTGCAACTCCCAACCCGAAGCCGACCGCTGCTGCCGTGCAGTCCGCACAAACCGCGGTGCAACCAGCGCAGTCGCAGTCCAATCCTTCTCAGCCCGAGAATTCCCGCAACGCGGCGGCAGCGGCATCGTCTTCGGCCAAGCCTGCAGCGAGCAGCAACGCCGGCCCGACGCCTGCCGACCGCAGCGGCGGATGGGATGTGGCTGACAATGCCGACGACTGGAGCAAATCCGACCGCAATCGACAAGGCGACACGACAGGTGCCAACGGCCAGCGCAACGGCATGTTCAACGCCGATGGCAGTGTCCACGTGGCCACCGGAACCGGCGATGCCGGCAAGGGCGCTGGCGACCGCGGACCGCCGGGCAGCGAGACCGACACCTGGACCCGCGACCAGATCGCCCAGGGCGGCACCTGGCTAAAACGTCCGCCGTACGGCTACACACCGACCTCGCTGGACAAGTATTGGATGCCGAACCAGACGTTGCTGCAGGAATGGGTGCGCCGCGGCCTGAAGAAGATCGAGATCCCAATTCCGGGGACCACGACCAAAATCAGCTGCGTGGTTTCGCTGCTGCAATTCGGCGGCGGCTGCGGCCTGAGCGACCCCAACCTCAACGATCAACCCGCAACCGCGCGACCGCCACCGGACGTGCCGTTCAAGCGGGAGTTGCAGGAAGGCAAGGGTGCGCTGCGCCATAGCGGTGAGTGAGCATGATGCACGGTGACGTGCGCCGATGTTTGCCTGACATGAGAGATTTGGGGCCTTCGACCCTGCGCTCGATAGTTTGCTTGCCCGTATCGGGGTGCGTGGAGATGCATTGTCTGCATCAACCGCCGACAGCACATGATGCGGTAGGTGATGCCACCACCGCCTGCATACCACGCCCTGCCACAGGCGAATTGGCCTGCCGCTTCAATAAAGACCGATCGCTCCAACTTCCGAAACGGTTGCGGTAACGCCAGCGGCTCACGGCGAGGGAGATTGCACTCTTGAGCCGGAACGTGCGCCTTCCAGGAACGAGGTCAGGACTGCGCGAACGACCGACGCGTGCGCCAGCCGTCCGGTGGCCACTGCCCAACCGGCTCCGAACAGACACGACAGGTAGAAGTCGCTCCACCAGGAGGCAGGCATCTCGATGCCGAAGACGCCGTGTTGCTGACCGTGCAGGAAAAACGCATCCAGACGCGCCTGGAACGACTCCCATTCTGGGGCGGCGTAATAGGTATTGCCGCGTTCGGCGCCCTCCATGCCCATCTCGTTGACGATGTAGATGACCAGATCCAGATCCTCGACCAACGCGTGCGTCATGTGTCGCAGGCTTGCCATGGGATCGGGCGGGGCGTGCTCTTTGGACAGGGCCGCTTGCAGGCGCACCCACGCTGCTGCGGTGACCGTCTCGACGATGGCCGCCCGGGTCGGGGCAAACCGGTACAGCGTCGCGCGGCTGATCCCCGCGCCAGCGGCCAGCTCGGTGAGGGTGCTGCGCGGGCGGCGGGTCAGCGTTGCGGCCAGTAGGCGGATAAGGCGGTGGTCGTCCTGGCTCATAAGCTTGAAAAACGGTTGAAGCGGCGATGATACATGCTATATGAAGATGATCCTTATGAATCAAATTTGATTCATAAGGATCTTTAGCGCATCATGCCCGCGTCATCTCTTTGGTCTCGTGCCGTGACATTCCGTCGCGCTTATCACCTCTTCCCGCTGTGCGTCTTTGTCCCGTTCGTGTTGGCTGCCTGCGGCAAAGCGGCTCCGCCTGCGAACCCCTCGATTTCGCCGGCGGTAGAAATCGCCACCGCGCAGGCGCGCAAGGTGTTGCAGACCACCGATCTGCCCGGCCGTGTGTCGCCGATGCGTGTCGCGCAGGTTCGCGCGCGCGTGGCCGGCATCGTGCTGGCACGCCGGTTCGAAGAAGGTTCGGACGTCAAAGCAGGGCAGGTGCTGTTCCAGATCGACCCCGCACCGTTCGAGGCGGCCGTGGCGCGTGCACGTGGCGAGCTGACGCGCAGTGAAGCCGAGCTGGAAAATGCCACCGCCCAGTTCGAACGCAGCCAGCAGCTGGTGCAGCGGCAGGTGATCAGCCGGCAGGATTTCGACACCGCCCGCAGCAACTTCAAAAGCACCCAGGCGGCAGTTACGTCGGCGCGTGCGGCGCTCAAGACCGCGCAATTGGATCTGGGCTTCGCCACGGTACGTGCGCCGATCGACGGCCGCATCGGGCGGGCACTGGTCACTGAGGGCGCGCTGGTCGGGCAGGGGGGCGACGCGACCGAAATGGCGCTGGTACAACAGCTCGACCCGATCTTCGCCGACTTCAATCGTCCGGTCGCCGAAGCGCTGAAGTTGCGCTGGCGTGCCCGCAAAGGCGGTGCGCCGCTCAAGGTCGTCATCGATATTCCCGAGCCCGGCCAAACGCGCGAGGGTGACCTGCTGTTCGCGGACATGCGGGTGGACGAGGCGACCGACACGGTGTCGCTGCGCGCGCAATTCGACAATCGCGACAACCTGCTGCTGCCGGGGATGTTCGTGCGCGTGCGAACGCCGAACGGCACCGCCAGCGACGCGGTCTATGTGCCGCAGCGAGCGATTCAGCGGCGACCGGGCGGCAGTGCTGCGGTGATGGTCGTGGGCGCGGACGGCAAGGCCGAACTGCGCGAGGTCCGTACGGGCGCGATGGTCGGCACGGACTGGCAGATTCTCGACGGCTTGAAAGCCGGTGAGCGCTATGTCGCCTCCGGTGCGGCGCGGATCCAGCCTGGCGCCGTGTTGAACGCCGCGCACTGACCCACCCCTCCATTCTGCTTATGCGGGCGCCTAGCGCCCCGGTGACCGTCCATGTCCCGATTCTTTATCGACCGCCCCAACTTCGCCTGGGTGGTTGCGATTTTCATCTCGCTCGCTGGCTTGCTGGCCTTGCGCACCTTGCCGGTCGAAAAATATCCGGAAGTTGCGCCGCCGCAGACCAGCATCTTGGCCACCTATCCCGGCGCGTCGGCCCAAGTCGTCAACGACGCAGTGACCAGCGTCATCGAGCAGGAGCTCAACGGCGCGCGCGACATGCTGTATTACGACTCCAGCAGCTCCAATGGCAGTGCACAGATCACCATCACGTTCCAGCCCGGTACCGATCCCAATATCGCCCAGGTGGACGTGCAGAATCGCATTCGTCAAGCCGAATCGCGTCTGCCGGCAGCAGTGACGCAATTGGGTCTGCAAGTCGAACAGACCACCGCCGGTTTCCTGATGCTGTATTCGTTGGTCTACAAGGATGCGGCTACCACGCAGGATGTGGTGCGCTTGAACGACTACGCGGCCAGGGTGGTCAACGACGAGATCCGCCGCGTTCCTGGTGTGGGCCGGGTGCAATTCTTCGGGGCCGAAGCGGCGATGCGCGTATGGGTGGACACCCAGGCATTGCGTGGCTACGGACTGAGCATTGTCGATGTCAATAACGCGATCCGTGCGCAGAACCTGCAAGTGGCAGCTGGCAGCCTGGGCGAACGGCCAGGCGCGCAAGATCAGCAATTGACCACCACCCTGGTGGTGCGCGGTCTGATGGAATCGCCGCAGGACTTCGGTCAGATCATTCTGCGTGCCCAGGCCAATGGCGCGGTGGTGCATCTGTCGGACGTGGCGAAGCTGGAACTTGGGTTGGAAAACTATATCAGTTCGACGTCCAGGAAAACGGTGGCCCGGCGGCGGGGGCGGCCGTGCAGCTGGCTCCGGGCGGCAATGCCGTCGCCACCGTGGCGGCGGTGCGCAAGCGCCTGCAAGAACTGTCGCACAGCTTTCCGGCAGACATCACCTACTCGGTGCCGTTCGATAGTTCGACCTTCGTCAACGTAGCGATCAAGAAGGTGCTGCATACCTTGCTTGAAGCGATGGCGTTGGTGTTCCTGGTCATGTTCGTCTTCCTGCAGAACATCCGCTACACCTTGATTCCGGCAATCGTGGTGCCGGTGTGCCTGTTGGGTACGTTCGCGATGATGAAGCTGCTGGGCTTCTCGGTGAACATGATGAGCATGTTTGCGATGGTGCTGGCGATCGGCATCCTGGTCGACGATGCGATTGTGGTGGTAGAGAACGTCGAGCGCCTGATGGCCGATGAAGGCCTGTCGCCGCGCGATGCGTCGATCAAGGCAATGTCGCAAGTGGGTGGCGCGATCGTCGGCATTACCCTGGTGCTCACCGCAGTGTTTTTGCCGCTGGCCTTCATGACCGGCTCGGTCGGCGTGATCTATCGCCAGTTCTCCGCGGTGCTTGCCGTCTCGATCCTGTTTTCCGGCTTCCTGGCCCTGACCATGACACCGGCGCTGTGCGCGACCTTCCTTGTGCCCATCGACGGCCACCCTGAGAAGAAAGGCTTTTTCGGTTGGTTCGACCGCAACTTCAGTGCACTGACCTTACGCTTCGATCGCCTGAACCATCGCCTGGTGCGCCGTGCCGGGCGCTACATGCTGGTCTACGCCGTGCTGCTCGGTGTGCTTGGTCTGGCATACGTGCAGCTGCCGGAGGCCTTCGTCCCGCAAGAGGACGAAGGCTACATGATCGTGGACATGCAGTTGCCACCCGGCGCCAGCTACAGCCGTACGCGAGCGGCCGGGCAACAGGTCAACGATTACCTCGCTGCGCGGCCGAGCATGCAGGACGTGACATTGGTCTATGGTTTCAGCTTCTCGGGAAGCGGCGCCAATGCGGCCATGGCGTTCCCGTCGCTGAAAGACTGGAGCGAACGCAGCGACAGCGAATCGGCGGCCAATGAAGTAGCAGCCGCCAACGTCGCGCTGGGACGCATCAGCGATGCGACCATCATGGCCGTGATGCCGCCACCGATCGAAGGCCTGGGCAATTCCGGCGGCTTCTCGCTGCGCGTGCAGGACCGCGCAGATCTTGGGCGCGACGCGCTGATGCAGGCGGTGAACCAGCTGCTGCGTGCGGCCAACCAGTCGCCCAAACTGGCGTACGCGATGGTGGAAGGTCTTGCCGATGCACCGCAGCTGCGCCTGGAGGTCGATCGCGGCAAGGCGGAGGCATTAGGTGTGAGCTTTCAGAGCGCGATGGACGTGTTATCCAGCGCGTTCGGCTCGACGATCGTCAACGATTTCGTCAACCGCGGCCGCCTGCAGCGCGTGGTGGTGCAGGGCGCTGCAGGCGATCGCGCCACGCCCCAATCCCTGGACACGCTGCATGTCACCAGCAGCACCGGCAAGCAGGTGCCGTTGACGGCGTTCACCACGCAACGGTGGGAGCAGGGGCCGGTGCAGATTGCCCGCTATAACGGCTATGCCTCTGTCAACCTAACCGGCGAGGCGGCGCCCGGCATCAGCTCGGGCGACGCCCTGGTGGAAATGGAGCGCCTGGCCGCTGCGCTTCCCAAAGGCATCGGCTACGAATGGTCTGCGCTGTCGTATCAAGAAAAAGCCGCCGGCACACAGGCGCCAATGCTGCTCGGGCTGGCCTTGCTGGTCGTGTTCCTGCTGTTGGTCGCGCTGTACGAAAGTTGGGCGATTCCGTTTTCGGTGATGCTGATCGTGCCGGTCGGCGCGATCGGAGCCACCGCCGCGGTGTGGGTCGCTGGGCTTTCCAACGATGTTTACTTCAAGGTCGGTCTGATCACCATCATTGGCCTGGCTGCCAAGAACGCGATCCTGATCGTGGAATTCGCCAAGGAATTGCATGCGCAGGGCACACCTGTACCTGATGCCGCGATGCAAGCAGCCAGGCTGCGCTTCCGCCCGATCGTGATGACATCGCTGGCTTTCATCCTTGGCGTGATTCCGCTGGTGATCGCGCGTGGTGCAGGCGCGGCGAGTCAAAATGCGTTGGGCACCGGCGTGATCGGCGGCATGCTGGCAGCCAGCACGCTTGGCGTCGTATTTACCCCGATCTTTTTCACCTGGGTGATGTCGTATGTCGCTACCCGCAAACGCGCTGCGGCAAAACCGACGGAGCCGTCCACATGAGCGGGCCGGGCAACAACGTGCCGCCATGAACCACGGTAGCAAGAGGCGGTAATCAACGAAACGCTGCCAGCGGCTGGCCGGGGCTGCGTTTCGATCTGCCACGCATAGTTGCATTTCTTACATAATATACATTATGCGAAATCGCATTGTTGACGCTGCTTTGCGCTTTGACGGCCTATCACTGCCAGTCCCTCCACAGGAAGCGGACTGGACAATGACGTTTGACACCTACGAGCGCGTAGACCTGACCGGCCCTTGGGCCGGTTTTGGTTTTCAGGGACACCGATTCTTCACCCCGGAGAATTACGACATAGAGCCGTGCGACATGCGGTACTGGGCGCTGACGTGTGCCATCGCACGCGAGTGGTCGCTGATGATGTCCGAGGAGCGCAATGCGCGTTCGGAGAATCCTAGAACGCCTACGGCCACTAGGTCTCCGGGGTCACGGGTTTCTGCAGGCGCCAACGTCATCTACCTGCGGGACGTGCTCAGGGAGAAGAGTCAAAAGCGGTTATCAGTGGGGAGTGGTCTGGGGGTAGCCGGCAGTGGCCAGCGCAGCCCAACCGGACGGGGGCGGCGACGTCCACGGCGCGGGTGAGGCGTTATCCGTAGGGGCGATGCCCCTACACCCCAGGTCATGGCCTGGATCAGCCGTACCGGCGTGCCAGCTCGGTGACGTACCTGGCCACCGTGCGTTTGGCAGATCCGTTGGCGATCACCTGCCGGATCTGTTCGAGCAGCAGGGTGTCGCTGAGCTCCTGCAGGTTGCGCCGGCCCTTGACCAGGCGCTTTGCCTGGCGTTCCCGGTAACGCTTGGCTCGCTCGGCATCACTCATTGCCCACAAGCCGTTGGCCGGTGGCCGACCTGGTCGTCCGGGAATATGGAGCTCGAGCGTGCTCGTGTCATTTTGGTCGCGCATACCCTGTTCCCCTTGTTGGTGAGTAATCACAGCTGCGCTGTGGTGTCTGGAATCGTCGTAGCGGTTTGATACGGCTTGGACTCAGGGAACGTGCCTGCACCGCGGGAGTTGTTGCCGATCAATGCCCCAGGCACTGAGGCCACCTGGTCGTGTTGCACCTGGTCAACAGGCGGAACGTAGGGCGGCGGCGGTGTCACCGGCTGCTTGTACGGGTTGTAAGGCGTGCTGTTCCTCGCAACGGTGCGGCACTCAGGCTGGCTCATCTCGTACTTGGTGCCCTGCTCTGTCATGCAGCTGCAGGAGGCGTCGCGGTGGTGGCCACTAGCGTCGTTGCCGGCCAGGCTGGACATGCAGTACAGCTGCGGCTGCCCTGCAGGGGTTCCGCCGTCGTAGATCGGCGCGGTCCAGGGCATCGAGGCGAATCGGGCGACATGGGCCTTGGCGTAGTCGGTGGGTGTGTCGTAGGTACGCGGCCCCGGTGCGCCCTTCGCTAAAGCTCCAGACACCCCGGTGCCGCTTTGTTTCGTGGCGGCTTCCTCGTGGAGTTTGTCCACCTTCGCGCTATAGCTGTGCTTCAAGTAGTAGAGCGCGCACACGATGATGAGGACACCAATGGCGACCATCTTCAGCCAGGTCGGAATGCTGCGCTTGGTGGTGACCAACGTGGTCGAGGTGTAGTAGTCGAAGACGTACTTCGGCCGCACCCAATCGACGATGTTCCCGCACGGGCCCGCGACGTTGCCCTGGTAGGCGTCCCACTTCTTCAGCTTGGTTTTGCTCTTCATGATCGAGGTCTGCCGCACATGGCAGTGTTCCTCGTAGAGCCCACGCAAGAACGGATCCAGCTGCAGGCCCTGCTGCGCGATCAGGATGAAGTCGAAGCCGCGATGGCGATGGCGTGCCATCGGCTCCACATGCTCGGGCACCTTCGCACCTGGGTTGCGGTTCGGAAACACGGTGTAGCACTCGTCGAGAATGATCACTGCGCCATCTGGGCAGTCCTGCCACTTGGTGGGATCTTCGAGGTGCTTCCACCCTGCCCGCTCGTAGTCGAAGTCCTTGATGCCGTGAGCGTAGATCTCGCGCCCTTCTTTCTTGAACGCAAACGCCTTGTCGATCGCATAGGCGGTCTTGCCGTGGCCAGGCTGGCCGGTGACGAGGTAGAGGGCCATTAGGATTTCACCAGCTTGGAGAGGATGGCTTTCTGCGACACCGCTGCGGCGATGGCGGAAAGAATCATGGTCACGGACACGCCGATACCGCTGGCGTCCCAATAGGCGACGCCGACGGCGCCCAGGCCAGGCAACCAGCCAGCGATAAACGCCTTGAGCGATGGCAGTGCGACTTCGTGCGCAACGAAGCCGATGCCGAAGGCGATCAGCACCCGCCCGACGATGCCGGGAAGATAGGTGCGGAGCGCCTGCAGGAGCGCGCTAATCAGCGCGCCAATGATCATAGGCATGTCAGCCCACTCCTCTAGCGAGAATGAAGACAGAGACGCACGCCGAGACGGCGATGAGGCCGGCGCGCAGGCGTGCGATGAAGGTGCACCACATGGGTGGTGGTGATGCAAAAGTGGCCGAGTAGGCGCTAGCGATCACGCCACCGCTTGCAGCCTCGAAGCCTGGACAGGCGCCACCGCCGCCGAAGCCAGATTGATCGAGGTCGTCGGTGCTGATCTTCTTGGTGCTGAGCACCTTGGTGTCGCCATCAGAGGAGCCGGCGCCAGGGTCCTGGGACATGCCGCCAACCTTGGTCCAGGCGGGCTGATCACCATTGCTGCCACCATCCCCGGTGCCCTTGGCTAGCAGCTTCTCCGCAGCACAGGCGCTGCGCCACTGGAACACCATCGAGTTGTACTCCACAGCGTCGCATTTCTCACCGGTGCAGACAGGCATCGAGGCACACGTTCCGCCGCTGACGTTGCGGTTCCTGCGGGTGTTGCAGTCAATTCGCCATTGGATACGGGCTTGACCGCACATGATGGCGTCACCGCTGCAGCTCGGAGGGTTATCGCAGTTGTCGCCCCCGGAAAATTGGCTCTTCTCGCCCTCTCCTTCGCCGTCGCCGTCGCCGTCTGGCTCGCCGTCACCGTCACCGTCTTTCTTGCAAGTGCCGTCGGGGCCTTTGACCTCGCCTTTTGCGCACTGGCCGTCACCCGGCAGGCAACTACCTGTCGGCGATTTGATTTGCCCTGCAGGGCACTCGTTGTCCTTGGGCTTGCAAGTGCCGTCCTGGCCCAAGACCATGCCCTCAGGGCACGAGTTAGGCTCGCAGGTACCCTTCGCGTTCTTCGACTGGCCCTCAGGGCAGTTATCAGGCGGAGTAGGCTCACACACGCCGAGGTAGCTATTCCAGTGGTACCCCTTCATACCCTCGCATGCCTTAGGAGGATCTTGAGGACATAACGCACCGGTGGCCTTCCAAGTCATCGTATCGTCAGCATTACCAAACCACACACCATCGCAACCATTGCGGCACCCGATGCTGCCAGAGCGCGCACTGCCAATGTATGTACCCCACGGGCCTGATCCGGTGTAGTCCGGCTCCGAGCTACAACTATCAGTGCTGGTGTAGAAGCGCGGACCATTGCAATCGCTCTGGCCGTTAGTTCTGAATCCGTAGGTGTCCTTGGTACCGCAATCCCATATCTCTGCAGGGGCTGTAAGCCCATTCGCTTTCTGATAATCAAGCTGAGCAGAGGCAGCAGCATGGGCATCCGCTTGACTGCACTTGTCAGCAAGGGACATGCAAGAGAAGCGCGTGACTGCGGCATCAGCACGACCAATGCCACACCACGAAAATGCGATGGCAACGAGAACATAAGCGAGGCGTCTAGCGATCGCAGAAGCGAACACGCGGCCGAGAAAACTCAGCTGTCCAGTGCGAGCCATACCGCCCCCAAGATCGCGATCATGACGAAGTAACCGACGTATTCCATAACTCCCCCTTTCGTGTTGCGTCACAAAAAAGGGCGGGGAAATCCCCGCCCTGCCCTGTCTGCGTGGCTGGCAGATTACTTGGCCAGGCGACGGCCCAGGCCGATCATTGCGATCACGGCGCAGGCACCCAGGACGATCACGCCACCGGCGAGCAGGTCGCCCTTGTCGATGCCATCGGTCATGGCGGCAGCGACTTCGCCAGCAGCGAAGGCCGAGCCGGTCATGACGGTTGCAGCTGCTGCAGTCACGGCGGCAGCGATCTTGGCCGGGGCGGAGAAAACGCGGTTCTTGGTGTTCATGTGGTGCTTTCCTTTGATGGTTGGTTGGTCAAGCGAGAGTGAGACGACGCCCCTGCCGAATCATGAAACCGATGGCCCAACTGCCCGCGATGATTGCGGAAACAGCCAGACCCTCGCCCGCGTCCATCGGCGGAGGAAAATTGGACACGGGTGCGTAAAACGGTGCAGCGCATTGCTGCGTCGACGCGTTGTAGTCAGCCTCTTTGCAGTGGAGGACGTAAACGGTCATGGAGGTCCCTTAAGCAGCCTTGACGGGCTGCTGGGCGCCCTGGGCAGGCTTGTCAACGCGGACAAGCGTTGGCTTGCGCGGAAGCTCGAAATCGCCATAGCGACTGACGGACACGTTGTCTTCGAGGTTGTAGTCGTAGACACCGTTTTCGTAGGGCGGTTCCTTGCCCAGATCCAGGCGGACCGTCTGGCGGAATTTCGGCGTTTCGGCCATTGCTTCCTGGGTGCGGATGATTCCACTACGGCCCTGCTTTTCCCAGTGCTTTTCGGTGACGTGCTGGCTGCTGATCGTGATCTTCATTGCGATGGTTACCTTGATGGCGATGGTGCGGATTCCGTGATGCGTCACGGTACGGTGGTGGTGATGTGCTGGGCCCCGCGCCGCAAGCGACACGGTGCCCCGGTGGGTTAGGCGCAGTCGGGGAATAGCTCGTCCAGCTGGTTGCTGATGCGAACCTCTAGGTCGAGTTGCTGCAGGTTCTTGAAGCGGCCGGGTACGCCGTCATGCGACAGGTAGCGCTGCAGGACAGACACGGCGTATTCCGGGCTGCGGGTGTTCAACGCGTTCCACATGACACGAAGCGCAGTGCCGGCCTGCGTGTCGATGAATTCGATCATCGCTTTGACCGATGGATTGACGGTGCGCTCCTTGAGCTGCAGGCGCGTCAGTTCACCCACGACCAGGTCGGCAAGAACGGTGTAGGCGCTGGCGAAGTACTTGCCGGGGTTGGACAACGCATCGAGCGGCAGATTGATGCGCTTGGCGTAGAGGCGGAGTTCACAGCGGACCCACTCACTTTCAGGGTCGCCGAGCTGCTTGCCCTTCTCATAGATGCAAAGCTCTTTGTGGCCCTTTTGGCCGACATAGAACGAACAGCCCTTGTTGCTGCCGACATCGCTGATGTGCTTTGCACCAGGCGGACGGCCGTTCATGGTGAACGCGCCTTCTAGGTAGGCATCGTGGAACTGCTCAACGTCGAAGATCTGGCCGGAGTGGTCATCAATGGCGATATCGACGCGGGTCAAATGCGCGCCGAGATCCTCGGCGATGCGCTCGACAAACGGCCAGCTGGGAACGTGGCTGCAGCCCTGCCCTGTCAGGCTGATCATCACCTCACCGTCGTCGGAGAGGCCGAGGCGGCCACAGACGCTGGAGGTCTCATCGATGAGCATCGCGCTGCGCTGATAGCGAAAGTTCCACAGGCGGTCAGCGAGGGGCCCGGCAACGATGCTGCTGGACGTGCCGAAGACATAGGCGACCATCTGCTGAGCGTTCATGCGCTTGAAGAGGTTGACAGCCTTGTCGGAGTCAAGGACCAAAGTGCAGAAATCGATAATCGGCTCGGAGAGGCCTGCGAGGGTCTGAGACTTTTGGCCCGTGTTACTGCTCGGGCCACCCGGCTCCGCCGGGCCTGCACCGGTCTGATTGCAGGCTGCGACCGGTGAAAAGGGTAGGCAAAGGGCGAGAAGAGGCGTCACAGCGCAACGTCCTCAAGGGCGGTGGTGCGGAAAAGCGTGGGGCCGTGGGCCCCACACCCCGTTTGCGTGGGCCTGCGGCCGGCTGGTGAGGCATCAGCCGTGGGACGGCTGCCAGAGCGCTTGGCGTTGGCGACCAGGGCACGGCTCATGCGCACGCCTCCGCAGCATCTTCCGAAGTGGTCTCTCTCCAACCATGCACCGGGGCAGAGATGACCGTGTGCAGCCCGCCATTGGGCTTTGCGGTGTACAGGTAGCAGCGCGACGTGTGCAGCTGGCGCTTGGCGTTGGCGACCAGGCTGCAGGCGCGGTAGTCGGCGTCAACGCGGTTGAACGAGGCTTGGCGGCGATGCGAGATGAGACCGATGACGGCGCGCAGGTATGCGCACGCGATCAGGACCAGCCAGATGGCCACGATAATGTGATGCGTCACGAAATGTCCCCTGTCCCTGTTATGCGCCCTCGCCTGCTTCTGGCTGTAGTCCCTCTCGGGACGGCGGTGGCTACCCTACCCAGCCCGGGCTCCCCCCGGGGGGTACCGGGGGGCGGGACGTTACCCAATGAGGTAACGCGAGCGCATGTAAACTCGCCGGGTCACAAAATGTCAACCCTGAGGGTCACATGAGCGCTACAGATGAGCTACTTGACAAGGTGAAAGAGAGTTGCTCTCTGCCGTCAGACATGGCTTTGGCGGAAAAATTGGGTGTCAATCGCCAGATGATCTGGAAGGCGCGGCACGAGGACAAACCGCTGTCAGATGAACGGATTGCGCAACTGTGCGCGATGGGAAAACTGGATGGCGGCTCTTGGATGGCAAGAATTCATGCCGAACGAGCGGCATCGCCAGCTGAAAAAGCCCTATGGCGATCAGTGTTGGACAGGCTAAGCGCGGCCGCCGCGGTGGTCGCGCTGCTGGTCCTCGCCGTGCACACAGGAGCGCATGAGGCGCTGCTGATGGCGCTCTCCCCCGTCGCCATAACGCCCACCTGCTATACATTATGCGAACTGGGCTGTTAATGCTGCTGTTAGCCCTCGTGGCCTACAACTGCCGGTCATTCCACAGGAAGCGGACTGGACAATGACGTTTGACACCTACGAGCGCGTAGACCTGACCGGCCCTTGGGCCGGTTTTGGTTTTCAGGGGCATCGATTCTTTACACCGGAAAATTACGACATCGACCCGTGCGACATGCGGTACTGGGCACTGACGTGCGCAATCGCGCGCGAATGGTCGCTGATGATGTCCGAGGAGCGAAATGCTCGATCAGTGACCCCGCGAACGCCTACTGCCACAAGAACCCCAGGATCATGGATCTGCGCAGGCGGGAATGTCATCTGCCTGCGGGACGTACTCCGGCGCAGGCGTGAGAAGCGGTTGTCAGTGGGGAGTGGTCAGGGGGTAGCCGCCAAATGCCCGCTCATCGTCATCGGGGGCCGTATGAGCTACAGACCGCAAAACAACCATGAAGGGCTCTGGTGGGAAATCGCCTTGGGCATCTTCGTAGGCCAGCTGATGATCGCAGCGCTGGCCGGCATCGTGGCGCTGTGCCTGGGATACTTCACCCTGCGCACCGTCAGCGCAGCACTGCCGGCAGTCACGCCGCAATCGCTATACACGCCCCGCTCCCAGCGTGTGGCACCGGCACCGCTACAGCTACGCGAACTGGAAACAAACGAGCGGTGCATTCAGCACAAGCGCTTCCAGCGACTGCCGAATGGCTGGCAGGAATTGCCGAACGATCCGTGCTGATATTTATCTGACGCGTCAGATATCGTAAGGGTAACGGTCCTGCAAGTCACGGGCATAGATGCCGGCGAGCTGGGCGTACTCCGGCGCAGGCGTGAAAAGCGGTTATCAGTGGGGAGTGGTCAGGGGGTAGCCGCCAGTGGCCTGCGCAGCCCGACTGGACGGGGGCGGCGACGTCCACGGCGCGGGTGAGGCGTTATCCGTAGGGGCTACGCCCCTACACCCCTATAGGCCCGTGAAACTATTTCCGCTGACGCAGTTCACGACGCAGCCGCCAGTTATCAACTACAAACACAGTAAGGAATAGCACAGACAGGATACCGAACGCGTCATCGCCTGCATACTTCCAGAACGCCCAGCTGAAAAAGCTAACCACGATGCCGGTAGCGAGTAATGCAGCGCCATCTTTAACCTTTGATGCGTTCATGAGCTGACCCCGCCATGCGCCTTTGCTAGCGCTGCAAAACGACTGCGGCCTTGCAGACTGGTTTTATAGATAATCGGCTGTCTCACCAAGACATTTCTTACATCGGGAGGCGCCTTAAACTCGCTGGCGGCCATGAGTACCTCTGTAAGCGTGGTTCCGCAAGCAAGGTGGCGACCGGTAGCTACTGCTGCGCTACCGATCACTGCACCCAGATACCAAGACGCAGAAAGTCCAGCTACGGTAATAAAACGTTCGTACCGCGTTCCCGCTTTAATTAGCTCCATTACCGTAATTCTGGGGCCGAATTTTTCTGCGAGACCAACGAGCGTCACGATGGCCCCGTTAACTGCTGTTACGTTGCCGTACAAAGAATCGGGAGCCGGGAGGCCAAGCGCATTCATGTTTTCGCGAAAGTATGAGGCCCAGCCAGGTTGGTCAACACATGCGTCCATGTAAAGCCTGATAAGGATTGTCTCGCTTGAGTATGCGCCAGGAAAATAATCGTTGGCAAATAGTCACAGCGATCTACCGAGGTGATCTACCTGCGGGACATCCTGCGCCAAAGGCGCAAAGAGCAGTTATCAGTGGAGACTGGCGCGAGGTCCGCCGATAGAACGCATGTGGTCCGACAGACGCTTGGGCCACGAGGTCCACGGCGCGGATGGGGCGTTCGGCTCATGAGTCACGATTTTTCTGACGCGTCAGATATCGCAGGGGTAACGATCCTGCAGGTCGCGCGCATAAATGCCGGCGAGCTGGGCGCTGCCGCTGGTGATGGCACGCCGCAGACGGTCGAGCAGTTCCATATCGGTGAGCACCTCGCCGCGCGTGTAGTTGTTGACCACTGCCTTCCGACGCTGGCGATACGCCCTGCTGTGATCGGCTGCGGTCTGCGCTGCAACGCCATTGGCAGGCGGACGGCCACGACGCTTGGGAAGCTGCATTTCGAGGGTGCCGGGATCTTTGTCGTCGCGCATTTGAGTGGTCCGCCGTGTCGATGTGTCGATGTGTCGATGTGTCGATGTGTCGATGTGTCGATGTGTCGATGTGTCGATGTGTCCATTTTAATCTGACGCGAATCTGACGCGTCAGAAAAGTCTAATGACGATTAGTTATCTGACGCTTCAGAAAATTAGATCTGTGACGCCGTGTCCGGGATCGTCGTCGCGGTCTGGTACGGCTTGGACTCGGGGAACGTGCCCTGGCTGCGCGGCCCATGCTCGATAACCCCGCCACGTACATGGTCGCGTTCGACGCCGCCGCCGTCACTCCCTACGGCCGCAACGCCAGCAGCGCCGACGCTCCCATCGGGGGCCATGTTGTAGAGCCGTGCATCCTTCTCACGAACGGGCGCGGTCCAGGGCCACGCGGTCGCCACCATGATGTGCTTACCGGCCGACAGCCGAACGCCATAGCTGACGACGCTAACGCTGTAGCCCAGGGCGCGCAGCTGCGTCAAATCAAGCTGCTCGATGACATTGTTGCTCTCATCGATCCACTGCACCCACGTGCGATCCTGATCCCCTACCCGCGCACGCGCCGCCAGCCGAATGCGGCCCTTACCGGCCAACTCGGCCACGTAGAGGGTCGGCAGGGATTCGTGTAAAAAACAGCCAAAAGTGAGCTGAATCACTGAAAGTCGGAGATTTATCACACGGATCCCTGCCGGCCCTCCACAGGGTGAGGACGGTAGGACGATCCACGACGGTTCTCCATCGCATGGCGCGGGGCGATGCGATGCCGGACACAGGGCGGCCGTGAAACGTCGCGCCGCAGTGCGGGCAGCGGCAGCGCCCGCATCGATCCAAATACTATGTCCCGTTTGCACACTTCTACCTTGCGGCACATCGAAACGTCAACCGCCTTGGCAAAACCGAGCACGACCACTGGCGAGCGCAAACCTGTTCCCGCAGGCTGCGCGACTCGCGGCTCGCGCCACGCCGGGTTAGCGGCACGCAGCCACTTTCATGCAGTACACCAGGGACATCCGATGCACCTCTCTCTTCGCACCATCGTGGCGATCGCCTTTGCCGCCTGCGTGCCGCCGTGCACGTCCGTTGCCGCCGACTGGTACGTCGCGCCCACCGGCAACGACGGCAATCCCGGCACTCGCGCCGCCCCCTTTGCCAGCGTGATGGCTGCGCAGGCCGCCGCGTCCAGTGGCGATACCGTCTACCTGCACGGCGGCACCTATCGCCTGACCAGCGCCAACATCAGCGTAGTGCGGCAGCCCTACGCCGTGGTTAACGAAATCACCAAGCCTGGCATCGCCTATGTCAACGTCGCCAACGAGCGGCCGGTGTTCGACTTCTCTGCGGTGACGCCCACCGGCTTGCGCGTGGCCGCATTCCGGGTGGCCAGCAACAACTGCGTCTTTCGCGGATTCGAGGTGGTGGGTGTGCGGATCACCATTGCAGACCGCCTGACCCAGTCCGAAGCATTCCGCGTTGACCGCGGCAACGGCAACCTGTTCGAAAATCTGGCGATCCACGACGGCCAGGCGATCGGCTGGTACCTGGTTTCCGGCAGCGACAACCGGGTACACAACGTGGATGCCTATAACAACCGCGGACTAAATGCCTTCTCCGACGGAAATATCGACGGTTTCGGCGTGCATCCGACGCTTGCGGGAAGCAGCGGAAATCTCATCGAAGGCAGCCGCGCATGGTTCAACAGCGACGATGGCTTCGACCTGATCAATGCCGCTGCTGCAGTCACCCTGCAACGCAATTGGTCGTTCTACAACGGGTACGACAGCGCATTCACGCCGCTGGGCAATGGCGCAGGCTTCAAGGCAGGCGGCTACGGCCGCAACGGAAGCGAGTATCCCAAGCCGGTGCCGCGTCATATCGTGCGGTTCAATCTGGCAGTGGGCAATCGATCCAACGGCCTCTACGCCAATCACCACATCGGGGGGCAGGAATGGATCAGCAACACATCGATCAAGAACGGCCGCGCCAATTACGACATGCAATCCACCTTGAGCGACAACCTCACCGACGTGCCGGGATACGATCACGATCTGGCCAATAACCTGGGATTCGGAACGCGCATCGAAATGATCAACCTGGGGTCTGCGAGCGAGAACGATATCGGCCGTAATTCGTTCAATCTTCCCCTTGTCGTCAGTGCGGGCGATTTCGTCAGCCTGGACGAGCGCCAGCTCATGAGTCCGCGCCAGGCCAACGGCGACCTACCCATCATTACCTTCGCCACCCTGGCACATGGCAGCGCGTTGATCGACGCCGGCGCCGATACCGGTGAGGCTTTCAACGGGCGTGCACCGGACTTGGGGGCATTCGAGGCGCGTTGATCCGGGCGATGGCGCCAGCCGCCTGGCCGGCGGTCAGCGCCATCGTGCTTGGCAGGATTGAGGGGCGGCAGGGATTCGTGTAAAAAAAAGCCAAAAAGTAAGCCAACCTTGTTGTAAAAAAGGGTTTTTCAAGAATTCCTGCCGACCCTCCTGGTGAGTCCTACTCAGGTTAGACCCAACAGTCGTGTCATCAGTCGTCGGCCTTTAGATTAAATAGTTTAGAGAGACTTCGGTCCCGCACGTAATTATTCCCTGCCGAACCTAAAGTCGGGACGTTGCGAAATAGCATTAAGATAAATATAAATAATATCCATTACTTTTATAAATTATCGAATATAAACGTATAAGCATTACTATGCACATGTCCCCTTGATCTTCCAGGTGAATTTAATGCACTTATGACGGACGCCACAAAGAAATGCATAATGCATCACAATTACATCAAAATCCATCTAGAGGGGCGTTGAAGTTATCGGATCTTTTCAGCATAGTTACCCCGCAGGGCGGAATTAAATTACTACGTGTGCGCGATAAATATGGCTACGCAACGACGTATTTGTTTCACGTCGTTGCATTAATTACCCAAATAAAATAGGTCTTCATGAAAATAAATTTTTTAGCGGCGACGATCTTCCTGGGGCTCAGCTGCGCTAGCACCTCCATGGTATCGGCAGCTGACCAATGGCTCTCATTTTCAAGTCAACAGAAGAGTAGGATCACTTCAACGGAAAGGCTAACCCCGATCAGAATCAACGAATCGCAAGCCTACGATAATGCGGCTGCCGGTGGCCTTTGGTTACCGCTGCCAGACGGCCGACGCATCTATGCAAAAACTATTTCGCAGAACACCCAGGACAATGATCATTGGACTTTCGTCGGCACCCTCCCCGCAGAAAAGCAAAGTGTAGTGATCACCTTCGGCCGCAACGCAGTATTCGGATCAATTCCGGTCGGCGACAACACATCGGTTCGTATCGTTACCCAGGCCGGAAAGCTGTATATTTCAGAACGGCTACCAAAAGACATGGCTCTTGACCGCCTCAAGAGCCATGATAGTGCCATGGTATCCGACTACCTGATTCCGCCGAAACCACCGTTAAGCGAGCAAGATTTACAACACAGCCTTGCACTAGTGAGGCAGGCGACCAGCGCAACGACCCCGGCGGTGGTCGACGTGCTCGTAGGTTATACCCCTGGCTTGGTCCGCGAGCTAGGATCGGTTGATGCCGTTAATACCCGCATCAACTATCTGGTCGCCGTTACCAACCGTGCCTACTCGGATAGCCAAGTGAATGGACGCCTGCGCCTGATCGGTACGCAGCAGGTTAATTACACCGACTCCACTACAGATGATGCTGCACTTAA
>NZ_FLTX01000093.1 GCF_900092025.1 Xanthomonas bromi
GCAATCTAAAACCGTATGCGTGACCGGATACAATGAATACGAAAAGCAGATTTATGAGTTTTGGCTGGATAACGAGTCAAAAGCTGGGTGTTTTGGTAATCCGCCAGGTAAGTCAGCTGGAAGTCATTGGGGGGGGCGGTGGGAAGTTTTCTTGTGGCTGTAAAGTGACGCCTGGTAAGGTCGTCAATCTTTACTGGACATTTGAGCAGACTAGGCAGGAGTACGATTCCGGTGTGAAGCCCGAGGAACACACCATAAGAGTCCAAACGCCGCAACCACAATCATCCAGTTCACGATATTTCAGGATTTTCTTTCGTAAGAATGGAACGGCGTCTTTGCAATGGGTGGATGACATGGGCGCGGATGAGCTTCCTCCAACCCCGTCGATTGATAAATAATAATGGTCTTTGAGGCACCTACGGCATGAGAATTATTAGATTTTTGATGGTGGTGTTTATCTTCTTGCTGGGCGCTTGTAAGGATGGGTTTTCTCAGTCTAGAACTGTATGTGTCACTGGCTACAATGAGTACGAAAAAAAAATCCATGAGTTTTGGCTGGATAATGAATCCAGTTCAGGCTGTTTTGGAAATCCATCAGGACGAGAAAGTGGTGATACGTGGGGGGGCGGTGGAGCATTCTCCTGCGGCTGCAATATAACGCCCGGAAAGACTGTTAATTTGCAGTGGAAATTTGTTATGCCTAAAGAGGATTTTTATGCTGGTAAAAAGGCTGAAGAGCATGAAATAAAAGTGACTATCCCTCAGCCTGAATCAAGAAATTCTCGGTATTTCAGAGTCTATTTTCGGAAAGATGGAACGGCGTCTTTGCAATGGGTAGATGATATGGGAGCAGAAGAATTGCCCGCAACGTCCGATGGAAAAGGAGATTCCAAGTGAGTCAAGTGAGAAAAGAAAGTATAGACTCAGAACAAAAGCGCGCATTTCTTGATCGCACAAAAGTCGAGGCTGAACAGAGATGCCCGGCCTGCCAACAGGTTCTCTGGTTGAGTTTTTTCTTTGATGGATTTGGCTTTACTAATAAATCTGGCCCTGAGAGTAATATAGTAAAGATATATTCGGCTTTAATTGATAACGTGGATAAGTCTGCGCGACGATTTTATTATCCAGGACTGGGCGCAGAGTTCGACCCCGAAAACGCCGCACTTGCAGCCGCCCTGGGCGATAAAGCCGGTAAGGAGATCGAGGACAAGGTCAGTTCTGCGCCGAAAGATGCCGCCAAGGGCGCGGTGCTGGATGTCTGGAAGGAAAGCGAACGGCTGAGCGACAAGTCCTACGCCAATCGTGCGGTCTGGACCGCTGGCGAGGTCGTAGATCGTGCGAGCAAGCAAGCGAAGCAGATTGCCAGGACGGTCCAGAAGCCCGTTACCACGGTGGCTAAGCAAGGCTGGAAACAATTGCGCAAGGAATGGCGTGCGCTCTGGAAAGACGTGGTCAGGCACCCGTGGCGCGCAGCCAAGGATGCTGGCGCGGCCGTGGCCAAGAATTCCGCTGGCTATGGGGCAGAAAGCGTCGGCCTGATCCGCGACTCGACCCTGGGTGCGGCGCTGTTCAACACGGGCGTGGATACGCGCCTGAAATCGGCCGAGACCGATTTCAAGGCCGCGTTCGCACTGGCCAAGGCCAGGCTGCCGGTGCACAGGGTCAACGTGGCGATCTTTGGCTACGACATGGGCGGCGGGATCGCGCTTGCGTTCAGCAAGCTGCTGATCGACGACATCTGCGCGAGTGGTCGCTACCAGGCGGTCGAGGTCAAGATCCACTTTATGGGCCTGTTCGATTGCGTGACGAATCGCTACGACGATAATCTGCTGACCGGATTCATCCCGCTCAGCAATAAGGTGTCGTCGGAGATGAGGTTGCTGCCGGAGGTCGAACGCTGCGTGCATTATGCGGCAGCGCATGAACTGCGCTTCTACAAGCCATTGACGATGATCGGAGGCAGTCCAGGCGCAACTGGAAATCGTCAAGAACTCTTATTTCCAGGAAGCCAGGTGGACGTCGGGGGAGGTGCCGAAGCCGAGGAAGAGGGGGTGCTCGATGGGATGGCCCGCTATCCACTACAGTTGATGTACAACCGAGCTTACGGCGCGGGAATTCCCATGCCAAGCTTAACCGAATTAGAAGATCTCGATATCGCTTTATATGTTAAATTTGTAGTAGATAGTGAAGTCAAAGAATTCCAGCGCAAGTATCGCGATGCCTTAACAAAACTTGTCGAAGAAACAAAAGAAATCAGCCCCGCAGTAATCCGCCTGAACCTTCCATACGTCTGCACCTACACCAAGCCCGGCCAACGCACAGCCGAGCAGGAAAGCCAGTGCTATGTGCCGCCGGAGCCGCTGGTGGTGCGCACGCTGCCCAAGGACATCCAGGGGCAGATGAAGGGGCATATGATCGTCTACATCCAGTGGCTGCGGATGTGGTACGAACAATTCGCCAAGACTGCCAATGAACATACAGACTCCTGGTTGTTGGGTGCCCCGAAATATCCCGCCGCCAAAGGCCGGTACGACAAGCTCGCGGCCGAACTGAGGTATCTGGAACGCAACGCGCGTTCGGTCGATACTTTCGACATGGACCAGGCAAAGAAACAGATCGACGGAGAGGTCGCCTCCAATCTCTTTGTCACCGATCCGCAAGGCCAAGCGCTTTATTGGATATGGAACAACCCTGGTAAGCGACTGCCAGAGGTCGAGGCGCTGTATGGCGGGTTTCTTGAATATGTCCACGACAGCATGGCAGAGAGCAGCCTTGAGGGTGCGTACGGTTCGTTCGTCGCCTCCAAGCACTACATGAACCGCCGCCCGATGCAGAAGATCGAGACCAAACCCGACAAGAGTTTCTTGGGGGATTTGTGGGAGTCCTATAAAAACCTCTACAAATAGTGTGCGCACTGAATACGAGCAACTGCATGAGCCGGCCAACCGTGGCGATCAACAGTGTCTTGCCGAACTGCCGGTTGATCAGTGCGCCGATCAGCGACAGCGTCCACAGCCCAAACTCGAACTGGAGGGTCGGCAGGGATTCGTGCAAAAAACAGCCAAAAGTGGGTTGACTTGCTGTTAGCCAAGAATTTTTTTCACAGATTCCTGCCGACCCTCAATCCCGGCCGCGTGTACTCCGGAATAGTCCTTGCGTGCTCTGCTGTGGTAATCCCCCCGCTTTTAGCGGACGCCAGAAGTGGAGTTATGCAGCCATCGCCAGTTTCATCGCTGGCGTGATGCCGCCTAGCGCCATGTTCGGGCGCTCATGGTTGTACGTCCATAGCCAGCGCGTGGCCTTGTCCTGCACCTGCGCGATGGTGTCGAACAGGGTGCGGGCCAGCCAGGCGTAGCGGACCGTGCGGTTGTAACGTTCAACGTAGGCGTTGTGTTGTGGCTTGCCCGGCTGGATGTGCTCGATGCGGATGCCGTTGCGTTCCGCCCACGCCAGCAGTGCTCCGCTGAGGTATTCGGGCCCGTTATCGCAGCGAATGATGTGTGGCTTGCCGCGCCACTCGATGACCTGCTCCAACGATCGGATCACCCGGGCAGATGGCAGCGACAGGTCAACCTCGATCGCCAGCGCCTCGCGATTGACGTCATCCAGGACGTTGAACAACCGGAAGCTGCGACCATCGGCCAACTGGTCATGCATGCAGTCCATCGACCAGACCGTGTTGATCGATTCCGGTACTGCTAGCGGTTCGGGCTTCTCGCGCACCAGTCACTTCTTCGGTTTGATCCGCAGGTTTAACTCCAACTCCCGGTAGATCCGG
>NZ_FLTX01000119.1 GCF_900092025.1 Xanthomonas bromi
AGTCGGCATCCGTTCTTGGGTGGGCAGAGCGGCAATCCCGCCCTGCCGCCTTTGCCTGACGACTTGAAGAAGCCCGATGGCACTGCACCTTTTTCCGTCTAAGGAAGGACATCAATGCTTATCAGCTACCCCATTTTACCTGCCAACGCTGCCAATCAAAGCGACCAAGCGAAGTTCGATGCGATGGTGGCGCTTACACAACCGACCAGAGGACTCTACCCAATCACAACGGGAAACCGCTGGCACGGCGGCATCCACCTTACACCGGGAACCGAGCCCATACGTGCGATCGCTGATGGCGTCATCGTCGCCTATCGCCTGGCTCCGGCAACCAAAGACTATCCAGGACAGGGCCTTTACGACACCAGTTTCGTGCTGATAAAGCACGATACGCATAGCGGTGAAAACACGCAGGTCGTGTACTACTCGCTATACATGCACCTCGCCCCGAAAGGCTCGCTTACCGACGCTCAGCGGTCACAGATGATGCCGTTCCTGCGGAATGCGGCAACTGGCGAATCGGCAACGCAAGCACCTGCCAATACCCGGGTTTGGCGGAAGGAAGTACTCGGCTTCGGGGGCCAGCTCTACGGCGTACCGACGGTGCACTTCGAGATATTCACCACGGAAGCAGACCTTGCGAGGTTCTGGCGGGACGCCAGCGCTGTCGCGGCAGGTGGACATGGCTCCAATGATGTCTTCGGGGATACCCACTTCATCCTCCCGGCCAATCTCAACTTCGTAGCGCGTCATCCGCATGCCGTCGCTCCACACCGTTTGGATCTACCAAACCAGAATGAGTTTTTCAATCTACCAGTTGGAGCAGCGGGCCAAAATAGCGAGCACCTACATATCGTGGTAGAGCTAAAGGCGGGGCGCCGCATTGCTACGACTTATCGCCTTAATGCACAGGGAAGAATCACTACACAGGTGGGGCTGCCCGTTGATCAGGACGATTATGAGTATGATCTATTCCGTATTGCAACCGCTCTCTATACTGATCGTCCAAGCGCAGGATTTGAGTATCTTCGTTATGGGCGAATACTGAATGGTGAGACCACGGCACGCATAGAGAATTGGCAACTAATTCGTTACACCGAAGACGCAATAGGTTACATCAATCTCGCCGATCCGGGTCACCATATTGCCGTACTTTCAGATGCGGACTTCCCCCTATATTGGCAAAAACTGGAGGAAGGACAAACAGCTAGCCCGACCGACGGCATAGCAAATGTTGATGTTTTGACGCAGCTGTTGAATTTGCCAGCATCGCCTACCGAGCCATCATTATCATCTCCACCCAGCTTCGCATCTCGTGCGAGCGATGCAGTGGTTGCAAAGCAGCTACAACATTTTATTTGCAAGCATCCCAGCGAATGGGACTCCAGCGATTTGGACGCCAGGTACTCGACTTTAAAGCAACCAGGCCAGCTCCTAAGCGAAGCCGCTGCTTGGAAAAACTTCAAAGATCATGTCGACGCTATGACGTTTTGGTCGCAGTCTGGCCTAGCCGACCGAAGCGTATGGCACTTTCACCCACTTTCATTCATTAAGCATTTCAGAAAATGTGGATGGCTCACCGCAAGAGAACTGGCTAGAACCATCCCTAACCGTCCAGGATATTCAGCAAATGGAGCAGTAAGGACAGCTTTGAATACTGGACGAATTTCGATGGCCAACGCCTTACAAAGAACAGCTAATTACATAACCCCTCTTAACCAAGTTATGCGCAAATATGGAATCGCGGCAACGCGAATCCGCCAGACACAGTTCCTAGCCCAAGTGATGTTGGAAACTGATAAATGGCAAACTATGACCGAATACGGGCATGGTGCAGCAAATACTCGCCTACCAATGACGCAATACTATTTAGCATTCTATGGCAGGGGAATTATGCAACTGACATGGGCCGGCAATTACGATAGCTATGGAGCATACAGAAACTTCGCGCATTTTAACGGCCCTTACCAAGACGCACGAATAACTGGCACATCAACTCACTACTGGGGCGATCCCACCCTACGAGATGCACATGGACGGATCATTGGCCTAGATCCAAACAAACCTCCAAGACGTTGGGCAGATCGCTATGATCCTGCGACCATAGAACAATCACCCTACAATTCCTGTGATAGCGGCGGGCATTACTGGGTTTCTAAACGGCATAATGGCGAATACAATATAAACAGAGTAGCAGATCGTGTTTTCTCTGCCGAATCCATCGGTCGCACCTCAGTGCTTGTTAATGGAGGTGGGAATGGCTATTACGAAAGACAGGCATATGCGCGCTATGCCTACCGCATTTTGGGGGATGATCCAGCAAGTGCCACTACCGAGCGACACTCTGCTGCGAGAAATAACGTAACCATGGTGGTTGACTATACGACTCCAACTGAGTAGCAATCCATGCGAATTAAATACCTGCTCGCGTCCTACTTGACGCTAACCCTTACTTCCTGCTTCTCATCGGCAAGCTTCTCGGCAGAGACAAGTACCGTAGCGCCAAGAAAAATCGACGCTTCATCTTTCGACAAGGGAGCCATATCTTTAATAGAAGTTGATCCAAATGAATCTATTGATTTAAACAAAACCATCACATGGGAAATTCTTGGTGACCAGTATTACTTCTTCCCCGTACAATACGGCAGCAACCAAGGGTGCCGATTTGTATTCGTCAACGCAACCAAAAAAAAGGCTGTAAGCGATGGCGACTTCAATTTTGAAAATTGCTCATTCATCAAAGCCCCAGAAATAGTTGACTTAAATCATGATGGAATTAATGACATCAGAGTTTGGCTAAATCTCCCCAATCAAACTAACCCCGCTGTCAATGTGAATCATAATATAGATTTCATCTACACACCTGAGAAGAAGATGTTCTGCGAGCCTGTAAGTGGCATTCCATGTAATTCTGTACCAGAGTAATAAAATACCAACGGATCGCAGGCAGGCTTCATCCGCGTAGCCATTGTCAAGGGGCTGTAAAAGATCGCGAACGAAACGATGGATATGCCGACTCTGGCCGTCGCCCTCGCTAGTCTGGCGCAGCCATCCCAACACGCCCGCCTGATCCAACTGCGCGCCCCGGTCGAGGGGCTGGTGGTGGAACGCTTCCACGGGCAGGAGGCGGTGTGCGGCGCCACCGTGCTGCAGATCGAGTGCCTGGCCACCTCGGCGTTTCTCGATGCCGAAGCGCTGCTGGAGCAGCCACTGGACCTGCAGCTGCGCCAGGCCGACGGCACGCAACGCCACTGGCAGGGCCTGTGCACGGAAGTGGCGCAA
>NZ_FLTX01000094.1 GCF_900092025.1 Xanthomonas bromi
CTGGCTGTCGGTGAAACGGGATGTCTTCATGGAACCTCCTCAGAAAAGGGTACGAGAAAATTCCACTTCTGCCGTCAGCTAACCTGTGGGGGGATTACCCAAGGCCTGCAGGTGCGGTGGACCCAAAGATGTCCACGCGCTGGAAGGCGTGCGCGCTGAACTCGCCGCAGCGCGGGCCGAGCTGGTCGAAGAGCGCCAGCGCCGGGAACGAGCCTAGGCGGACACCTTGCGGGCCACGGTACGACTGAGCACGCTGGAACAACTCCTGGCGCAGCTGCGGCCAGCGCACTCCGTTGGCGAATCCGAAAAGGCCATCGCAACCGGTGCAATGCCGGCAGGCAGATGATCAGCCGTTTGGCTAAAGGTCGGGAATCTCCCGCGTCAATGCTTCGTCGTCCCAAACACGCCTTCGGTGAGGCGATGCGAATCGGAGTGTTCCGCGCCAAACTTGCTTCTCCACCGTTATATGGGCGGCACGCTGCCTACCGACATGCTCTTCCATCAGTTGATGGTATGCCAGACATGGGTACAACTGAGATAGGAGTGGATTCACTCGTGAAGTGATAAGTGATAATTTCCAGATTTTTGGTTAAATTTACCTTTTGTAAGAATTTATTCCGAAAATCCTATTCATATTAATTCAAAACTTGAGGTGCTAGTCATGCGTGTGGCTAAAAATAATGTGAAACCCGTTGTGTCACTGCTAGTGAATCAGCCCAGCAAGAGTACCCCCGCTTCGGCCCAAGCGATAGGTGGAGCGACTAGTTCAAATGAAATTCTCTCAGGACTCGTATCTTTTCCAAAGAATGCAAATCGCACATCATCCAGCAGGAACAATCCGCGAGGATTGGCAGGTATTGCAAAGACTGCCATGAAATATATTGCAGGAGCTGCCGGTGCTGCTTATATCTACGACAACACCGCCAATCGATTCTTTCTTTCGACAACGTCACTCCATGATGGTAAGCAAGGATTTACCAGTGACGTTCGCCTGCGGGAAGCGGAGAAAAAGGCAGAGGCTAATTATGCCGAATATCATGCGCATGGATGCCCTGAGAACGTTAAGGGGGCGCGCACTTCATTATTGCCAAAGCTTGTTGGAGAAAATTCTTTCGTCACCATGTTAGATTTTCGCTCAGCTACCAAGGTTTACATGAAAGAATTGATCAATACCAAGGAAGCCCGTGATTCTATCGCACTGAATGTATCATGCATTCTTGGCGAGCGCATAAAGCCCGCCCTGCTCACCAAGTATGGAGTCGTTCAAGCTCCCGTCGATTTCGATATAACCAAGGAGGCTGATTTTCAAGTTAAAAACAAATATTCGCTTTCAGGCGTTCCAAACCACGACAGCGGCTCCTACGGTTATGCATCGCGATCTATTTCTAATCCTTTTATTGAGAAGGGCGAAAAACATCACGCCCAAGCAATCACCAGTGACCGAGCGTTGACACCCAAAGCATGCATCGCTGGATTGCAGCCACTGCTGGAAAATTCCGAATCACTTACTTCGGAAGCCCAGTTCCGGGCCGGCCAGGCACTACTGATTCTTAGACCAGTGTACTGCAGTCCAAAAACCTGGGGCGACGCTCACAAGGTGCTGATGCCCTTTCTTGAGGGAAGGGGCTTAGCTTCCTCACATGAAAATAAGCGTCTTGGTGAAACTAGGCCATTTAATCGCAATGACATGGAAAAAGGAGTTGCCCGACGCAATACGAGCGTCGCTGGGCCGCTTCTCCATGAGCTTAACATGGTGATGAATAAATCGATTTATAAAAAAGACGAAGATTCGATGAAAGACCTTAGGTCTAAAAAATTAAGAGAGATGAAGTATATACCAATTTGTCATTTTAAAATGAATGATGATTGCTCCGGTTTCGAGGATTCTTCCGGCTTGGCTGATTCGTTTACCGGATACAACGTGTCGGCGTATATCAACCATGCGCGCCTATTAAGTGGCGAAGATAGGCTTTCTAAGAAAGACGTTGTTACCATAGTCGGATGCCTGAACGCTGTTTACGACAACGCCAGTAGCGAGCGTCATACACTCAGAGAAATTGCGCATGGGTGTTTTGTCGGAGCTGGCTACACAGTGGAGGACGCTGAAGCTTTTTACAAAGACATATGCAAGAATTCCGCACGGGAGTTTTATGGCGGAGAAGCGCTTAGGGAACCTCTGAACAACGCGCCACAAATGCGAGACACTCTCTGTTCGGAGTGAGGAGGCATCCATGCAACTGACGTTCGGTGACGCCGAAGGCCTGGGCAAGCGCAAGCAGAGGTTGCAGTTGCGTCCAGCGCGAACCAGGGCGCAACGCGCGCCATGTCACTTCTTGCCCCAGTCCTTGAACTGCGACGCCAGATCCGTTGGCGCGTCCGGCGCCGTTCTGATGCCTTGGGCCTTGCGCATCGCATAGGTCATCAAGCCAGGAACGGTGGTCACGAACTCGCCGATCGACTTGGGGACCGGCCAGATGTTGGGGTCGTTCGGTTCGACCTGGCACTCGGCTTCCACCTCCGGCGGGAACACCGGCTGCTTGCAGCTCTTGAACACCAGCCAGCGCACGACAGTGAACGTGCCGATGAAGGGGAACAGCAGCACGCGCTTGAACGGCGTGGTGGCATTGGTGAAACCGACCGCCGAGATCAGGCAGTTCTTCCAGGTCGGCGCCACCGACAGTTCGACATACTTGTCCAGCGGGTGCTCGGCCACCGCCTCCGGACCTTCCTCCATGTAGCGACGGATGAACTCCCACATCTCCTTGACCGGCTCGTCGCGTTCGGCGCAGTGGCCTAGCGCGAAGGTGTCCTTGACGATAGTGCCGTCGAGAATCTCGCCACGGATGTCGCGCAGGAATTTCATGTCGGTACCGCGGCCGATGTGGAAGAAGACATCGTCCCAGGGGACGATCAGCAGGCCGCCATCGCGTTTTTCGCGGAAGACGTAGACCTTACGGGTTTTGCGGTTGAAGCGAATTGGGTAGTATAAATAACAGAAAAAATCATGCCTTAGAAAAAGCAAATATACCGCCGCTGCGGACCCTAAAGACATGAGGCCCATAGTTCCAATTGCCCAAGCGCCGCGCCCACCCTCGGCCATCCTCGAAAAGCAAAATACAGTGAACGCCAAAAACCCAAGCATGCCAATAAAAACCACTGACATATTAAGCATTCCTCTGTAGAGGAACCTTCTATCAATCCATTCGATAAAATTTGAATTTATTGAGATAAGCCCCAATCTCTGCAACGCAGCCTCCCCACCCTTTTTCTTAGAAAGGGCGGACGCAAGCTCCTCGGAGGTCAAATCTCTATTTTTTTTGAAGCCTCTTATCCAACCAGTATACATTTCATCAACCCTTACTTAGCGACTCTAGGGCAAGCTGCTGCTGAGCCAAACCACCAAAGGCTGAATCTGTCCCTCCGCCCTGATCGGCTAATCCAAACTGAGTATCTACCAACCAATCCTGCAATGCGTTTGGCTTAATCCAGTAAACAACCCCCATAATCACAGCCACCAACAAACCCACTATTAAACCAAATCCAGCCAGACCGGCAAACAACAACATAAATGCCGCCATAATTGATGCAAACCCTAAGCCCCCCATAAGCACGCCGATAAACGGATGTTTCTTATACGTTGAAACACCATCCTTAATCGCCAAAATCCCCCCAATTACCCCCCCCACAACGCCCATCAACTTGCCCGTGCCGGTAAACCAACTGGCCCGGCTG